>JBBQXK010000037.1:0-39093 GCA_038209775.1 Rhodobacterales bacterium | reverse complement strand
GGGGGGCTGTCTGCCCCCCGGACCCCCCGAGGATATTTCCGGACAGAAAAAGGGCAAAGGATGACGCCGCGTTTGCCGTGACAGGGTGGCATCGCGCAACGCATGTTTCGCCCGCAGGGCGAGGGGAGCCGACCAATGGACTATCCGCATCTATTCACGCCGCTGGCGCTTGGCCCTGTGACCCTGCCGAACCGGGTGTTGATGGGGTCGATGCATACGGGGCTGGAGGAAACCGGCGACTGGAACCGGGTGGCCGAGTTCTATGCCGCCCGGGCGCGGGGGGGTGTCGCGCTGATGGTGACGGGGGGGATGGCGCCGAACCGTGAGGGTGGGGTGTTTCCGGGGGCGGCGGGGCTGTTTTCGGACCGCGACATTGCCAATCACCGGGTGGTGACTGACCGGGTGCATGACGCGGGTGGGCGGATCGCGATGCAGATCCTGCATGCGGGGCGTTATGCCTATGGCAAGGAGTGCGTGTCGGCCTCGGCGCTCAAATCCCCGATCAGTCCGTTTGCGCCGCGCGAACTGGACGAGGCGGGGATCGAAAAGCAGATCGGTGACATCGCAACCGCTGCCGCCCGCGCGCAGGAGGCGGGCTATGACGGGGTCGAGGTGATGGGGTCGGAGGGGTATTTCCTGAACCAGTTCCTGGTGCGCCACACCAACAAGCGGACCGATGGCTGGGGCGGGGATTATGCCAACCGGATGCGCTTGCCGGTCGAGGTGGTGCGCCGGGTTAGGGCCGCGACTGGCCCGGGGTTCATCCTGATCTACCGGATCAGCCTGATCGACCTGATCCCCGATGGGTCAACCTGGCCCGAGGTGGTGCTGCTGGCCCGCGCGGTTGAGGCGGCGGGGGCCACGATGCTGAACACCGGTATCGGCTGGCACGAGGCGCGGGTGCCGACAATTGCGACGTCGGTGCCGCGCGCGGCGTTCACATGGCTGACGGCACGGTTGCGGCCCGAGGTGACGATCCCGGTCATCACGTCAAACCGGATCAACACGCCGGGGGTGGCCGAGGGTATCCTTGCCCGGGGCGAGGCGGATATGGTGTCGATGGCGCGGCCGTTCCTGGCGGATGCCGATTTCGTGGCCAAGGCGCGCAGTGGCAGGGCGCGGGATATCGCCCCTTGCATCGCCTGCAATCAGGCCTGTCTGGACCATACGTTCAGCGGCAAGCTTTCAAGCTGTCTGGTCAACCCGCGGGCCTGCCATGAGACGGAACTGGTCTATGACCCCGCCCACGCGCCCCGGCGCATTGCCGTGGTGGGGGCGGGTGCGGGCGGCATGATGTGCGCGATGGTGGCGGCGGGGCGGGGGCATGCGGTAACGCTGTATGAGAAGGCGGGCGTCGTCGGGGGCCAGTTGAACCTGGCCCGGCAGGTACCGGGGAAGGAAGAGTTTCATGGGCTGGTCGAGTGGTTCGCCCGGGCCATTGAGGGGGCGGGCGTCGATCTGCGGCTGGATACTGCGCCGGCTGCCGCCGATCTGGCGGGATACGACGAGGTGGTGATTGCCACCGGTGTCATGCCCCGCGACCCGGCCATTCCGGGGCAGGACCTGCCGCATGTGCTGACCTATGGCGAGGTGTTGCGCGGGGCGCCGGTGGGGGCGCGGGTGGCCATCGTGGGCGCGGGGGGGATCGGGTTCGACGTGGCCGAATACCTTGTGCATCAGGGCCAAAGCCCGACCGAGGATCTGGCGCTGTGGCGGCGCGAATGGGGGGTGGGCGATCCCGCCGACACGCCCGGTGGCCTTGCGCCCGAAGGTCCGCGCCCCGAGGCCCCGGCGCGCGAGGTGCATCTGTTACAGCGCAAGGCCGAAAAGCCGGGCCGGGGCTTGGGCAAGACCACGGGCTGGATCCACCGTGCGGCGCTGGCAATGAAGGACGTGGCGATGCGCGGCGGCGTGAATTACGAGGCGATCACGCCCGAGGGGATCATCCTGTCGCAGGGGCCGGGGCGCGAAAACCCGGCGCTGCTGCCGGTTGATACCGTGGTGCTGTGTGCGGGCCAGTTGCCGGAGCGGACGCTGGCCGATGCGCTGACGGCGATGGGGATTGCGCATCACATCATCGGCGGGGCGGATGTGGCGTCCGAGCTGGATGCGAAACGTGCGATTGATCAGGGTGCGCGATTGGCCGCGCGGTTGTAGCCGGGCGCACCGGGGGGATCGATGCGCCCGGCCACATCGTCAGGTCGCGGGCTTGACCGTGCCCGCCTCGATCGCCGCCGCAAGTTCGACCGCGTCAACGCCGCCATCGGCGTTGGTGTCAAGCGAGGCATAGCTTTCGGCGGTCATGTCGGGCAGCACCACCTGCATTTCCTCAAGCGAGAATACCCCGTTTCCGTCGGTATCCTGCACCGGCAGGGCATCCTGTGCGATGGCCTGAAACCCGCCAAGGGCAAGGCCCGCTGCCAGCGCGATTGTCGTCCGGTTCATGTCAATCTCCTTCAGGGTGTGTTTCGGGTGATGAGGGCATTGCCGCCCCCGGACCTGACCTAACCGGCGGAGGAACAGTATTCTACAGTGATCCGAGTTACCGCGACTTCTGCGCGCCGGGTCGCCAAAGTGGTTCGAAAAGTGGAACAAATTCCCGCCGGTGGGTCATGTCCGGTCCTTTTCCCGCCGATCTGCGGCGCCCCTGCAACCCCTTTCCGCCGATCCGTTGCCGCCCCCGGTTGTTTCCCGGCCACGAACGGTACGCGACAATTCCCCAGACTGGACAAGGCCGCGCCGTGTTCCCGCCCCATTCGAGGGTCAAACCCGGAAACAACGACGACGCTGCCAAGGGGACCAAGATGGACCGACTGACCGAAATGGAAGCCTTCGCCACCGTGGTGGACCAGGGTGGATTTACCGATGCGGCCAAGAAGATGGGCATCTCGAAGTCCGCCGTGTCAAAGCACGTCTCGGCACTTGAGGCGCGGCTTGGGGCGCGGCTGTTGAACCGCACCACGCGCCGGGTATCGCCGACCGAGATCGGGCTGGCCTATTACGACCGCGCCCGCCGTGTGCTGAACGACGCGGGTGAGGCGGATGCGCTGGTCACCTCGATGCAGTCGGCGCCCTCGGGTCTTTTGCGGATCAGCGTGGCGACGGATTTCGGGGTGAACCTTTTGTCACCCATTCTGGGGGATTTCCTGCTGGAATACCCCGACATCACCGTCAACATGGTGCTGAACAACCGCTATGTGGAACTGATCAGTGAAGGGTTCGATCTGGCGATCCGGGTGGGCGAACTTGAGGACAGCAGCCTGCGTGCGCGCAAGCTGACCGAGACGACCAAGCGGATGATCGCATCGCCCAGCTATTTCCAGCGGTACGGCCGCCCGATGAAGGTGGACGACCTGAACGAGCACAAGCTGTTGCATTACTCCAATCAGGCCAACGGCAACGTCTGGCGCGTGCCCACCCACACGGGGGAAAAGCGGCAGGTACGCACGGCGGGCTGGCTGACGGTGAATGACGGGCAAAGCTTGCTGAACGCGGCCATCAGTGGCCTTGGCATCGCCTATCTGCCGTCGTTCCTGTACGCAGATTCGATGCGGGCGGGTCAGGTGGAAGAGGCTATTCCCGGCCTGCCGGTGGAAACGCTGGGCATCTACGCCGTCTATCCCCCGG
Organism: Rhodobacterales bacterium; assembly: GCA_038209775.1. GTDB lineage: Bacteria > Pseudomonadota > Alphaproteobacteria > Rhodobacterales > Rhodobacteraceae > JBBQXK01. Next base: position 35,466 of record JBBQXK010000037.1, on the reverse strand, counting down.
GCCGGTTCACCCAGCCCAAGGTGCGCGCGTTCATCGACTTTCTGGCGCGGCGTTATTCCGACAAGGGGCCGGACAACTGGTGAACGGGGCAAGCTGACAAGGACCGGCGGCGGTGAACCTGAATGGTCATCCGCCGCTTTCGGTCTGTCAGGGGTCGGTGCGTCGCCCTGACAGCCTTGGATCACTTCGGAACTCTTCCGCGATGAAATCGGCGAAGGCGCGGACGCGCGGCGGGACCATCCGGCGCGATGGCGTCACGGCCTGGATCGGCAGGGGATCGGGTTCGTAGTCGGTCAGCACACTTTGCAGGATGCCGCGATCAATCTCGTCGGTGAAAAGCCAGGTCGGCACCACGGCCACGCCCAGCCCCTCCAGCACCGCCGACCGCATCCCTTCGGATGCGCTGACCCGGATGCGGCCCTTGACCCTGACGATCCGGGGCGATCCGTCCATTGCGCGGAAGTGCCATTCGTCCATCGTCGCAAGCCCGGTATAGACGATGCAATCGTGGGATGTCAGCTCTTCCGGGTGGGTGGGTCTTCCATTGCGCAGCCAGTAGTCGGGGGTGGCCACGGTGATGCGGCGCATCTCGCCGATACGACGGGCGATCAGCGACTGGTCGGTGATGCGCCCGATGCGGATGGCCAGATCGACGCCCTCCTCCACCAGATCCACAGGCCGGTCGCCCAGCACCCAGTCGGTGGTAAGGGCGGGGTGTGCGGCCAGAAAGCGTTTGATCCGGGGCATGAGGTGCAGGCGGGCAAAGGCCAGCGGGGCCGCGATGCGAAGCTGTCCCGACACCGCAGCCTGACCGGGACGCACGGCGATGGCCGCGCTCTCGGTGGCCTCCAAAAGGGCGCGGGCATGTTCGTAATAGGTCCGCCCCTCATCCGTCAGGGTCAGTGCGCGGGTGGTGCGTTGCAACAGGCGGACGCCAAGGTGTTCCTCCAGCGCCGAGATCTGGCGGCTGACCGTGGGCTGGCTTTGCTGCTGTTCCAGTGCGACGGCGGTGAAGCTGCCGGTTTCCACGGCGCGGGCGAAGGTGCGGATGTGTTCCAGAAGCCCAGCGTTCATTCATGCGCCTTGCGTATCAATTTTCGACATTACGATATGATTATCGAAGTCAAAGCGATTGTCCAGCTTTGGCCCGTCGCCACCCCGGAAAATGAACCCGAAGACGACGATGACAGGACCCACCCGCGACAGTGTCGGCCCCGCCGATCAGGCGATGTTCGATGCGCTGAAAGGTTGGCTTGGCGCGGTACGCAACCCCAATGCCGTGGGGGAGGTTACCCTTTGTCGGCGTCGACCAGACGAAGGATCGTGTCGATGTTGAAGGTCAATCTTTGGCCAAGGGCATCCTTCGACATCATGTCACGCTCAAACAGGATCGAGCCGGTAAAGCGGTTGGTCAGATAATAGTATCCGATGGCCGCGATGGTGATGTTCAACTGCACCGGGTCGATCCCCGCGCGAAAAACTCCGGCAGTGACGCCGCGTGCAAGGATGTCTTCCACCATGGCGACAAAGCGACGACTGTAGATCTTGACCACCTCGGAATCCTTGAGATGGCGGGCGCGGTGCAGGTTTTCGCTGTTGACCAGTGTCAGGAATTCGGGATTGCGCAGATAGTAATCCCAGGTGAACCGCACCAGCCGCTCAAGCGCCGCCCTCGGTTCCAGATGGTCAAGCTGAAGCTTCTGTTCGGCGGTGCGGATGGCTATATAGGCCTCTTCCAACACCGTCTGGAACAGTTTTTCCTTGCTGGAAAAGTAGTGGTAGATCATCCGCTTGTTGGCGCTGGCCAGCTTTGCGATCACGTCGACACGCGCCCCGCCGAGGCCGTTGCGCGCAAATTCCTTCTTGGCCGCGTCAAGGATACGCGCCTTGGTCGCCTCTGCATCGCGCTGGCGCGGTTTGGTTTTCGGGGTGTCGGGCGGGGTTGCTGTTGTGTCGGTGATGGTCGTCACGGTCGCTGTCCCCTGGTGCCCCGGCGCTGCGGTAGCCGACCTTTTACACAGGTCACCGGGCCAGCGTCAAAGAGGTTCCGAAACGGCCAGAGCCATCCGGTTTGCAGGGTCGCAGCCCGTTGGATGGTCAGTCCCAGTCGGGGGCCCAGGGCACCAGACCCTTGCCGACAATCCGGTATCCGGTTGCGGTCATCGCCTCGATCCGGGCCATGTCGATGGACGACAGGGTGAAATCCATGATGTCAAAGTTGGCGGCGATGTTGGCGGGTTTGGTAGACATCGTGTTCAGCGACACCCCCTTTTGCAGAATCCAGCGCAGCACCACCTGCGCCGCCGATTTGCCATAGCCTTTGCCAATCGCGGCAAAGATGCCGTGCCGGAACACCTCGCCCCGCGCCACCGACGAATAGGATGACAGCGGAATGCCGGTTTCCACCGCCGCCGCCAGCAGCCTGTCCTGGTTCAGGAGCGGGTGAAACTCGACCTGGTTGGTGGCGATGGGGGCGTCCACGATGAGAGTGGCTTCACGCATCATCTGCGCGGTGAAGTTCGACACACCGATGTGGCGGGTCAACCCCGCGTCAAGCGCCTGTTGCAGCAGGCGCAGCGGCGGCGCGATGTCACCGCCAACCGGCGGCCAGTGCAGCAGCAGCAGGTCCACCTGCGCCAGACGCAGATCGCGCAGGCTGTGTTCGACCGAGGACAGAAACAGGTTATCGGAATAGTTGGCGGGATGCACCTTGGTGGTGATGCACAGGTCATCGCGCGCGATGCCCGTGGCCGCAAGGGCCGCACCCGTATCTGCCTCATTGCCGTACATCTGCGCGGTATCGAATGCGCGATAGCCTGCATCCGCCGCCGCCGTGATGGCCTGTGTCAGGACTTCGCCGGTCAGGGGATAGGTGCCAAAGGCACGCTGATGGGTCTTTTGAAAACAGATGTTCATGGCGTTTTCCGTCCTGTGGGCAAGTCTTGGGTGGGTGGCATCGCGGTCAGGCGGGAACCGGGGCGTTGCCGGGCAGAAGGCGGGATGTCATGCGACCGGCCCGGAACGCAGGCCGTATCGGGCCATCATGACCTGCAACTCCGTTGCAGGCAGCGGCACGCGATGATCGGCTGGGGTACATGAGCGGGGCTTTTCCGGTGCTGGCCTTTGGTCAAGTAACCATACGGTGCATTTACGGGACGATCAACCCGGCTGGCAACAGGTTTGTGGCGGTGGTGCGCGGGATGTGATCCTGTGGTTAATGAAGTCCCGGATTGGGACCAAACGGCGTAAGGTTGCTGATGTGGCTGACCGAAACAGATACTTTCGTGCGCGACGCGGGCGTGCAACTTCGCGGATGGGTCACACGCACGTGTGCCGGGGTGCAGGACAGGGGGATCGGTTTTCTGCACGGACCTGCATCGCCAAATGCCTTTTGACCGTTGCGGGAATCTCGGACGCGGTGTTGGGCGGTCGTGCCGCGATGCGAGGATCACCCAGGTCTGCGACGGCACCAACCGGAACCCGCGCGTGATCTTCGCGGGCGAACTGACGAAAAAAGGGGCGCAAGGGCAAGATGCCGCGCGGCTCCGGGGCCGTTAAACATCATTCGGCCTTGGTCAACACCACCTCGACCCGGCGGTTGGCCTGTTGCCCCGCAGGCGTCAGGTTGGACGCACGCGGCGACAGGTATCCGACGCCTTCAGCCGTCACCTGCCCGCGCGCCACGTCATATCGCGCGACCAGCACGCCGCGCACCTCTTCCGCCCTGCGGCGCGAGATGGCGATATTGGTCTCAAGGCCCCCGGACGCATCGGTATGGCCAACCAGTGCCACCTGCCGCGCCGGGTCAGCGCGCAGCCATTCGGCCAGAGCGGTCAGCGAAGGGTATTCGCCCGGCTCAAGCGTTGTGGCCCCGGCGGCAAACCGCAGGTCGTCCAGACTTGACATGCCCTTGGCCACCAGCCTTTCGGCCAGACCCGCCGCGTCCACGGCATTGGTGGCCGACAGGGTGACCGCCGGCCCCGCCACATCGGCCAGGACAACCGGTGCCGGTGCGGGGTTCCGTGCGGGCAGCCCGGCACCCGACGCGATCTGCAGCGTCGGCAGGTTCGACACGGCGGATGACACGCGGGTCAGTTGCACGAACCCTGCCGCTTCTGACCGGCTGACGATCAGGCTGGCCACATCGTCGCCCTTGGTGGCGGCAAGATAGCGGAAATCGCCAAGGTCCACATGCATCGCGGGTTCGGGCAGAACCTCGGTCGCAAAGCGGAAATCGAAGCCGCCACAGGATGCCGCCTCACATTCATAGATCACGACATAGCCCTGCGCCTGCACCTGTGCGCGCATCACCCGCATCAGTGCCAGCGTGGTCTGATCGGCCCCCTCGATCCGCCATGACCGCGCCTCGACCGCGCCTTCGGCCAGTTTGGTGGGTACCACGTTGCCGTCAAAGGGGCCGGTCGGCAGGCGGTAGCTGGCAAGGCGGTCTGACGTGGTTGCCGTCTGGGTCGCGGGATCGGGGAAGGCCAGCGTCAGCGCCGCCGCTGGGCCGCCAAGGGCGATCAGCGCGCCAAGTGCCTGTATCAGGGTGGTTTTCACTGCTCTGGCCTCTCGCGGGCTCATTGGGTGCGATAGTGATAGTGTCCCACAATTTGCATCCCCAGGGAAGCATAGAGCGCCCGCGCAGTCACGTTGCCGCGCGTGACCGCCAGCGCCAGCCAATCGGCCCCCGCCGATTGCGCCCAGGCCCCCGCCGCCCCCATGATGTTGCGCGCCGTGCCACGCCGCAAGAGGTCAGGCACCACGGTCAGCGCATGCAGCCACGCGGTGCCACCCGCGATGGCGACAAACGCCGTGCCCGCAGGCCGGTCGCCGCTGCGGCCAAGGATCGCGGTTTTGGGGCCGGTTGCGCGGTCCATGATGGCCTGCCGCGCCGCGCCGATCCCCCCCTCGTTCCAGATCAGGCGCTGCACGGCCAGTGGCGGCCACATCACAAAGGCCGTCATCCCCGGCGGGGCGGCAAAGGCCGCCGACGGCACCAGATACAGCACCACCTCGTCACCCATCCGCCAGCCCGCAGCGGCCAGTGTCGCGTCCAGCGCATCTTCGCCCTGCCGCACCATCACCAGCCCAGGTTGCCCAAGCCGTGATGCCGCCTGCACCAGCGGCGCAAGGTCGGCCACGGTCACCGCGCCATCGGCCACGGCAGAGGTCACCCTGCTGCCGCCGCCCGGCCCCTGACGCAACAGCCATGGCCCGATCCTGTGCGTGGCGACCGGGGGCCAACTGGCCGCCATCCCGTCAAACAGGCTGGTCACATCGGGTGTCATTGCGGCGGATACAGCGCGGCAAGCTGCGTCATGGCGGCGTCCAGCATTGCGACATCGGTGCCTCGGATCACCAGATTGGTGCCGAAGGTGCCGTTGCGGTTGAACGGATAGGACCCCATCGACAGGTCAGGATAGGCGGCGGCAAGGGCGGCAAAGCCATCGGCAATCTCACCCTCGCCGCGCTGCACCTCCAGCGACTGGCTGAGGAGCACGGCACCGCCCGCGATCCCCGATAGCACCCCGGCCAGCATCGCCTCGAATATCCGGGGCACGCCGGCCATCACATGGACGTGGCCGATGGTGAACCCGGGGGCCACCGACACCGGGTTGTCGATCAGCGTGGCCCCATCGGGGATGCGCGCCATCCGCTGGCGCGCCGCGTTGAACTCCATCCCCTGCCGGGCGTAATGCGCGGCCAGCAGCGCCATCGCGTCCGCCCGGTGGCCGATGCTGGCACCCATCGCATCGGCCACGGCATCGGCGGTGATGTCATCATGCGTAGGGCCGATGCCGCCACTGGTGAACACATGGTCCCACGCCGCCGACAGCGCCCGAACCGCCGCCACAATGGCCGCATGGTCATCGGCCACCACCCGCGCCTCCATCAGGCGGATGCCCCGGGTGGTACAGGCCTGTGCCAGATGGTGCGTGTTGGTGTCGCGCGTGCGTCCCGACAGGATCTCGTCGCCGATCACCAGCATGGCGGCGGTGGGGTTGGTCATGTCTAGTCTCCGTCGTTGTCCTGCCGGGTATAGGCCTGCGGCAGGCTCTGGCCAATCCCTGCCATGACGCCTATATTTCACGTCATGGACATCACCCGGGGCCGCATCACCAAGGATGGCATCCGCATCTATGAAGATGCGGATTTCGCGGGCATGCGCGCGGCGGGTGCGGTTGCCGCAGGTATCCTTGACCGGGTGGCCGCCCTGGTCGTGCCCGGTGCCACGACTGCGGCGCTTGACCGCTTTATCACCGATGAGGTGACGCGTCTGGGTGTCACCTCGGCCACCATCGGCTACAAGGGTTATCGACACGCGTCGTGCATTTCGGTCAACCATGTGGTGTGCCACGGCATTCCGGGCGAGCCGATCCCCAAGGGCGGCGGTGAGACGATTTCGAGGAACCTGGAAAAGCGGCGCGCGGATGACCGGCTGCTGGATGGCGATATCGTCAACATCGACGTGACGGTGATCGTGGAAGGCTGGTTCGGTGACACCAGCCGCATGTATGTGGCCGGCCGGCTTGACCGGAAGGCCGAGCGTCTGATCGAGGTGACCTACGATGCCCTGATGCGCGGCATTGCGGCGGTGCGTCCGGGCAATACCTTTGGCGACATCGGTCATGCGATCCAGACCTTTGTCGAGGAAAACCGCATGTCCGTGGTGCGCGATTTCTGCGGCCATGGCCTTGGCCGGGTGTTCCATGCGCCGCCGAACGTGCTGCACTATGGCCGCCCCGGCACCGGGCCGGTGCTGGAAGAGGGCATGTTCTTTACCATCGAACCCATGGTGAACCTTGGCCGCCCCGAGACCAAGGTGCTGGACGATGACTGGACCGCCGTCACCCGCGACAAGTCCCTGTCTGCGCAGTTCGAGCATTCGGTGGGTGTCACGGCGACCGGGGCCGAGATCTTTACCCTGTCACCCGCGGGCAAGTACCACCCCACATGGGGATGATCCGGCTGGCAGTGCTGCTGCTGGCGCTGGCCGGGGCGGTTCTGTCGGTCTGGCGGCTTGAGGCGGGGCGGGCGGGGCTGGTCATCACCCCGCTGTCGGTCGGCACGACGCCTGCAACGGTATTCCGTCTGCCCGGTGATGCACCTGCGCCGGTCGTCATAATCGCCCACGGATTTGCCGGTTCGCGCCCGATGATGGACAGCATCGCGGTGACGCTGGCTCAGGCGGGATACATCGCGGTCAGTTATGACCTTGCAGGCCACGGGCGCAACCCGGTGCCGATGTCGGGCGACGTGACGCGGACCGATGGCACGACGCTGGTTCTGATGGACGAACTGGCGCGGGTGTCCGAGGCGGGGCTGGCGCTGCCCGGGGCCGACGGGCGGCTGGCGCTGGTCGGGCATTCGATGGCATCGGATATCGTTGTGCGCCAGGCGATACGCGATGCCCGGGTGCAGGCGGTGGTGGCACTGTCGATGTTTTCAACGGCGGTGACGGCGGACCAGCCGCGCAACCTTATGGTCATCGCGGGCGAGTGGGAGGGGATGCTGGCCGCCGAGGCGCTGCGTGCGCTGCGGCTGGCCGATGCGGGGGCAGTGCTGGGGCAAAGCGTGCCGAACGCGACGGGCCTGCGACGTGCCCTGACTGCGCCGAATGTGGAACATGTCGGTATCCTGTTTTCCGGCACCATGCTGGCCGAGACGCGGGGCTGGCTGAACGCCGTGTTCGCCCGCGATGCCACCCCGCCGATTGCGCGGCGTGGCGGGTGGATCGCACTGCTGCTGGTGTCGGTGGTGGCGATGGCCTGGCCACTGGCAGGTGCCCTGCAACGGTTCCGCGCGCCAATGCCACCATTGCGGTTGCCGGCCGGGAGGTTTCTGCTGGCCGTGGTCGGGCCTGCGCTGGCGACGCCGCTGATCCTGTGGCCCATCGACACGCGGTTCCTGCCGGTGCTGGTGGCGGATTATCTGGCGGTACATCTGGCGCTTTACGGGGCCATCGCGCTTGGGCTTTTGGCGTCGATGGGCGGGCTGCGGCGCATGGCACCTGTGGTGCCGCTGCTGGCCATCCCTGTGGCGGCCTTTGCCATCCTGATCTTCGGCAGCGCGCTTGACCGCTATTTCGCGTCGTTCGTCCCGGTCGCAGGACGCATCCCGGTGGTGGCCGTGATGGCCCTTGGCGCGGTGCCGTTCCTTTTGGCCGACGGGGCGCTGACCGAGGGTGGGCGGGCACCGATATGGCGGGTGCTGACGGTGCGGACGGCGGCGCTGGCATCGCTGGGGCTGGCGGTGGCGCTGGATTTTGAGCGGTTGTTCTTCCTTCTGATCATCCTGCCGGTGATCCTGCTGTTCTTCCTTCTGTTCGGAACAATGGCCGGATGGGTGGGCCGAGCCACATGGCGACCGGGCGTTGCAGGCATCGCCCTGGGGGTGTTCCTTGGCTGGGCGCTGGGTGTCACCTTCCCGATGTTCGCGGCCTAGGTAACCCCATGATACCAAAGCCCGAACCCTGAAGGACAGGGTTCGGTCGCGGTGAAGTCACCGACCGTCCTTCCGCACGATCCTGTCTGGCCCGATATGCAACAGGGACAGGACGATTCCCGTCCTGTCCCCGCTTTCAACCGCAAACAGATACACACGCCCGGCACCGCGTTGAACGGGTGCCGCGGCGATCCGTCATCTACTGGTCAACAAGGCATCCGATCCCGTGGCACCCCTGATAGTTGCCCTCGGTGTCAAAATTCGGCTCACCATTGGTATCGAACTGCGGTGTGCCGTCGACCTCGGCGGTCGCCGGGTCATCCACGATGCAGCCAAGTCCATGACAGCCGTTGTAGCCAGACCCCTGCGATACATTGCTGGTTGCGTGGCTGTGACCATTGTGGCGCGTGGCACCCTGGATCAGGGCACCCAGGATGATGCCACCCGCAACCGCGCCCAGGTCATGGCCGCGATCGCCGTACTGACGGGCACCCGGATCGAAGGTGTCGCCGCGCCCGTGATGGTATCCGCCCACGTCGGCAAAAACCCCGGCACAACCATTGGCGACCCAGATATAGCGGGTCTTCGGGTTGAACCCCCAGCTGTTGTTGAGGATGCAGGCGCTGGACGAAATCTGGTGGACGAGCTGCGGCTTCTTCAGTTTTGCCGCGTGACACTCGTCATACTGATAGTTGCGGGAATGACATTCCACGGTAACGTCTGCCTTGGCAGCAGTGGCAAGCACAGCAGTAGCGGCCAGTGCGATCCAGATCATTCTTCCAGACGTGTTTCTCTCCTGTTGGCGCAAAGTAAAGGTATGAGGGGCAGCACCGTGGGGTCAGGGATGTTGACGCAGCGCAGGTTGCCCCCACCGCGGTTCTGTCGAGAGGCGCATCATCCGGTCAACGATCAGTCACCTCCACATATTAACAGAAATCAGCCAGTCCGCCGCCACACGCTCCGGTATAGATTGGCGAAACCGTTTGCACTGTGCAGTGCAGCGCTGAGGCACAGATTTCCGCCACATGATTCCCCCAGTGCCGTTGAAGCATATGATTTTTCAGGTCATCCACGCAAGAAAGAAACCCCGACGCCGGGCTACGATCAATCATAGGTTTCCGCAGCTAAACCTTTGCAATACAAAAAGAGATGTCTGGCCAGCGCGCCTCAGTGGCGCGCCACTTACTGTGCCTTGGGTTGTTATAAACCTGTTGCGCTTATGACGTCACGGCGCAATCCCTTGCGGGCTAAAGCCCCAGAAGCCCCGGCAACTCTTCCATCCGGCGGAATACCGTGGCGCCTTCCGCCGCCAGTCGCGCCCCATCACCGTGTGCCGCAAACCCCATCGCCGCGATGCCCGCCACCCGCGCGCCCTGACAGCCGACCGGGCTGTCGTCGACCACCACGCAATCGGCCGGATCGACCCCAAGCGATCCGGCGCAATGCAGCCACAACCCCGGCAGCGGTTTCGGCATCCCCAACTCCTGTCCCGAATACAGCCGGCCCTTCAGCCTGTCCCACAGCCGCGGATAAGGCCCAAGGGTGATCGCCATCTTGCGCCCCACACCATTTGACCCGACCGCATAGACGATGCCCGCCGCATCCAGACGGTCCAGCACGTCCTCGACCCCGGGAATGACCGGCACGCCTTCGGCCAGCCGCACGAACAGCCGTTCATAGAAATCCGCAGCCCAGCCATCGGGCAGGTCCGCCCCCAGCGCGCGGGCACGGATTGCGACATCGTGGATGGTGCCGCCCGAGAACCGCTCGGCCACCGCCGCCGCTGTCACACTCAGCCCAAAGCGGGTGAAATCCTCGGCCAGCATGGCAAAGGTCGGCGGCTCGCTGTCCACCAGCACGCCGTCGCAGTCAAACAGAACGGCCCTGGGCGTCATTCTGGTGCCCTCAGCAGTGTCACCCAGGTATCGCCATAGCGCCGTGCATCCAGCATCGAAAACCCCTGTGGCGGCGCCACCGCCGCCGCCTCTTCCCACACCACCACCGCGGTCGGCCCCAGCCATCCCCCGGCCACCGCCGACGCCAGCGCCGCCTCGCCCAATCCCTTGCCATAGGGCGGGTCCATGAACACCAGACCGAACCCCTGCCCCCGACAGTCACCCAGCCTTGTCGCATCGCGGCGGATGATGTCGGCAGCCTCACCCACCCGGCAGATGCCAATATTGCGCTTCAACAGGGCCAGCGCCGCCGCCCCGTCATCGACAAACGCCACCCGCGCCGCCCCCCGGCTCAGCGCCTCCAGCCCCAGCGCGCCGGTGCCTGCGAACAGGTCCAGCACGCGCGCCCCGGCCATCGGAAAGTGCAGGCTGTTCAAGAGCAGGTTGAACACCGCTTCACGCACCCGGTCCGACGTGGGGCGCAGATGCGCCGCGGGGTCGCCGTCGCCCACGGGGGCCAGATGCGTGCCCCGCATCGCGCCGCCGATGATCCTCATGCCTTGAGCAGCGCCTTAAGCTCGGTGTCCGGGTTGGCGATCAGCGCAGGGTCGGGGGATTTGCCCATTTCGATCAGCCGTTTGCCCACCATGTACGAACGCGGGTCGTTCATCGCATCAACCGCCAGCAACCGCGCGCCGGCATAGTACCAGAACGACGTGGCCTCGCCCACGCGCCGCGTGACCACCTCGGAATAGCCGGTGTTCAGGCCCGCGATCTGCAGTTTGCAATCATACTGATCCGACCAGAACCATGGCTTGGGATCATAGGCCACGCCTGCCCCCAGCACATTCGCAGCCACAGCCTCGGCCATGTCGATGGCGTTCTGCACCGATTCCAGCCGCGCCCGCCCCCCCCGCCACAGGAACGACGCACAATCCCCCGCCGCCCAGATATGCGGGTCCGACGTGCGGCCCATGTCATCGGTCGCGATGCCGTTGTCGATCATCAGCCCGGCAGCGGCGGCCAGCGCCGTATCCGGCACCACCCCCACCCCGGCAATCACGAAATCGCACCCGATCTCGCGCCCGTCCGACAGGACCGCGCCCGTCACCCGACCCTCGCCGGTCAGCCGGGTAAGCCCGGTCCCCTCCAGCACTTCGACGCCATGCCCACCATGCAAGGCGCGGAAGTAATCGCTGGTCTCCGGGCAGGCCACGCGCTGCAGGATGCGCGGGGCCATCTCGATCAGGGTAACGGCCACGCCCAGCTTGCGCGCCACCGCCGCCGCCTCCAGCCCGATATAGCCGCCCCCCACCACCAACAGGCGCGCCCCGGGCACAAAGGCCCCGCGCATCGCATCCACATCGGCCAGATTGCGCAGCACATGCACGCCGGCCAGATCGCCCCCGACCGATGCAGGCAAACGGCGCGGCAGCGCGCCTGTGGCAAGGATCAGCGCGTCATAGCCCAGTGCGTGGCCACCCAGATCAACGGTCTGTGCGGCGCGGTCGATGCCCGCCACGGACACGCCGGTCACAAGGTCGATCCCCTGATCGGCATAGAACGCGGCGGGCCGCAGGAACAGCCGCTCCTCCTCCATCTCGCCGGTCAGATAGGCCTTGGACAGGGGCGGTCGCTGATAGGGCGGCACGGGTTCTGCACCCACCAGCGTCAGCGGCCCCTGATGGCCCAGCGCCCGCAGCCTGGCCACCGCCGCCGATCCGGCCTGGCCGCCGCCCACCACGACAATCCGCATGCTTCCCCGTCTCCCACTGGTCTTGCCCCGGCGCAAAGCCTATATCCCCGCAGGACGCAAACGCAAACCCAAGAGGCCCCGCATGACGATTTCCCCCGGCGACAGCCTGCCCGACGCCACCCTTCTGCACATCGGCGCGGCGGGGCCCGAAGCGGTGTCGCTGCACGCCCGCCTCAAGGGCCGCCGCGTGGTCCTGTTCGGTCTGCCGGGGGCCTATACCGGCACCTGCACCAGTGCCCATGTGCCCAGCTTCATCCGCACCAAGGATGCCTTTGCCGCCAAGGGCGTGGACGAGATCATCTGCCTGTCGGTCAACGACCCCTTCGTGATGAAGGCCTGGGGCGACAGCACCGGCGCCACCGCCGCCGGCATCACCATGCTGGCCGACGCCGATGCGGCCTTTACCCTGGCCATCGGCATGGAATTCAGCGCCCCGCCTGTGGGCCTTATCAATCGCTCGAAACGCTATGCGCTTTATGCCGAGGATGGCGTGGTCAAGGTGCTGCACCCCGAAGAAAGCCCCGGCGTCTGCGACGTCTCGGGCGGTGAGGCGCTGCTCAAGGCAATCTGACGCCTTTGTTGGCATTCACCTTGCCCAAATACTCCGGGGGGTGAGCGAAGCGAGGGGGGCAGCGCCCCCCTGCCACCGCGCCATCAGGCGTTGACGTCCACAACCACGCGCCCCTGCACCTGCCCTTGCAGGATGGCCACGCCAAGGGCTGGCAAGTCCTGCAACGTCGCAGGCCGGATCATCGCCTCCAGCTTGTCCATCGGCAGGTCGCGCGCAATCCGGTCCCAGGCGCGCAGGCGGTCTTTGTGGTTGCGCAGCACGCTGTCGATCCCCAACAGGTTCACGCCGCGCAACAGGAACGGGATCACCGTCGCAGGCAGGGCCGAGCCCCCCGCCAGCCCCACGGCAGCGACCGAGGCTTGATACTTCATCTGCCCCAGCATCCGCGCCAGCATCGCGCCACCCACTGCATCAATGCAGCCCGCCCAGATCTCGGACTCAAGGGGTCGCTTGACGGTTTCGGCGATCTCAGCGCGTGGAATAATGCGGGTTGCGCCCAGATCGCGCAGATAGGCCTCGGTCTCTGGCCGCCCGGTCACGGCGGCCACGCTGTAGCCCAGCCGTGCCAGAATCGCCACCGCGACCGACCCCACACCGCCCGCAGCCCCCGTCACCAGCACCTCGCCCTTGTCGGGCGTCAGCCCGTGATCCTCCAACGCCATCACCGCCAGCATCGATGTGAACCCCGCAGTCCCCACCGCCATCGCCATCCGGGTGGAGATCGCCTCGGGCAACGGCACCAGCCAGTCCGCCCTGACCCGCGCCTTCTGCGCATATCCGCCCCAATGCGCCTCACCCACGCGCCAGCCGGTCAGCACCACGCGGTCACCGGGGCGGTATCGGGCATCCTCTGATGCCTCTACCCGCCCGGCAAAATCGATGCCTGCAACATGCGGCCACGCGCGGACAAGGCCACCGCCCGTGGGCGACAGGCAAAGCCCGTCCTTGTAGTTCAGCGTCGAATACTCGACCGCCACCGTCACTTCGCCCGCAGGCAGGGCGCTGTCTTCCATCTCGGCGATACGGGCCTGTGCCAGCCCCTCGGCGTCCTTTTCCAGCAACAGCGCGCGAAACATCGGCTTGTCCTCCCTGACTATGATGCAGGGTGTCGCAGATTGCGCCGTTGGGTCCAGCCAAATCGCCTAGGGCTTGCCCGCAGCAACCTCGCACAGGCACAGGATCGGTGCCCCATGATCGCGCTGCACCTCTGCATCGCCCGCGATACGGTCGATCGCGCGGGCAAGGTCGATGTCCAGCCGTGACAGCCCGTGGCAATCATGCGTCGACAGGGTCACGTCCACCACGTTGTAGACATTGCGCCATTCGGGATGGTGGTTCGACGCCTCGGCCTTCAATGCCGCGCGCGACATGAATCCCCATGCTTCGGAAAAATTCCTGAACTTCAGGACTTTGCGGATCGCATCGCGGTCCGGCACGGCGGCCCAGCCGGTTTCGCCAAGGGCGGGCAGCATGGCGTTGCGGTCATCGGCGGAAAGAAGGGTCTGGGGCATGGGTGATCTCCGGCAGGGTCAGGATGGTTGCGCCAGCAAGGCGTTGGTGAACGGACACAATGGAAGCAACAGGCACTGCTTTACGCTCATGCCCCCTCACCCTCTTCCCACGTCTCGCCCGGCACTGGGCCGCGGCGGAACGGGCCATAGGCCGTCTGCACCTCGATTTCATTGTCCACCGCGCGCCGTTCCTCTTGCAGGTACTGCGCCACCGCCCGCGACAGCCCCGGATCGGCCAGCCAGTGCAGCGAATGGGTGGCCACCGGCAGATAGCCGCGCGCCAGCTTGTGTTCCCCCTGCGCCCCCGCCTCGACCCGCTGCAACCCTTGGGCGATGGCCCAGTCGATGGCCTGATGATAGCACAACTCAAAGTGCAGATAGGGATGGTTCTCGGTACAGCCCCAGTAGCGGCCATAAAGCGCATCCCGCCCGATGAAATTCAGCGCCCCCGCCACCGGCACGCCATCGCGTTCGGCCAGCACCAGCAGCACATCATCCCGCATCGTCGCCTGTACCGCATCGAAGAATGGGCGTGTGAGGTACGGCGTGCCCCATTTGCGGCTGCCGGTATCCTGATAGAACTGCCAGAACGCATCCCAGTGCCGGGGTTTCAGTGCATCGCCGGTCAGCGCCTGAATGGTGCCGCCGAACCCCTGCGCCTGCGCGCGTTCCTTGCGCAGCGCCTTGCGCTTGCGGCTGGCAAGGGTGGCGAGGAAATCGTCGTAGGTGGCATAGCCGCCGTTCACCCAGTGAAACTGCTGCGTGGTGCGGGCCATCAGGCCGATGCCCTCACCCGCCGCAGCCTCGTCCCCGGTGCAGAAGGTCACATGCACCGACGACATCCGGCCCTGGGATGCCACCTCGACCGCCGCCGCAGCGATGGCGGCGCGGCCAGCGTCCTCATGCCCCGGCGCGCACAGGAACCGCCGCCCGGTGGCGGGGGTGAAGGGCACGGCGATCTGCAGCTTGGGATAGTACCGCCCGCCGGCCCGCTCATAGGCATGGGCCCAGGAATGGTCGAAGATATACTCGCCCTGGCTGTGTGACTTGGCATACATCGGTGCCGCTGCGATGATCCGGCCTGCGTCCCGCACCACCACATGCCGGGGGGCCCAGCCGGTGCCGGGGCCGACCGACCCCGACGCCTCCAGCGCCGACAGGAAACGATGCGTGGTGAAGGGGTCAAGGGGTCTGCCCGGTTCCGGGCAGGCCAGCGCATCCCAGTCGGCAGCGGGGATGTCCGACAGGCGCGGGTGGATCGTCACCTCGAATGTGGGGTCGGTCATGGGGATGTCGTCCGCCTGTCGGGGCATGTCGCTGTCACAGATGGCCCGGGCGATGCCCCCGTCAAGCCGGGATCACCGCCGGATACCCCTCGAAGGTCACGTTCTGGGCCTGACGCCGCGCCGCGGCCTCGGCCCCGGCACTGCGGATCGTCCAGCACAGCACCGCCGCGCCTTGCGCCCGCAACTCCGCCACCCGTGCCGACCCCAGATCATCCGCCTTGTGCGAAATGAAAGACGCCCCCACCGCATCATAGTCCGGAATCCCTCGCAGCCGTTTGCAGGTGGCTTCAGGCAGTGGCGTCCAGTCCGCCGCATTGAACGGATCACTGGTGATCCCGCGCGGCAGATGCGGTGCGATCCGCGCCACCTCGGCCACCGACGCCGGGTTGAACGACATCACCGCCACCGGCCCCTCATATCCCGCCAAGGCCGCTACAAGTGCCGCCTCCAGCACCCCGTCGGTCGCCACCAGCGTCTCGTGACGGTCCTTCACCTCGATCAGCAGCGGCACCCGGCCCGCCACCAGCACCAGAACCTCGGCCAGCGTCGGGATACCCTCATCCCCCCCAAAAAGGCCAATCCGCCCCAGATCCGCAGCGTCGCGGTCGGCCACCATCCCGCCAACCCCGGTCAGCCGCATCAGCGCCTCGTCATGAAACACCATCGCCTGCCCGTCACGGCTGACCTGCACATCCATCTCGATGCCATATCCGGCCGCCACCGCCGCTGCGAACGCGGCGCGGCTGTTCTCGGGGCGGCCATCCTGCAGGGCATGATAGCCCCGGTGCGCCAGTGGCGCGTGCAGGAATGCGGGCGACAGTGCGGGGCGCTGCATGGCGGTCAGGCGCGGATCTCGAAGATACCCTCGATCTCAACGGCCACGCCAAGGGGCAGGCTTGCCGCCGACACCGCCGACCGCGCGTGCCGCCCGGCATCGCCAAGGGCCGCCACCAGAAAATCCGATGCCCCGTTGATGACCTTGGGCTGATCGGTGAAATCAGGGGTCGAGTTCACGAACCCCGTCAGCTTCACCGCCCGCACCAGCCGCGATAGGTCACCGCCACAGGCCTTGCGCACCTGCGCCAGCAGGCTGATCGCACAAGTCTTTGCCGCTGCCGCCCCGTCCTCAATGCTCATTCCGTCGCCCAGCCGCCCCTTGATCAGCGCACCGTTCGCCTGCGAAATCTGGCCCGAGACATGCACCAGCGACCCTACCACCACAAACGGCACATAATTGGCCGCAGGTGCCGGTGCATCGGGCAGGGTCACGCCCAGTTCGGCCAGACGGGTTTCGATCTCGGACATGGGGCGCGCCTCCGCTGATGATGCCCAAAGGCTAGACCATCCCCCCGCTCAAGGAAACCCGCCCTCAGCGTTTTCATCTTTGTCCAAGTATCCCGGGGTCCGGGGCAGAGCCCCGGGTCTTTTTCGCTTCAGCTTTCGCGGAAGGCACGGGTGAAATAATCGGTGAACGGCTTCAACAGATAGGCCAGCGGCGTGCGTTCGTCAGTGCGGATGAACGCCTCGACCGGCATGCCGGGCACCAGCGTCAGCCCCTCCAGCTTGGCGATTTCGCCTTCGTCGGGCAGGATCTCGGCGAGGTAGTAGGTGGCGCCGGTCCGCTCATCCGTCAGCGCGTCGGCAGAGACGACCAGCACCGTACCGTTCAGTTCCGGTGTGGTGCGCGAATTGAAGGCCGAGAAATGCAGGCGCGCGGGCTGCCCCGGACGTACCTGGTCGATATGGACGGGCGACACCTGCGCCATGATGACCAGCGGGCGGTCCTGCGGCACCAGATACAGCAACGGCTCTGCCGGGCGCAGGACGGCGCGCGGTGTGGTCACGGCAAGGCCCAGCACGATGCCCGACACGGGTGCCGTGATCACCAGCCGCGCCGTCCGCTCGACCAGGGCCGACCGCCGCTCGACCAGTTCCAGTTCGCGAAACCCGATGTCGCGCAGCTGGGTGTTCGCCTCTTCGCGCCGGGCCGCGGCCAGACGCAGCACCTCCAGCTCGACCTCGGTGATCCGCCCTTCGGACGATGCCCGCGTGGCGATCAGTTCGCCCACCTCGCCCGACAGCCGGGCCTCTTCGCGTTGCAGTGACAGAAGACGACTTTGCTGCGCCAGCCCCTTGTCGAACAGTTCCTGCACTGCCGCCCGTTCCTGTCCGATCAGGTCCAGTTGCGTGGTCAGCGCTATTTTCTGCGCGTCGATCCCCTCGATCTGGCTGGTGGTCTGGGATGCGCGTTTGCCCAGTTGTTCGGTCTGGCGCGCCAGCGTGTCGCGCCGTGCCTCGAACAGGCGGCGCTGCCCTTCCATCAGGCCGGCCGCATCTGCGCGGGTTTTGGCCAGCGTCATCAGTTCGCCGGGAAAGGTGATGGTCGTTGCATCATCACGCTCGGCCTCAAGTCGGCCGCGCCGGGCCAGAAGTTCAAACAACTGCCCTTCGACGATTACCAGTTCGGTGCGCAACTGCGTCCCGTCCAGTTGCAAAAGGGGCTGGCCCGCCACCACGGTATCGCCGTCCGTCACCATGATTGCCGCGACCACCCCGCCATCGGGATGCTGCACGACCTGCCGGTTCTGTTCGACCTCAAGCTTGCCGGGGGCCACGACGGCGCCGGTGATCGTCGTCAGCACCGACCAGGCGCCGAACCCGCCGACCAGCAGCAAGAGCGTCAGGAACCCCAGGATCAGCGGCCCACGCGACGAAAAGCGGTTGATCGCGGCGGCGCGGGGCGGGGCGGCGGGACTGGGGGTGCCGGGTCTGGGCGGCAGGGCGGCGTTGGTCCCGTGCGGGGCATTCAGCGCCGATGCGGTAAAGCCCGCCCCGGTGGGCGCACCGGGACCGGGCGACAAGATGCGCGGCATCTGGGTGACTTCGCGCGGCGGGGCGGGCGGCTTGGGGTGATCGGTCATGCGACGCCTCCGGGGCCCGAACTGCGGACAATCTCGGTGTGATTCTTTACCATGTCGCGCAACACCTGGTCGCGCGGCCCAAACGCCACGCGTGCGCCCTCGTTCAGCACCAGCAGCGTTTCACATTCCTGAATGGCATTGGGCCGGTGCGCCATGATAAGTACCGCCCCGCCCCGCGCCTTCATCGCACGGATGGCCGCGTTCAGCGCCACCGATCCGTCATTGTCGAGGTTGGCATTGGGTTCGTCCAGCACCAGAAACACCGGATCGCCGTACAAGGCCCGCGCCAGCCCGATGCGCTGCATCTGCCCGCCTGACAGCCGCCCGCCGATGGATGACGTGCGCGTGTCATAGCCCTGCGGCAGGCGCAGGATCATGTCATGCGCCGCCGCCGCCCGCGCCGCCGCGACCACCTTGTCGGCATCGGGGGCCTCGGCCAGACGCGCGATGTTGTCGGCGATGGTGCCCTCGAACAGCGTCACCCGCTGCGGCAGATAGCCGATAAAGCTGCCAAGCACATCCGGGTCGAACTGGTCCAGCGTGGCCCCGTCCAGCCGGATCTTGCCCCCCGCCGGCCGCCACACGCCGCACAGCGCCCGCGCAAGGCTGGACTTGCCCGAGCCCGATGGCCCGATCACACCGATGGCCTGCCCCGGTTCCAGCGTAAAGGTCACCCCCTTCAGCACTGCCACCTGTTCACCGGGTGGCACGACCGTCAGTTGATGCACGTCCAATGCCGCGCGGGGCCGGGGCAGGCGGGTGCGGGGCTGGTCGGCGGGTTGCACCGTCAAAAGGGCCGACAGCCGCGTCCAGCCCTCTTGTGCCCGGCTGACCACCGCCCATTGCCCTACGGCCTGTTCGATGGGGGCAAGTGCGCGGCCCAGCAGGATCGAACCCGCAATCATCGCACCGGGGCTGAGTTGCCCCTGCAGCACCAGCCAGGCCCCAAGGCCCAGCACCGCCGATTGCAGGAAAAGGCGAAAGGTGCGGGTGGTGACGGTATAGGTGCCGGTCACATCGCTGGCGCGGGTGGCACGCAGCAGCGCCTCGCCCCGCGCGCGGGCCAGCCGGGCAAAACCGGCCCCCGCCATGCCCAGCGATTGCAGCGTCTCGGCCTCGGCCTTCAGGCTTTCCGACAGACGCTCGGCCTCCATCGTGGCGGCAGAGGCGCGCAGAAGCGGATCTTTCGACGACCATTGGTTCAACAGCGTGATGACCACCAGAATCGCCCCGCCCACCAAAGCCAGATAGCCAAGCAACGGGTGAAAGACAAAGATTGCCGCGATGAACAGCGGCGTCCACGGGATGTCGAAGATCGAGATCAGGACAGGTGACGCCAGCAGCCGCTGCACCGATTCCAGATCGCGCAAGGCCGGCCCCGCAAGCTGATCGTTGGGCAGCACCGACAGCCGCCGCATCGAGGCCTCGAACACCCGCCGGTCAAGGCGTTCCTGAAACCTCGCGGCAACCCGCGCCATCACCCGGGCGCGGGCGTGATCGAGGATGCCCATTGCCAGAAACAGGAACAGGCACAGGATCGACAGCGCGATCAGTGTTTCCTCGGAACGGCTGCCCAGAACCCGGTCATAGACCTGTAACATGTAAAGCGGGCCGGTCAGCATCAGCAGGTTCACGAACACCGAAAACACGAACACCGCCGCAAACAATATCCGTGCCTCGGCGCGGATACCGCGCAGTTCGCGCAGGCCCCTTGTGCGGTCGATCCCGGGTATCTGCATGTTGTGTCGCCCCTCGAACGGGTCTGGCCCGTGTTGTTCTTTGGGCCATCCCCCGCCGATGACGTGGGGTCGCCCGCTTGCTAATGTTCACCCGGCGCTATCCTATACCCCAAGAAGTGGCGGATTGTAGGCAGATGGTGACAAATTTTCCGTTGATGGCGGCAGTGACGCTGGGCCTGCTGGCGCTGACCGCCTGCGGACCTGCGCCGGCTCCGGCCGGGATCAACGACCCCAACGAAGCCGCCAACCGCGAGGTTCATGAGGCGAACAAGGCGCTTGACCGTGCGTTGGTCGGCCCCGCCTCGGACGCCTACGGCACGACCATCCCCGTCCCGCTGCGGCAGGGCGTGCAGAACTTTGCGGATAACCTTGATGTGCCGGGCGATGTGGCGAACGGCATATTGCAGGGGCGACCCGGCCCGGTGCTGGAGAACACCGCGCGGTTCCTGATCAATACGACGGTCGGCATCGGTGGCATCTTTGACCCCGCCAAGGCCATGGGATTGCCCGGAAAATCAACCGATTTCGGCGAGACGCTGCATGTCTGGGGCTTCGCCGAAGGCGCCTATGGCGAGTTACCGTTCATCGGCCCGTCAACCAGCCGTGACACGGTGGGACGGGTGGTGGATGTGGTGCTGAACCCCCTGCGGCTTGCTCTGCCGGTCCGCGAAGGCAACATCGCCACGGTCGCCAGCGTCGCCTCAAGACTTGGTGATCGGTTCAAGTTTGGCAATACCGTCGATTCTATTCTATATGACAGTGCCGACAGCTATACGCAGACCCGGCTTTTGTACCTGCAGAATCGCAGGTTCGAACTGGGTCAGGCCACCGGCGGGACCACTGGCGAGGATGATTTCCTCGACCCTTACGAGGATAACTGACCATGGATACCCGCACCCTTTCCCTTCTGTCCCGGCGCAGTCTTCTTGCCGGGGCCGCAGCCACGCTGGGCGTTATCGCCGTGCCGAAGGGCGCGTTTGCGCTTGATGTCGGTTCTGCCCGGACCCTGATCGACAATGCTGTCGGAGATGTGAACGGCATCATCAACTCGGGTCAGTCCGAGGGGGCCATGCTGGGTGGGTTCGAGAAACTTTTTGCCCGCTATTCCGATGTGCCGACCATTGCCCGATCTGCGCTGGGGCCTGCCGCGCGGAGTGCCAGCAAGGCCGAGCTTTCGGCCTTTACCAAGGCATTCCAGGGCTACATCGCGCGCAAGTACGGTCGCCGTTTCCGCGAATTCATCGGCGGCAAGATCGAAGTGACGGACGCCCGCCCGATCAAGAGTTACTACGAGGTGATTTCTGTGGCCTACCTCAAGGGCGAATCGCCGTTTGACGTGCGCTGGCATGTGTCGGACAAAAGCGGCAAGAACCTGTTCTTCAACATCATCATCGAAGGCGTGAACATGCTGGCGTCAGAGCGTGCCGAAATCGGCGCGATGCTGGACCGCCGGCAGGGCAGCATCGCCGGGCTGATCGAGGATCTGAAAAAGGTCTGACGACCCACTTCACCCCTCTCCCCCCGGGCCGGGGGTGAGGGGCCGCTGAACTCAGTTGCCCGACAGGATCCCCAGCAACTCTTGCAATACCTGCTCTGCCGGGTCCTGTGCCTGTGGCGTCACGTCAATCGGCTGCGGCGATTGCTGTGCCGGTTCCGCATAGGTGGCAACCGGCGGGTCCTTGGGTGCCGGAATGTCCATTGGCAGCGGTGTCACCGGCACGCCTTCATGTACGCGCACCATCACCTCTTGCCAGATCTGGGCGGGCAGGCCCCCGCCTGTCACGCCGGTCAGCGGCGTGTTGTCGTCATAGCCCATCCAGACACCGGCGACATAATCGGCAGTGAACCCGATGAACCAGGCATCCCGCGCCGCCTGGGTCGTGCCGGTCTTGCCCGCCGCCTGCCGGTCTGGCAGCCGCGCACGTCCGCCGGTGCCCGAATTGATGACCTCGCTCATCATGTAGGTCAGCTCGCGCGCGGCCCGTTCCGACACCACGCGTTCGCCGATGCCACCGTCCTGCCCGAACAGGGGTTCCTCGTCGCCCTGCAAACGCAGGTCGATCAGGCCATAGGGCGTCACTGACGATCCGCCGTTCAGGATGCCCGCATAGGCCCCCGTCATCTCCAGCAGCGTCGATTCCGACACCCCCAGCGCCAGCGCAGGCCCCGCCGCCAGATCGCTGTCGATCCCGAAATCCGACGCAACCTGCCGCACGACATCGCGCCCCACGGCCTCGGATATCCGCACGGCGGCGGTGTTCGATGATTTCTTGAGCGCGGTCGTCAGGGTGATGATGCCCATGTATTCGTCGGTATAGTTCTTGGGCGACCATGGCCCCGACCCCTTGACGTTGATGGTCAGGGGCGCGTCCTCGACATAGTCCGCCGGGCTGTAGCCCAGTTCGAGTGCTGCGGCATAGACAAAGGGCTTGAAACTGCTGCCGGTCTGGCGTTTCGCCTGCGTGGCGCGGTTGAACTCGCCCGCCGTCTGTGTGGCCCGCCCGCCCACCATCGCGCGCACCGCGCCATCCGCCGACATCACGACGATGGCTGCCTGCGCCTTGGATCCTTCGCGCACGTTGTTCTTGAAGATGTCAGCCAGCGCCGTTTCCGCCGCCGTCTGCAACCGCTGGTCCAGCGTTGTGCGCATGATGACGTCTTCCGTGGTGGTCGTGGTCAGAAACTCGGGGCCTTCCTCCATCACCCAATCTGCAAAGTACCCGCCGGCCTTGGCCGCCGCCGCCTTGGACAGTTGCGCCGGATATTGCCGCGCTTCGGCTGCCTGGATCGCGTCAAGATAGCCCTGATCCTCCATCAGCCCGATCACCACGTTGGCCCGGCGCCGGCTGCGTTCCAGATTGGCGGTCGGCGCATAATAGGACGGTGCGGGCAAAAGACCCGCCAGCATCGCCCCCTCGGCTGCATCCACCTGATTGGCCGATTTGCCGAAGTAACGTTGCGCCGCTGCCTCGAACCCGCGCGCGCCTGCCCCCAGATAGGCGCGGTTGAGATAGATGGTCAGGATGTCGGCCTTGGAATACTTGACCTCCATCGCCAGCGCGTAGGGCAGTTCCTTGACCTTGCGCCAGACCGACCCCTTGCGGCAGTCGGTCTCATAGGCCGCCTCGGATTCCCACTTCGACGCGTCATAGGGCACGCCAAGGCACAGGAGTTTCGCCACCTGCTGGGTGATCGTCGAACCGCCATTGCCCGACAAGGGCCCGCGTCCGGCGGCCAGGTTGATGCGGATGGCCGATGCCACACCGCGCGGGCTTATGCCGAAATGGCGGTAAAACCGCTTGTCCTCGGATGCAATGACCGCATCGCGCAGTGCGGGCGATACGGATGCGCTGTCGATATGGCCGCCGAACGTCTCGCCCCGCCAGGCAAAGACCTGTCCGTCGCGGTCCATGAGCGTGACGGACCCGCGCGCGCGCGCATCCAGAAGATCGGCAAGGGGGGGCAGTTGCGCGTGATAATACCAGGTGGCTCCGCCCAGAACCAGCGTCACCAGCGCCGTCACCCGCCACGCGATACCCCAGAGCACCCGCCAGATCAGTGCCAGTATGCCCGTGAAAAACCCAAGGATGCCCCTTCGCGGGCGCCGTGGCGGCCTGCGCCTGGGCGACGACGGTTTTCTTGGAGGAGCCGCCGCCTTCGCCGTCGGCGTCTTGTAACGGCGGTCCGCAACCATTGGCCCGCCGCCCCTGCCGCCGCCCTTGCCCGTGATTGCCATGCCTGCCTGCCCGCGTTCTCTGCGCTGTTATGGGTCAGAGTTTACCCTGCCGCACGGGGAAAGGAAAAGCGGAAGCACCACGATTCGTCTTAGCTGAATGCCTATAAAGAAGGCAAACTGCTGCAAAAGTATAAATTATGGGCGAAATGCGGGGCAAGCAGCCGGCGATTCCCCGCCGGTTTCTTGAGAACACCGCCTGCCGCCGTCCTTGATACCGTGAGGCCCCTGATTTGGCGGGGCTCTGCCACATCGGGAAGGGGACAGTCGTGAAACTCATCATCGCAGCAATCAAGCCGTTCAAGCTGGAGGAGGTCCGCGAGGCGCTGACCGCCATCGGCGTGCGCGGCATGATGGTGACAGAGATCAAGGGCTTCGGCTCGCAGTCCGGCCACACCGAGATCTACCGGGGTGCCGAGTATGCCGTGAACTTCGTGCCGAAGGTGCGGCTTGAAATTGTGGTGCAGGACAGTCTGGCCGAACCGGTGGTCGAAACCATCGCGGCCACGGCCAAGACCGGCAAGATCGGCGACGGCAAGATTTTCGTGCTGGACGTCAGCCATGCCGTGCGCGTGCGCACGGGTGAGATCAACGATGACGCGCTGTGACGCGGACGGGCAAGGGGAAAGCCACAAGATGACAAACCTGATGAAACTTTCTGGCATGTCCGCGCTGGGGGCGTCGCTGATGGCCGGGCTTCCTGCCTGGGCACAGGAGGCCACTGCGGAAACGGTGGAAGCCGTGACCGAGACCGTGGCCGAGGTCGTCCCGGTGATGGACAAGGGCGACGTGTCCTTCATGATGATCGCCACCGTCCTTGTGCTGTTCATGACGGTGCCGGGCCTTGCCCTGTTCTATGGCGGCCTCGTGCGTACCAAGAACATGCTGTCGGTGCTGATGCAGGTCACGATGGTTGCGTCGATGATCATGATCATGTGGGTGGTGTTCGGCTATTCCGTGACCTTCGGCGGCAGCACCAGCCCGTTCTGGGGCGGCACGTCCAAGCTGTTCCTGTCGGGCGTCACCGCCGACAGCATGGCCGCGACCTTCAGCGCGGGCTATGTGATCCCGGAATATCTGTTCATCGCCTTTCAGATGACCTTTGCCGCAATTACCCCGGCGCTGATCATCGGGGCCTTTGCCGAGCGGATCAAATTCTCGGCGGTCATGCTGTTCTCGGCGCTTTGGGTGACGTTTGCATACTTCCCGATCGCGCACATGGTGTGGGATGCCAACGGCTATCTCTTTGTCCGTGGGGCCATCGACTTTGCCGGCGGCACCGTGGTGCACATCAACGCAGGGATCGCGGCGCTGGTCGGCTGCATCGTGATCGGCAAGCGGGTGGGGTATGGCAAGGAAAACATGGCACCCCATTCGATGGTGATGACCATGATCGGCGCCTCGATGCTGTGGGTCGGCTGGTTCGGCTTCAACGTCGGCTCTAACCTTGAGGCGAACGGCGGGGCCACTCTGGCGATGATCAACACCTTTGTCGCCACGGCAGCCGCCGTGATGGCCTGGTCGATCGCCGAAACGCTGCTGCGCGGCAAGGCGTCGATGCTGGGTGCTGCCTCGGGGATGGTGGCGGGCCTTGTGGCCATCACACCGGCCTGCGGCACGGTCGGTCCGATGGGGGCGATTGCACTTGGGGCCATCGCGTCGCTGGGCTGCTACTTCTTCGTGACCGTCATCAAGATCAAGGCGGGCTATGATGACAGCCTTGATGTGTTCGGCATCCACGGCATTGGCGGCATCATCGGGGCCATCGGCACCGGCATCTTCTCGGCAGCCAGCCTGGGCGGTGTGAAGGGTGACGACTATTCCATCTGGGGGCAGTCGCTGATCCAGATCGAGGGGGTCGTGATCACCATCGTCTGGTCTGCCGTCGTGGCCTTTGTCGCCTTCAAGTTGGTCGACATGATCGTCGGCCTGCGCGTGACGCCGGATGAAGAGCGTGAAGGTCTGGACCAGACCGCGCATGGCGAGGCCGCCTATCACGGGTGATCCTCTTGGCCAGGACAACGACAAAGGCCCGGACCTGCAAAGGTCCGGGCCTTTTCATTGACAGCAGGAATGGTCAGATGCCCACATCAAGGATTGCCTGCGCCAGAACCGGCACGCTGCCCGCATTCAGCCCCGCGATGTTCAGCCGCGAATCCGACACCATGTAGATGCCATGCTCTGCCCGCAGCCGTTCCACCTGCATCTCGGTCGCGCCCAGTCGTGAAAACATCCCCCGATGCGCCGCCAGAAACCCGAACCGGTCCGAGCCCGCTGCCGCCTGCAAGGCCGCCGCGAGTGCGGTGCGCAGGCCCAGCATTGACCGGCGCACGGCTTCAAGTTCGGCCATCCAGTCCGCCCGCAACATGGGATCGGTCAGGATCATCGTCACCAGCCGCGCGCCATGGTCGGGGGGAAAGCTGAAATTCTGGCGGTTCAGATAGGCAAGGTTGCCCTGCACCACGCCCTTGCGCGACGCCTCGCCCAAGGCCATCAGCAGCCCCGTCCGTTCGCGGTAGATCCCGAAGTTCTTCGAGCACGACGCGGCAACCAGTACCTCCGGGCAGCGCGCGGCGATCAGCCTGGTGCCCGCCGCGTCAGCCTCCAGCCCGTCGCCAAAGCCCTGATAGGCAAGGTCGACCAGCGGCACTGCCCCCTTGGCCACCAGCATATCCGCGACCGCCGCCCATTCCGGCAGAGTCAGGTTCGCGCCGGTCGGATTGTGGCAACAGCCGTGCAGCAGCACCACGTCGCCGGGTGCCACCTTGCCCAGATCGTGCATCATCCCGCCGAAATCGACGCCCCGCGTCGTCTCGTCGAAATAGCGGTAGGTGGCCACTTCCATCCCCAGATAGCGCAGGATCGACGGGTGGTTCGGCCATGTCGGATCGGACAGCCAGACCTTTGCCCCCGGCGACGCCATCCGCACCAGTTCGAACGCCTGCCGGATTGCGCCCGTCCCGCCGGGTGTGGCCACCGCCGCGATTCGATCGGACGTAACGGTGTCGCCCAGAATCAGGCCCGACAGGGCCGCGTGGAATGCAGGCTCACCCGCCAGGCCGGTGTAGGTCTTGGTTGTCTCGGTCTCCCACAACTGCCGCTCGGCAGTCTTGACGGCGCGCATCACCGGGGTAAGGCCGGTGGCGTCTTTGTAGACGCCAAGGCCAAGGTCGATCTTGCCCGTGCGGGGGTCATCCCGGTACATCTGGATCAGCGACAGGATTTTGTCCTGTGGCTGTGGCACAAGGGTTTCCAGCATTGCCCTAGCCTTTCGCGACCTTCAGGTCGTCATACATGCCCCATTCCGCCCATGACCCGTCATAGAGCGCATGGTCGCGGTGCCCGATCCGTTCCAGCGCAAGGCTGAGGATCGCCGCACTGATCCCCGATCCGCAGGTCGTGATCGCGGGCTTTGACAGATCCACTCCCGCCGCCTCGAATGCCAGGCGCAGGTCGGCCGACGCTTTCATCGTGCCGTCGGGGTTCTGCAACTGGCTATAGGGCAGGTTCCGCGACCCCGGGATATGGCCGCTGCGCAGGCCGGGGCGGGGTTCCTCGACCTCGCCACTGAACCGGGCCGCCGCGCGTGCGTCGATGATCTGGGCCAGCCCCAGTTTCGACGCCTGCGCCACTTGTGTCACGTCCTTGACCAGATGGTTCTGGCGGCTGACGGTGATGTGGCGGTCGCGCGGGGTGGGCGCCATATCCTCGGTCTCGCGGCCCTCGGCCAGCCATTTCGGCAACCCGCCGTCCAGCACGGCCACGTCCATCTTGCCCATCAGCCGGAACGTCCACCACACGCGGGCGGCGGAGAAAAGGCCGGTCTGGTCATAGACGACCACCTGATGGCCGTCACCCACCCCCATCGCGCGCATCCGGCTGATGAACTTTTCGGGCGGAGGGGCCATGTGGGGCAGGGATGACCGGTGGTCGGAAATCTCGTCGATATCGAAGAACCGCGCGCCGGGGATATGTGCGGCCTCATACTCGGCCCTCGCACTGCGCCCCGAGGCGGGCAAGTGCCACGACGCATCCAGCACCCGCAGGTCGGGGTCCTTCAGATGTTGCGCAAGCCAGCCGGTAGACACCAGCGTGCGGGGATCGTCGACGGTCGAGGGGGGCATGAGGCTGGGCATGGGCGGCTCCGGGACAGACCAATCCGACTTAGACGGGCCTGCGCGGGCTGGCAAGGACAAGGGCGCTAGGCCGAAGTCCCCCCTTGGGGTGCAAGGGGGGGCAGGGGGATCAGGTGCCTTCCAGTTCGGCCAGCAGATCGTACCTGTTCATCTCGTGTCCATTATAGCTGTCACGCGCCGCGCTGGCCGACTTCACCGCCTTTTCCAGAGAGATCGCCAACCGCATCAGTTCCTGCTCGGCGTTTCGCATCATGTACATCAGCCCGGCCTGGTCTTTTTCCGTATCCACCAGTTTCTTGCGCAGAAGGCTGACGACCTTTTCCGCCTTGCCGATCTCGGATTGATCGGAACCCAGCGTGTCTACTGTGCTGTAGATGGTGGTGAGGGTATTGCCGACCTTGCCAAATTCTTTCGCCATACCGACATAATCGGTGACATAACCCTTCATCGACGCCGCCGTGGACGGACCGCTCGGGCCAAGAAATTCGTCTGCCATCAGCCGCCCGCCGGTCGTCGCCATCGCCACATAGATCGCGCGGGCCCCCCTGAGCGGCGGATAGCACAGGCTTAAGGCGGTGATCGCCACGTTGATCGCTGCCTGGGTCTTGGCCCCGGTGACATCCTTTTTCGCCTTTTTCAGCAGCTTATGGATATCGTCGATATCGCCATAGAGGTCATCGACCTTTTTCTGCTGTGCCTTGATCATCGCGGAGATCATTTCAAGGAACTCGGCCGCTTTCTTGGCCACGCCTTCGTCGAGAAAGGCCGTGAACATCGCGTTGCTGGCGTCGAGTGCCGAAGTGGCGATGTCAAAGGCGTCATGGGCCTTTTGCAGTTTGGTCAGGCGCGCCTTGGTGATCTCGTTTGACTGCACCGCTTCATAGGCCTGCAGGCATTTGGCGTACAAGAGGTCGGCACGGTCGTAGTCACGCTTGTACACGCCGGTGTACTTGCGCGAATATTCCTTGAAATCCGGGTGCTTGAAGTTTTTCTCGGCGATCTCGGAGACATCGCTGAAGTATTCTTCGGTTTCCATCATCATGGCTTCAATGGTTTCCATTTCGGCGGGCATCACAACTTCCTTTGCAAGTAAAAATTTGAATGGACGCGACCTGTGCAGTCCGGGTGCAGAGTACAAGACCCCGCACAGGAAATTCGGGTACTTCCGCCGCTCCGTTCTTGCAACGCTACGTCACGCGCCCCACATCCCCAACAAGGCTGACTGGGGCGTGCCATGATGGGCGCTGTGGCGGTGCTGGGAAAAGGGGATTGACCGATGAACCTGGAAAAGTTCACGGAACGGTCGCGCGGGTTTCTGAATGCCGCGCAGACCATCGCGATGCGGGAAAGCCATCAGCGGCTGGCGCCCGAACATCTGCTCAAGGCGTTGATGGATGACGATCAGGGCCTGTCGGCCAACCTGATCCGGCGGGCGGGGGGCGAACCTGCGCGGGTGACCGAGGCGGTGAACTTGACCATCGCCAAGACAGCCAAGGTGACCGGCGATGCGCAGCCGTTCATGGACCCCGCGTTGGTGCGGGTGCTGGACGAGGCGGAGAAGGTGGCGACCAAGGCCGGCGACAGCTTTGTTCCGGTCGAACGCATCCTGATGGCGCTGGCGATGGTCGTGTCCAAGGCCAAGGACGCGTTGGTGGCGGGGGCGGTGACGCCGCAGACCCTGAACACCGCGATCAATGACGTGCGCAAGGGCCGCACGGCAGATGGGGCCAATGCCGAGGCGGGGTATGAGGCCTTGAAGAAGTACGCGCGTGACCTGACCGAGGCGGCGCGGGAGGGCAAGATCGACCCGATCATCGGGCGGGATGAGGAAATCAGGCGCGCGATGCAGGTGCTGTCGCGGCGGACCAAGAACAACCCCGTGTTGATCGGCGAACCCGGTGTGGGCAAGACCGCGATTGCCGAGGGTCTGGCCCTGCGCATCGTCAATGGCGACGTGCCGGAAAGCTTGCGCAACAAGCGGTTGATGGCGCTGGATATGGGCGCGCTGATCGCGGGGGCAAAGTACCGGGGTGAGTTCGAGGAGCGGCTGAAGGCGATCCTCAAGGAGATTGAGGCGGCGGCGGGTGAGGTGATCCTGTTCATCGACGAGATGCACACGCTGGTCGGCGCGGGCAAATCCGAGGGCGCGATGGATGCGGCGAACCTGATCAAGCCCGCTTTGGCGCGGGGCGAGTTGCATTGCGTGGGGGCGACCACGCTGGATGAGTACCGCAAGTACGTGGAAAAGGACGCGGCGCTGGCCCGGCGGTTCCAGCCGGTGTTCGTGAGCGAGCCGACGGTCGAGGACACCATCAGCATCTTGCGCGGGATCAAGGAAAAGTACGAGTTGCACCACGGGGTGCGGATCAGCGACAGCGCATTGGTGGCGGCGGCGACGCTGTCGCATCGCTATATCACTGACCGGTTCCTGCCCGACAAGGCCATCGACCTGATGGACGAGGCCGCCAGCCGGTTGCGGATGGAGGTGGATTCGAAGCCCGAGGAACTGGACGCGCTGGATCGGCAGATCCTGCAACTGCAGATCGAGGGTGAGGCGTTGAAGAAAGAGGACGATGCGGCCTCGCGCGACCGTCTGGCGCGATTGGAAATGGAACTGGCCGACCTGACCGAACGTTCCGCGGGAATGACCGCGAAATGGCAGACCGAACGCGCCAGCCTGGAAGTCGCGCGCGACCTGAAAGAGCAACTGGACAAGGCCCGCGCCGAACTGGAACAGGCCAAGCGCGACAGCGACTATGCCCGGGCGGGTGAGTTGCAGTATGGCCGTATCCCGGGGTTGGAGAAGGACCTGGCCGAGGCGGAAGCGCGCGAGGGCGAGGCGCTGGTGGCCGAGGCGGTGCGGCCCGAGCAGATTGCCGAGGTGGTGGAACGCTGGACCGGCATTCCGACGACTAAGATGCTGGAAGGCGAGCGCGAGAAGCTGTTGCGCATGGAAGAGGAGTTGGGCAAGCGCGTGGTTGGCCAGCGCCCGGCACTGACGGCGGTGGCCAATGCCGTGCGCCGCGCGCGGGCCGGGCTGAATGACGAGAACCGGCCGCTTGGCAGTTTCCTGTTCCTTGGCCCCACGGGCGTCGGCAAGACGGAACTGACCAAGGCGGTGGCCGCCTATCTGTTCGATGACGACAATGCGATGGTGCGCATCGACATGTCTGAATACATGGAGAAACACGCCGTTGCGCGGCTGATCGGTGCCCCCCCGGGCTATGTCGGCTATGAGGAAGGTGGCGCGCTGACCGAGGCGGTGCGTCGCAGGCCCTATCAGGTGGTGCTGTTCGACGAGGTGGAAAAGGCGCACCCCGATGTGTTCAACGTGCTGTTGCAGGTGTTGGACGACGGGATGCTGACCGATGGTCACGGGCGAAAGGTGGACTTCAAGCAGACGCTGATCGTGCTGACGTCAAACCTTGGCGCACATGCCCTGTCGCAATTGCCTGACGGGGCCGACCCGACCGAGGCCCGCGCGCAGGTGATGGAGGCGGTGCGGGGCCATTTCCGGCCCGAGTTCCTGAACCGGCTGGATGACCAGATCATCTTTGACCGGCTTGGCCGGGCCGACATGGCGACCATCGTCGAGATTCAGTTGACGCGGCTGGAGGCGCGGCTGGCAGGGCGCAAGATAACCCTGCATCTGGACGAGGCGGCAAAAATCTGGCTGGCTGATGAAGGATATGACCCGGTGTTCGGCGCGCGCCCATTGAAACGGGTGTTCCAGCGCCATCTGCAAGACCCGTTGGCCAGCATGATCCTTGCAGGGGATGTCATGGACGGATCGGCGGTCGAGGTCAGCGCGGGTGTCGACGGATTGATCATCGGCGACCGGATCAGCGCCTCGCGCAGGGAAGCGCCAGCGCAGGCCGTGCTGCATTAATCCGCGACATCAGTGCCGTGAATAACAAGGCCCGGGCGATGGCGCCCGGGCCTTGTCATCAGATCCCCACGTAGGGGGCTGTCAATACATCGCCCGTGCTTCGTCTTCGGTAGGTATGCGGCCGTTCGGCGTCAAATGGTCCACGGCTTCGGGCAGGACGGCGCTGAGCCGATCCAGCAGTTCGGTACGGCCAAGGCCGGTCTTTTGCATCAGATCGGCTATCGTGTCCTGATCCAGCACTTCATCCAGATCGCCGGGGGCAAGCGTGCCGTTCGGCCCGGTGTTCACCCAGCTTTGCGCCTTTGCCGACTGAACGGGATTAGAGAACCTGCCGAGGAGCTCCGAAAGACCCCCCATCACACCGCCGCCGCCTGCACCACTGACCATCTGGCGCAGATTTTCAAGCAAGCCGCCCTCTGCTGCAGGGCCTGTCTGGCCGACACGGTCACCTGCCGGGGCCGACCCGGCGGCACCTTGCCCGCCCTGCAACATGGACGACAACTTGTCGCGATTCTGGTAGCCGGCCACCGCCAGAACCCCCAGCAACGCGATCATTGAAGGGCTTCCCCTGCTCATCCCGGTTCTCCTGTTGACGAATATTGAAGTGCAGCCTCAGGCCCGGCGCCGCACAAAGCCAAACACGGCCAACACGATGATCGCACCAATCACCGCACCGACAAGACCCGCGCCGCTGTCGTGGCCATACCAGCCAAGGGACTGACCGAGGAACGACGCAACAAATGCGCCGACGATCCCGAGTATGGTGGTCATGATGAACCCGGACGGCTCGTTGTCGCCCGGCATGATGAATTTTGCGATGACGCCGCCCACAAAGCCGATGATGATGGTCCAGATAATTCCCATGGCAACCTCGTGTTCATGCCTGCCGGTCATGCGCGGCATGCCGTCAGGGACACTAACGCGGTGCGGCCCGACTGGTTCCCGGTGGGCTGAAGAAAGTACGGTTTCCGAATTCGGCTGTGATCCGACGCGGTGTAGATGAAAAAGGGGGGCGACAGATGCCGCCCCCCCCTCTCTGTCTGGACTGTCCGTCGATCACATCGGCGGCAGGATCACGCTGTCGATCACATGGATCACGCCGTTCGTGGCCTTGATATCGGCGGTCGAGATCACGGCGCCGTTCACCTTGGCCCCGCCATCCAGCGTGATCGTCACTTCGCCACCCTGCACGGTCGCGGCCTTCATGCCCTCGGTCAGGTCGGTCGACATGACCGCGCCGGGGACGACGTGATAGGTCAGGATGGCAACCAGCTTGTCCTTGTTCTCGGGCTTGAGCAGGTCTTCGACAGTGCCTGCCGGAAGCGCTGCAAAGGCTGCATCGGTGGGGGCAAAAACGGTGAAGGGGCCGGGCCCTTTCAGCGTCTCGACCAGCCCTGCGGCCTGAACGGCGGCGACGAGCGTGGTAAAGCTGCCCGCATCGACGGCCGTATCGACGATGTCCTTCTCTGCCGCGAAGGCGGGGAAGGCAAAGGCGGTGGCGGCGGTCAGGGCAAGAAAGGTTCTGCGGATCATTGGTGTCACTCCCATTGATGATCTGCCAAGTGTGTTTGGCATTCTGAAAACGTCGCAACCCGCGAATTGGATGCCGTTCAACTTGCCGCTGCCACGGCTTGCCCGACGCCACCACCGCGCTAAGCCCCACCCTTTTTCCGTTTCAACCGAAGAACCTGTGACCCGGCGTGATGTAACGTGAGCAGGTTTTTTATCTTCGTTACAACCTTCTGTCGGAATCGTGAGGAAACCTTGACCGTCTGGCAGCGTATCTTTTGGCAGGAAACAGGAGGATGCGATGCGCAAGGCGTGGAAAGGTGATCTCGGCTGGGCCGACGTCACGCCCCGGAGTGTCTGGATGAACCGCCGGTCGCTTTTGGTGGGGGCGGGGGCACTGGCCCTTGCCGGACCGGCGGCGGCGAAGATCGTGACGGTTCCGTCGGCGTTCTCGACAGACGAGCCGATGACGGCGATCGAGGATATCACCAGCTACAACAACTTTTACGAGTTCGGCTTCGACAAGTCTGACCCTGCCCGCTATGCCGGTGCGATGAAGGCCGACCCGTGGTCGATCACCATTGACGGACTGGTGGACAAGCCCGGCACCTATTCGCTGGCCGACCTGACCCGCGACGTGACGCTGGAGGAGCGCATCTACCGTTTCCGCTGTGTCGAGGCGTGGTCGATGGTGGTGCCGTGGATCGGGTTTGAACTGTCGCAATGCCTGAACCGCGTCGGCGTGCAGCCGGGGGCCAAGTTCGTGGCGTTCGAAACACTGGTCCGCCCCGAAGAGATGCCGGGCCAGAACACCAACGCCATCGAATGGCCCTACCGCGAGGGGTTACGGCTGGACGAGGCGATGAACCCGCTGACGATCCTTGCCACGGGTCTGTATGGCGAGCCGATGCCCAATCAGAACGGCGCGCCGATCCGGCTGGTGGTGCCGTGGAAATACGGCTTCAAGTCGATCAAGAGCATCGTGAAGATCTCGCTGGTGGCCGAGATGCCGAAGACCACCTGGAACATGCTGCAACCAAGCGAATACGGGTTCTATTCCAACGTGAACCCCGAGGTGGATCACCCCCGTTGGAGCCAGGCCAGCGAACGCGTGATCGGCAGCGGCTTCTTTGCCTCACGCGTCGATACGCGAATGTACAACGGTTATGCCGATCAGGTTGCCAGCCTCTATGCCGGGCAGGATCTGGCGAAAGATTACTGAATGTTTGGAGAAACGGTGAACCCGATCCTGCGGCGGCTGCCGCCGTGGGCAATCTATGCAGCAGGGGTCGTGCCGATCCTGGTGCTGGTGGCGCAAACAGTGACCGGGGGTCTTGGGGCCGATCCGGTCAAGGTGATCGAGCGGTCGCTGGGCCTATACGGGCTGCAGTTCTTTATCGCGACGCTCTGCGTGTCGCCTTTGCGCTGGGCGACGGGGATCAGCCTGATCCGGTTCCGGCGGGCGCTGGGGGTGTTGACCTTTGTCTATGTGGCGCTGCACCTGACCGTCTGGGTGGTGCTGGACCTGCAGTTCCGCTGGGCCGAGATCGGGGCAGACCTGATCCGGCGGCCGTATATCATCATCGGTTTCGCGGCGTTCCTGATGATGGTGCCCTTGGCTATCACATCGAACAACCTGTCGGTGCGCCGTCTTGGCGCGGCGTTCTGGCAGCGGTTGCATTGGCTGACCTATCCGGCGGCGGTGTTGGGTGCGACTCACTTTCTGTGGCAGGCGAAGACCTGGCAGCCGGAACCACTGACCTATCTGGCCATCGTGCTGGCGCTTTTGGCCGTCCGCGCGGGCCGCAACCTGCGGCGGCGGCTGGCGTGACCGCAAGATTGTTGCGTGGGGTGGCGGCGTCTTGTGCCCGAAATTGTGGCAACCCCAACATCTTGGACGATTTTCGACCATCTGGGAAAATTTGTCATCATCCTGTCTTTTTCCTCTTGCGGGGCCCATCGCGGATCCGTAAATAGCCCCTCACCGAGACAGCAGCAGCGATGCAGCGGCCCGGTAGCGGTGGTGCAAGCGGCCGCGTATACCTTCGGAGGCAAGGCTTTGGTGACGCCGG
>JBBQXK010000036.1:0-39446 GCA_038209775.1 Rhodobacterales bacterium | reverse complement strand
CACCAGCCTTGCCGCCGACCTGACCGACCCCGCCACCGCCACGGCCCTGATCGCCCGCCGCCCCGACCTGATCTTTCATCTGGCCGCCATCGTCTCGGGCGAGGCCGAGGCGGATTTCGAGCGGGGCTATGCCGTCAACCTCGATGCCACCCGGATGCTGTTCGAGGCGATCCGCCACGCCGGTGGCGGCTACAGACCAAGGGTCGTCTTTGCCTCATCGATCGCGGTCTTCGGCGCACCCTTCCCCGCCCGCATCCCCGACGATTTCCACACCACACCGCGCACCAGCTATGGCACGCAAAAGGCCGCGACCGAACTGTTGCTCAGCGACTATTCCCGGCGGGGCATCTTTGACGGCATCGCCCTGCGCCTGCCCACCATCTGCATCCGGCCCGGCAAACCCAACCGCGCGGCGTCGGGGTTCTTTTCGAACATCCTGCGCGAACCGCTTGCGGGTCTGCCTGCCGTCCTGCCGGTTCCCGACACCACCCGCCACTGGTTCACCAGCCCCCGCACCGCCACCGGCTTTTTCCGCCACGCCGCCACGATGGACCTTGCCCTGATGGGCGACAATCGCGCGCTGAACATGCCGGGCCTGTCCGCCACCGTGGCCGAACAGATCGAGGCGTTGCGCCGCGTCGCGGGGCAGGCTGCCGTCGACCTGATCCGCCGGGAAAACGACCCCACCATCGCCGCCATCGTGGCCAACTGGGCACAGGATTTCGACACGCCCCGCGCCCATGCCCTGGGGTTCCGGGCGGAAAGCACGTTTGACGAGATCATCACCGTCCATCTGCAGGACGAAGCGGGCTGAGCCGCCCCCCGGGCAACCGCACAGGGACAAGAACGGCGGTCTCCCGGTCCGCCATTCCCTGTCGTTTCCGTTTGTTGACGCCGGGGGTGGCCGGTTTCTCAGCCCGCCAGCGCCGCCAGAAACCCGTCCACATCGGCAGGCGTGGTTGACCATGACGTGACCAGCCGTGCCGCCTCTTCGCCTTCGGGTGCTGGCATCGGGTAATACACCGCCCCCGCCGCGCGCAGCCGGTCATGCGTGCCTGCGGGCCAGCGTACGAACATCATGTTCGCCTCGACCGGGTGCATCGACACCGCGTGCGGCGCCAGCCCTGCCGCCAGCCGGGTGGCCATCGCGTTGGCCTGTGTCGCCAGCGACAGCCACAGCCCGTCCTCCAGCCAGCCGTCCATCTGCGCCGCCAGATAGCGCATCTTTGACGCCAGATGCCCCGCCCGCTTGCGCCGCAATTCCAGCTCCCACGCGCGGGCCGGGTCAAACACCACCACCGCCTCGACCCCCATCAGCCCGTTCTTGGTGCCGCCGAACGACACCACGTCAATCCCCGCCTTCCACGTCATCTCGGCCGGGGTGGCCCCCGTCGCCACCAGCGCATTGGCAAAGCGCGCGCCGTCCAGATGGCAAGGCAGCCCCTTGGCCCGCGCCAGCGCTGTCAACGCCGCAATCGCATCCGGCGAGTACACCGTCCCCGCCTCGGTCACGTTGGTAATGGTCAGCGCCCCCCGCTGCACCCCATGCACGCCCGACGCCCCCGTCCGCGCCATTGCCCCGGCCAGCGTGTCGGGCGTCATCCGCCCATGGTCGCCCGGCACGCCCACCAGCTTGGCCCCGCTGGTAAAGAACTCGGGCGCGCCGCATTCGTCCATCATCACATGCGCCTGCGCCTCGCAGAACACCGCGCCCCAGGGCGGGCAAACCAGCGCCAGCGCCAGTGAATTGGCCGCCGTGCCGGTGGATACCAGATGCACCGCCGCATCGGGTGCCTCGAACACTTCACGGATGCGCGCCTGCACGCGCACGGTCAGGGGGTCGTTGCCATAGCCCATCGCATAGCCCTCATTCGCGCGGGTCAGCGCCGCCATGATCGCGGGCGGCATCGGGGCAGTGTTGTCAGAGGCAAAATTCATCAAGGCTTCTCCGCAATCAGATGATCTTCCCAGTCATCCTCGTCCACCGTCACCTCGGATATCGCCCACCCCCGCACCGACACCCCCGCCGCATGGACCGACTGCGGATCGCCCGAGATCAGCGGATGCCAAGGGTACAGCGGCCTGCCGTCATGCAACAGCTTGTAGGCGCAGGTTTTCGGCAACCAGTAGGCCACCTTTGGCAGGGTCTTGGACGTCAGTTGCACGCATTCCGGCACATAGGTGCGCCGCGTCTCGTAATGCCCGCACCGGCAGGTGTCGCAGTCCAGCAGGCGGCAGGCGACGCGGGTAAAGGCTACCTCGCCGGTATCCTCATACTCCAGCTTGTTCAGACAGCACTTGCCACAACCGTCGCACAGCGCCTCCCATTCATCGGGCGTCATCTTGCGCAGGGGCACGGTTTCCCAGAACCGGGGGCGAAGTTTGGTCATGCAAGGATCACGCGGGCGCGGGCGCAGTCGGCGTCCATCTGGGTAATCAGCGCCGGCAGACCGTCAAACCGGATCTCGGGGCGCAGGTATTCGACCAGGGCGACCGACAGGTGCT
Source organism: Rhodobacterales bacterium (assembly GCA_038209775.1). Classification (GTDB taxonomy): domain Bacteria; phylum Pseudomonadota; class Alphaproteobacteria; order Rhodobacterales; family Rhodobacteraceae; genus JBBQXK01. The sequence continues at coordinate 36,941 of JBBQXK010000036.1, read as the reverse complement.
GGCCGTAAAGATCGCCCTGAAAGTCGAAGAGGAAGGTTTCAAGGTTCGGGGTATTCTCGCCGAACATCGGGCGCACGCCCAGACTGGCCGCGCCTTTGTAGGCCCCCGCAAGCGGCCCGGTCAGAACGTCAACCCGCACCGCATAGACCCCAAGGCGCGGCAGGTGCAGCCCGGTCAGCGCCATGTTGGCGGTCGGATACCCCAGTTCCCGGCCCCGCTTTTCCCCATGCAGAACCTCGCCCTCGATCCGGTGCCAGTGGCCCAGCATCGCCGCCGCCCCGCGCGGGTCGCCCTCGGTCAGCGCCGCACGGATCGCGGTGGACGAGATGCTGACGCCGTTTTCGGCCAGAAGGTCGGCCACGGTCACCGCAATCCCGCGCGCGCCACACAGACGCTCAAGGTCTGCCGCCGTGCCGCGCCGCGCCTTGCCGAAACAGAAATCTGCGCCGACCACGACATGCGCCACGCCAAGGCCAAGGTGCAGCACCTCATCGACAAAACCCTCGGGGGTCAGGCCTGCAAGGGTGGCATCGAAGGGCAGCGTGTACAGGTGTGCCACGCCCAGCTTGGCCAGCCGGTTGGCCCGCGCCTCGGCATTCATCAGCCGGAAGGCGGGCAGGGCGGGGTTGAAGAACTGTCGGGGGTGGGGCTCGAAGGTGACGATCCCAAGCGGGGCCGACCCCCGTGCAAGGTCGATCACCCGGGCATGGCCGCGGTGGATGCCGTCGAAATTGCCCAAGGCCACCGACGCGCCCCGCGCCGACTTATCCAGCCCTTGCCAGTGATGGTATTGCCGCATGTGCCCCCGGCGGGCGGGGGCCCGCGATGCCGTCAGTCGAACTTGCGCGACGGCGCCAGAACCAGCGCCTCGCCCTTCAGGACAACGGTATCACCCACGGCGCAGTGGGTTTCAAGGGTCACCCGGCGGCGCGAATGGTCGATGGCCGTCACCTTGACCACCGCCAGCACGCTGTCGCCGGGCCGCACCGGCGCCATGAACTTGAGGCTTTGGCCCAGATAGACCGTGCCATGCCCCGGCAATTGCTCCCCGATCACCGCCGAAATCAGCCCCGCCGTCAGCATCCCGTGCGCGATGCGACCCTGAAAGATCGTCTCTTGCGCATAGGCCTCGTCCAGATGAACCGGATTGCGGTCGGTCGACACCTCGGCAAACAATTCGATGTCGCGGTCGGTCACGGTTTTGCGCAGGGACCGGGTCATCCCGATCTCGATATCCTCGATGCAGATCGTGCCGCGCAGGGCGTTGTCGAGCATATCGCGATTCTCCTCGGTCATCGGGCGAGGGTAGGGGATGCTGCAATGCGGCGCAAGGTGGGTGGGTAACTATCGGTCTTGGTGCGGTGGATTTGCGAAACTATGTTGCTTGGATGACGCGCGAGTTCCGCGTGGTGGGGGTGCCCCCAAAGGCCGGGGGGTTTCACACCCCCCGGACCCCCCGTGGGATATTTGGGGACAGAAAAAGGGAGAAGGTCAGCGAAGAAAGCCGATGGCGTGGGTGGGGGTCATCGCGTGTCCGTCCAGCCAATCGTCAAGAAGGGTCTGGTCGGGGTTGGCAGGATCGGGGCCAAAGGCAGCGGCGGCAAGGCCGCCGGTGATGAACAAGGTGTCCAGCCCTTCGGCGATGCCGCCCCGGATGTCGGTGGCGATGCCGTCGCCGACACACAGGATATCGGTATCGCTCAGCGCGCCGTCGAGGGCGGCCAGACGGCGGCGGGCGAGGTCATAGATCGGCGGGTGGGGCTTGCCGAAGTACAGGCTGGTGCCGCCCATGTCATCGTAAAGCGCCGCGATGGCGCCGGCGCAGTAAAGGCGCTTGTCGCCCAGATCGACCACAAGGTCGGGGTTGGCGCAGAGAAACTTGAGGCCCTTCGTCTTGGCCAGAAGAAGTTGCGCACGGTAATCCTCGGGCACGTCCGTCAGATCATCGAAGGGGCCGGTGCAGACTACGCCCTCGGCCTCGGCCAGAGGGACGCGCTCGATGGGCGGCTGTGTGGCCGCAATCGGCACAAGGTCTGCGGCCAGATCGGTGAAGAAAGCCTCATCCTTCGCCGGCCCGATGTGGAACACCCGCCGCCCGACCGCCCCCGTCACCAGCGCGTATTGCGCCGCATCACCCGAGGTGGCGATGTCGTCCCAGGCGTCATCGGGCACGCCCAATTTCAACAGTTGCCGCGCGACCGACGGTTTTGGGCGCGGCGCGTTGGTGACAAGGATCACCCGCCCCCCCTGCGCCCGGAACCCCTGCAGCGCCGCGACGGCGGCAGGGAAAGCGGTCACGCCGTTGTGAACACAGCCCCACAGGTCGCAGAACAGCGCGCCGTAACGGGGGGCGATGTCGGCCAGCGCTGGGGTGATCGGCGTCATCCTACAGCTTCAGCGCCGGGATGATCTGTTTCTTGCGGCTCATGATGCCCGGCAGCACCACGGTATCGCCGGTCACCACCACGCCGAACGACGCCTCGGCCACGCGTTTCACCAGATCGTTCGGCACCAGCAACGTCGCCTCTTCGCGCAGGATGTCGATGACAAACAGCATCACCTGCTCTGCCCCATCCTCTGCCGCCACGCCCGGCATCGACGCCATCAGCGATGCCTTGCGGTCAAGGATCACCTTGGGCTCGGTCGTCTCCAGAACGGATATGCGCAGCTCGTGCCCGTCGATGGTGTATTCCTTGCTGTCCATCCGCAACAGGGCCGCATCCGAGAACGCCCCCACGTCCGATTTCGCCTCGAACATCGCGGCGGCCAGCGTCGGGATATCGACGCCCAGCCCCTTTGCCAGTCCTTCCGCCACCGCCCGGTCATGCGGGGTGGTGGTGGGCGAGCGGAACTCCATCGTATCCGACAGGATGCACGACAGCATCGCCCCCCGGATCGCCTTGGGGGCCCCGGCCACCGCGTCGCCCATCAGGTCGTGCATGATGGTGGCGGTGCAGGCCAGCGGGCGGATGGTGATGTCGATGGGCGACCGCGTCCTGATCCCGCCGACCAGCATGTGATGGTCGATGATCGCGGTGATCTGTGCGTCATTGATCCCCGGCGGCAGTTCGGCGGGGTTGTTGGTGTCGACGATCACCACGGTATCGGCCGCCGTCACGTCGGTGATGATCGCGGGCTTCTCCAGCCCCCAGTGTTTGAGCATGAACAGCGCCTCGGTGTTCGGCTCACCCAGCAGCACCGCCTTGGCCGGGGTGCCCTTTACCGTGGTCAGATACCAGGCCCAGATCAGGGGTGACCCGGTGGAATCGGTGTCGGGGGATTTGTGGCCGAAGACGAGGGTGGTCATGGGTTACCTGCGCGGACAAGGGGTTTGGCCCGGCTTATAGGAGGGCAGGGCGGGCTTGTCACGGGGGGGAGTGCAGCGTCATCGGGGCCATCGCCGGGGCCATCACTGGGGCCATCACCGGGGCCAGTCGCGGCCAAGGTACCAGACCACCGCCGCCATCACGATGGCCCCGCCCGCCAGCGTCGCCGCCGACGGCGTCTCGGCAAACACCAGCCACACCCACAGCGGTGCCAGCGGCGCATCCATCGCCGTCACCAGTGCTGTTTTCATCGGCGGCAGGTGGCGCGCGCCGATGGCAAAGGCGCCGAAGCCCAGCACCTGATTGACCAGCGCAAACCCCGCCAGCAGCGCCATGTCCGCCCAGCCAATCGCCAGCGTGGCAAACGGCAGCACCGACAACGCCCCAAGACCCGACGCGACACATGTTGCGGCCAGCGCGGGCAACCCCGGATAACGGCGCGCGATCAGGATCATGCCGCCCATGCACAGCGCCATCACCAGCGCCAGCGTATCGCCCGCAAGGGTGCCCTCGGTCCCCAGCCCGACCATCACCGCGACCCCGACCAGCGCCGCCACACTCGCCAGTATCGCCGCCCGCCCCGGCACCTCGCGCAAAACAATCCACCCCAGAAACCCCGCCACCAGGGGCACCGTCGCGGTCAGCACCGCCACATGCGCCACGCTGGTGGTCAAAAGCGCGCTGATGAACAACAGCATCGACAGCGCCGTCACCCCGGCATAGGCCATCCCCGGCCCGCGCAACCGGCGAAAGCTGGCCAGCCCGCCGGTGGCCGGCATCACCGCCAGCACGACCAACAGGCCCAACGCCCCGAACACCCCGCGCCAGAACAGGATCGTGCCTGCGTCCAGCGCAATGGCGCGGGTGAACAGGCCCGACGTGCTCCAGGCGAGGGCGGCGATGGTGACAAGGATCAGACCGGTGCGCTGCATGCGGGGCAGGGTAGTGCCCCACCACAGGGCCCAGCGGGCGGTTTGCGACGGTCAGCGTCCCGCCGCCGCCACCCTCTCGGCCCGCGCCTCGTGCGCCACGTACCAGACCACCGCCGCGAACACGACGGTGCCGCCCGCCAGCGTGGCGACCGATGGCGTCTCGGCGAACATCAGCCACACCCACATCGGCGTCATCGGCGTCTCCAGCGCCGATATCAGCGCCGTCCGCACGGGCGGCAGTTGCCGCGATCCGATGATGAACAGCGCCAGCGCCAGCGTGGTGTTGATAAGCCCGAACGCCACAAGCAGGCCCAGCACCGGCAGGCCCACCCCCGTCAGCGTCGCCATTGGCAGGCTGATCAGCGGCGCCAGCAGCGCCGACATGGCCGCGGCGGCCAGCGTAGGCATGTCGGGATTGGCGCGGGCAATCACGATCATGCCGGCCCCGCCAAACACCATTCCCACCGCCAGAAGGTCGCCCGTCCAGTGCCCGTCACCGCTGAACCCCACCATCGTAACCGCCCCGGCCAGCGCCACGCCCGACGCGGCCATCGCCGCCCGCGACGGGGTTTCGCGCAACACCAGATACCCCAGACCGGCGGCGGCAAAGGGCACCGTGGCATAGATGATCGACACATGCGCCACCGACGTCCCCTTCAGCGCGCCGATGAAACAGAACATGCTGGCCGCCGACACGCCCGCATAGGCCCATCCCGCCCGCCCCAGCCGCGCCAGCGCCCTAAACCCCGTCCACCCCTGCAGATACAGGATCAGCGCCAGCAACCCCGCCGCCCCGAACAGCCCCCGCCAGAACACCACCGTCATCACATCCGCCGGAATGGCGCGGGCGAACAGGCCCGCCGTGCTCCACCCCACTGCGGCGGCAAAGACCAGAATCGACCCTGTGCGCGGTGTCATCACGGCAGCCACGGACGCGGCGCCTTGGGCAAGGTCGCCCATTGCGCCGGATCATGCCCCCAGATCAGCGCGGCCCCCAACCGGTCACGCAACGCATGCAGATACGCGCCACTGACCGCCGCCGTCACAGGGTCCATCGCATCGGGAAACCCCTCGGCGGGTTCGGACGCCCGGTTGATCGCGTCGCCGGTCAGGATCACCGCCCCTTCGGGCAGCGTCACCAGCACCGACAGATGCCCCGCCGTATGGCCCGGCGTGGGGATCAGGGTCAGCCCCTCGCAAATGTCGCTCTCGCCCTCGATCCGGTGCGTCGGCACATCCGGCCAGACCACCGGGCGCGCAGCACCGAAATACAGCGGCCGCACCTCGGCCCGCTCAACGCTGGTCAGCACCAGCGGACAGCCGATCAACGGCAGCGCGCCCACATGGTCGATATGCCCATGCGTCAGCACATGCAGCGTGATGTCCGCCGGGGTCAGCCCGATCAGCGCCAGTTGTCCCGTCACGCTGTGCTGCGCTCCGTACCCGATCAGCGCGCCGAACGCCGCCAACCCGTCGCGCCCCGCCGCCGCATCGTCATACCCCGGCGGAAACCCCCCGTCGATCAGCACCTGCGCACCCAGATCGGTCGTCACCACAAACGCCGGAATGCCGATGATCCGCGCGCCACCCCGCACCGAAAACAGCCCGCAATCCAGAATCGTAAGCCGCACGGCGCGGTGGCCCGCCAGCAGCGTCACGGCAACGGCAACCGCTCAACCGTCCAGCCGCGCGCCTGCAACAGCGTCAGCACGCCCTCATCCCCCGACAGGTGCAGCGCGCCAAACGCCGCAAACACCGGCCCCTTGGCCGCCGCCGCCTCAATCACCGGTATCCACGCCTGATTGCGGTTGTTCATCAACGCCGTTTCCATCTTGGCAAATTCTGCGTCCACGATCTCGGGCGTCATCCCGGGCAGCGATTGCGTGGCATAGCGTGAATATTCCCAGATCATCCGGCTGTCCTGACTGAAATAGGTCGCGGCCAGCGTCGCCATCTGGTCCGCCGCCTGTTCCTCCAGCGCCAGCGTTGACCGGATCATCGCCAGTTGCGCCTCGGCATCCATCCCGTCGAACAGCTTCAGCGCGGTATCGAACGGCTCCAGCGCCGTCACCGGAATGCCCCCCGCCTCGGCCCGCGTCATCAGCCGGTTGTCCAGACCATTGCCCGCCGCCGCCGCCGCCAGCGCACAGGGCGGCACCGACAACAGCACTGTCACATACCAGGGGCGAAAGCGTGACGCCATGAACGGCGGAATGCCCCGGTCGCGCATCGCTTGCGCCAACTTCTGCCATTCCTCGGGGGGCAGCGTTTCAACCAGCGTCGGCCCGTCCGGGGCCAGAATCGACGACGGATCGCTTGCCAACAGCGCCATCAGTTCCGCCTCTTCCTTCGCCCCCGCCTCAACCAGCAGCACCGACGCTGCATCCAGTTCCGGGCCGACCGCCGCGATCAGGGCATCATGGCGCGGGTCGTCCAGATGATAGGTGCCCAGCATCGTCACCCGCATCCCGTCCCTGGTCGCGCGCCAGAAATTTCCGGTGGCAAAAGGCACGGCATCGGCGGCGTCCCGCAGGCGCTGCCGCGCCTCGGGGGTCATCGCGGCAATCAGGTCCTGCCCCTCGCAAACAGGTGCCGCCTGCGCCGCCACAGGGGGTGCCGGGGCGACCGCCAGCATGGCGGCAAAAAGGGCAGCAAGACGTCGGACCAATGCAGCATCCCCCGGGGTGACGGTTCGGATTCGAACCCCGCGCAACCTGCCACGCCACGCCGCAACGGTCAAAGCGGCAATCGGCGCGCGATCCTTGCAGTGCTGCCTACCCGGTGCCACGCTGCGGTCGGCGCCGGGGACAAGCGCCGGATCATCCCGACCCACCTCATGCCGGAAAAACCTGATGGACCTTGACCCCAAAACCGACCTGACCTTCACCCGCAGCCTGCCCTTGCCGCCCGCCCTTGTCTGGGAATGCTGGACCACACCCCGTCACATCAGGCAGTTCTTCGTGCCGAAACCGCATGTTGTCACCGACTACGACATCGACCTGCGCATCGGGGGCAGGTTCAACACCACCTTCGACGTTGACGGCAACACCGTGACAAATCGGGGCGTCTATCTGGAACTGATAAAGGGCCAAAGGCTGGTGTTCACCGACACCTACACCGAAGGATGGAAGCCTGCCGCCGATCCGTTCCTGACCGCGATCCCGGACATCAGCGATGACGGACGCGGTGGCACCACCTACACCGTCACCGCCCGCCACCGCACCGCCGAGGCCTTCCGCCAGCACGACAAGATGGGGTTCTTCGGCGGCTGGGGAACCGCAGCCGACCAGCTTGTGGCCTATGCCCGAACGCTCTGACCCGTCACGCGCACTGCGGCCCGCACTTGCCACCTCCACCCTTGACGCCGCCCCGCTTTCCCCGTAGACGCCCCGCAGGAAATTCGGTCGCACCGCCCGTCTGGCGGTGCCAACCGCTGTTATCAAAGGAATACCTCTCATGTCGCGCGTCTGCGAACTCAGTGGCAAGGGCCCGATGAGCGGCCACAAGGTCAGCCACGCCAACAACAAGACCAAGCGGCGCTTCTTGCCGAACCTGAACGATGTCACCCTGATCTCGGACATCCTGGCACAATCGTTCAAGTTGCGCATCTCGGCCCACGCCCTGCGCACGGTCGATCACCGTGGCGGGCTTGATGCCTTCCTCGCCAAGGCCAAGGATGACGAACTGTCGGACCGCGCCCTGAAGATCAAGCGTGAAGTCGCGAAAAAGACGGCCGCCTGACGGCCACCCGTGCGGCAACGTCCCCAAGGCCCCGCCCCGGCGGGGCTTTTTGCTGCGCGCACTACACCCTTGCGCCCTGCCTCCCCCGGCGGGGCTTTTTGCTGCATGCAGCAAAGCCTTCCGCCCGGCCCGCCGCACCGCTAGGATGCCCCCCATGACACGGCACCCTCTCCTCGCGGTCCTTCTGTCGGTGGTGCTGGCGCTTGGCACCATCCTGTCCGGTCCCGCGATGGCCCGGCACGGCGGCACCACGGTTGAACTTTGTATCGGTGGCAGCACCGCCACCGTCACCCTCGACGCCAACGGCCAGCCCATTCCCTCGCACCACCCCTGTCCCCAATGCCTCGCCGCACAGGACGTCACATTTCCCCCCGCCGCATGGACGAACCCCGGCCGGATGGCCCGCGCCACCGCCACCCCCCGCCCGCCCGTCACCCCCCACGCCATCCACCACCCCGCGCCCACCGCACGCGGCCCCCCTCTGCCGGTCTGACCCCGCCATCCCCCAGACCCAAACCCCAGAGGAAAACCCCATGCCCATGTCCACCCTGCGCGCCGCCATTGCGGCCCTCGCCCTTATGTCCCTTCCCGCCATGGCCCACGACGGGATCCACGTCGAAGACGCCTACGCCCGTGCCTCGGCCCAGTCGGGCGCGGTGTTCCTGACCATCGTCAACCACTCCGCCACCCCCGACCGCCTGATCGCCGCCCGCACCGATGCCGCCGCCCGTGCCGAGCTTCACACCCATTCCCAGGATGCAAACGGCGTCATGCAGATGCTTGAGGTGACCGAAGGCTTCCCCGTCGCCGGTCACGAAACCCACGCCCTGTCACGCGGCGGCGACCATCTGATGCTGATGGGCCTGACCCGGCCCCTCAAGACCGGCGACACCCTCACCCTCATCCTGACGTTCGAGCGTGAGGGCGAGGTGACCCTCGACGTCCCCGTCGACAACGACCGCAAGGCAACCGCCCCCGCAGCCCACAACCACAGCCCAACCCCATGACACGCAAACGCCGATGAACCCCCGCCACATCCACGAAAACGCCCTCGCCCCGGCCGAATGCGACTTGCTCGTCGCCCTCGCCGGGGCGGCCCGGATGGCCGACGCGGGGCTGGTGGGCCGCACCACATCGCACGACCTGCGCCGCGCCGATCTTGTCTGGCTCGATGACCTGCCCGCCGCCGCCCCCTTGATGGACCGCCTCATCACCCTCGTCGCCTGTGCCAACCGCAACGCCTTCAACGCCGACCTCACCGCCTTTGACGAAAGCGCCCAGATCGCCCGCTACGGCGCGGAACGTCAGGGCCACTTCGGCTGGCACTCCGATATCGGCAACGGCGCGCTCGCACTAAGGCGCAAACTCACCACGGTGATCCAGCTTTCCGACCCCGCCGACTATGACGGCGGCGCCCTCGAACTCCAGCCCGATGCCAACCTCATCGCCGCCCCCCGCACCCGCGGCACGGCCACAATCTTCCCCAGCTACGTCCTCCACCGCGTAACCCCTGTCACCCGTGGCACTCGCTGGTCGCTCACCCTCTGGGCGCACGGGCCGCCCTACCGCTGACCCTGTCCCTGCCGCTTCACCTTGCCCAAGTACTCCGGGGGGAGGCGTCAGCCGGGGGGCAGCGCCCCCCTCTTGCCCCCGATGGATCCCGCGATGACCCAACCAGACCTCACCCGCGCCCGCCGCCTGCACCACAAGGCCACACAGGACCGCGCCGTCATCGACGCCATCCTCGATGCGATGCCGGTGGCCCATGTCGGGCACCTTGTGGGTGACCAGCCGGTGGTCACCCCCACCCTGCAATGGCGGATGGGCGACCGCGTGTTCTGGCACGGATCATCCGCCAGCCGGATGATCCGCCGCGCCGGGGGCACCAAGGTCTGCCTCACCGTCACCCTGACCGACGGCATGGTGCTGGCCCGCTCGGGGCTGGAGCACTCGGTGAACTACCGCTCGGTCATGGTGTTCGGCGAGGCCCGCGCCGTGCAGGGCCCCGACGCCAAGACCCGCGCCCTCAAGGTAATGATGGACCGGATGTTCCCCGGCCGCTGGGACGCCCTGCGCCCGATGACCGCACAGGAACTCAAGGCCACCGCGATCCTGTCGCTGCCCCTCACACAGGCCTCAGCCAAGATCTCCGCAGGCCCGCCCACCGACCCGCCCGAAGATGTGACGTGGCCCGTCTGGGCCGGCATCCTGCCGGTCCGCCTGATGATGGACCCGCCCGAACCAGCCCCCGACCTTGCCCCGGGCCTGTCCGTGCCCGACCACGCCAGCGCCTACCGCCTCGGCCAGCCCCCGTTCCCGCACGCCTGACATCACAGAAAATGCGCCTCCCTCCCCCCTTGAGGGGGAGGGTCGGGGTGGGGGGGTGACAGACGATCAGCGCGCGCAGACGCCCTCGGCGGTATCGCTGAAATTCCGATAGCGCTTCCAGAATTCGTCATCGCTGTTGCTGTCCGACAGCTTGACCTTCTGCACCGCCTCGGGGTCATTGAAGAACTTGGCAACCCGACGCTGGTCCCCGCCCGACAGCGTCATGTCCGCCGCCTTCTGGATACAGCCGCACAGATCGCGGCTTACCGCCTTGCGGTCGGATTTCAAGCAGGCGTTCCCGATCGGCCCGGCATGGGCGACCCCCGCCACGAACGTCATCGCCAAAACCACCGCAGCGGCCCCCGGAATTCTGTGGATCATGTCTCTGCCTCTGATGCCGGGGCGGGGCGAGTGCCTGCCGCCACTGGTCGTTGATTGCTCCCGATCATGACGATTCGCGCAAGACAATTCAACCTTTGGAAACAATGCACTGGCGGATCGCCGCCGGGCACCGGATCAGGTGGTCACCTGAACATCACCCCACAAGATACCGTGTTCAAACTGAAATCCGCTCCGGGCGTTGCGGCGGCACAGGCTGCGAATCACCCCCCCGGCATCCTATTTGCTGGTCAGCGCCTTGCCGTCCTTTTCCTTCGGCATCCGGCCGCCGCCCTGCTGCACCACATGGGTCAACTCATGCGCCAGCATCTCGGGGTCTTTCGCGTCGCCCGGATTGGCAAAGAAGATGTCGGTGCCGATGGTGAATGCCCTGGCCCCCAGTTCCTTGGCCAGGTCAGGCACATTGCCCCCGGTATGTACCCGAACCTTGCCCAGATCCACGCCCAGCTGATCCTCCAGCGCCTTCTTCACGGCGGGCGGCCCCCTTGGTGCCCTCGGGCTTGGCCGAGATCGACTTGACCTTGGCCTTCTTGCCTTTCAGGTCTTCGGCTGCCTGCTTTGCAATCTCTTCCGGGTTCGGCATCTGGCACGCTCCTCGATCCATGCTGCGGCCAGCCTACCACGCAGGCACCACCCTGTGCAGTCCCTTGGCGCGCGGCGACCCGGTCAACGCCCCTTTCCCGGCCTGCAGAGGCAGGCTATATGCGCCCCATGACCCAGCTTTCCCTCATCCGCAACTTCTCCATCGTGGCCCATATCGACCACGGTAAATCCACCCTCGCGGATCGGTTGATCCAGATGACGGGGACGGTGGCCGACCGCGACATGAAGGCCCAGATCCTCGACAGCATGGATATCGAACGCGAACGCGGCATTACCATCAAGGCCAACACCGTGCGGCTGGAATACCCGGCAAAGGACGGCAAGACCTACATCCTCAACCTCATCGACACCCCCGGCCATGTCGACTTCGCCTATGAGGTGTCCCGCTCGATGCGCGCCGTCGAAGGCTCGCTTCTGGTGGTCGACGCCTCCCAGGGGGTCGAGGCGCAGACCCTCGCCAACGTCTATCAGGCGCTGGACGCAGGCCACGAAATCGTCCCCGTCCTCAACAAGATCGACCTGCCGGCGGCCGAACCCGAACGCATCCGCCAGCAGATCGAGGATGTGATCGGGCTTGACGCCTCCGACGCCGTCCTCATCTCTGCCAAATCCGGCCTCGGTATCGCCGACGTGCTGGAGGCCATCGTGACCCGCCTGCCAGCCCCCAAGGGCGACGCCAGCGCCCCCCTGAAGGCGATGCTGGTGGACTCATGGTATGACGCCTACCTCGGCGTCGTCGTGATGATCCGCGTGATGGACGGCACCGTCCGCAAGGGCGACCGCATCCGCATGATGCAGACCAACGCCGTCTACGGCATCGACACGCTCGCCGTCCTGAAACCCCAGATGGTCGCCATCGACGAACTTGGACCCGGCGAAATCGGCGTCCTCACCGCCAGCATCAAACAAGTCCGCGACACCCGCGTCGGCGACACCATCACCCACGAACGCCGCGGCTGCGATACGCCCTTGCCGGGTTTCAAACCCGCCCAGCCCGTCGTCTTCTGCGGCCTCTTCCCCGTCGACGCCGCCGATTTCGAAAACCTTCGCGACGCCATCGAGAAACTCTCGCTCAACGATGCCTCCTTCTCCTCCGAAATGGAAACCAGCGCCGCCCTCGGCTTCGGCTTCCGCTGCGGCTTTCTCGGCCTCCTCCACCTCGAAGTCATCCGCGACCGCCTTGAACGCGAATACGACCTCGACCTCATCACCACCGCCCCCTCCGTCGTCTTCAAACTCTACATGCGCGACGGCGAAGTGCGCGAGTTGCACAACCCCGCCGACATGCCCGACCTCACCCTCGTCGACCACATCCAGGAACCCCGCATCAAGGCCACCATCCTCGTCCCCGACGAATACCTCGGCGATATCCTGAAACTCTGCCAGGACCGCCGCGGCATCCAGCTTGACCTCAGCTATGCCGGCTCCCGCGCCATGGTCGTCTACGACCTGCCCCTCGCCGAAGTGGTGTTCGACTTCTACGACCGCCTGAAATCGGTGACCCAGGGCTATGCGTCCTTCGACTATACCATCTCGGAATACCGCGAGGATTACCTCGTGAAGATGTCGATCCTCGTCAACGACGAACCCGTCGACGCCCTGTCGATGATGGTCCACCGCGACCGGGCCGAGGCCCGCGGCCGCGCGATGGTCGAGAAACTCAAGGAACTGATCCCCCGCCACATGTTCAAGATCCCCATCCAGGCGGCGATTGGGGCGAGGGTGATCGCACGCGAGACGCTGTCGGCCATGCGCAAGGACGTGACGGCCAAGTGCTATGGCGGCGATGCGACGCGGAAAAAGAAGTTGCTGGAAAAGCAGAAGGCTGGCAAGAAGAAGATGCGCCAGTTCGGGAAAGTAGAGATCCCGCAGGAGGCGTTTATTAGTGCGCTTAAGATGGACAGCTAAGGAACTAGCCATGAATCTATGCAGAGCCTGTTTTTTGTTTGCATGGTTATTTTACTTTCATAGTTTCAATTTCGCTAGTGCGGCTTAGACTTTTGCCACTTGCGAAGAGATTCGTAGCGATGCCACTAGTCCCCCGCTGTATTGTGTCGCCAACCAGCTGACCAATGCTGATGGTTCAGCATCTGATCAATGCACCGCCAAAATCAACGACGTCCTGTCAGAATGTGCAGGCGAGTATTCAGGCCTGCTCGGCTATGTGCGTGCAGTTTGGCAGAAGTGGTCACCCTCACTCAGTGGCAAAGTGAACGAAATTGTCTTGCTTGGATTGATCCTAGCTCTTGGCTCTACAATTATTGCACTCCGGAATCGGATAAGTGTTTTGACGCGACGACTTTTAGATCCATTTGTAAGTCGGAAGGCGGTCTATGAAACCCTAGGGGTGAATGTTCTGTTTGTTGGTTTGGGCGGTGTTGGCAAAACATCCTTGATTTCTGCTTTATCGGGAATGAAAGAGGCAGACCCTGCACGTGCGACAGATGCAAATAGACTCTACTCGTTTGCGCACGAAACATCATTGCGCAGAGACGGCGGAAGGAGTGTAAGACGGCTTTACAGGATTTACATAAGCGATCATGTCGGCCAGCAGTTTTCGTCTATTCAGCGCACTCATTTTTTTGCTGAAGGCAAACTTCAAGCACTTCCCAAGTGCATCGTATTCGTGGTTGACGTTCTGGGGTTGGATTTCTCAAGCAGCGTTGATGTGGATATTAGATCTGCAATCAAAAATAGGGCGCTAGAGCACGTCGTCTTGTTTACGCCTCAAATGATTCAGATTATTACTGAGGGAATTGGAGCCGACGCTAGTATTGTTCTGTTTGTCAATAAGGTTGATAAGATTCCAGGGTTTGCTGATGAAGATAAGGCAGATATCTCTAACTTGTTTGAGCCCATAATAGCAACACTTAAGAAAATTCGCGGTGCGGAATTCAAAATAATTTTTGGCTCAGCGAATTCGGGCCAAGGTATCTGTGCATGCGATGAACAGGACAACGGAAGAGTTCAACGCAGTTTACATAGTGTTTTAATTGATACTGCGAAGCCGGTAGGTTGAATTGTGGGCAACTGGAGAGACCCATCAGACGACGATTTTTCGCCTCGGGAAAGGTCAAGGAAGTTTGATGAGGACATCCCTAAACCTTTTGGCGCATCCCGCGCAATGTCGTCCCGCCTCAGAAGTTTTTTGCCCGGCCTTCTTGTGGCAGTTTTGAGCAGCGCTGCGATTGGATTTTCGTGGGGGCTTTGGTCAAGGGATTTGAGAAATTATGAAGAAACAGTTTCTCGACTTTCGAGTGAGATTTTAGTGCTCAAGACAGTTTTGGATGGCATTAATGACAGATGTACTTTACCAAAACGAGCGACGACCGCATATACTTTGTGCGAAGACATAAATAAAATTGAAAAACTGCACTCGAGACAGCCTTAGAGTACGCGTTCGTTGCGCACCTATAATTAGGCAACTCTCCTCAGTCCAACCACCACCGACCGATCATCCTCGACGCGATACACCACCCGTCCAGTCCCGTCATCCCATCTTGCAGGTTGATGCCCACCCCCCCGCCCCACACGGAACCAAACCACCCCCCTCCGCGTTGCCCCCCTGAAAACCAAAGGAGCAACCCCATGACCCTGCGCCGCATCACCCCCCTGATTGCCATTCTCGCTGTCCTCGGCCTCTCGGCCTGCGAAACCGTCAAGGGCCTCGGGCGCGATGTGCAGTCCGGTGGCCAGGTCGTCACCAAGGGTGCCGCCGAAGTGCAGTCCGAGTTGTAGGTCGGGGTTCACCCCGACTCTCTCCCCTCCCTCAACCATAAACCCCACCCCTCGGCGCGACCCGCACCACCTCGACCAACAGCACCCCGTCATCCACCCGGTACACCACCCGCCAGGTCCCAACCCGGATGCGCCAGCGGTCCTTTTCGCCGACCAGCTTCTTGCAACCCGGCGGGCGGGGGTCGTCGGCCAAGGCATAGATTGCTTCGCGCAACGACCGGGCAAGTTTGACGTCCCGGATGGCGTCGAATTGCTTCTCGGCCTTCCGGTCGAACTCGACCTTGTACCGGCTCATTCAGCCGCGTCGTCAAGCGCCAGGCGGGCAAAGACTTCCTCGGCGGGCACCCTGTCATTCGGATCATAGTCCGGGCTTGCCTCATGAGCCTCAATCTCACGCACAAGCTGCGCATCCCACAGCGACTCGTAGAATTCATAGGCTTCGATCGGGATCACGATGGCCACCGGCTTGCCGTGCTTCATGATGGTGACATCTTCGTGCCCATGCTGCACCTTACCGATCAGATCCGAAAACTTCTCCCGCGCCTCTGAAACCGTCATCTCTGGCATCGCACCCTCCATATCTCACAAATCGTACAATACGTCACATCCGTACAAATCTCAACCCTCCCTCGCCTCCACCGCATCCCGTGCCGCCCGCATCTCCTGCAACCGCTGCCACTTCGCCTCCCGTGTCAGTGGCGCGGTCGCGTCCACCCACTCCTCCCCCATCGCCCGCGCCACATCGCCGAACGCCGGTTTCGCGCCGCCATGCACCTCGTCCCGCTCGCGGAACAGGTTGATCGTCTCGGCCCCCCGGATCACCCCCGCCAGCCGCGCATGCATCCACGACTTCAGCACGTCGTTGATGCGCGGCCCGTACCCCGGCCCCATGGATCGGAAGAATTTCACCACATCCGCCTCCAGCGCCAAAGTCACGCGCGTCCTCGCGGCCGTCGGGCGGGCTTGGGCGATCTCGTGCCACTCGGGCGGGATGCGGCCGGTTTCCTCGATGCGGTGGTGCAGGTCCCATTCCAGACGGCGCATCACGTCCATCATATAGGTGTAATGGGCGGTCTGTTTCGGGGTCAGTTTCGACAGGTCGGGCATCGGCGCCTCCGCAGGTTGAGGGCCGCAGCATGGGGCGGCGGGGTTAACGGCGGGCAGACGCGGCGTGCGCATGGGGTGTGCATGGGATGTGCATCGGTTGTGCATCGGCCTTTTGGTGCTGTTTTCTTAACCCCACGTTAACTTTGGGCCGTCAGCGTGGTCGAATGTTGACGCAACGTTCGGTCCTTGCCCTGACCCTGCTCTTGTCCGCCTGCGGCGCGCAACCCGCACCCGAGATGTTCGGCGCGCAGCGCAAAGAGGTTGTGGTCGATGGACGCCAATACGTTGTTTATCAAAAGCAAAACAAGGTCGAGGTGATCCGCCTCGGCTATGCCCGCAACGGTGAACATGGCAACATCCGCGCGGCAATGATCGGGTTGATCGAGCCTACGACGGGTTGCAAACTGAACGAAAAGTCCCTGCAAGGCGACAGCGGCGAGATGCGGGGCAGCATCCGCTGTTAACCCCGCCCGAATCACCCTATGCTGCACTGCAGCGAGGTGAGCGATGGCCCATGTATTAACGATTGCGCAACAGAAAGGCGGCAGTGGGAAAACCACGCTGGCGGTCAATCTGGCCGTACAGTTTCGCCTTATGGATCAACGGGTTGCGTTGATCGACACCGATCCGCAGGGGTCTTTGGGCCGCTGGTTCATGACCCGCCGCGATGCGGGCGTGACCGACATGGATTTCACCACCGCCTCCGCCTGGGGCGTCAGCTACGAGGTCGAAAAGCTCAAGAAAACCAACGACATCGTCATCATCGACACGCCGCCCAAGATCGACAGCGACCTCCGCCCCGCCCTGCGCGAGGCGTCGCTGATCCTCGTCCCCGTCTCCTCCTCGATGCTCGACCTCTGGGCCACCGACGGGGTACTGGACCTGGCCGCAAGGGTCGGAAAACCCTCAATAATCATCCTGAACCGCTGCTCGGCCGGCACCCGTCTGGCGCAGGAAATCGCCACCGCCGCCGCCAATCTGCACCCCGACATCGCCACCGCCACCCTCGGCCAGCGCACCGCCTTTGCGGCCACGCTGGGGCATGGTCAAGGGGTTGGGGAAACTGGCAAATCCACGGCGCAGGGGGAAATCCAAGCCCTGGCGCAAGAGCTTATGAACCGCCTGTCGGCCCCCCAGTAGGCCCCTTGACGATCAGCACGACAAAGGCATACGCGGCCAGCCCGGCAAACCCCGCCGCCCAGAGCCAAGCCCCTGACCAGGCTTCGAAAATCGCCCACGCGCATGGCACCAATACCGTCGCCCACCGCACCCAGGCGCGGGCGAACATCGGGTGATCGGCGTCCAGGAACTTTTTCACCGCCGCCGGTCGCGACGCGCGCTCATCGGCTGGAACGCCACCCCCACATGCGCCTCGCAATAGGGTTTGCCAGGCAGGGATGGCAGACCACAAAACCAGAAGTCATCCGTGGCAGGATCGCCGATGGGCCATTTGCAGGTCCGCTCGGTCAACTCCATCAGCGTTAACCTTTTTGCCTTCTTTTCGACCTCACGCACCGAAGCCAGCGCCTCGGGCGAAATTTCGTTTGCCGAGGGTTGCGGTGGCAGCGGCTGGCCTGCGGGAACGATCGGCTTGCGCAGCGGCAGTTGCGTGACGTTGCTGGCAGGCAGCGGAGGTGCCGCGGGACGTTCGGGTGCGGCGGGCCGCGCCTCGGCCACACGAGCGGGCTCGGGCGGGCGAGGGGCCTCGACGACAGGGCGCGGCGGCACAGGTGCTGCCACGACCTCTTCTTCGCCGTCCGCCGGTCCGCCGGCGCCGCCCACACGGTTCGACAGGCCCAGCCGATGCACCTTGCCGATCACCGCGTTGCGCGTGACACCGCCCAGTTCCTTGGCGATCTGGCTGGCACTCTGGCCTTCGGCCCACATCTTCTTGAGCGTCTCGACACGCTCGTCGGTCCAGGACATGGGCTCTCCGGTCGCAAAAACGGGGGGCGGAAAGCCCCTGATGAAGGCGGCATTCTAACCTCTGGGGCGGCGGATACAAGCACCCCGGCGCATTCGTGGTGGACAGGGGGCGGGATGGCCGATAAACCCCCAAACATGTTGATGGAAACCGCCCCGACTTCTGCCTTGCGACGCCGACACGGCTAACTCCACCCCGTGTCCGGCGCGGGCGTTTCCGCGTGCCATGCCCCAACCTTTCGTTGACACCGGCCCCTGCCTTTGGCACCCCTTGGGGCCTTCCATCCGGGACAAATCCGATGATCGCCAGCGTTCTGCCCACCTACAACCGCGCCCCCATGGCCTTTGTCAAAGGTGAGGGGTCGTGGCTGACCACCGATAGCGGCGACCGCTATCTTGACCTGGGCGCAGGCATTGCGGTCAACGCGCTTGGCCATGCGCACCCGGCACTGGTCACGGCCCTGACCGATCAGGCGCAGGCGCTGTGGCATGTGTCGAACCTTTACCACATCCCGCAGCAGCAGGCCCTGGCCGACCGGCTGGTCGAGGCGACGTTTGCCGACACCGTGTTCTTTACCAATTCCGGCACCGAGGCCTGCGAACTGGCAATCAAGATGGCCCGCAAATACTGGTCATCAAAGGGCGAAGAGCGCCACGAAATCATTGCCTTCGAGGGCGCCTTTCATGGACGCTCCACCGGCGCCATCGCGGCGGCGGGGTCTGAGAAGATGGTCAAGGGGTTCGGCCCCCTGATGCCGGGGTTCTCGCAACTGCCCTGGGGCGACCATGACGCGCTGCGCGCGGCCCTGTCCGACCGGACGGCGGCGGTGATCGTCGAACCGATACAGGGTGAGGGCGGCATCCGCCCGATGCCCGATGCCTGCCTCAAAGGCTTGCGCGACCTTTGCGACCAGACCGGCGCGTTGATGATCCTGGACGAGGTTCAATGCGGCATGGGGCGGACGGGCAAGTTGTTCGCGCATGAATGGTCGGGGGTCACCCCCGACATCATGATGGTCGCCAAGGGCATCGGCGGGGGGTTTCCTTTGGGTGCGGTCCTTGCCACGGAACAAGCGGCGGCGGGCATGGTGGCGGGCACGCACGGGTCCACCTATGGTGGCAATCCCCTGGCCTGTGCCGTGGGGGCCAAGGTCATGGACATCGTGGCCGACGACGCCTTTCTCGCCGAGGTGTTGCGCAAGGGTGCCCGCTTCCGCCAGGGGCTGGAGGCTTTGGTCGCAAGCCACCCGACGGTGTTCGCGGCGGTGCGGGGGCAGGGCCTGATCCTGGGGCTGAAATGCGTGGCCTTGAATGCCGATGTGGTCAAGGCGGGCTATGCCGAGGGGGTGCTGACCGTGGGCGCCGCCGACAACGTGCTGCGCCTGTTGCCCGCGCTCAACATCCCCGATGACGACATCGCCGAGGCGCTGGTCCGCCTTGATCGCGCGGCGTCCCGCGTGACGGCTCAGGCTGCATGACCCCCTTCGCCTTTCATCCGTTCAGAAATATCCCACGGGGGGTCCGGGGGGTGTGAAACCCCCCGGCCTTTCCGCCAGAAAGCCGCTAGAAATGAAGCACTTCCTTGATATCCACACCACCGCCGCCGCTGACCTGCGGTCGATGATCGACGCAGCACAAGCGATGAAGACCGCCCGCAACGGCCGCCCCAAGGGCACGCGCGATGACACCCAGCCTTTGGCCGGCCGGATGGTCGCGCTGATCTTCGAGAAACCCTCGACCCGCACCCGCGTGTCCTTTGACGTGGGCGTGCGCCAGATGGGCGGCGAGACGATGGTGCTGTCGGGCCGCGAAATGCAACTGGGCCATGGCGAGACGATTGCCGACACGGCCCGGGTCCTGTCGCGCTATGTCGACCTCATCATGATCCGCACCTTTGAAGAAGCAACGCTTATGGAAATGGCCGAGCATGCGACGGTGCCGGTGATCAATGGTCTGACCAACCGCACCCACCCCTGCCAGATCATGGCCGACGTGATGACCTATGAGGAACATCGCGGCCCGATCGCCGGTCGCCGGGTGGTCTGGGCCGGCGACGGCAACAACGTCTGCGCGTCATTCCTGCATGCGGCGGGGCAGTTCGGGTTCGACTTCACCTTCACCGGCCCCGAAACGCTTGACCCCGACGACAAGGCCCTGACATTTGCCCGCGATCGCGGCGTCCGTGTCACGGTCGAGCGTGATCCCTTCCGCGCGGTCGAGGGGGCCGATCTGGTGGTGACTGACACCTGGGTGTCGATGCACGACCCCGAAAGCGCGAAAGAGCGTCGCCACAACCAGTTGCGCGGTTATCAGGTGAACGAGGCGCTGATGGCCCGGGCCAAACCTGACGCCCTGTTCATGCACTGCCTGCCCGCGCACCGCAACGACGAGGCGACAAGCGCTGTGATGGACGGCCCCCATTCGGTGATCTTCGATGAGGCTGAAAACCGCCTGCACGCGCAAAAGGCGGTGATGCGCTGGTGTCTGGGGGTCTGAGCGGACACGCGAGGGGCCGGGCGTCTATCGACGCAACCGCCGATGCACCAGAACCCCACCCGCAACCGCCCCGAGGAGGAGGCAAGCGGTAGGCAACCAAGTATAGGCCAGGTGCGCCAATCGCACCGGCAAGCCCAGACGATAGACGACCTCGATCACGAACCGGGCCACGATGTGCCCGGCGATCCCGCCCGCGATGGCAGCACCCGCCACCAGCAAGACATGCCGGTCACGCCGCTTGGTGGCCATGCTGTCAGGCGGCACACCCTGCCGGCCCGAGGCGGCCCAGATCAGCGCCACCACCGCGCTGATGGCACCGCCCAGCATGGCTGCCGCAGGCCCGATCACCAGCCCAAGCGCCATGGCCCCGCCGCCATCTTGATCGTGGACATCCATCAGGTCCCACACCACCACGGTGCCGCCTACCACCACCGCATAGGTCACCACGGCTCCGGCTACAAAGCTCAGAACTCCGATCACAACCGTTCGCAGCATCACACTCCGCCTGTTCTTCAAAGGCCCCGGCACCGCGCCACCCGGGGCAACGCAACCCAAGTCTGCGATCACAGAAGGCCGGTTTCAACCGGAATTGCGCATCCACCCGGTTAAGGTGCAAATCCGGCCCTTGGCCTTGGCCGCAACAACCGTCACCATGGCCGCCGAACACCGGCAGCAAGGACACCCACGATCATGCACGCCCATATCGTCCCGCCCATGGACCGCACCCTTGGTGCACTGTCAAAGATCCTCACCAAGGCCGAGGCGCATTGCACGGCCCGCAAAATCAAGCCTGAGGCGCTGCTGACCTTTCGCCTTTACCCCGACATGTTCCCCTTCACCCGCCAGGTACAGCTTGCCTGCGACTTTGCCGCCCGCGCTGCCGCACGCCTTGCGGGCGCAGAACCGCAGAGCTTTCCCGATACCGAGACTACCCTGCCCGAGTTGCAGGCAAGGATTGCCGGTGTCCGGGCCTACATGGCCGGGTTTGATGCGGCGGCCCATGCCGGGGCTGAAACCCGCCCGGTCACGATCAAGATGCGCGGGCAGGATGTGACGATGCCGGGGCTGGCCTATCTGACCGTCTATTCCCTGCCGCAGTTCCACTTCCACGCGACGACCGCCTACAACATCCTGCGCCACAACGGGGTCGAGATTGGCAAGATGGACTACATGGGTGCCACCTGACGCCTCAGGCGGGGTGACCCTGTTGAACCGGCTCGGCGGCGCTGGCCCTTGTGGCCAGCAGGCTGACCACAATCAGAACGCCGGCCAGCACCGCGAAGGTCACGCGGAACCCGACCGCGTCGGCCACGAACCCGATCGAGGTGGGTGCCAGCAGGATGCCGGAATAGCCAAGCATGGTGACAAAGGAAATCGCGGCACCTGACGCGACGCCGGGGTGGTTGCCTGCGGCCGAAAAGACCACCGGTATCATGTTTGCCACCCCCACCCCCGCAAGCCCGAACGCAAGGATCGCGACCGGGGCGGACGGGGCCAAAGCTGCCGCCATCAGGCCCGCCCCGCCAATCATCGCTGACAGCCGCAGCGTGCGCACCGCACCATAGCGGTTGCGCAGGCCGTCGCCCAGAAACCGCATCACCGCCATCGCCCCGGCGAACAGCGAAAAGGCCAGTCCCGACGATGCCACGTCAGCGCCCAGTTCGGTCTGGATGTACAGCGCCGCCCAATCCAGCACTGCCCCCTCGGGCACCATCGACATCAGCGACATCAGCCCCAGCACCCACAGCGCCATATCGCGCGGCAAAAGACGGGTGCGGGGGCGCAGGGTCTGGGCGGGCGCTGCTGGTGCCGTCATCAGCCAGGGCAGGGCGGCCACGATCACCAACCCTGCACATGCTGCGGCACCAAGGGCATGCGCCTCGGCCCCCTGCCGCGCGATGACCAGCCCGCCAAGTCCGGCACCGGCAAAGCCGCCAAGGCTCCAGAACCCGTGCGAGGATGACATGATGGCGCGGCCAAGCCTGCGCTCGACCTCGACCGCCTGTGCGTTCATCGCCACATCCATGCAGCCGACCATCGCCCCCATCGCCGCCATCGCCAGCACCAGCATCGGCACCGAAGGGGCCAGCACCACACCCGGCAGCACCGGGATCAGGGCAAGGGCAAAGGCGGTCAGCGTCGCGCGCGAGCCGAACCTTGCGATGATCTTCCCCGAGAACAGCATCGCCATCACCGCCCCGATGCCAAGCGCCAATAGCATCAGGCCCAGTGTCGATTTGGTGATGTCATGGCGCGGCAGCAGAAGCGGGATTTGCGGCGCGAATGACCCCATGATGAACCCGTTGGCCAGGAATGCCCCCGCGACCGCCCATCTGGCCTGAATTGTCCTGTCCATAACCCAACCCTACCGTCGATCTTGGTGTTGCCTTAGACATAAGGCGCGGCCCCCGAAAGGCCCCACGTTGACGGCGAGTTTCATGTTCCGCGCGGTTTTGCCCGCAACGTGGGCTCGGCCTGCGTCGGGTCCTCGGGCCAGGGATGGCGGGGGTAGCGGCCGCGCATGTCGCGGCGCACGTCCGGGTAGCTGTTGGTCCAGAACCCCGGCAGATCGGCGGTCACCTGCACCGGCTTGCCCCCCGGCGACAGCAGGGTCATCCGCAGCGGCGTCGCTTGCGGCCCGACAGTGGGGTGGCGGGTGACGCCGAACACCTCTTGCAGGCGCAACGCGATCCCCGGGGCCTCGCCGTCATAGTCGATGGGAATGTGCCGCCCAAGCGGTGTGTCGAAGTGTGAGGGGTAGAGCCGGTCTAACCGTTGTGTCCGGTCATGCCCCAGATAAGCCCGCAGGGGTTCGGTCAGGTCCAGCGCGCGCAGGTCGGTCAGGGTCCGAACACTGCCAAGCCATGGCAACAGCCAGTCCGGCGTCGCCAGCAACGCCGCGTCGGTCACATCGGGCAGGTCAACGCCACCTTGCCGCGCCAGCATGATGCGCGCCCGCAGGCGCGCGGCGGCGGGTGTCCACGGCAGGCCGTTCTCGCGCAAGCCCTGCAGGGCGGCGGCGGCGCGCGCATCGTTAGGGGCATCGGTCCATGGCTGGTCATCCAGCACCAGCGCGCCGAACCGGCGTTGGCGGCGGGCAGCGATGCGGCCTTCGCGGCTGTCCCATTGGCACAACGTTTCGGTGGTGATCCGGTCTCCGAACAACATCTCGAACTCATCCTCGGGCAGGGGGGCTGCCTGCCTGATCCGCGCCTCGCGCGCCTCACCCTCAAGGTCGGTCACGACGATCAGGGTGGCCCCCGACAAGGGCTGCCCCACATCCATCGCGGCCCCCCTGCCACCCGACAGCAACCAGCGGGGCGCATCGCCGCGGCGGCGCAGGCCGATGCGGTCGGGATAGGCAAGGGCGGCCAGCCCGCCAGGTGACAGACCCCGGTCGGAGGATGCCGCGCGGGTCAGCCGCCGCGCCTCGGTGCGGATGCGGTCTATGGTGGCGCGGTCGGCGGCTGCCGATGGGTTGCGCAGCGCCGACAGGCGCAGTGCGAGGTCCGGGGGTGCGCCCCGCAAGGGGTCGCGGTCGGCCAGAAGGGCGGCCAGATCGGCGGCCACCGGGCCACCGCCGGTCAACAGCATATGGCCAAGGCGTGGATGCAGCGGCAGGTCCGACAGGGCGCGGCCATGCGGAGTGATCCGGCCATCGTTGTCCAACGCCCCGAGGGTGGCCAGCAACAGGCGTGCTTCGGCCAGTGCCGGGGCGGGTGGCGGGGTCAGAAAGCGCAGGTCGTCCGAACCCCAGATTGCAAGATCAAGCGCCAGCGGGGCCAGATCGGCCGATGCAATTTCGGGCGGGGGGAAGGCGGCAAGGGCACCTTCCTCGGCCCGTGCCCAAAGGCGATAGCATAGGCCGGGCGCCACACGCCCCGCCCGGCCCTGCCGCTGTGCCGCCTCGGCGCGGGTGACGCGTTCGGTCACCAGCCGCGACATACCCGAGGCCGGATCGAACCGTGCCCGGCGGGCCAGTCCCGCATCGACGACGATGCGGATGTCGGGAATGGTCAGCGAGGTTTCGGCGATGGCGGTGGCCAGCACGATCTTGCGCAGGCCGGGGGCGGGGGCCAAGGCCAGCCGCTGGGCCGTGGCATCAAGCGCGCCGTACAGGGGGCGGATGATGCATTCGGCAGGCAAGCGGGGTGTGAGGAGTGCGGCGGTCCGCCGTATCTCACCCTCACCCGGCAAGAAGGCAAGAATACCGCCCTCGCCTTCGTCCAGCGCCAGCAGGATGAGATCGGCCATCTGCGCCTCGACCTTGCGGTCGCGCGACTGGGGGCGGGGCAGCCAACGGGTTTCAACGGCAAAGGCGCGGCCCGGGGCCGATAGGCGCGGCGCGTCGCCCATCAGGGCGGCAACCGGGGCTGCATCAAGGGTGGCGGACATCGGCAGCAGGATCAGGTCGGGCCGCAGCGCCGCACGGATATCAAGCGCCAATGCCAGCCCAAGGTCGGCGTTCAGCGACCGTTCGTGAAACTCGTCAAACAGGATCGCCCCAACCCCCGGCAATCCTGCATCGCCATGGATCATCCGGGTCAGGATACCCTCGGTCACCACCTCGATACGGGTCGCGGCAGAGGTCCTCGCCTCGCCCCGCATGCGGTAGCCGACGGTCTGGCCAACGGGTTCGCCCAGGGTGTCGGCCATCCTCTCGGCAGCAGCGCGGGCCGCCAGGCGGCGGGGTTCCAGCATCACGATGCGGCCCGAAACCAGTCCCGAGCCCATCAGCGCCAAGGGCACACGCGTGGTCTTGCCGGCCCCGGGTGGGGCCTCAAGCACCGCCTGACCATGGGCACGCAGCGCCGCGACAAGGTCGGGCAGGACAGCGTCGATGGGCAGGGCGTCAGGCACGGCGTGGGGCATGGCCCCGCCTTATGGCGGGGGCTGGGTCGCTTGGCCAGAGGCCACTCAGCGGCGCGTCAGCGTGGCCGTGCCATAGAGCGTCTCGGTGGTCACCGTGACTACCCGCATCCGGCCCGCATCGCCGGGCGCATAGGTCAGCACAAAGGGAAAGCGCGTTTTCTCGGCCATATCCTCGGCCGAATAGCCCGCGACGCGGCGATACTCACCCCGGCAGGTCACGCCGTCGCCCTCGGCCTTGCGGCCCGACAGGGCGATCTGGCTGCGGCGGCGGCCATCGAACATCTGCAGCGCCACCTTGCATTCCTGCCCCGCATCCACATCGCGCAGCGTGGCGTACAGCGCCGTGAGTGGATCGACGGTGCCGCCCTGTTTGGCGGGGTTCAGGTCTTCCGGTCTGGGATCGCGGGGCGGGTCATAGCTTTTCACCTGCGGCACGCCCTTGCGGTATTCCATCACCGAAGCCGACTTGCGTTTGCCGGTGTCGGCCTTTTCGGAATAGGCGGCAGGGGTGAACTTGCCGCCCCGCGCACTGCCGCGCGCCGTCGCGTCATAGCGCACCTTCCTGACGAGGGCGGCCAGCCCGCGGCTTTCCAGCTTGCCCGACACGGAATATGAATTTCCCGACTGCTCACCCGCAAAGCTGAGCGTGGCAGCCCGCAACCCCTTGAGCGTGATGTCAAAGCTGTGGCTGTCGACCACCTGCTGGGCATGGCTGGCCGGTGACAGGGCCACAAGTGCCGTCATCGCGGCAAGGCAGCCGACAAGCATGAGGATCGACAGGTGAAAGCGGCGTCGGGGTGATGGAGGCATTGCGTGGTCCTTTGTCGCAAGTTCGCGGCAGCGCGTCCACCATAGCCGCGTAACCCCTTCGCCGACAGTCGGCAACGCCGTGCAGGCGTTGACATTCGCGCGACGCTTTGCGCGATTGGGCGGAACCCCGCCGGAGTTGGCTGATGGATGTAGCAGACCTTGCAGCCGGCGTGATCGCAGGCGACCGGCGCGCACTGGCCCGTGCGATCACGCTGGTGGAAAGCGCGCGTGCCGATCACCGGGCCGCCGCACTGGATCTGGGCGACCGGCTTCGGGCCACGGGGCGGCAGGCGCTGCGCATCGGGCTGTCGGGCGCGCCGGGGGTAGGCAAGTCGACGTTCATCGAGGCGTTCGGGCTGATGCTGGTGGGGCAGGGCCTGCGCGTGGCCGTGCTGGCGGTCGATCCGTCATCCGCCCGGTCGGGCGGTTCGATCCTGGGCGACAAGACGCGGATGGAGCGTTTGTCGCGCGAAGCGCAGGCGTTCATCCGGCCCTCGCCCAGCCAGACGCAACTGGGCGGCGTGGCCCGCCGCACGCGTGAGGCGGTGGCGGTGTGCGAAGCCGCCGCGTTCGATGTGGTCCTGATCGAGACGGTGGGCGTGGGCCAGTCTGAAACCATGGTGGCCGATCTGTGCGACATCTTCGTCCTGTTGCTGGCCCCGGCGGGGGGGGATGAGCTGCAGGGCGTCAAGCGCGGCATCATGGAGCTGGCCGACCTCATCGTCGTGAACAAGGCCGATGGCGATCTGCGCGCCGCAGCCCTGCGGACCCAGGGCGAACACGCGGGCGCACTGCGCCTGTTGCGGCGGCGGGGGGGGGACCCGGACGGGTTTCCCCTGGCGATGAGCGTGTCGGCGCTGGAGGGGCAGGGCGTGGATGCGGTCTGGAGTGCGATCCGCAGGCTGGCCGACTGGCGCCGCGAACAGGGGCATTGGGTGGCGCGCAGGGCGCGGCAGTCGGTGCGCTGGTATCACGCCGAGGTCGAGGCGGGGCTTTTGGCCGTTCTGACCGGGCGGGCGGATTTGCGTGCCGGGGTTGCCGCAGGCGAGGCGGCGGTGCGCGACGGCACCACGTCACCCGACGCGGCGGCAGCAGAAGTGCTGGCACTGGTCACGCCGGGCTGACCCACCCATCAGTGTTGCGCCGCGCGCGGGCCCTGCGCGCGGTCGTCTCAGCCGGTGTTAACGGCGTCTGGCTACATCCTCTGCCGTCCCCGAGGTGCGCACCCTGTTGGTCCGTGCCTATCCGGCGGTCCGGTCAGACACGAGGGTTTTGCAAGATGAACAAGGCGATCACCGACGGGCTTGTGCTGATGCCGCCGCCGTTTTCGGCGGGGCTGAACCTGTTTTCGCGCGAAGACGGAACGCCCGGTTCGGCAAGCTATGCCGGACAGCCGAATGCGGCCTTTGTCCCGGCTGACCAGGATTTCGGGGGCTGTCTGGAACTGCTGAAACTGCAAAGCGTGCAAAAGGTCCGGTCCTTTGCGCAGACGCCGATGCAGCCGGGGCTGTACCTGCGGGTGACGGCACGGGTCAAGGCGGTGTCGGGCAACCTGCCCACCGTGCGCATCGCCGCCTGGGCGGGCAGCATCGGTGGCACCAATGTGGCGGCAGCACCGCAGACCGGCCCGGCGACGACGCTGACCAGCTATGGCACGGTGGTGACGGTGACCGCGATCATCGGGCCGGGTAACCGGCAGGGCGTCGACATGGTCTGGGGCACCACGCCGGTCTATGCCCATATCGGGCTTGACCTGACCGGACCGAACAACGGTGTGGTGCGCATCGACGACATCGTCTGCGAAGACGTCACCGAGGTGTTCCTGCGCAAGCTGCTGGACTGGGTCGATGTCCGCGACTACGGCGCCATCGGCAACGGGGTGGCGGATGACACGGCGGCCTTC
This sequence comes from Rhodobacterales bacterium, assembly GCA_038209775.1. Classification (GTDB taxonomy): domain Bacteria; phylum Pseudomonadota; class Alphaproteobacteria; order Rhodobacterales; family Rhodobacteraceae; genus JBBQXK01. Next base: position 8,763 of record JBBQXK010000036.1, on the reverse strand, counting down.
GTGGCGGCAGATGCGGAAGCGGCGGGCCGGGGGCTGTTGGTTTCGGCGGGCAACTACCGGCTGACCGCGCATACCACGATCAACGCGCCGGTGCGGTTTGAGGGCACGGTCAGCATGGCGGCGGGTCTGCGCCTGTCCTGCCTGCGCAATTTCGACATCGACACCTACACCGCCGCCTTCGGGAACGAGGGCGAGGGGTTGCGCCGGTCGATTGCGGCGCTGTTCTACCTGCCCGATCACGTCACGCTGAACCTGATGGGTCGGCGCGTCACGCTGACCGAGCCGATTGACGTGGCGGCCGTCGCGGGACTGGACACCTTGGCACAGCGCCGCGTCCTGTCGAACGGGCAGATCGTGGCGGGCACATCGACCGGCTGGGACAACACCGTGGTCACATCTGTCGCGACCTACAACCCGTTGACGGCACCCCTGGCGCTGACGGGCGTGCTGAACGTGGCCAACATTCCCGTGGGCGCAAGGATCAGCGGCACAGGCGTCGGGCGCGAGGTCTATGTGACGTCAAGGAACGTGGGTGCGGGCACGGTGCAGCTGTCGGTGCCGCTATGGGGGGCCACCGGCACGCGCACCTTCACCTTTACCCGGTACAAGTATCTTCTTGATTTCTCGGGCTTTGCCGCGCTCAGCCGGTTCGAGGTGGTGAACGTCGAGTTCCAGTGCGAGGGGCGTGCCAGCGCGCTGTTGCTGCCGATGTCAGGCATCGGGTTCCGCTTTGCCGACTGCACCTTCAACCGCCCCAAGGATCGGGGGATCACCTCGGCGGGTTCCGGTTGCCAGGGGATGTTCGTCGACCAGTGCCAGTTCCTGTCGAACGAACAGGCGCTTGCGGCACAGGACCGCACCTCGATCGCGCTGAACGTGGCCTCGAACGATGCCAAGATCCGCGACAACCGCATCGTCCGGTTCGCCCATTTCGCGGTGATGTCGGGCACCGGCAACATGTTCATCGGCAACCACTTCTTTCAGGGCGACAACGCCACACTCGGGGTCCGCCGAGGTGGGATCGTGATGACCACCGCGAACGTCAAGACGCTGATCATCGGCAACTACATCGACAACTGCTCGATCGAATGGACGAACGAGCATGACGAGGCACCCGAGTTCAGTTCCGAATTTTCATTCGGTGCGCTGACGGTGACGGGCAACATCTTTACCGCCAGCGATGTATCGCCCGCGTTCCGCTGGTTCGTCATCGTGCCTTACGGTCCGGGCCATTTCCTTAACGGATTGTCGTTCAGCGACAACGTGTTCCGCCCGTTTGCGGGCACCGTCGACCGGGTCGAGGCCATCGACACCACCTATGCCACGATGAACTACACCCGGTTTCGCAATGTGCTGATGGGGTCCAATGCGGGGAACGGCGTCGGGGTCCTTGCGCAGTCGCCGGTGATGATCGCACATCAGCAGAACACTGCCGCCGATACCTGGACCATCGATGCGGCAGCATTGTTGCCGTTCGGGGCGCGGGCGCGCAACGTGCAGTCCATCGTGATGGAGGGGCCGGTGCAGAACGCGTCCAACGCCACGCAGAACGTGGCCCCCTGGGTCACGGTGGAACAGGGACCGACGGGGGGGCAGGCGCTGTTGCGCTGGACCACCCCGGTCAAGGGCACGGCGCATGTGACGGTACGTTGCGACAATCCGCTGTAACCTTGCCGCAAGATGTATTGCCGTTCGGGCGGGCCGGTCTGGCCCGCCCTTTCGCTTGTCAGGGTGCGGGATAGCCCGCGCCAAAATCGTCGCAAATTTCCAGAAATTTACCGATTTCGCATAGACTGTGTAAATTATTGACAGAAAAATCGTTGATAAAAAAAGAGTTAGCGGTTTGTTGACGAATACGTTATCGTCCCGTCACACAGAGTGGCCTTTGGCCGTTGTAGGGGGGGGAACATGTCGGAACCCAAGCAGGGCGCCCATGCCGCGTCTGCCGATTTCGTGGCAGGCGCCCATGTTAGCGCGGCAGACTATGCCGCGATGTACGCCGAATCTGTCGCCGACCCCGATGCCTTCTGGGCGCGCGAGGCGCAAAGGATCGACTGGATCCGACCCTTCACCGTGGTGCAGAGCTGCGATTTCACGCTGGGGCGCGTCAGTATCAAGTGGTTCGAGGATGGCGTGCTGAACGTCAGCGCCAACTGCATCGACCGCCACATGCTGACCCGCGCCAACCAGACCGCAATCATCTGGGAGCCGGATGATCCCGCGACCCCCGCCCTGCACATCACCTATGCGCAGCTTCTGGAAAACACCTGCCGGATGGCCAACGTCCTCAAGGCGCATGGCGTCGGCAAGGGCGACAGGGTCGCGCTGTACATGCCGATGATCCCCGAGGCGGCCTATGCGATGCTGGCCTGCACCCGGATCGGCGCGGTTCACTCGGTGGTTTTCGCGGGGTTTTCGGCCGATGCGCTGGCCAACCGAATCAACGATTGTCAGGCCAAGATCGTCATCACCGCCGACTACGCCCCCCGCGCCGGCAAAAAGACCGCGCTCAAATCCAATGCCGACAAGGCGCTGTTCGATTGTTCGGACAAGGTGAAATGCCTGGTCGTCAAGCATACCGGCGGCCAGACCACCTGGGTCGAGGGCCGCGACATCGATGTGAAGGCCGAGATGGCCGCAGCCAACCCCTATTGCCCCTATGCCGAAGTGGGGGCCGAAGACCCGATGTTCATCCTCTACACCTCGGGGTCCACCGGCCGGCCCAAGGGGGTGGTACACACCTCGGGCGGATATCTCGCCTATGCCGCGATGACGCATCAGATCACGTTCGACTATCACGACGGTGACATCTTCTGGTGTACCGCCGATGTGGGATGGGTGACGGGGCACAGCTACATCATCTATGGCCCGCTGGCGAACGGGGCCACGACCATGATGTTCGAAGGCGTCCCCAACTTTCCCGATCCCGGGCGTTTCTGGGAGGTTTGCGCGAAACACAAGGTCACGCAGTTCTACACCGCCCCGACCGCCATCCGCAGCCTGATGGCGCAGGGGCCTGAATGGGTGGAAAAGCACGATCTGTCATCGCTGAAACTTCTGGGCAGCGTGGGCGAGCCGATCAATCCCGAGGCGTGGAACTGGTACAACACCCATGTGGGCAAAGGGAAATGCCCCATCGTCGATACCTTCTGGCAAACCGAAACCGGCGGCCACATCATCACCCCCCTGCCCGGCGCCATCCCGCAAAAGCCGGGATCAGCCACGCTGCCGTTCTTCGGCGTCAGGCCGGTGGTGCTGGACCCCGCCACTGCAACCGTGCAAACGGCCACCGAAACCGATGGCGTGTTGTGTATCACCCACGCATGGCCCGGCATGATGCGCACCCTCTGGGGCGATCACGCGCGGTTTGAAGAGGCCTATTTCTCGCAGTACCCCGGCTACTACTTCACCGGCGACGGCTGTCGGCGGGATGCTGACGGGTACTACTGGATCACCGGGCGCGTCGATGACGTCATCAACGTCAGCGGTCACCGCATGGGCACCGCCGAAGTTGAAAGCGCCCTTGTGGCGCATGAGGCCGTGGCCGAGGCGGCGGTCGTGGGCTATCCGCACGACATCAAGGGGCAGGGCATCTATGCCTATGTCACCCTGATGCGGAACACCGAGCCATCCGAAGCCCTGCGCAAAGAGCTTGAGGCATGGGTGCGCCACGAGATCGGCCCCATCGCCAAACCCGACCTGATCCAGTGGGCCCCCGGCCTGCCGAAAACCCGGTCGGGCAAGATCATGCGCCGCATCCTGCGCAAGATTGCCGAGAACGACTTTGCCGCCCTCGGCGACACCTCGACGCTCGCCGATCCGGCGGTGGTCGATGACCTGATCGCGAACCGGATGAACCGGGGCTGACAACCAACCCCCCCCAAAAGGGGCCAACGAACAACAACGCGGCATCCGGCCAAGGGCGTCGCACCAACCAACACAGGGAGTACTGCAATGGCGGACAAAACATCGTCCAATGCCTATTGGGCAGCGAACATCAAGATCATCCTGATTTCCATGGTGATCTGGTTTTCCTGCTCGTTCGGGCTTGGCATCCTTCTGCGGCCGGCACTGTCCGGCATCCACATCGGCGGTGCCGATCTGGGGTTCTGGTTTGCACAGAACGGCGCGATCTACGTCTTTCTGGTTCTGATCTTTGTCTACGCAAAGGTCATGAACAAGGTCGACCGTGATCACGGCGTAGAAGAGTAAGGGGGCAGAACCAGATGGATCAGTTTACTCTTAACCTCATCGTCATCGGCTTGTCGTTCGCGCTGTACTTCGGGATCGCGTTCTGGGCCCGCGCGGGCACCACCGCGGAATTCTATGCAGCCGGTCAGGGCGTGCCGCCGCTGATGAACGGCATGGCGACGGCGGCTGACTGGATGTCGGCCGCATCGTTTATCTCGATGGCGGGTCTTATCGCCTTCGGGGGCTACAACAACTCGGTCTTCCTGATGGGCTGGACCGGCGGCTATGTGCTGCTGGCGCTGCTTTTGGCACCCTACCTGCGCAAGTTCGGCAAGTTCACCGTGCCGGAATTCGTGGGCGACCGGTTCTATTCCACCACGGCCCGCATGGTGGCGGTGATCTGCCTGCTGGTGATCTCGATAACCTACGTCATCGGCCAGATGGTCGGCGTGGGCGTGACCTTCGCGCGCTTTCTTGAGGTGTCCACCACGACCGGCCTTCTGATCGGCTCGGCAGTTGTGTTCGCCTATGCGGTGTTCGGCGGCATGAAGGGCATCACCTATACGCAGGTGGCGCAATATGTCGTTCTGATCATCGCCTACACGATCCCGGCGATCTTCATCTCGCTCAATCTGACCGGCCACTTCCTGCCGCAGGTTGGCCTTGTTGGCGGCTATGCACCGACGGGTGGCGGGACCTACTTCCTGGACAAGCTTGACCAGGTGGTAACCGACCTTGGCTTTACCGCCTACACGGCGGATACGACCAACATGCTGAACATGTTCCTGATCACGATGTCGCTGATGATCGGCACGGCGGGTCTGCCGCATGTCATCATCCGCTTCTTCACCGTGCCCAAGGTATCCGACGCCCGGTCTTCGGCGGGTTGGGCCTTGGTGTTCATCGCCCTTCTCTACACGGTTGCTCCGGCGGTCGGGTCGATGGCGCGTCTGAACATCACCACCACCTTCTGGCCGGGTGCGGTCGACGGCGGGACCTTTGACAAGCCGGCGCTTTCGATTGCCGAAATCGACAGCAACCCCGATCTTGCCTGGATCCGGAACTGGGAAAAGACCGGCCTTCTGGCGTTCTCTGACAAGAACGGCGACGGGCTGATCCAGTACTTCAACGAGCCAAAGCCGCTTGCCGATGCCGCCAAGGCGCTGGCAACCGCGACCAAGGCCCTGACCGACGCTGCCGCCGATGCCGACAAGGCGCCGCTGGAGGCTGCGGTTGCCGCTGCCACCGCCGCACGCGACGCGGCGCTGGGCGAGGCGATGCTGAACGGCCAGTCGCTGGCCGCACAAGGCATCGTTGGCAACGAACTGACCACCGTCAACAACGACATCATGGTTCTTGCGAACCCTGAAATCGCTGCTCTGCCGGGCTGGGTCATCGCCCTTGTCGCCGCAGGTGGTCTTGCCGCCGCGCTGTCGACGGCGGCGGGCCTGCTGCTGGCCATTTCCTCGGCCATCAGCCACGACGTGATCAAGGGCGCCTTGCGTCCCGACATCAGCGAAAAGGGCGAGCTTCTGGCCGCGCGGATCTCGATGGCCTTTGCCATCGTGCTGGCGACCTGGCTTGGTCTGAACCCACCCGGCTTTGCCGCACAGGTGGTGGCGCTGGCCTTTGGTCTGGCGGCAGCGACAATCTTCCCGGTGCTGATGATGGGGATCTTCTCGACCCGTGTCGGCAAGGAAGGGGCGATTGCAGGTATGATCGTGGGTCTTCTGTCGACCTCGATCTATATCTTCATGTACCTGGGCTGGTTCTTTGTCCCCGGCACGAACTGGCTGCCGAATACGCCTGATGCCCACTGGTTCGGCATCTCTCCGGCGGCGTTCGGTCCGGTTGGCGCGCTTTTGAACTTCGCCACAGCCTATCTTGTGTCGATGGCAACCAAGGCTCCGCCACAGCACGTGCAAGACCTGATCCAATCGATCCGCGTGCCCAAAGGCGCAGGTTCGGCACAGGCGCACTGACACGCACCAAACGCCCCCGGCCGAAATCCGGTCGGGGGCGTTTCCCTTTTTTGACAGGCCCCCTGACCCATGGTTTTCGACATTGTTGCGATGGTCTGCGTCGGTGCAGGTACGGCCGGCGTGTTCCTATTCCTGCGCAAGATGCTGGGGCGGCACCTGCCGTCATGGGCCCTGCCTGCCGTGATCGGTGCGGCGATGCTGGGGTTCTCGGTCTGGAACGAATACACTTGGCACAGTCGGGTAACGGCGGTCCTGCCGGATGAGGTGGTGGTGATCCTGTCGCCCAGGGACAGCTCACTCTTTCGGCCCTGGACCTATCTCGTGGCCCCCTCGACCCGGTTCATGGCACTGGACCGGACCGTGCTGCGCATCTCGGCCGAAAATCCCGGCTACCGGCAGGCCGACCTCATGTTCGTCGAACGCTGGATGCCGATACACCGCGTCGCCATGGCCTTTGACTGTACTGGCGGGCGGCATGCCGATCTGATGGATGCCGCGTCCATGTCGCCTGACGGCACCCTGACCGGATCGACCTGGGTCACCGCCGAGCCCGGCGATACCCTGCAACTGGCCGCCTGCCGCGAGGGGTAGTGCCCCGCAATGCCCGCGCCCCGTTACTGCCCTGCTGTCAGAGCGTCACCGCCCGGTAAAGCCGCGCCGGGTCCAGCGTCCCAGCCGTCAGCAGGTCATCCGCCTGCACCCGGCCCCGCGCCACATTGTCGGCCAGCACGTCCAGAAGGCCAACCTCGCTGACCTCTGACGCCCCCGACCGTGCCCGCGCCGCCAGCCCCGCCTGCGAAAGCCGCACCGCCTCGCGCGCGAGGTCCAAAAGCTTCACCCCCCCCGCCTCGCCCTGCAGTGCATCTACCGATGCCGCCACGCGCAACCCCTCGCGGGTGGCCGCATCGAACCCCTTCACCAGATCCCACGCCGCATCCAGCGCCCCCTGGTCGTACATCAGCCCCACCCAGAACGCAGGCAGCGCCACGATATGCGCCCGGTCACCGCAATCGGCCCCGCGCATCTCGATGTATTTCTTCACCCGCGCCTCGGGGAACACCGTCGTCATGTGGTCGGCCCAATCCGACAGCGTCGGCTTCTCGCCCGGCAGGGCGGGCAGTTCACCGCGCAAAAACGCCCGGAAAGACTGGCCAAGCGCATTGATGTACCGACCGTCGCGATAGACAAAGTACATCGGCACATCCAGCACCCAGTCGACATAGCGCTGGAACCCCATGCCATCCTCGAACGCCCAGGGCAGCATCCCCGTGCGGCTGTCATCCAGGCCCCGCCAGATGCGCGACCGCCACGATTTGTGCCCGTTCAGCGCCCCGTCAAAGTACGGTGATGACGCAAACAGCGCCGTCGCCACCGGCTGCAACGCAATCGACACGCGCAGCTTTTTGACCATGTCCGCCTCGGACGCATAATCAAGGTTCACCTGCACGGTGCAGGTCCGGTACATCATCTGCGTCCCGTGCGTGCCGACCCGCCCCATATAGTCGGTCATCAGCCGGTAACGCCCCTTCGGCATCACCGGCATGTCGCCATGGCCCCAGACCGGCGCCGCGCCGATGCCCATGAAGGCCACCCCCATCGGCTCGGCCAGACTGCGGACCTCGGCCATGTGGCGGTCGAACTCCGCCGCCGTGTCGTTCACCGACTGCAACGGCGCCCCCGACAATTCAAACTGCCCGCCGGGTTCCAGGCTCACATTCGCCCCGTCGCGGGTCAGGCCGATCACATGATCCCCCTCGCGCACCGGGGTCCAGCCATAGCGGTCGGCAAGCCCTTGAAACAGCGCGTTGATCGACCGGGGGCCGTCATAGGGCAGCGGGGCAAATGTATCGGTCAGATAGCCGAACTTCTCATGCTCTGTGCCGATCTTCCAGTCGGATACCGGCTTGCACCCCGACGCCATATAGGCCGCCAACTGGTCAGAATGCTCGATCGGGCCGCCGCCGGACTGGGGTATGGACATGGGGGTAAGGTCTCCGGTCAGGGCGCGGTTTCGTCAGGCGCTAGACCTGTCGCGCGGCGCAGCCCAAGTCAAGGGCGGGCAGCGGTGACTTCACCCCGCCCCCCGCACGATCCCCGCCCCGGCCCGCCGCCACACCACCCGCGTCGTCGCATCCGGCCCGGGCAGCGTCTGGCCACTGCCCGCGCTACCGGGCGACAGGGCCGCCATCAGATCAGCCGACCCCAGCCCCGGCAGGCTGGCAAATGCATCGAACAACCGCTCCGCCCCCGCCGCATCGACCGGGATCAACAGCACCTGCCCATCCGCCTGCTTCAGCCGCCACAACCGCCGCCCCCGCATTGTCAGCAGCCGTATCTCCACCAGATCGGGCAGCGCCACATACCCCCCGAAGGCCGGCCCCAGATACCCCACCTGCCCCTCGTCCACCTCCACCCACCCCGGCGCCGCCACACCTTGCGCAAAGCGCATCCGGCGAATGCCCAGAAACCCCCAGGCCACCGCAAACGCCACCACCACCGCCCCCACCGGCACCAGAAGATACCCCCCCAGCCACCCGATCCACAGCCCCACAACCGCCAGCCCCCCCGCCGCGATCACCTCGCGCCAGCG
>JBBQXK010000035.1:0-39556 GCA_038209775.1 Rhodobacterales bacterium | reverse complement strand
CCTGGTGATCGGGGCCGGGCAGGCGGGGATTGCCGCAAGCGAGCATCTGGGCCGCGCGGACATCCCGCATCTGGTGGTCGAACGCGACCGCATCGCCGAGAAGTGGCGGACGGGGCGGTGGGATTCGCTGGTGGCGAACGGGCCGGCCTGGCATGACCGCTTTCCGGGGCTGGCCTTTGCGGGTGACGCCGAGGCGTTTCCCGGCAAGGACAGCGTTGCCGATTACTTCGAGGCCTATGCCCGGCAGATCGACGCGCCGGTCCGCTGTGGTGTCACGGTGACCGACCTGCGGCGCAACCCTGATGGCCCGGGGTTCCGGGTGGAAACCTCGGGCGGGGTTATCATGGCGCGGTATGTGATCGCCGCCACTGGCCCGTTCCAGAGGCCGAAGATGCCGGCTATTGTGCCGGAAGATGCTGGAATCGTTCAGATCCACTCTGCCGCCTATCGCAATCCCCGCCAGTTGCCCGAGGGGGCTGTGCTGGTGGTGGGGGCGGGGGCGTCGGGTGCGCAGATTGCCGACGAGCTGCTGGAGGCGGGGCGCAAGGTATGCCTGTCGGTCGGCCCGCATGACCGCCCGCCGCGCCGGTATCGGGGGCGCGACAATGTCTGGTGGCTGGGTGTGTTGAACAAATGGGACGTCGAGGCCCCGCCCGCGACCAAGCATGTGACCTTTGCCGTCAGTGGTGTGCATGGCGGGCGGACGGTGGATTTCCGCAGGCTGGCGGCACGGGGGGCGACGCTGATCGGGCGGGTAAGTGCGTTTGAAAACGGGGTGTTGGCGATTGCGCCGGGGCTGGCTGCGAACCTTGTCACGGGGGACGCCAACTATCTGTCGGTGCTGGATGAGGCGGACGCATGGGTGGCCCGCAACGGCATTGACCTGCCCGAGGAACCGCAGGCGCGGGTGATGCTGCCCGATCCGCCTTGTGTCACCGATCCGGTTCTGTCGCTTGATCTGGCGGCGGAAGGGATCACGTCGATTGTCTGGGCCACGGGGTATGGGCTTGATTTCGGCTGGCTTAAGGTCGATGCCCTTGATCCAGCAGGAAAACCCCGGCACCAGCGGGGGGTGTCGTGTGAGCCGGGCCTGTATTTCCTGGGCCTGCCGTGGCTGTCGCGGCGGGGGTCTTCGTTCATCTGGGGGGTCTGGCATGATGCGCGGCATGTGGTGGACCATATCGCCACGCAGCGAGGTTATCTGGACTATGCCCCCACTGTTCCCGAATTCGTCTGATATCAAAGGATTACCCCGATGGCCCATACCCGCCACCGCAAGTTCAACACCAAGGATACCTATCCCGAACAGAAGCTGGACAATGATCTGGCGCAGGCCGTGGTGGCCCGGGGCAGGACGATCTTCCTGCGCGGCCAGTGCCCGCAAGACCTTGATACGGCTGCGAATATCAACAGCCATGACCCGGTCGAACAGACCCACAAGGTGATGCAGAACATCCAGCAGCTGATCGAGGAATGTGGTGGGTCGATGGAGCATCTGTGCAAGGTGGTGGTCTATCTGACCGACGTGCGCCACCGCGAGGCGGTTTATCGGACAATGGGCCAGTATATCAAGGGGATACACCCCGTGTCGACCGGGGTGGTGGTGACTGCCCTTGCCCGCCCGGACTGGCTGGTTGAGATTGATGCGACGGCGGTCATTCCTGACTGACGGGGGAGGGGGAAGATGACCTTTTCGCTGGTGGCGCGCTGTGCGGTGACGGGGCAGTTCGGGATGGTGATTTCCTCATCTTCCCCGGCAGTTGCGGCGCGTTGTTCGCACGTCCGCGCTGGGGTTGGGGGGGTGGCGAGCCAGAATGTCACTGACCCTGCGCTGGGGCCTTTGGTGCTGGACCGGCTGGCCGAGGGTCTGCCTGCGGCAGAGGCGCTGTTGGGGGTGATGGAGGGGCGGGCGTTCGGGGAGTGGCGTCAACTGCTGGTGGTGGACAGGCAGGGCGGCACCAGCATGTGGTCGGGGGGGCGGGTGCTGGGTGTTTGGGGGGTGGTGGAAGGCGCGGGCTGTGTGGCGGGCGGTAACCTGTTGGCAAACAGCGATATTCCGGCGGTGATGGTAGCGGCGTTTGCCGCCGCGACGGGCGATCTGGCGGACCGGCTGATGACCACGTTGGAGGCGGGGCTGGGCGCGGGGGGCGAGGCGGGGCCGGTACGCTCGGCGGGGCTGAAGGTGGCGGACCGGCTGGACTGGCCGCTGGTGGACCTGCGGGTGGATTGGTCTGACAATCCGATCAAGGACTTGCGCGATCTGTGGACGCTGTATGCGCCGCAGGTGCAGGCCTATGTCGACCGGGCCGAGAACCCGGGCGCGGCGCCGTCCTATGGCGTGCCGGGCGACCGCTAGGCGTTTATCCTGAGACTGGGACAGCAATGATCCGGCCCGTTGCGGGGCCGGTTAAAGAAGTCTTGACGCAGCGATTCCCCGGGGGTGTTGCGGTACGGGGGATGAGCGGCGCAAGGCCATGAAAATGCGGGGTTTTGGGCGTATTCGATCTGTATTCAGACCGTACAGCATCCGTATTACATCCGTACATACAAAACGACTTTGCACCCCGGCGCTGGCCCCTGCGGCGGAGGGGGTACAGCGTCCCGGGAATGGCCCTGCGATTTGCCGTTCGCCAGCTTGAATACCCTGTCATCGTCCGTGATTGCGGGGCGATCGCAGAGGCGACGGGCGGCGGCTGGACGAGGCGGGCGGGATTGCGGGCGTGGGGCGGGGGCCGTTGCAGGTGGGGTGCCTGCTGACCATTGCGCAGATCGTACTGAAGGGGCGGCGGGATGGGTTGCCGCTGGTCCATGGGCCGCTATCGGGGAAGGTGTTGCCGCGGGGGGGCGGGTTGTCGCGGATGGTGCAGGCGTTTGTGGCGCATGCCAAGGCGAGCGTCAGCCCGGAGGTGACGCCGGGGCTGCATCCTCCGGTGGCGGGTGCCGCATAGCGCGCCAGCGCGCGATTTCTTCAAAGAAATCGAGGCGGAGTTTTTGAAAACTCCGGGGGGCGGCGCGGCTGGTTGCCGTGGTCTGGTCGAGGGGCGGCTTGCGTCAGGTCATGGGCGCAAAGCTGTGCGCCTGTGCCATGCGCCAGGCGGCACCGTAGCGCGGGCTGGTGGTGGCGTCGGACAGCAGTTGGCCGGGGGCAAGCATCTCATATTGCTCGGCAAAGCTGACAACACGGTCGGCGGACTGGCGATGCAGGAAGTGGTGGGGGCTGAGGGCGGCGGGGTGGGTCAGCCCCGCCGCCGCGACCAGTTCCGACAGCGCGTGCAGGGTGCTGGCGTGGAAGTTTTTCACCCGCTCGGCCTTGTCGGGGACCACGATGGCGCGCTGGCGGAGGGGGTCCTGTGAGGTGACGCCGGTGGGGCAATGGCCGGTGTGGCAGGCCTGAGCCTGAATGCAGCCGACCGCGAACATGAAGCCGCGCGCGGCGTTGCACCAGTCGGCCCCAAGCGCCATCACGCGGGCCATGTCAAAGCCGGTGATGATCTTGCCCGAGGCACCCAGTTTGATCCGGTCGCGCAGGCCCGCGCCGACAAGGGCGTTGTGCACGAAGGTCAGGCCATCGCGCAGCGGCATGCCGATGTGGTCCATGAATTCGAGGGGGGCGGCGCCGGTGCCGCCCTCTTTCCCGTCCACCACGATGAAATCGGGGGTGATGCCGGTTTCGACCATGGCCTTGCAGATCGCAAGGAACTCCCACGGGTGGCCGATGCACAGTTTGAACCCGGCGGGTTTGCCGCCCGAGGCGTTGCGCATCAGGGCGACCATTTCCAAAAGGCCGGTCGGCGTGGAAAATGAGGAATGGCGGGCGGGGGACACGCAATCCTGCCCCATCGGCACGCCCCTGATTGCCGAGATTTCGGCGGTGATCTTGGCGGCGGGCAACACGCCGCCATGGCCGGGTTTGGCGCCCTGGGACAGTTTCAGCTCAACCATCTTGATCTGCGGATCGCGGGCGGCGTCGGCAAAGCGGGCGGCGTCAAAGGTGCCGTCGGGGTTGCGGCAGCCGAAATAGCCCGAGCCCACCTCCCATATCAGATCGCCACCGTGTTCGCGGTGATAGGGCGAGACGCCGCCCTCGCCGGTGTCATGGGCGAAGCCGCCCATTTTCGCGCCCTTGTTCAAGGACCGGATGGCATTGGCCGAAAGTGCCCCAAAGCTCATCGCAGAGATGTTCAGAAGCGAGATGGCATAGGGCTGTGCCGTGTTCGGGCCGACCGTTACCCGCATGTCGGCCACCGGGGTGGGGGCGGTGGGGGCCATCGAATGGTGCAGCCATTCGAATTGTTCCTTGTAGACATCGGCCATGGTGCCGAAGGGCCGCGTTTCCAGATCGTGCTTGGCGCGCTGATAGACGATGGCGCGCTTGTCGCGGGAAAAGGGGGCGCCGTCGGTGTCGCTTTCCAGAAAGTACTGGCGGATTTCGGGGCGGACCCGTTCGAGGATGAACCGCAGGCGGGCGGCGAGGGGGTAGTTGCGCAGGATCGCGTGGCGGGTCTGGGTAAGGTCGCGGAACCCCAGGGCACTGATGCCCGCAAAGATTACGGTCGTGACCTGGAAGAACAGCCGCCACCCCGGCAGGGCGGCGGCCAGCAGCGCCGACACAAGGCAACCGATGACCGCGATGGTCAGAAGGATAAAGCGCATCTGGAAGGGCAGCAGCAGGGTCTGCATCGTGCGTCCTTTGGTCTTGGGTCTTTGTCCGTTGCCCATTCATTCATCGCGCAGGGCCTGTCGCGCAACAGCCTTGCGCGGGAAATGCAAGGATTTCGTGAATGTCAGAAGGGGCAGGGGGCGGTGAAGGCCACTTCGTCGCCGGTGACGGGGTGGCGGAAGGCGAGGCGTTCGGCGTGCAGCATCAGGCGGGGGTGGTCGGAGGGCGGCGCATAGAGCGGGTCGCCGAGGATCGGGTGGCCGAGGGCGGCCATGTGGACGCGCAACTGGTGGGTGCGCCCCGTCTGGGGGGTGAGGTGCATGCGGGTTTCGGTATCGCTGCGGGCCAGCACATGCCAGCCGGTGACGGCGGGGCGGCCCTTCGCATGGTCGACATGCTGGCGGGGGCGGTTGGGCCAGTCGACGGTCAGGGGCAGGTCGATGGTGCCTGCATCAGGCGCGACGGTGCCCGCGACGCGGGCGATGTAGTGTTTTTCGGTTTCGCGTTTCTCGAACTGCATCGACAGGTGGGCCTGTGCCGCGGCGGTGCGGGCAAAGACCATGACGCCGGAAGTGTCGGTATCAAGGCGGTGGATCAGAAGGACGCGGGGATACAGGGTTTGCAGGCGGGCAATCAGGCAATCGGCCTTTTCGGGGCCTTTGCCGGGGACCGACAGCAGCCCCTCGGGTTTGAGGGCGATGATGAGGGCGTCATCGGCGTGCAGGATGACGGGGTCACCCGGGGGCGGATCGTAGCGGTAGGTCATACGATCTTGTGGCCGGCAGTGCGCAGCGCGCGGGCCAATGCGGCGATGTGGGCGGGGCCAACCTCGCAGCAACCGCCGACGATGGTGGCCCCCTGCGCCACCCAGTCCATCGCGAAGGCAGCATAGCGTTCGGGGGTCAGGTCGTGGCGGGCGGTCAGGTCGTCGACCGTGGGGGCGTCCTGCAGGAAGGCGTCGGAGATGTGGGTAAAGCCGTTGGCATAGGCGCCGTAGGGGACGTGGAAGCGGGCAAGTTCGGTCAGCGCCGCCGCCATCGCTTCGGGGACCGAGCAGTTGGCCAGCACGGCGGCGGGGCGGCGGCGGGCAAAGAGGCGGGTGAGGTCGGATATCGGTTCGCCTGACCGCAGGCGGGTGCCGTCGCGGTCATCGACGGTGACCGATATCCACACCGGCAGACCGCCGGCCGAGGCGCCTTCCAGCGCGCCCTCGACCTGCATCACCGAGGACATGGTTTCGCACAGGAAAAGGTCGACGTAGGGGGCCAGCACACGGGCGATCTCGGTGTACTTCGCGGCAGCCTCGCGCACGGGGGGGCAGAGGTCGGGGCGGTAGGACGCGACGAGGGGGCCAAGCGACCCCGCGATGCGCCCGCCGCGACCGCGCGCGCTGCGGGCGGCGGTGGCCTGGGACGCGGCCGTGCGCAGGAGGGTCAGGAACAGGTGGTCGCGGTCTTCGCGGATCAGGCGGTCGTGGTGGACGGCGTAGGTGTTGGTGGTGGCAACGGTGGCCCCGGCGGCGAAATACGCGATGTGGATGTCGCGCACGAGGTTGGGGTGGTCGATCATCACCTGCGTGGCCCAGAGGGGGGTGGGCGTATCGCCCGAGCGGGCGACAAGCTCCTGCCCCATGCCGCCGTCAAGGAGTGTGATCCGTGCCATGGTGTGCTCCTTTTGCCGGGCGGCACATTCGGCGCGGATGGGGCAAAGATCAAGGCGTGGTTGCTGGGGAACGGGGCGTGCAACTTGGCGCTTGCCCTTGGCCGACAGCGGCCCTATAGCAGCGCAGCCGCGATTCCGGGCAACCGGGTCGTTGGTGCATCATTGATCCATCAGGTTCAAGGTGACCCTTGCGAAAGGGGCCTTCTGATGTTCGCGAAAAGGAGCGGCCATGAAAGCCGACGAACTGAAGACGAAAACGCCGGACCAGCTGCGCGACAGTCTGGTTGCACTGAAGAAAGAGGCGTTCAACCTGCGGTTTCAGCAGGCCACGGGCCAGCTTGAGAATACCGCCCGGATGAAGGCCGTCCGCCGTGACGCCGCCCGCATCAAGACCGTTCTGAACCAGAAAGCCGCGCTCGCGGCTGCGAACTGAGGATACACATATGCCCAAGCGCATCCTGCAAGGCGTCGTGACCTCGGACAAGAACGAGCAGACGATCACCGTTCTGGTGGAACGCCGCTTCAAGCACCCGCTCTTGCAAAAGACGGTGCGGAAGTCGAAGAAATACCGCGCCCATGACGCGGAGAACAAGTTCAAGACCGGCGACACCGTCCGCATCGAGGAATGTGCGCCGATCTCGAAAACGAAACGCTGGACGGTGGTGGTCGAAGCTGCGGCTTGACCCCTATCTGACATACGAAACCCCGGGGTTGGACCCCGTAGGTCGGGAGACTTAAATTGATCCAGATGCAGACCAATCTGGATGTTGCTGACAACTCCGGCGCGCGCCGGGTGCAGTGCATCAAGGTTCTGGGCGGTTCGCACCGCCGTTATGCCAGCGTCGGCGACATCATCGTGGTGTCGGTGAAAGAGGCCATTCCCAAAGGCCGCGTGAAAAAGGGCGACGTCCGCAAGGCCGTCGTCGTGCGCACCGCCAAGGAAGTGCGCCGTGAGGATGGCACCGCCATCCGGTTCGACCGCAACGCCGCCGTCATCCTGAACAATCAGGGCGAGCCGGTCGGCACCCGTATCTTCGGGCCGGTCGTGCGCGAGTTGCGCGCCAAGAACTTCATGAAGATCATCAGCCTTGCGCCGGAGGTGCTGTAATGGCCGCCAAGCTCAAGAAAGGTGACACGGTCATCGTGCTGACCGGCAAGGACAAGGGCAAGAAGGGCGAGATTTCGACCGTCATGCCGTCCGACAACAAGGCCGTCGTCGATGGCATCAACATCGCCATCCGCCACACCAAGCAATCCGCGTCCACGCAAGGCGGCCGTGTGCCCAAGGCGATGCCGATCGACCTGTCGAACCTGGCCATCGTGGACAAGAACGGCAACGCCACCCGCGTCGGTTTCCGTATGGAAGGCGACAAGAAGGTGCGTTTCGCCAAGACCACCGGGGATGTGATCTGATGTTGGATGTAAGCACCTACACGCCCCGGATGAAGGCGCATTTCCTGGCCGCCATCAAGCCGGCCATGAGGGAAGAATTCAGCTACAAGAACGACATGATGATCCCGCGGTTGGACAAGATCGTGCTGAACATGGGTGTCGGCGAAGCGGTCAAGGACACCAAGAAGGTGAAATCGGCAGCCGAGCAACTGACCCTGATCGCAGGCCAGAAGGCCGTCATCACCCACGCCAAGAAATCCATCGCGGGTTTCCGGGTGCGGGAACTGATGCCCTTGGGTTGCAAGGTCACGCTGCGCGGCGACCGGATGTATGAGTTCTTTGACCGCCTGATCACCGTGGCCCTGCCGCGCGTCCGCGACTTTCGCGGCGTCAAGGCAAGCTCGTTCGACGGGCGCGGCAACTATGCGATGGGCCTCAAGGAACAGATCGTGTTCCCCGAGATCGAATTCGACAAGGTCGACGACGTGCTGGGGATGGACATCATCATCTGCACCACCGCCAAGACCGATGCCGAGGCGAAAGCCCTGCTGAAGCACTTCAACATGCCCTTCACGTCGTAAGGACCCAGAAACATGGCAAAAGTATCCATGGTGAACCGCGAAGTGAAGCGCGCCAAGCTGGTCAAGCAATATGCTGTCCGGCGTGCGGGCCTCAAGGCGGTCATCAATGACCAGACAAAGCCGATGGAGGACCGTTTCAAGGCCTCGATCAAACTGGCGGCGCTGCCGCGCAATTCGTCGGCGACGCGCATCCACAACCGGTGCCAGCTTACCGGTCGTCCGCATGCGTATTACCGCAAACTGAAACTCTCGCGCATCATGCTGCGGGACCTGGCTTCGTTTGGCCAGATCCCCGGCATGGTCAAGTCGAGCTGGTAAGGAGATCGCGCCATGATGATGAACGATCCCCTCGGCGACATGCTGACCCGCATCCGCAACGCGCAGATGCGCGGCAAGGGCACCGTGTCGACCCCCGCCTCGAAACTGCGCGCCTGGGTTCTGGATGTGCTGGCTTCGGAAGGCTACATCCGGGGCTATGCGAAGAAGGACAGCGAAAATGGCCAGGGTGAACTGGTGATTGAGCTGAAATACTTCGAAGGCACCCCGGTGATCCGCGAAGTCAAGCGCGTGTCCAAGCCGGGCCGTCGCGTCTATATGTCGATTGCCGATATTCAGCCCGTTCGCAACGGTCTGGGTGTGTCAATCCTGTCCACGCCCAAGGGTGTGATGTCCGATGCACATGCACGCGCCGCCAATGTTGGTGGCGAAGTGCTGTGCACCGTGTTCTGAGGGGGTTGCAATGTCTCGTATCGGCAAGAAACCCGTCCCGCTGACCACCGGCGCCACCGCGTCGATCAGCGGCCAGACCATCGAAGTGAAGGGCCCGAAAGGCACCCTGTCGTTCACCGCGACCGACGACGTGACGCTGGCCGTCGAGGGCGGGACCGTTACGGTCAAACCGCGCGGCACGTCCAAGCGGGCGCGCCAGCAGTGGGGCATGACGCGGTCCATGGTGGACAACCTTGTGCAGGGCGTCACCAAGGGCTTTCGTCGCGAACTGGATATTCAGGGCGTGGGTTACCGCGCGGCAGTAGCGGGCAAAGTGCTCAAGCTGTCGCTGGGCTATAGCCACGAAGTGAATTTCGAGGTGCCGGACGGGGTCACGGTGACCGCGCCCAAGCAGACCGAGATCGTGGTCGAAGGGATCGACGCCCAGCTTGTGGGTCAGGTCGCCGCCAACATCCGCGAGTGGAAGAAGCCGGAGCCGTACAAGGGCAAGGGCATCCGTTACCGGGGTGAATTCGTCTTCCGCAAGGAAGGCAAGAAGAAGTAAGGATCAGGAACATGGCAAACAACAAGCGAGAGCTGTTCCTGAAGCGCCGTCAGCGCGTGCGGAACAAGATCAAGGCGATGTCGGCGGGGCGGTTGCGCCTGTCGGTGCATCGGTCATCCAAGAACATCAGCGCACAGCTGATCGACGATGTGCGTGGCGTGACGCTGGCCGCTGCCTCTACCCTGGAAAAGGATCTGGGGTATGTGGGCCGCAACAACGTCGAGGCGTCGGCCAAGGTAGGGGCCCTGATTGCCGAGCGCGCGAAAGCCGCCGGCATCGAGGCCTGCTATTTCGACCGCGGTGGTTTCCTCTTTCACGGGCGCATCAAGGCTTTGGCCGATGCGGCACGTGAAGGCGGCCTGAAGTTCTGAGGAGTTTGAAAAATGGCAGAACGTGAACAGCGCCGGGACAACCGTGGTGGCGACCGTCGCGAGGAGAACCCCGAATTCGCCGACCGTCTGGTGGCGATCAACCGGGTGTCCAAGACGGTGAAGGGCGGCAAACGCTTTGGCTTTGCGGCACTTGTGGTGGTCGGTGACCAGCGCGGCCGCGTGGGCTATGGCAAGGGCAAGGCCAAGGAAGTGCCGGAAGCCATCCGCAAGGCCACCGAGCAGGCCAAGCGCCAGATGATCCGCGTGCCCTTGAAGGACTCGCGGACGCTGCACCACGACATGGAAGGTCGCCATGGTGCCGGCAAGGTCGTGATGCGGACGGCAGTTGCGGGTACCGGCATCATCGCCGGCGGCCCGATGCGCGCCGTGTTCGAGATGTTGGGGCTGCAGGACGTGGTGGCGAAATCCATCGGGTCGTCCAACCCCTATAACATGATCCGGGCCACGATTGACGGTCTGAAAGCCGAAACCAGCCCCCGGCAGGTTGCACAGCGTCGCGGCAAGAAGGTTGCCGAGATCCTGCGCAAGCCCGAAGCTGAAGTGGTGGAGGCCTGATCATGGCAGAGAAAAAAACCCCGGTGGCCGCTGCCGCCGACGTAGCGGTCAAGAAAACCATCGTGGTCAAGCAGGTCGCCTCCGCCGCCCGCCGCCCCGCCGTGCAGACTGCCACGCTCAAGGGCCTGGGCCTGAACAAGATGAACCGCACGCGCGAGCTGGAGGATACGCCTTCGGTGCGCGGCATGGTCAACAAGATCAGCCATCTGGTGCAGATCGTGGAAGAGCGCGGGTAAATCCGCCAAAGGGCCGTGCAGCACACGCCATGCCGATAACGCCCCGGTTCGCGCCGGGGCGTTATTGTTTCTATGCGGCATCGTTGGTCTTGCCCAAGGGCCGGTGATCGTCGCACGCGCGGTGCAGCCTGCGTTACGGCGCGAAAGGGCCCGCAACCCCCAGCATGCTGGCTGTACGGACAAGATCGCTGTCGAAGGTCGCAAAACGCGGGTCCGGTGCTGCGGACGTCAGGTGCAGCGCATCGGCAAAGTCCAGACCGCCTGCAGACAGGTTCAATGCGCGGGCCAGACGCTCGGGTGCCTCGACCTCGACCTGGGGCAGGGCGGCAAACGCGCGAAGCGCCGCCAGTACCTGCGGCCCCGGCAGCCGGTAGGCTTTGCGCAACACCCATTCGGTTTCCAGAACCACGGTCAGGGGCACGAACACCACCTCGGCCTCAAGCAGCTGGCGGGCGCGGGCCGTCTGGCCCGGGTCGTCCGCCAGCAACAGCCGGACGACAATATTCGTGTCAATCACCACCATCGGGTCAGGATCGTCCTTGCCGTTCGAACCAGTCGTCGACGCCCGCGTTCATGTCAGCGACGGTCAGTGGCGGCCCGTCGTATTTCAACATCCCGATGACCTCGTCCAGCGTGGTCGGTGTAAAAGGCTTTCCTTCGACCGCCCGCAGCACGACGCCTTCGGCCGTCTCTTCCACAGTCAGCCGCGTGCCCGGCCCCCAGTTGCGCGCGTCGCGCACGGGTTTGGGCAGGATAACCTGGCCCTTGGTCGACAG
Source organism: Rhodobacterales bacterium (assembly GCA_038209775.1). GTDB lineage: Bacteria > Pseudomonadota > Alphaproteobacteria > Rhodobacterales > Rhodobacteraceae > JBBQXK01. Next base: position 28,029 of record JBBQXK010000035.1, on the reverse strand, counting down.
GGTGGTCATGGGCAAGGTCATCACGGCACCTTCGGTAAGACGGAGGTAAGATAACACTTCACCCCTGACGGGGCAAGGCCATCGCTCTTGCACGGTGGGCAACCTGCGCCTATACGTCCGCCGTCGTGCCGATGGGACGACTCATGCAAACGCCGTGTTGCCCGCATCCGTCGCAGGTATGGGCATTCCGGCAATGGAGACATGCGACATGAAACTGAATGAGCTTGCCGACAACGATGGTGCGGCGAAGAAGAAAAAGCGTGTGGCGCGCGGTCCGGGTTCGGGCAAGGGCAAGACCGCAGGGCGCGGGATCAAGGGGCAGAAGTCGCGCTCGGGCGTGGCGATCGGCGGCTACGAGGGTGGCCAGATGCCGCTTTATCGCCGCCTGCCGAAGCGCGGGTTCAACAAGCCGAACCAGAAGCACTATGCCGTCGTGAACCTTGGCCTGATCGAGAAGTTCATCGCATCCGGCAAGCTGGACGCGAAATCGCCGATCACCGAGGATGTGCTGGTTGCGGCCGGCCTTACCTCGAACAAGTGGGACGGCATCCGCGTGCTGGCCAAGGGGGCGGTGACGTCGAAGCTGACGCTGGTGGTGACCGGGGCGTCGGCATCGGCCGTCGCGGCGGTTGAGGCTGCGGGCGGGACGCTGACCGTGGCGGCACCGCTGGTGCCCAAGACCAAGTAAGCCGCCGCTTTGTGACTTGTGAGCGGTCACGGGACCGCTTACATCGGTCGCAGGTTTTCCCGCGCCGCCGACCCGGAAGCCGGTTCGGCGGCGTTTCCCCATACGTTTCGGAGATCGTCAGAGCATGGCATCGGCAGCGGAACAGATGGCCTCGAACCTGAGCTGGTCAGCTTTGGGCAAGGCCACCGATCTTCGGGCGCGCATCCTGTTTACCATCGGGTTGCTCATCATCTATCGGTTCGGCACCTATATCCCGGTGCCCGGCATCGACGGCACAGCACTGCGCGAGTTCATGCAGCAGGCGCAGCAGGGCATCGGCGGCATGCTGAACATGTTCACCGGCGGGGCGATCGGGCGGATGGGCCTGTTTGCGCTGGGGATCATGCCCTACATCAGCGCGTCGATCATCGTGCAGTTGATGACCGCGATGGTGCCCAAGCTGGAGCAGTTGAAGAAAGAGGGCGAGCAGGGCCGCAAGAAGATCAACCAGTACACCCGCTATGGCACGGTGTTTCTGGCGACATTCCAGGCTTATGGCATCGCGGTCAGCCTGCAGGCGGGCGACCTTGTTACCTCGCCCGGATGGTTCTTCATCATTTCCTGCGTGATCACACTGGTTGGCGGCACGATGTTCCTGATGTGGCTTGGTGAGCAGATCACCGCGCGCGGCATCGGCAACGGCATCAGCCTTATCATATTTGTGGGCATCGTGGCCGAGATCCCGGCGGCACTGGCGCAGTTCTTCAGTCAGGGACGGTCGGGGGCAATCTCGCCTTTGGTGATCGTCGGCGTGCTGATCCTGGTGATCGCGGTGATCGCGTTCGTGGTGTTCATGGAACGCAGTCTGCGCAAGATCCACATCCAGTATCCCCGGCGTCAGGTGGGGATGAAGGTCTATGACGGCGGGTCGTCGCACCTGCCGATCAAGGTCAACCCGGCGGGCGTCATTCCGGCCATCTTTGCCTCGTCGCTGTTGCTGCTGCCGGTCACCATCTCGACCTTTTCGGGTGGGTCGACGGGGCCGGTGATGTCGGTGATCCTGGCCTATTTCGGCCATGGACAGCCGTTGTACCTGCTGTTCTACGCCGCGATGATCGTTTTCTTTTCATACTTCTACACCTCGAACGTGGCGTTCAAGGTTGAGGATGTGGCCGACAACCTGAAGAACCAGAATGGTTTCGTGCCCGGCATCCGCCCCGGCAAGAAGACCGAGGAGTACCTGGAATACGTCGTCACGCGGGTTCTGGCGCTGGGGTCGGCCTATCTGGTGGCGGTCTGTCTCTTGCCCGAGTTCCTGATCGCCGAGTTCGGTATTCCCTTTTACTTCGGTGGCACGTCGGTGCTGATCGTGGTGTCGGTGACGATGGACACGATCCAGCAAATCCAGTCGCACCTGCTGGCGCACCAGTACGAGGGGCTGATCGAAAAGTCGCAGTTGCGGGGCCGCAAGCGCCCCACCACTGCGCCCAAGTTGCCCACACGGCGCTGAGGGGGGGCGATGGCGAACATCATCCTTCTGGGGCCGCCCGGGGCAGGCAAGGGCACGCAGGCGATGCGGCTGGTTGACCGGCGCGGCATGGTGCAACTGTCGACCGGCGACATGCTGCGCGCCGCCAAGACCAGCGGCACCGACATGGGCCGCCGCGTGGCCGAGGTGATGGCGCGGGGCGAGTTGGTCACCGATGACATCGTGATCGGGCTGATCGGCGAGGCGCTGAAGGCCGGGTCAGCGGGCGGTTTCATCTTTGACGGTTTTCCGCGCACGCTGAAACAGGCCGATGCGCTGGGTGACCTTTTGGCGGCTGAGGGCGAGACGCTGGATGCCGTCATCGAACTGGTGGTCGATGACAAGGCGCTGGTGGCGCGGATCGTGAAGCGCGCCGAAGATGCCCGGGCCGCCGGGCAAGAGGTTCGCCGCGACGACACGCCCGAGGTTTTCGAGGATCGGCTGCGCGAGTACTACAAAAAGACCTCGCCGCTGATCGGTTACTACTATGCCCGGGGCAAGCTGGTTGCCGTTGACGGCATGGCCGATATGGACGTCGTTTCGGGCGCTATTTCCAAAGTCCTTGACAAAGTCTGAAATCCCGGTCTGGCGGCCTTGACGCCCCCCGGGAAACCCCATATGGCACGGCGTCCCCACAAGGGAATCGTTCCGCATCCGGCGTTTGGCCGGGGGGCGGAGAGTGTCGGGTGGCCCTTGGGCAGCCCGGTTGTGAAAAAAGGCTCTGGCATCACGGAGCCGCAACAAGAAGGACCATACGTTTGGCACGTATTGCTGGCGTCAACATTCCTACGGCCAAGCGCGTTCCCATCGCGCTGACCTATATCACCGGTATCGGCCCCCACATCGCCGAACTGATTTGCGCCTCGGTCGGCATCGACCGCGCCCGCCGGGTAAACCAGTTGTCTGACGGCGAAGTGCTGCAGATCCGCGAATACATCGACGCCAACCTGACGGTTGAAGGCGACCTGCGCCGCGAAGTGTCGATGAACATCAAGCGTCTGATGGATCTTGGCTGCTACCGCGGCCTGCGCCACCGCAAGGGCCTGCCGGTCCGCGGCCAGCGCACCCACACCAACGCACGCACCCGCAAAGGCCCCGCAAAGGCCATTGCCGGCAAGAAGAAATAAGAGGGACGCAGGATCATGGCACGCGATACCAAGAACGCCGCCCGCGTCAAGAAAAAGGAACGCAAGAACATCGCCGCAGGTGTGGCGCATGTTAATTCGTCGTTCAACAACACCAAGGTTCTGATTTCGGACGTGCAGGGGAATGCGATCTCCTGGTCGTCGGCCGGTACCTGTGGGTTCAAGGGCAGCCGCAAGTCGACCCCCTATGCCGCCCAGATGGCCGCCGAGGATGCCGGCCGCAAGGCGCAGGAACACGGCATGAAGACCATCGAGGTCGAAGTGCAGGGCCCGGGTTCGGGCCGCGAAAGCGCCTTGCGCGCTTTGGCCGCCGTGGGGCTGAATATCACGTCCATCCGCGACGTGACGCCGATGGCGCACAACGGCTGTCGGCCGCCCAAGCGCCGCCGCGTCTGATCTTATCGTCATTGCCCGGGCCGCGCGCATCCGCGCGGCCCGGTTTCGTTATTTCACCTCGGGCGTCCGCCGCTTACGGGACATGGGCAGCAGACAAGTATGGAGGCGACACGCATGATCCACAAGAACTGGCTGGAACTTATCAAACCGACGCAACTGGTTGTGAAACCGGGGCCGGATGCACAGCGCACCGCGACGGTCATCGCGGAACCGCTGGAGCGCGGCTTTGGCCTGACGCTGGGCAACGCGCTGCGCCGCGTGCTGATGTCGTCGCTGCAGGGCGGGGCCATCACCTCGGTGCAGATCGACAACGTGCTGCATGAGTTTTCAAGCGTGGCCGGCGTCCGTGAGGATGTGACCGACATCGTGCTGAACCTGAAAGGCGTCAGCCTGAAGATGGATGTGGAAGGGCCGAAGCGCCTGACGATTTCCGCCAAGGGTCCGGGCGTGGTGACCGCCGGCGACATCAGCGAGTCGAACGGGATCGAGGTTCTGAACAAGGATCACGTCGTCTGTCACCTTGATGACGGCGCGGATGTATTCATGGAACTGACGGTGAATACCGGCAAGGGCTATGTCGCCGCCGACAAGAACCGCCCCGAGGATGCGCCGATCGGTCTGATTCCGATTGATGCGATCTATTCGCCGGTCAAGAAAGTGAGCTACGAAGTCACCCCCACCCGTGAGGGGCAGGTGCTGGACTATGACCGCCTGACGCTCAAGATCGAGACCGACGGCAGCCTGACGCCGGATGACGCCGTGGCCTATGCCGCTCGCATCCTGCAGGATCAGCTGTCGATCTTCGTCAACTTCGACGAGCCGGAATCGTCGTCGAAGCTGGAGATGGATGCGGGGTTGGAGTTCAATCCGCTGCTGCTCAAGAAAGTGGACGAGCTGGAATTGTCGGTGCGTTCGGCAAACTGCCTCAAGAACGACAACATCGTCTATATCGGCGATCTGATCCAGAAAACCGAAGCCGAAATGCTGCGGACCCCGAACTTTGGCCGCAAGTCCCTGAACGAGATCAAGGAAGTGCTGTCGGGCATGGGCCTGCATCTGGGTATGGACGTCGAGGACTGGCCGCCGGAGAACATCGAGGATCTGGCCAAGCGGTTCGAAGACCAGTTCTGAGCCACAAGGGTGCGCAATGAATGCGCACCCTACGAAAAAATGCCCGGACCTGCCGGGGAATGACTGGGTCATCAAGACCCCAAGGTGAGCGGGGCCATGCGTAGGCCCCGCCGGACAAAGCAAAATGGAACGGATAGGAACATAAGATGCGTCACTCAAGCGGCTACCGCAAACTCAACCGCACCCACGAACACCGCAAGGCGATGTTCGCGAACATGTGCGGCTCGCTTATCGAACATGAGCAGATCAAGACCACGTTGCCCAAGGCCAAGGAACTGCGCCCGATCATCGAAAAGCTGATCACCCTCGCCAAGCGCGGCGACCTGCACGCCCGGCGTCAGGCGCATGCGCAACTGAAGCAGGACATGCACACCGAACGGCTGTTCGCCATCCTCGGGCCGCGCTACAAGGAACGGGCGGGTGGCTATGTCCGCGTGTTGAAGGCGGGCTTCCGGTATGGCGACATGGCGCCCATGGCGATCATCGAATTCGTTGACCGCGACACCTCGGCCAAGGGTGCGGCCGACCATGCCCGCACGGGTGCCGCCGAATCGGCTGACGCCTGACAGGCCAAATTCCGGCGATTGTGACGAATGCCCGCCCAATCGGCGGGCATTTCTGCATGCGGGGCAGGCCGTTTTCGGGCTGATTCATGCGGGTTCCGGGCCGCCATCAATGAATTCTGAAGGAAAGTCCTGACATTACAGGGGCTAACCTGCTTTTGCACCCCGGATGGATCACATCTGGTGAACACATGACATGCAATTTATGGTTGACTGGGAATCATGGTACCTGCCGAAACAGACATGTCGATAAAGCTGGGGATAGATCTGGAGCTTCACCAACTGACGCTGATTGCGCCGGCTGGTTATTTTCTTGGTTTGCACATCCGCTTTACCGCGCCGCTGATGACCTTCCAGACCTACGATCAGGGCTGGCTGGACCACTATACCGAGAACGGGTTTGTGCTGCGTGACCCTGCCACCGCCTGGGGATTTTCCAAGGTCGGCCGCATCCGGTGGAGCGACGCGAGCCTGCCCGACCCCTTTGGCATCTTCAAGCAGGCGGCGACCTTTGGCCTCAACTACGGCTTCACCATAGCTTGCGGGCCGATCAAATCCCGCACAATCGGGTCTTTCGCGCGCCCTGACCGCGAGTTCACCGACAACGAGATAGCACTCGCCGAAACCATCGTCCTCCGGCTGCACGACATCACCGAGCCGCCAGAGGAACTGACACGCGCCCAGGTCGAGGCGCTCAGATGCATTGCAGGGGGCGACCGGCATGCCGCGGCGGCCGCCAAGCTGGGAATATCGGAAAGCGCGTTGAAGGCCAGGATCACCTCGGCCCGCATCCGGTTGATGGCAAGGACGACCGCCGAGGCGATCCAACGTGCGAAAGACTACCGACTGATCTGAACCGGACGGCCCCCTGCAAGGTTTCGTTTTACCACCAACCCTGCAAGGAGGCTCTCATGCAGACCACGACACTGTCTTTTGCCAATCTCCACAACCATGGCGAACTGTTCGCCAACTATTTGCGCGCCCGGCGCGAATTGTTCATCGTTCACAACAAGTGGGACCTGCCCGAAGCGATGGGCATGGAATACGACCAGTACGACACCCCCGCGTCGCGCTGGGTGGTTGTGCATGACGATCTGGGGCGGGTTCTGGCGGGCAACCGGCTGACCCCCACCACCACGAAATGCGGCATGTACACCTATATGATCCGCGATGCGCAGCGGGGGCTTCTGGACACGATCCCGGAGACACTGCTGTACGCAGAGGCACCCGTGGCCGAGAATATCTGGGAAAGCAGCCGTCTGTTCGTCAGCCACGATGTGCCGATGTCCGAGCGTCGCAAGGTGCATGCCCGGCTGGTGGACGAGCTGGGCCGTGCCGCGCGCCGTCTGGGGGCCACGCATTGCCTGACGCTTCTGAACGCCAACTGGCCACGCTGGTGCGGGCGGGTGGGTGTGAAGATGGAGGCGATGGGGCCGGTGATGAACATCGAGAATGTCGACAATCAGGTTGTCGCGATGGACTTCACCTCCGCCCTGCACTGACGCGACTGGTCACGCGTTCTGCATGCGGCGGCGCCGGAGGGGGGGGCCTCTGGCGTCGCCGCCAAACGGCCCTTTCGCCTGTGGCCCGGCTGGCATAGCCTGCGGTCACCCGTGGCATCCGCCCGGCAGGAATGCCCAAGGCCCACCATGCCCGATCTTTTCGACACCCCCACCACCCCCCCAGACGCGCCGCGCCCCTTGGCCGACCGGCTGCGGCCCAAGGCATTGTCAGAGGTCATCGGTCAGGAGCGGGTGCTGTCACCGGATGGTCCGCTGGGGTCGATGCTGGCGGCAAGGTCGCTCAATTCGCTGATCCTGTGGGGGCCGCCCGGGGTTGGCAAGACCACCATCGCGCGGCTGCTGGCGGATGAGACGTCGCTGCACTTTGTCCAGATCAGCGCGATTTTCACCGGCGTGCCCGACCTGCGCCGCGTGTTCGAGGCGGCGCGCCACCGGCGCACGAACGGGCAGGGGACGCTGTTGTTCGTCGACGAGATCCACCGCTTCAACAAGGCGCAGCAGGACGGGTTCCTGCCGTATATGGAGGATGGCACGATCCTGTTGGTGGGGGCCACCACCGAGAATCCGTCGTTCGAATTGAACGCGGCGCTTCTCAGCCGCGCACAGGTGATCGTGCTGGACCGCCTTTCGCTGGCCGATCTGGAACGTCTGGCGCAACGGGCCGAGCGTGAGGTTGGCCGTGCGCTGCCCCTGAAGGCCCCGGCGCGTGAGGCGATGCTGGAGATGGCCGATGGCGACGGGCGGGCGGTCTTGAACCTGATCGAACAGGTGATGGCCTGGAACCTGACCGAGCCGCTGGACCGCGGTGCTTTGGCCAAGCGCCTGCAACGGCGCGCGGCGAAGTATGACAAGTCGGGCGAGGAACATTACAACCTGATCTCGGCCCTGCACAAATCGGTGCGCGGGTCTGATCCCGATGCCGCCCTTTACTGGTTCGCGCGGATGCTGGAGGGGGGCGAGGATCCCCGCTTTCTGGCCCGCCGCATCACCCGCATGGCGGTTGAGGATATCGGCCTGGCCGATCCGCAGGCGCAGGAGCAATGCCTTGCCGCCTGGGCGACGTACGAGCGTCTGGGGTCGCCCGAGGGCGAACTGGCACTGGCGCAGGCCGTGGTCTATCTGGCGCTGGCCCCCAAATCGAACGCGGTCTATGTCGCCTACAAGGCCGCCCGCGCAAGCGCCCGCGACACCGGCAGCCAGCCGCCCCCCCTGCATATCCGCAACGCGCCGACGAAACTGATGAAGTCCATGGGGTACGGGGCCGACTATGCCTATGACCATGATGCCGAGGACGGGTTTTCGGGGCAGGACTATTTCCCCGAGGGCATGAAACATCCGGTGTTCTATCTGCCCCCCGAACGCGGGTTCGAGCGGGAACTGAAGAAGCGCGTCGAGTACTTCGCCAAGCTGCGCGCCAAGCGGCAGGGTGGCGGCACCGGTTGACAAACCGCACGCCAGGCCGGAAGGGAGGCGCATGCTGATGAACCTTCTCCATGTGGCACTTGGCGGTGCCATCGGCTCTGCCCTGCGGTATCTGTCGCTGCTGGCGCTGCCCGCACCCTGGGGTACGCTGGGCGTCAATGTGCTGGGCAGTTTCCTGATCGGGCTGATGTTTGTGCCTGCGGGGCGGTTAGGGGTTTCGGCCCTGCTGCTGACCGGGCTTCTGGGCGGGTTCACCACCTTTTCGGCCTTTGCGCTGGATGCGGCCCGGCTGTGGACGGCGGGGCAGGTGGTGCAGGCCGCCACCTATGTCGCGGGATCGGTCTTGCTGTCTTTGGTCGCCGTCGCGGCAGGGGCGTCGCTGTTTCACCTTCTGGCCGATAGGGGCGCGTGATGACTGAAGTGCAGTTGCTGCAGGTCGCCGAGGATGAGGGCGAACAGCGCCTTGACCGCTGGTTCAAACGGCGGTTTCCGAATGTTACGCAAGGGGCGGTGGAAAAGCTGTGCCGCACGGGGCAGGTGCGGGTGGATGGCGGGCGAGTGAAGGCATCCGACCATGTGACGCCCGGCCAGACGGTCCGCGTGCCGCCCCTGCCCGAAGGCCCCGCGCCTGACCGGCCGGCGGGGATCAGCGTGGCGGATGAGCGGATGATCCAAGACGCGGTGATCTTCAAGGACCAGCATATGATCGTGCTGAACAAGCCGCCGGGGTTGGCGTCGCAAGGTGGCTCGGGGCAGGGCGAGCGGCATGTCGATGGCCTGACCGAAGCCCTGATGTTCGGCTACAAGGAACGTCCCAAGCTGGTGCACCGGCTGGACAAGGACACCTCGGGCGTCCTGATGCTGGCCCGTACCGACCGCGTGGCGCGGGCCTTGTCCGAGGCGCTGCGGCATCGGGCGGCGCGCAAGATCTATTGGGCCGTGGTCGCAGGTGTGCCGAACCCCAAGCAGGGCAGCGTCAAGTTCGCGCTGATGAAGGCCCCGGGGCATGGGCGCGGTGGCGAGGGCGAAAAGATGGTCTGCGTCCATCCCGCCAAGGTGGCCGATTACCCCGACGCCAAACGCGCGCAGACGGACTTTTTCACCCTGTGGTTTCTGGGAACCCGGCTGTCGTGGATGGCGTTGGAACCCGTGACCGGACGCACCCACCAGTTGCGCGCCCATATGGCCGAGATCGGGCATCCGATCCTGGGCGACGGCAAGTATGGCGGATCATCGGCGGATAATATGGGCGAGGGTTGGGGGGCCGGCATCGGCGGTGAGTTCAGCCGCAAGCTGCACTTGCATGCCCGATCCCTGACCATCGAGCATCCGGTGACCAAGGCCCCGATGACATTCGAGGCCGCCCTGCCCGACCACATGGCGCGGACGTGGAAAGCGCTGGACTGGAAGGAACGCGACGTGCCCGCCGACCCGTTCGAGGCGATCAGGTGAGTTGGGCCGCGAAACGGTTCTGGACGGCGGCCACAGTCGTGAACTGCGACGGCGGCCATACCGTGCATCTGGACAAACGCCCGGTCCGCACCCCCGCCAAGGCGCCGTTGGTGGTGCCGACGCGGGCGCTGGCACAGGCCATTGCGGATGAATGGCTGGCGCAAGAGGGGGCGGTGCGGCCTGCCACGATGCCGTTTACCCGCATGGCGAACTCGGCCATCGACAAGGTGACGCCCCTGCATGCCGCCGTCGTGGCCGAGGTGGCGGGTTACGGCGCGACCGACCTTCTGTGCTACCGCGCCGTGGGGCCGCTGGCGCTGGTGGCGCGGCAGGCGGCGGACTGGGATCACCTTCTGGACTGGGCCGCCGATGCCTTGCAGGCCCCACTTGTGGTGACTGTGGGCGTGATCCCCGTGGAACAGCCCGCGGCCAGCGTGGCACGCCTGACTGCGGGGGTGGCCGCGATGTCGCCGTTTGCGCTGGTCGCGCTGCACGATCTGACGGCAATCTCGGGGTCGCTGGTGCTGGGGCTGGCGGTGGCGGCGGGTCGGCTGACCGCCCTTCAGGCCTTTGATCTGTCGCGCATCGACGAGGTCTGGCAGGCCGAGGAATGGGGCGAGGATGATGAGGCGGCGGAAATCCAGATGCTCAAGCGGCAGGCGATGGCCGAGGCCGGGCGATTCTTGGCGCTGAGCGGGCAGGCACCTGCCTGATTTCGCGGCAGACCTGCCTGATCCTTCGTCAAACTGTGATGAAGCCCATGAAATTCGGTGATAATCGCAATCCCGACGGTTGTGCTTGACCTTTCAAACCGCTTCGGTCGAAACTGCGCGCCACTGAGAGGGGTTTCCCTTTCGTGAGTGTCCCGGCGAACACGCTGGGAACTGATAAAAATCCCGCCCGGAACGTGGCGGACAACCAGGAAGAGGTACACATGAAAACATCCGTATTGCTTGCCACGCTGGCCGTTGCCGGCGCCATGGCTGGCGCTGCGTCCGCGCAGGCGACGCTTGAGGCTGTCAAGGCGCGGGGCGAGCTGAACTGCGGGTCGTCGACCGGCCTCACCGGCTTTGGTCTGCCCGACGCCAATGGCGTCTGGACCGGCTTTGACGTTGACCTGTGCCGCGCCATCGCGGCCGCCGTTCTGGGCGACCCTACCAAGGTCAAGTTCATCCCGCTGACGGGTGAAACCCGCTTTACCGCCCTTGCGGCGGGCGAAGTCGACCTTCTGTCGCGCAACTCGACCTGGACCTTTTCGCGGGACAGCGAACTGGCGTTCGATTTCGTCGCGGTGAACTACTATGATGGCCAGGGCTTCATGGTGAAGAAAGACCTCGGCGTGTCATCCGCCAAGGAACTGGATGGCGCCACCGTCTGCGTGCAGACCGGCACCACGACCGAACTGAACGTCGCTGACTTCTTCAAGCAGAACGGCATCACCTACAGCGCCGTGAACGTGGCTGACGATACCGAGGCCGGCCGCCAGTACCTGGCCGGTGCCTGCGACACCTACACCACCGACGCCTCGGGTCTGGCCGCCAGCCGCGCGACCTATACCGATCCCGAAAACCACATCATCCTGCCCGAGATCATCTCGAAAGAGCCGCTTGGGCCGGTCGTGCGTCACGGCGACAACAACTGGGGCGATGTGGTCCGCTGGGTCTACTTCGCGCTGCTGATCGCCGAAGAGAAGGGCATCACCAAAGCCAACATCGAAGAGGTCGCAACCTCGACCACCGACGAAGAGGCCAAGCGTCTTCTGGGCGTATCCGGCGACATGGGCGTGAAGATCGGCCTTGAGAACGAGGCGTTCAAGCGCGCGATCATGGCCGGTGGCAACTATGGCGAAATCTTTGCCGCCAACATCGGCGAAGGCACCTCGATCAACCTGGCGCGTGGTCTGAACGCGCTGTGGACGCAGGGCGGACTGCAGTACGCGGCACCGTTCCGGTGATCTGAAAAAGGGGGCGCGACCGCAAGGTTGCGCCCTCATTCCATCTACGAACGCGACAGACAAACGCGCCTTGGGGGGCACTTGCGGCCCCTATAACAAAAGGCATGCCGCGACAGGGGGAATTCATGGCGACAACCAGCGACGTGCCGAACGCATCGTTCCGGCTTTCGATGCTGATCTACGACACGCGGTATCGGGCGATCACCATTCAGGTTGTCGTGCTGATCCTGTTCGGGCTGGCGCTGGCCTGGCTCTTGAACAACACCGCGCAGAACCTGGCCGTCAAAGGCAAGCAGTTCGACTATACCTTTCTGGGCAGTCGTGCCGGCTATGACATCACGCAGGCGCTGATCCCCTACACCAACGACAGCTCGCACTTCCGCGCGCTGCTTGTCGGGCTGATCAACACGCTGGTGCTGGCCCTGATCGGCTGCATCCTGGCCACGTTCGTGGGCGTCACGGCGGGCGTGCTGCGGCTGTCGAAGAACTGGGTCGTGGCCCGCCTGATGACCGTCTACGTCGAGATTTTTCGCAACATCCCGCTGTTGCTGTGGATCCTGTTCATCTTTGTGCCGCTGACCGAACTGACCCAGCCCCCCAGCGCCTTCAAACTGACCGAAGCGATGATTGCGGCGGGTGAGGAACCCGTCGCCACGATGAAGCTTGACCATACCGTGGCCTTCACCAACCGCGGCACATACATGCCCTTTCCGGTGCTGGAACATTCGGTGCCGGCCATTCCCGGGGTTCCGGTGAATGCCACGTTCCTGGTGATCGTTCTGGTTCTGGCAGGCAGTTTTTATGCAAACGCCCGCATCGTCATGGCAGCGCGCAGTGTGCAGGAAGCGACCGGCGTGCGCCCGACGACATGGTGGAAAAGCCTGTTGGTGCTGTTCGGCCCGATTGCGGTTCTTTTGGCTGCGCTGGGGTTCCATCTGAATTACCCGGTTCCGCCGACCGGATTCAACTTCAAGGGCGGCTTCGTGGTGCCGCATCCGTTCCTCGCGTTGCTGGTGGCGCTGACGCTGTACACCGGCGCCTTCATCGCCGAGATCGTACGCGCCGGTATTCTGGCGATCAGCCGGGGCCAGACCGAGGCCGCCTATGCGCTGGGCCTGCGGCCCAACCGCACGATGAACCTGGTGATCCTGCCGCAGGCGCTGCGGGTCATCATCCCGCCGCTGATCAGCCAGTACCTGAACCTGACCAAGAACACCTCGCTTGGCATCGCGGTCAGCTACATGGACCTGCGCGGAACGCTGGGCGGTGTCACGCTGAACCAGACGGGACGCGAGTTGGAGTGCATGCTGTTGATGATGGGCATTTATCTGACCATCAGCCTGATCATCTCGACGCTGATGAATTTTTACAACAACTCCGTCCGCCTGAAGGAGCGTTGAGATGACCGACACCTTCGTCCGCGTCGCGATGCTGCCCCCCGAACTGCCCCCTGCGTCACAGCGGGGCGCGATCAAATGGATGCGCGAGAACCTGTTTTCCAGCATCACCAACGGGGCGCTGACCGTGATCGGTGTGGTGGTGGTCTACATGATCCTGTCATCGGTGACACCGTGGCTGTGGCACTCGGTATGGAACGCCGGGTCCGAAAGCGAGTGCCGCGCCATCGTCGAGGCGAAATTCGGTCCGGGGGCCACCGGGGCCTGCTGGGCCGTGATCAACGAACGCTGGCCGCAGTACATGTTCGGCCTTTATCCGAATGACCTGTACTGGCGGCCGACGCTGGCTGCGGTGATCCTGCTGGTGGCGGCGGCCCCCGTGCTGTTCCTGTCGCTGCCGCGACAACTGTTGTGGGTAACCATCCTGTTTCCGGCAATTGCGTTTTACCTTCTGTGGGGTGGCACGATCTGGGCTCCGGTCTCGGCGATGCTGGGCTTTGTGGTGATGGGCCTTGCCTACCGCATCCTGCTGCCGATGGTCGGGGTCACCGTTGCCGGTAGCCTTGGCTTCGTCGCGGCCTGCCTGTGGTGGCTTTTCCTGTCGGGGTTTGTGTCGGACACGCTGGCATCCATCCTGCCCCTGGCCCTGCGTCCGGTCGACAGCGACAGCTTTGGCGGCTTTCTTCTGGCCTTCGTGATCGGTGTCACTGCGATTTCCTTTTCGCTGCCCCTTGGCCTGCTGCTGGCGCTGGGGCGGCAGTCGAACATGCTCATCGTCAAGACGCTGTGCGTGGGCTTCATCGAGTTCATCCGCGGCGTGCCCCTCATCACCCTTCTGTTCACCGCAGCCCTGCTGCTGGGTTATTTCCTGCCACCCGAGACCAAGTTTGACCTGATCCTCAAAGTCATCATTCTGGTCACCTTCTTTGCCGCCGCTTACCTCGCCGAGGTGATCCGGGGCGGTCTTGCCGCCCTGCCGCGCGGGCAGTACGAGGCGGCGGATGCGCTGGGTCTGGACTACTGGCGTGCACAGCGGCTGATCATCATGCCGCAGGCGCTCAAGATCTCGATCCCGGGCATCGTGTCCACCTTCATCGGGCTGTTCAAGGATACCACACTGGTCACCTTCGTCGGCCTCTTCGACCCCCTGAAGGGCGTCACCACCTTTGTCCGTGCCGACTCGAACTGGAAGGCCATCTACTGGGAGCCTTACATTTTCGTCGGTGCCATCTTTTTCGTCATCTGCTTCGGCATGTCGCGCTATTCGATGTACCTCGAAAAGAAGCTCAAGACCGATCACCACTAGGAGCCATCCCATGAACGAAGTCATCGAACGCGCCGTCGACACGTCGAAGATGCAGGTGTCCGACGAAGTGGCGGTGCAGATCACCGGCATGAACAAGTGGTACGGCACCTTCCATGTGCTGCGCGACATCAACATGACGGTGCGCAAGGGCGAACGCATCGTCATCTGCGGGCCGTCGGGGTCGGGCAAATCCACCCTGATCCGCTGCATCAACCGGCTGGAGGAACACCAGAAGGGGCAGATCATCGTCGATGGCACCGAGCTTACGTCGGATGTGAAGAACATCGACAAGGTGCGGTCCGAGGTTGGCATGGTGTTCCAGCACTTCAACCTGTTCCCGCACCTGACCATTCTGGAAAACTGCACGCTGGCCCCGATCTGGGTGCGCAAGACCCCCAAGAAAGAGGCCGAGGAAGTGGCGATGCACTTCCTGCACAAGGTCAAGATCCCCGAGCAGGCGCTGAAGTTCCCCGGTCAGTTGTCGGGCGGCCAGCAACAGCGCGTGGCCATCGCGCGGTCCCTGTGCATGAAACCCCGCATCATGCTGTTCGACGAGCCCACGTCGGCGCTTGATCCCGAGATGATCAAAGAGGTGCTCGACACCATGATCAGCCTCGCCGAAGAGGGCATGACGATGCTGTGCGTGACCCACGAGATGGGCTTTGCCCAGGCCGTGGCGAACCGGGTGATCTTCATGGACCAGGGCCAGATCGTAGAACAAAACGAACCGCGCGAGTTCTTCACCAACCCCAAGAGCGACCGGACGAAGTTGTTCCTGTCGCAGATTTTGGGGCACTGAGCGCAGCACGACCAGTTTTGCATTGTTCAGTGTTGTATGTCCGCGATATCGGCCGCGATAGATCGGACGAGTGGACGCAGGACATTTATCCAGTGATTTGTCCGTTCGGCCAGCCAAGTGGTCGCGTGTGCGCGACCCTCTGGCGTGTCGAGGCCGGGAAAATGCGCGGTTTCGAACAGGTAAGGCGTACCGTCGGTCGACTTTTTCAGGTCAGCCGCACCGCCCAGCAGAAGCCTGATTTCGTCGGAACGGGCGACTAGGCTACTTCCCACTTTCGATCCAACTCCGGTCCCTGTGCCGACTAGATACAACCCGGTTGTCTGCAATGCTGCGTCGCGATAGACAACGATCCAACACTTTTTATCTGCCACGGGCAGAAAAAACCGCAGCCAGCCCATTCTTGCCAGTCCCGGCACCGGCTGTTCGGCGTCATCCAGGTTCAGGGCCGCCAGATAGGCTTTCCAGAACGCAAGGCGCTCCGGGTTTGGCAGCGCCTCCTCGATGGTGCCGGTCCCGTCCGGACCGTCAGCCGCCTCGCTGCCCAGTGTCATGCCCGGCGGAAGTTCAATCACCCGCCGCACCTCGACGCTCGTTCGAGCCAGTACTCGCGGCAGCACAAGCTGTGATCCGTCCGGCAAGATGTGGATCGGCATCTCAACCAAGCCCAGCGAAAACTGCAGTGCGGCCTGATCGCGCAAATGTTCGAAGATGGCTTCGACCCCTTCGCGGATTCCGTCCCCGACGATAAGCAACAGGCACCGACCGCGCGAAAGGTTGCGCGTCAGCGCGTCATTGAAATCGGCCTCGTCTACGTCGGGATGGACGGCCCGGACCGCCTCGATCAACGATGGAACCCCGCGTCGGCGTACCTCCCGGTCGATGTCGGCAGAGGTCCAGCGTGAAAGCTCCTTGGCGTAGTCCAATACCTGCCCGACCACTTCACGACGGGCCTGCGGGTTTCGCCACAGTTTGCATTCGACGAGTACTGGCAATCCCCGTGCAGTGACCATGAAGTTGTCTATTGGCCCGGCAGGGGTGGCCAGTTCCATGCAGATTGGCACGGGATCAAGAAACGCGGTGTCGATCTCGCCAATGGGCAGACATTCCGGGTGTGCCTGCACCAGAAACTGGATATCCAGTTCGGACACCGCCTGCCGTGTCGGCAGCGCGATGCCTGTAGTGGAACCCACTGCCAGCAGGATCGGACGGGCGTGCTGGCGGGACATAACCTGCTGCCAATCGTGCCGCCCTACGCCATGATCTCACGCGGCACGATGAAGTCGTCGGCCACACCCATGCCGAAGCCCACATCGGCCCAGTCGTCCACCGCGAACTCGGCCACCAGCGTGGCTCCGGTCGGATAGCGGGCGAACTCGGGGTTGCGGGGGGGGGTGGTGACGATGCGGGTCGCGAACTCGGCGATGCCGGGGTTGTGGCCGATCATCATCACCGTGTTACCCGCGGCATGGCGCAGCACAGCCAGCATCACGTCCGCCCCTGCATGATAAAGGGCGGGTTTCAGGACCAGCACCGGCGCACCCGGCAGGGCAGGGGCGATGCCGGAATAGGTTTTCCGCGTGCGCAGGGCATCCGAACACAGCACCTCGTCGGGCACATAGCCGCGCGACGCCAGCCATTGCCCCAGATCGGCCGCCGCCGCCTTGCCCCGGTCGTTCAGCGGCCGGTCGTGGTCGGGCGTCAGGGGATCGTCCCAGGCCGATTTCGCGTGCCGCGTCAGGATCAACCGCTTCATGTGCCCACTCCCCCGGGATGAAATCGCGCCATGTGCCAGGCGCTTTGTTCTGCCATCCTGTCATACCTCTGTGATACCGGGCAAGCGCGGCGCACTGCACAACCCTGCGACAGGCAATCCCGGCCCGGTGCCGTGTCAAGCCAGGTATGGCAGGCGGGCACATCGTACCCCGCCCCGGTCAGGGCGCGCGGGGGGCAGGCGGTGAGGCAGGGTTTTTCGGTGCAGGTGTGACAGGGTGATTGTTGGGGCACGGGCAGGTCGAACGCCTCTTTCAGCGCAAGCGCGCCGCGAAAGCTGACCATCAGGCCTTGTTCCCCATGCACCAGAAGGCGCACCGGGCTTTCCCAGACGGCACCCGTCCGAAGCGCCCATTTCTGGAACGGATGCCATGGCGGTCCGCCGAACGGAAACAGCGCCTTGGCCCCGAGGTCACAGGCCAGATGCCCGATGACCCGGCGTGACCAGCGGTCGATGGGGTCGGGTTGGCCGTCCCACTCGGGTTGTGCGGTCAGATGCGGCCAGAAGCCCGACCCCGGCCCCAGCATCAGGACCGTGCGCGTGCCCTTGGGCAGGCCGGGGTCGTCCATTGCCGCGAACCCGCCGAGGATCGACAGGCAGTGCGGCAGCGCCAGTGCTGCAACATCGTCAAACGTCACGACCGCCCCCGGAACGGCAGCCACAGGCTCCACCCCAACTGCGCGGGGCGGTCGTCCTGCCAGTCAAGGCCCACCGTCATGCCGTCCTGACCCGCCGCAGGCTCGGCCAGGTAGGTGCCAAAGATCCGGTCCCATATCGACAGGGCAAAGCCGTAATTGCTGTCATGTTCGCAGCGTTGGTCGGAATGGTGGATGCGGTGCATGTCGGGCGTCACCAGCACGCGCCGCAAGGCCCGTTCAACCCTGGCAGGCAGGGCAAGGTTGGCGTGGTTGAACAGCGACGTGCCGTTCAGCACGATCTCGAACAGCAGCACCGCCACGGCGGGCGCCCCCAGTGCATAGACCAGCCCGATCTTGACCCCCATCGAGGCCGCAATCTCGACCGGGTGGAACCGGATCGCCGTTGTCACGTCCATGTCGCGGTCGGCGTGATGCACCCGGTGGAACCGCCAGAACAGCGGCACCCGGTGGGTCAGCCAGTGCTGCGCCCAGATCGCGAAATCAAGGATCAGCAGGGCCGCCGTAACCTCGACCCAGAGCGGCAGGTCCAGCGCGTTGAACAGCCCCCAGCCCATCCGCCCGGCATCGACCGCCGCCCCGACCGCAAGGGCCGGCAGCGCCAGCGCCATCAGGCGCAGCGTCAGGGTATCCAGAACGACAATGGCACCATTGGTCCGCCACCGCCCCTGACGGGGCAGGTTGCGCGGCCGGCGCGGGGCCAGATGCTCGCACAGGGCAAAGAGGGCGAACAGACCCAGAAAGGCGGAGAGGCGCAGGGCGACTTCGTGTTGCATGACCCCGATGATAGCGGGCAAAGGCGGGAATGCCAGTGCCGCGTGATCGGGGCCGGCATCGGGCGAAAAGTCGTGCCCGGCTTTTCTTGCCGCGGCCCATCTGCGGCATCGGAACCTTGATGCCTCAGGACGCCGCGCCGGTAAGTGGTTGGTATCCTTGCGGGTGCCTCTGTCGCACGTCAGGACGCCCCGTTGCCCCTGCTAGCGCCGCACCCTTGGTTTGACGCGTGGTTCGGTTGACCGTATCTGGCTGCCCGCGCCGTGTTCGGTGAACAGTTCCAGAAGGCAGGCGTTCGGCACCCGCCCGTCCATGATCGTCACTGCCCGCACCCCCTGTTCCAGCGCCAGAAGGGCCGTCTCGGTCTTGGGGATCATGCCGCCACTGATTGTGCCATCCTCGATCATCGCGCGCACTTCCTCAGGCGTCAGCGACGTCAGCAACTCACCTGCCGCGTTCTTCACCCCCGCGACGTCGGTCAGCAGCAACAGCCGGTCCGCCTGCAACGCGCCCGCAATTGCGCCGGCTGCCGTGTCGCCGTTGACGTTGAAGGTCTCGTTGTCCTCCATCCCCGTCGCCACCGGGGCCACCACCGGGATCAGGCCCGCATTGTACAGATCCCGCAGCACCTCGACATTCATCTCGACCGGACGCCCGACAAAGCCCAGTTCCGGGTCATCGGCCACGCAGACCATCAGATCGTCGTCCTTGCCCGAGATGCCCACAGCGCGACCGCCCTGATCGTTGATCGCCTGCACGATGCGCTTGTTGACCAGCCCCGACAGGATCATCTCGACCACCTCGACCGTGGCCTTGTCGGTCACCCGCTTGCCGCGCACGAATTCCGACTTGATGCCAAGTTTCGCCAGCATGTCGTTGATCATCGGACCACCGCCATGCACCACCACCGGGTTGACGCCCACCTGCCGCATCAGCACCACATCGCGCGCGAACTCGGCCATTGCGGCCTCATCCCCCATCGCGTTGCCGCCGAACTTGACCACCACCACCGCGCCCGAATAGCGCTGCAGATACGGCAGGGCGGTTGACAGCACGCGGGCGGTGGCAAGGCTGTCCTCATAGGTCATGGTCTGCTTTCTCATGGTGCGGGTGGCCTCTGTGGGACGGTGTTGGGTCGATAGCGGTTGAGGGTGGGCCTGCCAAGACCCCTTGCGGGATCCTGCTGCCCGTCCAAGGCGTAACCGTCTGACAGATCCGGGCCACCTGCCGAGGAAACCCGGTTGCAGCGGATCCCTGCCCCAGCGTGAATTCTGCGTCAACCCGCGACAAGGGCCGTTCAATGGGGCCGGTGCGGATGTCACATTGGCGCAGTCAAACCAGTCGTCGAGCCAATGGAAAGTGGGAGGATCGCATGAGCGACTGCATTTGGTGCCGGGAGACGATCCAGCCGACCGCGAAGATCTGCTCCAAATGCAACCTTTGGCAGTACCGCACCTTCGAGTGTGCGCAGCTTGCGCTAAAGGCCGCAGCCGTACTTGCCCTGATTGCGACAGCGGGGGCCTTTGTCTGGGATAACATCCGGTATCCGGTGCTGTCTTTGGTGTATTCACCGCAGCCCGAAGTACTATTCCATCATTCCGACGGTCAGATCATTCTGCGCAACGGTGGCCTTACGCCGATATTCGCCAGCCACATGGAGTCACGCCTGGACGATCCGGCTGCAATTCGTGTCACGCCGATAGGTAAGGTTATGCTTCCGGGAGAGGTGGTCGATCTGGACGGACGAAGCAGCGATACCCGCCTGCGTCAGGAGGGCCTGTTGGCCGGGCAGCGACACTTTGGTTTCAACGCCACAGATGCCGATTTCGCAGCCGCTGCGACCGGGGACATTTCACCTTTCATCATGTTTGTGGGGGACACCGATCCGGTCTATCTTTCGATCATGACCGCCAAGCCAAACTTGCCTGCGGGCGCGACCCAACTGCAGTCGCCATCGCCGAAGAAAGCTGCTTGCGACCTGCTTTACAGCGGCTACGGCGCAACCCAGTTGATACGCAAGCCCGTCGCATGCGTCGCCACCGTGGCGCGTTATGGATCATAGGAGGATGCAATGAGCAGGCTATCGGTGCGACACGCGGGCAGGTCGGTCATAATTGCTACCACGTTGCTGTTCACTAGCGCGATGACGCTGCGGGCCGAACCGCTTTGGCCGCCCCTGCCGCCAAGTGCCGAGGTCGTCACCGATCCCGCCATTGTAAAGATGCAGGATTTGCTGACCCGTCGCCAGCAGGTCCTACCCTATGACGCTGCCCGGATGGCACGGCCTGGTATGGACCCGAATGACTATGACCTACTGTTGTCAGGACGGCAGGATCCACAGGGATCGACAGGCTGCAAACTCGTCTGTAGCGGAACGATATGCTATTGGGATTGCCGGGGCATCATCGGCCCGGATTGAACCGGCCCCACCGCTGCCCCGGTATGTTGTCGAGAGGCTTCCCTTCCCCGCCAGCGCCGTCTACTTTCGTACTCCGAGGCAGGCGAGGGACACAATCGTGGCTGAACAGAAAGTCGTCGTGCTGACCGGGGCAAGCCGGGGCATAGGCCATGCCACGGTCAAGCGGTTCTCGGCCGAGGGCTGGCGCGTGCTGACCTGTTCGCGCCAGCCGTTCGATCCGCGCTGCCCCTGGCCGGGCGGCGAGGATAACCATATCCAGATCGACCTTGCCGATCCGAAAAAGACCATCGAGGCCATCGAGACGATCAAGGCCAAGGTCAAGGGTCGCCTGCACGCGCTGGTGAACAACGCAGGCATCAGCCCCAAGGGCGACGGCGGCGCGCGGCTGACCACGCTCAACACCGACCTGCGTATCTGGGGGCAGGTGTTCCACGTCAATTTCTTTGCCAGCGTGATCCTGGCGCGCGGGTTGCAGGCGGAACTGGTGGCGACCAAGGGGGCGGTGGTCAACGTGACCTCGATCGCCGGATCGCGCGTCCACCCCTTTGCCGGGGCCGCCTATGCCACCTCCAAGGCCGCCCTTGCCGCGCTGACGCGCGAGATGGCGCATGACTTTGGCCCGCTCGGCGTGCGGGTGAACGCGATTGCACCGGGCGAAGTGGAAACCGCAATCCTGTCACCCGGCACTGACAAGATCGTGGCAACCCTGCCGATGCAACGCCTGGGCCAGCCACGCGAGGTGGCGGACGCGATCTGGTTCCTGTGTTCCGACCAGTCTTCCTATATATCGGGGGCCGAGTTGCAGGTAAACGGCGCGCAACACGTCTGAGGGATGCCCACGGCGGCAAGGCCGGGGGGCTGCCTGCCCCCCGGCCTTGCTACGACAGCCACGCTTGACGGGATGGTACCCAAGGGCGAAAAGCCAGCGCAAGGCAGGGGGCACTTCGATGCTGGACGAAGACGCAGGCGACATCCATCCCTTGTTCCACGGCGCGCCCACGGGTCTTGAGTTTCGCAAGTTGCGCAAACGGCTGGTGCGCGAGGTGCGCGATGCCATCGACACTTATGCCATGATCGAGCCCGGCGCGCGTTGGCTGGTGTGCCTGTCGGGGGGCAAGGACAGCTATACGCTGCTGGCCGTGCTGCACGAGCTGAAATGGCGGGGTCTGTTGCCGGTTGATCTTCTGGCCTGCAATCTGGATCAGGGCCAGCCGGGGTTCCCCGCAACGGTCCTGCCGGAGTTCCTGACCCGGGTGGGTGTCGCGCACCGGATTGATTATCAGGACACCTATTCGGTGGTGACGTCCAAGATCAAGCCCGGCGGCACGATGTGTTCGCTCTGCTCGCGCCTGCGGCGCGGCAACCTGTACCGGATCGCGCGCGAGGAGGGGTGCAGCGCCGTTGTCCTTGGCCACCACCGCGATGATATCCTTGAGACGTTCTTCATGAACCTGTTCCACGGCGGCAGGCTTGCCGCGATGCCGCCCAAGCTGTTGAACGAGGATGGCGACCTGCACGTGCTGCGCCCCCTTGCCTTTGTTCCCGAGGCCGATTGCGAGCGGTTCGCCCGTGCCATGGCCTATCCGATCATCCCATGCGACCTTTGCGGCAGCCAGGAAGGGCTGCAGCGCGTGCAGGTCAAGCGCCTGCTGGATGAGTGGGAGGTGCGCACACCCGGTCGGCGGCAGGTGATGTTCCGCGCCCTGATGAACGTGTGCCCCTCGCATCTGGCGGACCCCGCGCTGTTCGACTTTGCCGCGCTGTTGCGCGGGATGGCGGCAGAAGCCCCGTGAAATCCCTGAAAATGCAATGCAACTTTGGCATGTGCATTAACGAACGGATCAGCTTTCCTGCCTAGCGTCGGGTATCGCGGCTGTCATGCCGCCGACGGTGCAGCGGAGGTGCTACATGCGGGACATGGGGCAGGGTTGGGTTTTGGCGCGGCTTGCGGCGATTACGTCGTGGTTCAGGCGGCCCGAGCTTTTGGTGTTCATGCCTGCTGTCACGCTGGCGGCCTTCTGGCTTGGCGGCGAGAAAATTCTGATCCTGACGGCCTTTGGTCTGCCCATGCTGTTTGCCGTCGCCGGCGCGTTCAGAGAACGCGAGGGGGGCGAAGGCATGTTTCTGGGTGACGGCCTGTCGGGCCTTGTCATGCGGCCCCAGATTACAGGCGCGCTTGACAGGGCTTTGTCCGAGGCATCGGTGACCGGCCTCGTCACCGGCTGCCTTGTGGTGCAGTTCGATGAGGCCGAGACCCTGCTTGACCGGCACGGTCGCGCCGCCCAGACCGAGGTTCTGGCATGCTGTGCCGCGCGCCTTGCCGCGGCGTTGCGGCAGGGCGACATCGTGGCCCGGCTGGAAGGCGGCGGTTTCGCCGTTGCCCTGAAACCGATGGCCCGGCTTGACCTTGAGACGATGGTGCAACTGTCGACCCGGCTGCAATCGGCACTGTCGCTGCCGGTCAGCATCGACGCCACGCGCCTGTACGTCACCTGTTCGGTGGGGTTCTGTCTGGGCGTGCGTTCGCCCGCGCCCAACGGCAAGGCGCTTCTCGATGCCGCCCAGGTCGCGGCGGACGACGCGCTGCGCAACGGTCCCGGGGCGATCCGCGCCTTTTCGCCCGACATGGCGCGCAAGCGTGCCGACCGTGACGCCTTTCGCGGTGCCCTTGAGGTGGCGCTGGACGAAGGCCAGATCCGCCCGTGGTTCCAGCCACAGCTTTCCACCGATACCGGCGCCATTTCGGGTTTTGAAGCGCTGGCCCGCTGGCATCACCCCGAGCGGGGCGTGATATCCCCCGCCGAATTCCTGCCCGCCATCGACGAGGCTGGCCTTTCGGAACGTCTGGTCGAGGTGATCCTGTACCACGCGATGTCCGCCCTCGTGCGGTGGGACAAGGCGGGGCTTAAGGTGCCCAATGTAGGCGTGAACTTCTCGGCCACCGAGTTGCGCAACCCGCGTCTGGCTGAAAAGCTGAAATGGGAGCTTGACCGGTTCGAGCTGACCCCCGACCGGCTGTCGGTCGAGATCCTCGAAACCGTGGTGGCCGAGACCGACAATGACGTGATCGTGTCTAACATCGCACAACTGGCCAAGATGGGCTGTGGTATCGATCTGGACGACTTTGGCACCGGCCATGCGTCGATCACCAACATCCGCCGCTTTGCCGTGCGCCGCATCAAGATCGACCGCAGCTTTGTCACCCGCGTGGATGAGGACCGCGAACAGCAGCGTTTCGTGTCCGCAGTGCTATCGCTCGCCGAGCGTCTGGGATTGGAGACCCTGGCCGAGGGGGTCGAGACTGCGGGCGAGCATGCGATGCTGGGGCAGTTGGGCTGTGGCCATGTGCAGGGCTTTGTCATCGCCCGACCGATGCCCTTTGACGATACGCTTGACTGGATCGCGCGGCACCGGGCACGGCAGGTCGGCGGTACGCCCAAGATCGGCCACCGGGCACGGTAGGGCACGCCTGACCTCGCGGGCACCGATTGTTGCGGCGGCCAGGGTCAAAAGGCATCGGCCCTGCCCAGTCACGAACGCCGCCCGGGCATCGCCCACCCAGGGGGGCACACTGCCGCACCCTTGCCTTACGGGGGATTCCGCTTGACCTTTCCCCCCCCCTGTCGTTGAAGCACCGCTGACCCAATTCCCCAAGCGGTGACGCCCCCCGATGGAAGATCAGAACAAGAATCTCATCCTTGCAACCGTGCTGAGTTTCATCGTGATCCTCGTGTGGTTCGTGCTGTTCCCGCCGCCGGAACCGGTAGCCGAACCGTTGCTGCCCGCCGCCACTGCGCCGGCCGTGGCCACCCCGGCCCCTGCCGCGGCAGTGACCGACCCGTCGGCAAGTGCCACCGTCGCCAGTGCGCCGCGCATCGCCATCGACACGCCGGTGCTTGCGGGCTCGATCTCGCTGGCCGGTGGCCGGATTGACGATCTGTCGCTCAAGACCTACCGGCAGACCATCGACCCCGCATCCGCGACCGTGCGCCTGTTGAAACCGGCGGGCGAACCGGGGGCCTACTACGCCGTCTACGGCTGGTCGCCTGCAGGCGCGCTGGCGGTGGGGGATGTGCCGGATGCAAGCACCGTCTGGACGGCACCGGCCGGCGCCACCCTCGCCCCCGGCACGCCTGTCACGCTGACCTGGTCGAATGGCAAGGGGCTGGATTTCACGCGCCTTATCGCCGTCGATGACAGGTTCCTCTTCACCGTCACCGACACCGTCGCCAATACCGGCGCCGCCGCGGCATCGCTGCAACCCTACGGCGTGATTGCCCGGCACGGACTTCCGACCGACCTGCAGAAAATCTTTGTCGTCCACGAAGGCTTTGTCGCCCGCACCGATGGCGAGCTGGCGGAAACTGACTATGCCGATGTGGCCGAGTTCCCGGTGGTTGATCGGGAGGCCGCGCGTGCCAATGTCATCGACGCCACGACCGACGGCTGGATCGGGTTCACCGATCATTACTGGATGACCACCCTCATCCCCGAACAGGGCAAGCCCTGGACGGCGGTCACCAAATACGTGCCCGGTGCCGACATCTATCAGGCCGAAATGCGCGCGCCGGTGCTGACCGTCGCCCCGGGTGCAACCGTCACAACCGCGACCCGTCTGTTCGCCGGCGCCAAGGAATGGGAGACGATCCGCAACTATCAATCCGACGCAGGCATCCCCGGCTTCATCGACAGCATCGACTGGGGCTGGTTCTTTTTCCTGACCAAGCCGATCTTTGCCGTCCTGCACTGGCTGAACCATCTGATCGGCAACATGGGCCTCGCGATCATCGCGCTGACCTTCGTGCTGAAGTTCCTGGTGCTGCCCTTGGCCTACAAATCCTATGTCTCGATGGCGCGGATGAAAGAGCTGCAACCCGAGATGGAGGCGCTCAAGGAACGCGCGGGCGATGACAAGCAAAAGCTGCAAAAGGAAATGATGCAGCTTTACAAAGAGAAAAAGGTCAACCCGGCCGCCGGTTGCCTGCCGATCCTGATCCAGATCCCGATCTTCTTTTCGCTCTACAAGGTGATCTTCGTCACCATCGAGTTGCGCCACGCGCCGTTCTTCGGCTGGCTGAATGACCTGTCGGCACCTGACAGCTCGTCCCTGTTCAACCTTTTCGGGCTGTTGCCCTGGGCCAACCCCGCTCCGCACACCATCATGGCACTTATCTTCATCGGCGTGCTGCCGATCCTTCTGGGCATCACCATGTGGCTGCAGCAGAAACTCAACCCCACCCCCACCGACCCCACACAGGCGGCGGTGTTCGCGTGGATGCCGTGGATCTTCATGTTCATGCTGGGCAGTTTCGCCTCGGGGCTGGTGGTCTACTGGATCACCAACAACATCATCACCTTCACGCAGCAATTCGCGATCATGCGCAGCCACGGCCACACGCCTGACATCTTTGGCAACATCAGGGCCAGTTTCCGCAAGAAACCTGCACTCGCCGCCGCCAACGCGAACGCGAAACCAAAGGCCGACCCGGTCAAAGCCCTGCCCACCAAAACCCCACCCGCCAAGGGATCGCCCAAGAAATGATCGCCGCCGTCACCGGCCTCTGCCGCCACCCGGTCAAGGGGATCGGGCGCGAGGCGCTGGCCAGCGTGATGCTGACCGCAGGCCAAGGCCTGCCGTTTGACCGGCACTGGGCTGTTGCGCATGAGGCGGCCCAACTGGTGCCCGGCTGGAACCCCTGCAACAGCTTTCTGCGCGGCGCCAAGGCCCCCGCCCTGATGGCCGTCGAGGCCACATTGCAGGGTGACACCGTCACCTTGCGCCACCCCGACCGCCCGGCGCTGACGTTTCGCCCCGATCATGACGGCGACCTGCCCGCCTTCTTCGACTGGCTGGCCCCGCTTCTGCCTGCGGGCCGTGCCGCACCTGTGGGCATAACCCACGCCGACCGCGCCATGACCGACAGCGATTATCCCTCGGTGTCGCTGATCTCGCTCGCCTCCTGCCGGGCGCTGGGGCAGACCATGGGCCTGCCGCCGCTCGACCCCCACCGGTTTCGCGGCAACGTGATCATTGACGGGCTGGAACCCTTTGCCGAATTCGACTGGGTTGGCAAACACTTGAAGATCGGCGATGCAGTGCTGGAGGTTGTGGAACGGATTGAACGTTGCCGCGCCACCACCGCCAATCCCGACACCGGCGCGATCGACGCCGACACGCTGGCGGCCCTGAAAACCCACCATGGCCATCAGGATTTCGGCATCTTCACCCGCGTGGTGACCGGCGGCATGATCCGCCCCGGCGACGTGGTGCATGTCCAGTGACGCTGCCCTTCCCCGAGGCCCCCGAACCCGAGCATGACGCCTACGAGGCGGGACGCCTGCTGTTCGCGGGGCCGGTCGATTTCGTCAAGGGCGTGGTCGCCATGTCGGGCCTGCCCCCGGCTGATCGGATCGAGGTCTGTTTTGCAGGCCGCTCCAACGTCGGCAAGTCCAGCCTCATCAACGCCCTGACCAACCGCAAGAACCTTGCCCGCGCCTCCAACACCCCCGGCCGCACGCAAGAGATCAACTTCTTCGCCCTGGGCGACGCGCGCTATCTCGTCGACCTGCCCGGTTACGGCTATGCCGAGGCACCGGTTGCCACCGTGGCGAAATGGCAAGCGCTCCTGCGCGCCTACCTCGCCGGCCGGCAAACACTGCGCCGTGCTTTCGTGCTGATCGACATGCGCCACGGCATCATGGCGGTGGATGAGGAAATCTTGTCCATGCTCGACCGCTCTGCCGTCACCTTCCAGGTGGTGCTGACCAAGGCCGACAAGGTCAACGCCGCCACCCGTGCGGCCAATACCGCCCAGGTGCAGGCAGCGCTGACAAGACACGCGGCAGCCTTTCCCGAGATCATCGTGACCTCCTCGGAAAAAGGCGACGGCATCGCCACCTTGCGCGCGACCATCGCCACCCTGGTCTGACACCACCCGTTTCATCTTTGCCCAAGTATCCCGGGGGTCCGGGGGCTGGCCCCCGGCTCGGTCCCGTCGGGCTCAGCTCCCGAACACCTCGGCCACCGCCCCCCGCAGTGCCTCGGCCACCGTGGCAATCTCGGCGGCGGTGATGCACAGGGGCGGGGCAAAGCCGATGATGTCGCCTTCGGGCATGGCGCGGGCGA
>JBBQXK010000034.1:0-40776 GCA_038209775.1 Rhodobacterales bacterium | reverse complement strand
TGGGGGTCGGACAACATCAAGTCGGACGGTGGCCCGATTGCGCAGGCCCTGGCCCTGATGGGCGCGAAACCCCGGTTCGACAGCTATGGGCGGCTGTGTGGCGCGGACCTCATCTGTCTGGCGGAACTCGGTCGCCCCCGGATCGACGTGGTGATGACCCTTTCGGGCATCTTCCGCGACCTTCTGCCCCTGCAGACCCGGATGCTGGCCGAGGCCGCGTGGAAATGCGCCACGGCGGATGAACCCGTTGAGCAGAACTTTGTCCGCGCCCATGCGCTGGCCTATGCGGCCTCGATGGGCGTCGATATGGAAACCGCCGCCCTGCGGGTGTTTTCGAATGCCGAAGGGGCTTACGGATCGAACGTCAACCAGTTGGTCGACAGCTCGGCCTTTGACGGCGAGGATGAACTGGCCGATGCCTATGAGGCGCGCAAGTCGTTTGCCTATGGCCGTACCGGCAAGGCCGTGAAGAACGCGGCGCTGCTGCAAAAGGCGCTGAAGGATGTCGATCTGGCCTACCAGAACCTCGAATCGGTGGAACTGGGCGTCACCTCGGTCGACCACTACTTCGACACGCTGGGCGGCATCGCGCGGGCAGTGAAGCGGGCGCGGGGCGGGGCGGAAACACCCGTCTACATCGGTGACCAGACCCGCGGCGCGGGCAAGGTGCGCACCCTGCGCGACCAGATCGCCCTTGAAACCCGGTCGCGCAGCCTGAACCCCAAGTTCTATGAGGCGCTTCTGGCCCATGGCGGCGAGGGCGTCCGCCAGATCGAGGCGCAGGTGACCAACACCATGGGCTGGTCGGCCACCGCCGAGGCGGTCGAGCCCTGGGTTTATCAGCGTCTGTCCGAAACCTTCGTTCTGGACGACGCGATGCGCAACCGGCTCGCCCGCCTGAACCCACAGGCCAGTGCGCGCATGGCGAACCGCCTGATCGAGGCAGGCGAGCGGAACTACTGGCAGCCCGACGCGGCCACGATGGCGGCGCTGCGCGGGGCGGCGGATGAACTTGAGGATCGGCTTGAGGGGATTGCGGCGGAATGAACGCGGCATCGCCTGACTGTGCCCGTGGAAGCGGGGGGCCAGCCCCCCGCACCCCCCGGGATATTTTTACAAAGATGAAAGGGGCAAGCCTATGAGCCCGAGAGATGAAATACCGGATCTGCGTGGACTGGACGGCGATGGTTCGGTGCAGGTGCATCAGGACGAAGGTGTAAAGATCGAGGGGGCCAAGGTGTTCTCGGTCTATGGCAAGGGCGGGATCGGGAAATCGACCACCTCGTCGAACCTGTCCGCCGCGTTCTCGATGATGGGCAAGCGCGTGCTGCAGATCGGCTGTGATCCCAAGCACGACAGCACCTTCACCCTGACGGGCAAGCTGCAGCCGACGGTCATCGACATCCTGAAGGATGTGGATTTTCACTCCGAAGAACTGCGCCCCGAGGATTTCGTGACCATCGGCTTCAACGGTGTCATGTGCATCGAGGCCGGCGGGCCGCCTGCGGGCACCGGCTGTGGTGGCTATGTGGTGGGCCAGACGGTGAAGCTGCTGAAACAGCACCACCTTCTGGAAGACACCGATGTGGTGATCTTTGACGTTCTGGGCGACGTCGTCTGCGGCGGCTTTGCGGCACCCCTGCAGCACGCCGACCGGGCGCTGATCGTGACCGCCAATGATTTCGACAGCATCTATGCGATGAACCGGATCATCGCCGCCGTGCAGGCCAAGTCGGCGAACTACAAGGTCCGCCTGGCGGGCTGCGTGGCCAACCGTTCGCGTGAGACGAACGAGGTGGACCGCTTCTGCGACAAGGTCGGCTTCAAGCGCATCGCGCACATGCCCGACATCGACGCCATCCGTCGTTCGCGGCTGAAGAAAAAGACGCTGTTCGAGATGGACGCCGATCCCGATGTCATGATCGCGCGCTCTGAATACATGTCCCTCGCCAACGCCCTGTGGCGTTCGGTGGGCGAGCCGCCGCTGTTGCCGCAGTCCCTGCCCGACCGCGAGATCTTTGAATTGCTGGGATTCGACTGAGATGCCCGACTACGCCACCACGCTGACCCGGGTCGAGACCTATTTCGACCGCACCGCCACCCGGACGTGGGAGCGGCTGACCTCTGACGCCCCCGTGTCGCGCATCCGCCAGACGGTGCGCGAGGGGCGCGACCGGATGCGCAGCCTGATGCTGGGGCGCCTGCCCGCCGATCTGACGGGGCTGCGCATCCTGGATGCAGGCTGCGGTCCCGGGGTGATGACGGCGGAACTGGCGGCGCGCGGGGCCACGGTTGTGGGCGTCGATATCTCGCCGCAACTGATCGCCATCGCCGAGGCGCGGCTGGACCCCGCGCACCGCGACCGGGTAAGGCTGGTCGCGGGCGACATGACCGACCCGGACCTTGGCCATTTCGATGCCGTGATGGCGATGGACAGCCTGATCTACTACGGCCAGCCCGATCTGATCGCCGCCATCAACGGCCTGATGGGGCGCACCGGGCATCTGGTGTTCACCGTGGCCCCACGCACCGCCCCCTTGATGGCGATGTGGTGGACGGGCAAGCTGTTTCCCCGGTCCGACCGGTCACCCGTGATGGTGCCGCATGATGCCGACCGTCTGGCGGCAGCACTGCCGGGCCTGTCGCGCGTCACCCGTGTGGCGCGGGGGTTCTATATCTCGGAGTGCCTGGAGGTGCGGGCGTGATCCTGGGACGGAACCAGATCAAGAACCTGACCGCCGCCTGGCTGCCCTTTGCCGATGCGGCCAGCGTCGGGCTGCCATTGCCGCAGCTTTTGCGCCTGTCGCTGTTTCAGGTGTCGGTCGGCATGGCGATGGTCTTGCTGTTGGGCACGCTGAACCGGGTGATGATTGTCGAGTTGAGCGTGGCCTCGGTGGTCGTGGCCTCGATGATCGCCCTGCCGGTGCTGGTGGCGCCGTTCCGCGCGCTGCTGGGGTTCCGGTCGGACACTCACCGTAGTGCCATCGGGTGGAAGCGGGTGCCCTATCTGTGGTTCGGCAGCCTCTGGCAGATGGGCGGCCTTGCCATCATGCCCTTTGCCCTTCTGGTGCTGGGCGGCGACACGGTTCACAAGGTGCCCTTCGCGGGCGAGGTGCTGGCGGCGCTGGCGTTCATCATGACCGGCCTTGGCATGCACATGACACAGACGGCCGGCCTCGCACTGGCATCCGACCGCGCCAGTGACGAAACGCGGCCCCGCGTGGTGGCGCTGTTGTATGTCATGTACCTGATCGGCATGGTGATCTCGGCGCTGATCGTGGGCTGGCTGTTGCGCGACTATTCCGACCTGCGGCTGATCCGCGTGGTGCAGGGATGTGCCCTGGTGACGCTGGCGCTGAACCTTGTGGCGCTGTGGAAGCAGGAACACGTGCGCCCGATGACGGACGCCGAACGCGACGCCCCGCGCCCCTTGTTCCGCGATGCATGGGCCGATCTCATGTCGGGCGGCACGGCGGGCAGGCTGTTGGCGGTGGTGTTCACCGGCACGCTGGCCTTCAACATGCAGGACGTGCTTTTGGAACCCTACGGCGGGCAGATCATGGGGCTGTCGGTGTCAGCGACGACGCTGCTGACGGCCACCACGGCCACAGGTGCATTGCTGGGCTTTGCCCTTGCCGCGCGCTGGCTGGTGCGGGGGATTGATCCGATGCGGATGGGTGCCCGGGGCATCCTGATCGGCATCGCGGCGTTCTCGGGCATCGTCTTTGCCGCCCCCCTGGACAGCCACGCGCTGTTCTATGCGGGGGCCGCGCTTATCGGCGTGGGCGGCGGGCTCTTTTCGGTCGCCACGCTGACGGCTGCGATGACCATGCCCGCAGGCGGGTTGGCGGGGCGCGGATTGGCGCTTGGCGCCTGGGGGGCGGCGCAGGCCACCGCCGGCGGCATCGCGATCTTTGCCGGGGGGGCCTTGCGCGATCTGGCGGGCGGCATGGCGATGGCGGGCACCTTCGGCCCTGCCCTGACCACGCCCGCCTTTGGCTATACCTTTGTCTACCACCTTGAAATCGGACTTCTGTTTGCCACCCTGATCGTGCTTGGCCCGCTGGTGCGGCTGCGCAGGATCGACACCGAACCCACCCCCGGACCTGCCCGCATCGGCATGCCCGAGTTTCCCACCTGACACCGAGAGGACCAACACCATGGTTGGCGTGAATTTCTTTGGCAACTTCGACCTTGCAAGCCTTGCGATCTGGGGCTTCTGGCTGTTCTTCGCGCTGCTGGTCTACTACCTGCAGACCGAGAACATGCGCGAAGGCTATCCGCTGGAAACCGAGGACGGCAAGCCTGCCCCCAATCAGGGCCCGTTTCCGCTGCCCAAGCAGAAGACCTTCCTGCTGCCCCACGGGCGTGGCTCGGTCACCGTGCCGGACGGCGCGCGTGAAGCCCGCGAACTGGCGCTGAAGCGCACCGAAGTCAGCGATGGCTTTCCCCACACGCCGACGGGCGATCCGATGGCCGACGGCGTCGGCCCCGCCTCCTGGGCACCCCGCCGCGATCTGACCGAACTGGACGGGCACGGCCACAACAAGATCCTGCCGATGGGCATGGCGCAGGGCTTTGTCGTGTCGGCGGGCCGCGATCCGCGCGGCATGGCGGTTGAAGCGAACGACCTCGCAATCGTTGGCACCGTCAGCGACATGTGGGTCGACGTGTCCGAGCAACTGGTGCGCTATCTTGAGATCACGCTGACGGGGGGTGCCAAAAAGCTGATCCCGATGCCGATGGCCAAGATCGGCTCGGACCGGGTGCGCATCCAGGCGCTGTCGTCGAACCTCTTCGCAGGGATCCCCGTGACGAAATCACCAACCGAGGTGACGATGCTGGAAGAAGACAAGATCTCTGGCTACGTTGCCGGTGGTCTGCTTTATTCGGCAGACAAGCGCGCCTCGCGGTGGCGGGCACTGTTCGGCTGAGGGGGACAGACGATGAACGATGATGGCGACTTCAACTTTGAACCGATCCCCGGCCTGCCGGCCCTGCCCCCCAAGGGCGAGCTTCTGTTGTGGCAGGGCCGCCCCGACACATGGCGTCTGGCGGTCGAGGCGTTCGGCCTTCTGTGGGTCGCGGGGTACTTCGCGGTCATCATCCTGTGGCGCGCCTCGGTCGGGTTCGACCTTGGGGGCATGCCGGGGGCCTTTGCCTATGGCTTGCCCTATGTGATGCTGGCGGCGATCGCACTGGCGGTGATCTGGGTTCTGGCGCTCGCGCAGGCGCGGGCCACTGTCTATACTGTCACCACCGCGCGGGTGGCGATGCGGATCGGGGCCGCACTGTCGGTCACCTTCAACATCCCCTTCGCACAGGTCGTGTCGGCCAATGCCGACATCCGCCGGGGCGGCACCGGGACCATCGCGCTGACCACGGCACCCGGCACGCGTCTGTCGTACCTGATCTGCTGGCCCCACGTCCGGCCCCTGCACTTTGTCACGCAACCCGCGCTGCGCTGCATCCCCGATGCCGCCCGCGTGGCGCGTCTGGTGGCCGATGCGGCCGAAACCCGCATGACCCAACCCGTCCTGACCCGCGACAGCCAATCCTCCGTCGCCGCTGAATGAGGCAAACCATGAACTTCCGCGAAGCCCCCGCCCTTGCCACCCGTGACCGCGAGATGATCCCCAAGTCGCTGTTGCGCGCCATGCTGGCGCTGGCGCTGGGGTCATTGGCGCTGGTCAGCTACGGCGTGCTGACCGACCGCCCGCACGAAGGCGTGCCCGCCCCGGCGGCGGTGATTTCAGAACGCACCATCACGCTGATCGGCGGCGGCGCGCAGGCGGTCACCGTGCTGGACGAAAAGGGCAACCTTCTGGCCGATATGCCCCATGGCGGTTTCGTCACCGTTGTGCAGAATGCACTTGAAACCGCGCGCAAACGCCACGGCATCGACCCCGACCGCCCGGTGCGCATTGTGGAATACGCGAATGGCCGCCTGACCATGGAAGACCCCGACACCGGGACATCGTTCGAACTCTATGCCTTCGGCGGCGACAACGAGGCCGCGTTTCGCGACCTTCTGAAGAAGTAGACGCTACGACCGGGCCCAAGTCCGGCGCAAACAAAGGGAACCAAGCCAATGGGATTGTTCGTGAAAGTGAAGGAAGAGGTGCCCTGCACCGTTGAGGTCAGCCACCTCTTCGAAAGCCTGCACGCCCATGTCCGTTTCAACAACGGCGCCGTCGTCCATCCCGGTGACGAGGTGCTGGTGCATGGCGCGCCCGTCATCGCCGCCTACGGCGAGGTCATCATCGAAGAACGTACCGCCACCATCACCCGCGCCAACGCCATCGAACGCCTCTGGACCCGCATGACCGGCGATCTCGATTTCATGGAACTGTGCGAGTTTTCCTTTTCCGATGAGGTCCGGCTATGAACGCAACCCCGCACGACCTGTTCCCCGACAGCGGCGCCGAAGTGGCGGCCTCGATGCCCGCGATGGACACCACGGCGATGGCCACGGAAACCACGCTGCTGAACCCGCGCTTCTACACCACCGATTTCGACGAGATGGACCGCATCGACGTGACCCCGGTGCGCGCCGAATGGGACAAGCTGATCGCCCAGATGAAATCCGACCCCAACAAGGGCCATTTCAAAAAG
Organism: Rhodobacterales bacterium; assembly: GCA_038209775.1. Lineage (GTDB taxonomy): Bacteria > Pseudomonadota > Alphaproteobacteria > Rhodobacterales > Rhodobacteraceae > JBBQXK01. Next base: position 34,161 of record JBBQXK010000034.1, on the reverse strand, counting down.
ACCGAGGCCTGGGACAAGGTCGACTGGGACGGCATGGACCCGCCCCTGCGGCGTGAGTTGATCGACTTCCTCGTATCCTCCTGCACCGCCGAGTTTTCGGGCTGCGTCCTTTACAAGGAAATGAAGCGGCGCGGATCGAACCCGGACATCTGCGAGCTGTTCAGCTACATGAGCAGGGATGAGGCGCGCCATGCCGGTTTCATCAACGACGCCCTGCGTGAGGCGGGGGTGGCGGTGAACCTCGGCTTTCTGACCAAAGCCAAGAAGTACACCTACTTCCGCCCCAAGTTCATCTACTACGCCACCTATCTGTCGGAAAAGATCGGCTATGCCCGCTACATCACCATCTTCCGGCACCTTGAGGCCAACCCCGACCAGCGGTTCCACCCGATCTTCAAATGGTTCCGCGAATGGTGCAACGACGAGTTCAGCCATGGCGAGGCTTTCGCGCTGTTGATGAAGACCGACCCGAAACTGACCACCTCGTTCAAGAACAAGCTGTTCATCCGGTTCTTCCTGACCGCCGTCTATTCCACGATGTGGGTGCGCGACCATGCGCGGCCCGAGTTCCACAAGGCACTGGGCGTCGACATCGAATGGTACGACCAGGAGGTGTTCCGCAAGACCAGCACAATCGCGCGCCAGATCTTCCCGATCGAGATCGACATCGACCACCCCCGATGGATCCCCAACCTGCGCCGGATGAACGCCGCGTTCCTTGCCATGGATGCGGCCAAGAAACAGGGCGGCGTCGCAGGCAAGCTCAAGGGCTGGGGGGCCGGTGCCCGTGCCGGACTGGCCTTTGTCACGCTGTACCTGATCCCGGTCAAGAAACAGGACCTGCCGCTGAACGTGCGGCTTGAGCCGACCTACTGACGACAGACCCCGGGCGCCCGGACGGCCCCCGATTGCAACCACGGATACGGAAAGGACACATGGACAACCCTTGGATCGCGGCAGTATCGGCGCTGTTCCTGTGGTGGTTTTCCACAGGGCTGATCCTTTGGCGCGTCCGCGCCGCCGACAACGGCACGCCGGTACAGCATCTGTGGTCCGTCCTCCTTGCCCTGCCCCTTCTGGCGGCGGGCGTCGCTGGCATCGTCATAACCCGCGACGATGCATCCTCTACCGGAGCCTACCTTGCGTTCCTCTCGGCCCTCGCCGTCTGGGGCTGGATCGAGCTTGCGTTCCTGTCCGGCATCATCACCGGCCCGAACCGCAGCCCTTGCCCCCCCGGCGTCACGCTGGGTGAGCGGTTCCTGCGCGGTGTCGGCACGCTTGCATGGCACGAACTGCTGCTGATCGCGGCGCTTCTCCTCTTGTGGCAGGGCACCGAGGGCGCGGCAAATCCTGTCGGCTTCTGGGCCTTCGCCGTCCTCTTCTTCTGCCGCATCTCGGCCAAGCTGAACCTCTTCTTCGGCGTCCCCCGCATCCACACCGAGTTTCTGCCGCGCCCCTTGGCGCACCTGCCCAGCCACTTCCGCCACGCGGGCGTGAATGCGTTCTTCCCCATTTCGGTGTCGGTCCTGACCTTTGCCACCTATTGCTGGCTGGAACGCCTGTCGCAGGCGACCGACCCCGGCCAGATTACCGGCTATGCCCTCTTGTCCGCGCTTTCTGCCCTTGCCCTTCTTGAACACTGGTTCATGGTGCTGCCGCTGCCCGACCAGAAACTCTGGCGCTGGATGATGCCCGCGCCGAAACCCATGCCCAAAGACTGAAAGGCGACCCCATGGATTTCCAAGGTTTCTTCACCCAGGAACTCGACACCCTCCGCCACGAGGGCAACTACCGCGTCTTTGCCGAACTGCAGCGGCAAAAGGGCATGTTCCCCAAGGCGACGCACTACAACGGTGACGCCACCGAAGAGATCACCGTCTGGTGTTCGAACGACTATCTGGGGATGAGCCAGAACGAAGGCGTCGTGCAGGCGATGGTCGATTGCGTGCAGTCCTGCGGCACCGGTGCCGGCGGCACCCGCAACATCAGCGGCAACGCGCATCACCACCTGCTGTTGGAGCGCGAACTGGCCGACCTTCACGGCAAGGACGCGGCGCTGCTGTTCACGTCGGGCTATGTGTCGAACTGGGCCGCCCTTGGCACGCTTGGCGCGCGTATCCCGAACGTGGTGATCCTGTCGGACGAAAAGAACCACGCCAGCATGATCGAAGGCATCCGCCATTCCCGCGCCGACAAGGTGCTGTGGAAGCACAACGACTGGCGCGACCTTGACCGCAAGCTGCGCGCCGTCGGTGACCGCCCGAAACTGGTGGCCTTCGAATCCGTCTACTCCATGGACGGCGACATCGCCCCCATCCGCGAAATCGTCGAGGTCTGCGAAGCACACGGCGCCATGTCCTACATCGACGAGGTTCATGCCGTCGGCATGTACGGCCCGCACGGCGGCGGCGTGTCGGAACGCGAGGGTCTCGCGCATCGCATCGACCTGATCGAGGGTACGCTTGGCAAGGCGTTCGGCGTCGTCGGCGGCTACATAACCGGCTCGGCCCCCCTGTGTGACTTCATCCGCAGCTTCTCAAGCGGCTTCATCTTCACCACCGCCCTGCCCCCCGCCATCGCCGCCGCCGCCGCCGCCTCGATCCGCCACCTCAAGGCCTCGGATGCCGAGCGGCTTGCCCAACAGGACCGCGTTGCGCGTGTGCGTGCCGCCCTTGACCGTGTCGGCATCCCGCATCTGGCCAACGACAGCCACATCATCCCGGTGATGATCGGCGACCCGGTGAAATGCCGGATGATCAGCGACATCCTGATGCGCGACTGGGGCATCTATGTGCAGCCGATCAACTATCCCACCGTGCCCAAGGGCACCGAGCGGCTGCGCATCACGCCCTCGCCCCTGCATTCGGATGCCGATATCGACCGGCTGGTGACGGCCATCGGATCGCTGTGGAAGCAATGCGCCCTGGCCCACGCGGTGGCATAACCACGCCACCGCCAGCTGGAATTTTCCAAAATTCCGGCCCGATTTCTTTGAAGAAATCGACTTGGCGGCGGCGTCACACCCACTTCGCCAACGGCGGCAAACTCATCAGCACCGCGTTCGCATCATGCCCCGTTGCCAGCCCGAACTTCGTCCCCCGGTCATAGACAAGGTTGTACTCGGCATAAAGCCCGCGATGGATCAGCTGCACATCGCGGTCGGCGTCCGACCATGGCCCATCCCGCCGCCGTTCCAGCAACGGCACATAGGCCGGCAGGAACGCCCGCCCGATCCCTTGCGTCAGCGCGAAATCCGCCCCCCAGTCGCCGGTGTTGCGGTCATCCATGAAAATGCCCCCCACCCCCCGTGCCCGCCCCCGGTGCGGCACAAAGAAATACTCGTCGGCCCAGGCCTTCAGCTTGGGGTAAAGATCATCGCCATGCGGGTCGAGATGGGCTTTCTGCGTCATGTGGAAATGGCCGGTATCCTCGGCATACTCGATGCAGGGGTTCAGGTCCGACCCGCCGCCGAACCACCAGGCATGCGGCGTCCAGAACATCCGCGTGTTCATGTGGACGGCCGGGCAATGCGGGTTCTGCAAATGCGCCACCAGTGAGATGCCCGATGCCCAGAACCTGGGGTCCGCGTCCATCCCCGGCACACCCCGCGCCGCCATCGCCTTTTGCGCCGCAGGCCCCAGGGCGCCATAGACGGTGGACACATTCACGCCCACCTTCTCGAACAACCGACCGCCCCGCATGACGCTCATCACGCCGCCACCCGCGTCCGCCCCATCATCCGAATGCCGCCGCGTCTCGCTCACCTCGAACCGCCCGGAGGGCAGATCGGCAAAGGGGCCGGAGGCAGTTGTATCTTCAAGCCCCTCGAACGCCGCAACAATCTGGTCGCGCAGGTCCCGGAACCACGCCGCCGCCTGCGCCTTTTCACCCTCGAACCCGTCCGCCATGCTACCCCTCCCGCCTTGCGCGGCGCGACCCTAGCACTGCCGGAAATGCCACGCCACAGCGACCTGTCACAGCCCCATGCCGAACCGCAACCCGTCATAAACCGCCGCATGGATGTTGCGCGCCTCGACCGCGTCACCGATGCGGAACAGCCGGAACCGGCCAGCCGGGTTCGCCTCGACCGCCTGCCGACGCCCCGCGATCAGGCCTCGATAATCCACCTCACCCAGATTGCGCGACAGCGGTTTCAGCGCGAAATACACCTCGTCCAGCGGCCTTGTCCCATGGTTCACCACCACCTGATCCACTCGCCGCTCCTGCACCACAGGCCCGTAATCCGACCCCAGAACCGCCACCAGCCCGTTGCCATCCCGCCGCACCGACCGCAGCCGCCACGTCACGGTGAACGTCGCCCCATGCCCCTGCAACGCCCGCACATAGGGCGTCAGCGACATCCCCATCACCTCGGGGCTGAACGTGCGGTCAGGGGTCACAACCTCGACCCGGCCCCCGGCGGAGGCAATCATCTCTGCCGCCTGCAGGGCCGCAAAATCGCCCGCGTCGTCATAGACCAGCACCTCGTGCCCCGGGGCCACGTCGCCCGACAGGATATCCCAGGCCGACACCACAAGATCATTCCCCGCTGCCAAAACCTCGACATGCGGCAGGCCCCCCGTCGCCACGATCACCACATCGGGGGCCTCGATCAGCACGGTATCGGCCTCGGCCAGGGTGTTGAACCGAAACGCCACCCCCAGCTTCTGGCATTGAGCAAACCGCCATGCCGTGATCCCCAGTATCTCGCGCCGCCGCGCCGTCTGGGCGGTCAGCCGCACCTGCCCCCCCGGCGCATCCGCCGCCTCGAACACCGTCACGCGGTGGCCTTGCGTCGCTGTCACACGCGCCGCCTCCAGCCCCGCCGGTCCCGCCCCCACGATCACCACATGCAGGCCACCCTTGCCCGCAGGCACCTCTTGCGGCCATTCCGTCTCGCGCCCCGAGGCCGGGTTGTGGATGCAATAGGCCGCGCCCCCCTGATAGATCCGGTCAAGGCAATAGTTGGCGCCCACGCAGGGCCGGATATCCTCCTCCCGCCCCTCAACAATCTTGCGCACGATCAGAGGATCGGCCAGATGCGCCCGCGTCATCCCCACCATATCCAGCTTGCCGCTGGCAATCGCATGCCGCGCCGTCGCCACATCGGGAATGCGCGCGGCATGAAACGTGGGCATCCCCAACGCCTGCCGTATGCCCCCCGCGAAATCCAGATGCGGGGCCGACCGCATCCCCTGCACCGGGATCACCTCGGTCAGCGCGGCGTCGCTGGCGATATGCCCCCGGATCACGTTGAGAAAGTCGATATGGCCGCTGTCCCGCAGCCGCCGCGCAATCTCCAGCCCCTCGGCCGGGCCGATCCCCCCTTCCGCCATCTCGTCACCGACATAGCGCGCACCGACGATGAATTCCGGCCCCACACGGGTGCGGATCGCCTGGAACACTGCCAGCGAAAACCGCATCCGGTTGGTCAGATCACCGCCCCACGGGGCCTCCAGATCATTGGTCAGCGGCGACCAGAACTGATCCATCAGATGGCCGTAGCATTCCACCTCGATCCCGTCCAAACCCGCCGCCTGCATCCGCTCGGCCGCATCGGCATAATCCGCGATGATCCGCGCAATGTCCCAATCCTCGATCCGCTTCGGAAACGCCCGGTGTGCAGGTTCGCGCGCATGGCTCGGGGCCACGACGGGCAGCCAATCGCCCTTGTCCCACCGCGTGCGGCGGCCAAGGTGGGTCAACTGGATCATCACCGCCGTACCGTGATCGTGGCACTCATCCGCCATCGCCCGCAGCCACGGCACCACCTCGTCCTTGTAGCACAGAAGGTTGTTGAACGCAGGCGGGCTGTCCCGCGCCACCGAAGCCGACCCCGCAGTCATCGTCATCGCGATCCCGGCCTTCGCGCGTTCCGCATGATAGGCGCGATAGGCGGCCTTGGGCATGCCGTCCTCTGCATAGGCGGGCTCGTGCGCGGTGATCATGATCCGGTTGCGCAAGCGCAGGTGCTTCAATTGAAAGGGCTGCAGCAAGGGGTCGTTCGACATGCGGCATCTCCTGCACGGCGCGTAGGTCTGCCGCAGGCTATGCCAGCCACGGCCCCGATCAAAGCCCGGAACCGACCCCTGCATGTCTGCCACCGAAACCGCCCAGATTGTCGTTTGAAGCTTGCACCGACCGTGTTAGCCTCACGCCGTTGCACCCGGTGATTTTCATGGAAATGGACATCCAATGCCCGACGAACCCGACGAGAAAGAAATCAAGAAGAAGGCCGATGAGCTCAAGAAGAAGGCCGACGATTTGAAGAAGTCTGCCGAAGCGCTGCAAAAGCTTGCCGAAAAGAGCGACAAGTTGAAAGAGGTCAACGACCTCTTGACCAACCTGATCAAATCGCAGGATACGGCGATGAAAAGCGTGATGAAGAACCTCAAGGGCTGATGCACGCCTGCCGGGCAGGCCGGCCATCGTCGGCCTTCCTTGCATGCCCCTTGCCCCCGTTGCGGCTTGCGCCTAGATAGCACCCGTCACCGCAGGGGTCGCCATGGAAAACGTCGTTCTTACCATTCACCTGATCCTGGCCCTCTTGCTGATCGGCGTCGTGCTGTTGCAGCGGTCCGAAGGCGGCGGTCTGGGCATGGGCGGCGGCGGCGGTGGTGGTGCCATGACAGGCCGTTCGGCAGCCACGGCGCTGGCGAAACTGACGTGGATCTTTGCCGGCGCGTTCATCTGCACCTCGATCGCGCTGACGGTGATCGCCGCACAGAAATCGGCCGGCGGGTCGGTCGTTGACCAGTTCGGCGGCTCGGCCCCCACCCAACAGGCCCCGGCCACACCTAATGCGGCCGACCTCCTGCCCCCCGTCCCCGCCGATGCGCCGCTGGCCCCCCCCCGTCCCGATGCGGCACCCGAAGCGACCCCGCCCGCAACACCGCCCAACAACTAGCGGCCCAAAGGCCACGCATCCACGTCATCTAGCGGTCCGGTTGCGGAACCCGCACCGCTTCGCTATATCCTCAAGTCCCGTGAGCATGCGATTCCCGCATGCCTGCGACAGGGCTGTCACGCCGGTTCACGGGGGTTCCACCAATGGCCAGATATGTGTTCATCACCGGCGGCGTGGTGTCCTCGCTGGGCAAGGGCCTCGCCTCGGCCGCCCTCGGCGCCCTCCTCCAGGCACGCGGCTATACCGTCCGCCTGCGCAAGCTTGACCCCTACCTGAACGTCGACCCCGGCACGATGAGCCCCTTCGAACATGGCGAGGTTTTCGTCACCGACGACGGCGCCGAAACCGACCTCGACCTTGGCCATTATGAACGCTTCACCGGCGTCTCCGCCCGCCAGTCCGACAGCATCTCCAGTGGCCGCATCTACTCAAATGTCCTGGAAAAGGAACGCCGCGGCGACTACCTCGGCAAGACAATCCAGGTCATCCCCCACGTCACCAATGAGATCAAGGACTTCCTCCGCATCGGCCAGGACGAGGTTGACTTCATGCTCTGCGAAATCGGCGGCACCGTCGGCGATATCGAGGGCCTGCCGTTCTTCGAGGCGATCCGCCAGTTCATCCACGAACGCCCGCGCGGCCAGTCGATCCTGATGCACCTGACCCTGCTGCCGTACCTCGCGGCCAGTGGCGAACTCAAAACCAAACCCACCCAGCACAGCGTCAAGGAACTCCAGTCCATCGGCCTTGTCCCCGACGTCCTCGTATGCCGTTCGGAACACCCGATCCCGGAAAAGGAACGCGAAAAGATCGCGCTCTTCTGCAACGTCCGCAAGGAACACGTCATCCCCGCCTATGATCTCAAAACCATCTACGAGGCCCCCCTCGCCTATCACCGCGCGGGCCTTGACCAGGCCGTCCTCGACGCCTTCGCCATCACCCCAGCCCCCCGCCCCAACCTCGCCCGCTGGGAAGACGTGATGGACCGCCGCACCCATGCCGAGGGCGAGGTTCACATCGGCATCGTCGGCAAATACACCCAGCTTGAGGATGCCTACAAATCCATTGTCGAGGCTTTGACCCACGGCGGCATGGCCAACCGCACCCGCGTCATCGCCCGATGGATCGACGCCGAAATCTTCGAACGCGAAGACCCGACCCCCCATCTCGAAGGCCTCGACGCCATCCTCGTCCCCGGCGGCTTTGGCGAACGCGGCACCGAGGGCATGATCAAAGCCGCCCAGTTCGCCCGCGAACGCAAGGTGCCCTATCTCGGCATCTGCCTTGGCATGCAGATGGCGGTGATCGAGGCGTCACGCAACCTCGTCGGCCTGACCGACGCCGGGTCCGAAGAGTTCGACCTCGACACCGCCGCCCGCCGCTTCACCCCCGTCGTCTATCACCTCAAGGAATGGGTGCAGGGCAACCACACCGTCCGCCGCACGGCCTCCGACGCCAAGGGCGGCACCATGCGTCTCGGCGCCTACACCGCCAACCTCAAACCCGGCTCCCGCGTCGCCGGCGTCTATGGCAGCACTGTGATCGAGGAACGCCACCGGCACCGGTACGAGGTTGATGTTCAATACCGCGAACGGCTGGAGGCTTGCGGGCTGGTGTTTTCAGGCATGTCGCCGGATGGCAAACTGCCCGAGATCGTTGAAGTGAAGGATCATCCGTGGTTCATTGGGGTGCAGTTTCACCCGGAGTTGAAGTCAAAGCCATTCGCGCCGCATCCGCTGTTTGCGGATTTTGTGCGGGCGGCGGTGGAGGGGGCTAGGTTGGTGTGAGGGTGGAGGAATAAAGTGGCCGATAAAAACCAAGTAGATCCTAGTTCAGTCTATCTTAAACGTTTGCTCGGCCCCCAAATTGGTCCAGTGTTGCCGCAGGTGGACGTCGCCAAGATTGAAAAGGCACTCGCTCGCGCGCATCAGGTTCGTGACTTTGAGATAACACTATATTGGACAAGAAGCAGTTATTTTTGGGGATTCCAAGTAGTTTTCTTTGCTGCATTCGGCTTGCTTGGTCAAGGGTTGGCAGCTACAATATCGACGGAAAACCCAGCAGGTGCAATAACCACTTTCTTGTTAGTTGCTATGGCTTCGATAGCGGCGATTGCCACATTATGCTCTTACCTTTGGGGCCAAATGCTGAATGGAGCAAAATTCTGGCAAGACAATTGGGAAAGGCATATTGATATTCTTGAAGATTATGTACATGGACCGCTTTACAAAACTTACTTTGTTCCAGATACTGAATTGCGCGCAAATCCGCGCTTTCGCCCTGTTAGTGTAACAAAGGTTAACAAAGTAATCACCAACCTTACTGTTTTACTCTGGGCGTTAATAACCGCTCTAACTGGTGGATGCATCATATCTTTGCGGCCAGATTTGATTGAGAATTTCTCCAATCAATCCCTGATCATCGCGTTCTTCGTGTTTGTCGGGTTGTTGGCCGTTTGTTGGTTAATGCTTCCTGGAAAGATTTCCATGAAAAACATTGGGGTGGTTAGTTCAAGTTTTCCCGAAACCACGCACCAGATTGTTCAAAGGGAATCGCTTAAAGTCTACGATTAGACATCAGTAGAGATGGAAGCTGATCGGCGTCCACCCTAAGTCACACAAGGCGGTCCAAGCTTCCTTTCTACCTCAACACCCTCCCCACAATCCCCGGATCCCTCGCGATCAGCGCCAGCAGCACCCGCGCCGGGCCGTCCGGTTGCCGCCGCCCCTGTTCCCAGTTCACCAGCGTCGCCTTCTTCACCCCGATGGACCGGGCGAACGCGGCCTGGCTCAACCCCGTCCGCGCGCGGATCGCGGGCAGGTCGGTGTCGGGCACGTCAAAGCTGTGCACGACATAGCCGTCGCGCGCGCCCTGCGCATAGGCCAGGGCCTCTTTCAGCCCCTGTTCGATGCGGTTGAATGCCTCGCTTGTCATGGCCGTTTCCCGTGTTTGCCAAACGTAGGCTGCGCATTCATTGCGCACCTTGCCACAAGCGCCACCCCGATTCGCGCTCCATGGTTAACACCCGCCCCACCCCCAATCGCATGCACACCGGTTGTGCATGCGATGTGCATCGGATGCACACCCCCAAAACCGCCCCAACCCCCCGGATTAATCCAGCGTCCGCAAGGGCTTGGCCCGCCGTCTGAACCTCAACCCCACCCCCCGGTCAAAACGGCACAAACGTCCCGGTGTGGCGCCCCAACTCACTCCCCCTCCAACAGCCGGTCCAACGCCGCTCCCATCCGTTCGGCAGAGAACGAATGGCCGCCGTCGAACAGGCACAGATCAAGCCGCTTGTCCGCCGCCGTCGCCGCATGGGCGCAGCGCATGTCGGCCATGGTATAGTCTGCATCCGGGACAAAACTCTTGTCCGCCAGATACATGGCCAGTGTCACCGGCACGCTCCCCTGCCGCGTCTCGGCAATCGCGCGGCCCTCCATGGGCACGGTCGTATCGGCGGTGCCATGGATGTGGATGACGTTCTGCGCCGGGGCCGGGCAGGTTTCGGGCGGGCCTTTCCAGAAGGTGCCGGAATAGGGCACATACCCCGCATAGGCATCGCCCCGCGCGCACACAGCGTTCCACACGAACATGCCCCCCGCCGAGAACCCGGTGATGAAAACCTGTGCCGGATCAACGCCATAGCGCCGTCCCGCATCGGCCACCACCTCGTCAAGATACGCCATCTCATCGCGCCCCGACACGCTGTCATGCGGCGCATCGGGCAGGTTCCAGTCATCCCCCCCCGCATCAATCGCGATCAAGGCCAGACCCCGCCGGTTGGCCATGCCCGACAGCGAGGAGTTCTTCATCGTGCCCGCCGCAGACCCTTGATAACCATGGGCAAACACCACCGCCCCCGTCACCCGCGCCGCCCCTTCAGGCAGGCTGATGCGATAGGTGCCGGATCCCACCACACAGTCGGTCGACACCCCGCAGGCAATGGCCGTCACAGGCGCGCACAGCACCCCCATCACCGCAAACGCACGCCAAAGCTTCATCTGTCCCTCCGTTTCGCCACCTCCCGCAGGTGTGGCACCAATGGCCCCAAAAGGCAGTCCATGCCGCGCAGGAAGCCATGACATTCCCGTGTATCACCTCTGGTCTGCCATCCAGGCGGGCCATCCGGCGCAGCCCCGCTGACAACCCCGTGAACGCAATGTTACAAAGCTTTACTTGCGACGGAGTCGCAATCACCTGACGTTAACGAATGGATGATAAGACCTCGGCTGTTGCAGGATAGGCCTGCAGGCATTAGGTTCTTTGGTCCGCCGTGGGGGCGCTGTCGCACCACGGGTCAACAGGGGGCACGAGATGAGCACCTATACGAACCTTCCCGCACCCAGCCCCGAACAGGGGCTGAACCGCTACATGCAGGAAATCCGCAAGTTTCCGCTTTTGGAGCCGGAACAGGAATACATGCTGGCCAAACGCTGGGTCGACCATCAGGATACCGAGGCTGCGCACAAGATGGTGACCTCGCACCTGCGTCTGGCGGCGAAGATCGCCATGGGCTACCGCGGTTACGGCCTGCCGCAGGCCGAGGTTATTTCCGAGGCGAACGTGGGTCTGATGCAGGCCGTGAAACGGTTTGACCCGGAACGCGGTTTCCGCCTGGCAACCTATGCAATGTGGTGGATCCGCGCCTCGATCCAGGAATACATCCTGCGGTCTTGGAGCCTGGTCAAGATGGGCACGACATCCGCCCAGAAGAAGCTTTTCTTCAACCTGCGCAAGGCCAAGGCAAAGGTCGGCGCGCTTGAGGAAGGCGATCTGCGGCCCGAGAACCTGGCGCGCATCGCACAAGACCTGTCGGTCAGCGAAGACGAGGTGACGGCGATGAACCGCCGCCTGTCGGGCGGGGACGCGTCGCTGAATGCCATGGTTGGCAATGACGGCGATGGCGGCACCCAGTGGCAGGACTGGCTTGAGGATGAAGACAGCGATCAGGCCAACGACTATGCCGAACGTAACGAAATGGATGCGCGGCGGGAATTGCTGCTGCAGGCGATGGCGGTGCTGAATGACCGCGAAAAGGACATTCTGGTGCAGCGTCGTCTGGCCGAAACGCCCGTCACGCTGGAAGATCTGTCCGAAAGCTATGGCGTCAGCCGAGAGCGTATCCGCCAGATCGAGGTACGGGCGTTCGAGAAACTGCAGAACCGGATGCGCGAACTGGCGCGCGGCAAGGGCATGTTGATCCCGGCCTGACGTGCTGCGCCCGCATGGCGGGCATGTCAAGCGCGCCGCCAAAGGACATATGGCGCGGGTGTACAATGTGGCCGCGCCGACAGGATCGGCGCGCCACCATGGGGGGCTGCATGCAGCCGTCAGAACAGGGCGGGCCGAACGGCAACCGCCCCTTGCGCCGCCGCGCACGGTTTCGCCACTTTGTCCAGTCAACCCACCCCGCAAGGCTCGTGGCCTTTGGCTATCTGAGCTACATGGCCGCAGGATGGCTTTTTGCTGTCGCTGCCGGTGGCGCAATCGCTGCCGGTGGGATGGCTGGACAACCTGTTCACCGCCGTGTCTGCGGTATCGACCACCGGCCTTGTGACCGTCGATCCCGGCACGAGCTATACCCTGATGGGCGAGGTGGTGATCCTCTTGTTGATGCAGGCCGGTGGCCTTGGCTACATGACGGTCGGGTCATTCTCGTATCTGTCGTTCCAGAACCGGCTGACTTCGGTCCGGGCACGGGGCGCGCGGGCGGCGTTCAACCTGCCCGCCTCGCTGAACGTGACGCAGTTCCTGCGCTCGGTCGTCGTGTTCACGCTGGCGGTCGAGGCTGTGGGCGCGCTGGCGCTGTGGTGGCTGTTTGCGCAGGCGGGGGTGGACGCGCCGTTGTGGCAGGCGGTGTTCCACAGCGCATCGGCGTTCTGCACCGCCGGTTTCAGCCTGTTCGCGACGGGGTTTGAACCCTTTGTGGGCAACCCAGGGATCGTCGCGGTGATCTCGGTCCTGTCCATCCTTGGGGCCATGGGGTTCCTTCTGGTCGTCGATGCGGTGCAGCGCGTCATGGGCCAGGAACGCCGCGTCGGGTTTTCCAGCCGTGTGATCCTTGCGGCAACTGCGGGCCTGATCGGCGTCGGTACCGTGATGCTGGCCCTTTACGACCCCGGCATTGCCGCACGGGTTGGCGCGGAACGCTGGCTTGCGGCGTTTTTCCAGGCGATGACCGCCTCGACCACGGTCGGGTTCAACACCGTGCCCATCGGCGCCATCGGCTCGGCCACGGTGCTGGTGCTGGTGGTGCTGATGGTGGTGGGTGCCTCGCCCGCAGGCACCGGCGGTGGCCTCAAGACCACCACCTTTGCCGCTATCGTGGCACAGATGCGGGCGGTGCTGCGACAGCGTTCTGCCGTCACCCTGTTCGGCAGGGCCCTGCTGGACGAACGGGTGTCGCTGGCCACGGCGGCGCTGTCGTTATACCTTTCCGTCCTCATCCTTGGCATCGGGGTGCTCCTGGTGGTCGAACCCGCTGCCCGGTTCGATCAGGTGCTGTTTGAGGCGGTATCGGCCTTGTCGACGGTCGGCCTCAGCATGGGCATCACCGGCGGGTTGTCGGATGCGGGCAAGGCGGCGATCATCCTTTTGATGTATGCGGGCCGCGTCGGCATCCTCAGCTTCGGGATCGCCATTTCGATCCGCGCCACCGAGGCGGAAGAGGCGCGCGACGGCGACGTGGTGCTGTAAGCCAGGGATAAGGCGCTGGCCCGCAAAACCTGCCATCCGGGGTCGCTTTTGCCGCATGCGGGGGTGGTTGTGCTTGCCCTTGGCGTGCATGATGGCTAGTCACCGCCCCACCCCTGCACACGGATGCCCCTGATGAACCTGGCCGGAACCGTTCTGAAACCGATGCACCCGGCGGGCTGGCCGTTTGTCGCGGGCTTTGCGGCGGTCAGCCTGCTGGCGTTCTGGGTATGGACACCGCTGGGCTGGGTCTGCACGCTGTTGACTGTCTGGTGCTATTACTTCTTCCGCGACCCGGTCCGGTTCTCGCCGCAGACTCCGGGCCTGTTCCTTGCCCCGGCCGATGGCACCGTGGCGCAGGTCGGGCCTGCAGTGCCGCCGCCGGAACTGGGGCTTGGGCCGGTGGCGCGGATGCGGGTCGGCATCTTCATGTCGGTGTTCAACTGCCATGTGAACCGTGCCCCGGCTGCGGGCAAGGTCACCAACGTGGCCTATCACCCCGGCAAATTCCTCAGCGCGTCAATGGACAAGGCAAGCGAAGAGAATGAGCGTAACGGCGTCACCATCGAACTGCCCGACGGGCGGATGATGGGCGTGGTGCAAATAGCGGGCCTTATCGCGCGGCGCATCCTGTGTTTCACGGCACCGGGGGCCACGCTGGCGGCGGGCCAGAGGTTCGGCCTGATCCGGTTCGGCTCACGGCTCGATGTGTGGCTGCCCGAAGGGGCGGTGCCGCTGGTGGCCGTTGGCCAGACCATGACGGCGGGCGAGACGGTGATCGCCGCCGACGCAAGCCCCCCCCGCACCATGCGGACCGACTGAACCATGCGCCCGCCGCGCCGCCCGCGCGCCAACCTGCCGCTGGTGCAGCTTTTGCCCAACCTGATGACGCTGGCGGCCCTAGTCGCGGGCCTGACATCCATGCGCATGGCCCTGATCGGGCATATCGAATGGGCCGTCGCCCTGATCCTTCTTGCGGTGGTGCTGGACGGGCTGGACGGCCACCTTGCCCGCGCGCTGAACAGCGAAAGCGAGCTTGGCGCGGAATTGGATTCGCTGGCCGATTTCATGAACTTCGGCGTGGCGCCGGCATTCGTCTTGTACCTTGCCTGTTTTGATCCCGCGTCCGGTTTTGGCTGGATCGCAATGCTCAGCTATTCGCTGTGCAGCGTGCTGCGGCTGGCAAAGTTCAACATCGACGCCCGTACTACCCCCGACGCCACAGCCCCGCGCACGGGCGGCTTCACCGGTGTGCCGTCGCCCGCGGCGGCACTTCTGGTGCTGGTGCCGATCTATCTGCTCGAGGTGTTCCCCACCGCCGCCCTGCCGTCGTTTTTAGTGGCCCTGCTGACAGTTATTGTCGGTGCCATGATGATCGTGCCCCTGCCCACGCCATCGCTGAAGCGGGTATCGGTGCCGCGCGGCGTGGTCAGGCCGCTGTTGCTGGCCGCCACGCTGGTGGCCGCTGCCGTGGCCGTGTGGCCGTGGGAGACGCTGCTGACGCTGTCAGCGGCCTATCTTGCGCGGGTGCTGGGCGGCTGGGCCATCCACCTGCGACGCCGGGGCGCCTGACCCGCGCACGGAATGAGGCCCAAAGCGATACCCTTGCCCAAGGCGGTTCCGATCCCTGCCGGTTTGACCGTACCCCATTCTGCCGGTAGCTTTGCGCGCATATCAATGCAGGAGAGCGGCAGATGGATACGGTCAACTGGGGGCTTCTCGGGGCCTCGAAATTCGCGCGTGAACAGATGGCACCTGCGATCCACGCAGCCCATGGCGCGCGTCTGGCAGCACTGGCCACCTCTGATCCGGCAAAGGCCGCAGGGTTCCACGCATTTGCACCCGACATGAAGGTGCATGCCAGTTACGAGGCGCTTCTGGCTGACCCGTCGATCCACGCGGTCTATATCCCGCTGCCGAACCATCTGCATGTGGAATGGACGCTCAAGGCCCTTGCCGCAGGCAAGCATGTGCTGACCGAAAAGCCCATTTCGATGACCGCGCCCGAGATTGACACGCTCATCGCCGCGCGTGATGCCAGCGGCCTTCTGGCGGCCGAAGCGTTCATGATCGTGCATCACCCGCAATGGCAGCGCGCCCGCGATCTTGTGGCGTCAGGAGCCATCGGCAAGGTGATCCAGGTGGACGGTGTGTTCAGCTATGACAACCGGACCGAGGTCGACAACATCCGCAACCGGCCCGAAACCGGCGGCGGCGGCATCCGTGATATCGGCGTCTATACCTATGGCTCGGCCCGGTTCGTGACCGGGGCCGAGGCCGTTCTGGACAGTCTTGCGGCCCGTGCCGTGTTCGAGAATGACGTGGATGTCTGGGCGCATGTGACGGGCAAGTTTACCGGGGGCGGCCATGCCTTTGCCTATTCCGCCATCACCTCGATGCGCATGTTCAACCGCCAGGAAATGACGTTCCACGGCGACAAGGGCCTGATCCGTGTCAGCAGCGGGCCATTCAATGCCGGGCTGTACGGCCAGGCAGAGGTGCAAATCGACCTGCCCGGCCTTGTCCGTACGGTCGAGCGGTTTCCGGCGGTCAACCACTATGTCCTGCAGGTACAGGCTTTCGGAGAGACGATCCGCAGCGGCATCGCATACCCCTGCCCGCTTGAGTTCACGCGCGGCACGCAGAGCATGATCGACCGGATTTTTGCCGTCGTTGAACCTTTGTGATCACGCCTTTGTGTAAGGCTGATTTGTCACTCTGCCGCCGATCGGCGCAGAAACTGTCAACCAAGTTGGACACTTTTTTGCCAAGTATATCAATACTCGGCAAAATTTCAGCACACAATGTAAACCTTGATGGACGCGCGCCGTCTGCTAGCATGAGACAGCGCCGGTCGGGGGGGAATCGACTGCGCTCTTACACATACCGCAACCCTGCGCAGGAAGCCTTTGCACATGGCACAATACTCCGACAGCGGACAGGTGATCGATCCGGCCGCATTCGAGCGGGCAAAGGGCATCTTTTCTGCCCCCTCGTCACGGCTCCCTCTGGATGCGGTGCAGGCGCTTGCGTCCGAGGTGATCTCGCGCCTGTCACAGCGGTCAGCCACGGCCGATCAGCCGCGTGGCGACGACGGATTTGAGGCCCGGATCGAGGCGCTGTGTCGCGCGCTTCTGGGTGACGACGAACGTCAGGCGACCGAAATCGTGATGGAGGCGCGTGCCGCCGGCGCATCGGTCGAGGTGCTGTATCTGGGCTATCTGGCCGAGGCCGCGCGGCGTCTGGGCAACTGGTGGGAGGATGACAGGATCAGTTCGGTCGAGGTGGTGATCGGGGCCGGGCGCATCTATGCCATCATGCGCGGATTGCGCCGCCTGTTCGGGCCGGGCCCCGCACGCGGCCAGCGGTTCCGGGCCGTCTTTGCCAGCGTGCCGGGCGAAACCCATATCCTGGGTGTGGCCATGGCCGCCGACCTGATGACCATGCACGGCTGGGAGATCGACCTGCGGGCGGGCCTTGACCATGACACGCTGGTGCATGAGATCGGCACCAAGAATTACCCGATTATCGGCCTGTCGGCGGGCACCAACCGGATGCTGTTCCCGCTGGCACGCCTGATCGTGGCTTTGCGCATCAGCAATCCGTCCGCCTGGATCCTTGTGTCAGGGCCGATCACCGACATCGTGCCTGATCTTGTGCATCTGGTCGACGCCGATGCCTGCGCCAGCAGCCTGGATGAGGCCGAGGCGATGATGGACGCCTTTGCCTCTGACGTGCAGCGTCAGGCCGAAGGCTGATCCAGCAGAAACGCCGCATCGATGGGCGGTCGCACGGCGTTCAACAGCGCGTTCGTCCGCGCCGCCTGTGACACCACGCGGAACAGGTCGGCCTGTTCCTCAGCCGTCATCCCCTTGGCCCGCGCCGCAGCCAGATGCGAATGCGTACAGTAATCGCAGGCATTGGCGATGCTGACGGCGGCATAGATCATTTCCTTGACCTTGGGGTCCAGCGCCGAAGGTGTGGCCATCACCGCCTTGACCCCCGCCCAGGTCTCGGCCAGCAACGCCGGGTCGAACGCCAGATACCGCCAGACGTTGTTGATGAAATCCGATCCCCGCGTGGTGCGGATATCATCGAACACCGCCTTTACGCGCGGGTCTGCTTCGGGGTCGGCGGGGGGTGCTACGGTTGCCATCAGGTCTCCGGGGTCGCACCCCTTTCATCTTTGCACAAATATCCTGCGGGGGGTCCGGGGGGCGCAAAGCCCCCCGGCTCCGTCCCGCAAGCACGGCCCTCAGGCCAGAGTGAACACCCGCGCAGGCCCGCCCGTACCACCCGCATGCTTCGGCCCGCCCACCACCAGCGTGCCGCCGGCCGCAGGCACATTCTCCAGGTTCGCCAGACACTCGATGCCCCAGCGACCCGAGGGCAGCCACGCGTAATGCGTTGCAAAATCGGGCGACATGCCGAAGTCGAGCGACAGCGTGTCGACCGCAATCCCCGCCACGTCTGCGTCATCCATCAGCATCTGCACGGCCTCCAGATGGAACCCGGGAAAGTGCATCGTGCCTTTGTCATCCGCATTGCGGAACTTCGCATCGCGCACCAGCGGCCCCCAGCCCGACAGCATCGCCACACAGGCCCCCGCCGGTATCGCACCGTTCGCCGCGATCCAGGCCTTCAGGTCATCCGGCGTCACCTGCGCATCGGCACTCACATCCGCCTTGGCGCGGATGTCGATCACCGCCAGCGGACAGACCAGCTTTTCCGGGGCAATCGCGTCCACCGTGGTGCCATCTGCCGAGAAATGGAACGGCGCGTCCATATGCGTGCCGGTGTGTTCGTTGATACGCAGTTCCTTGAGGTTATAGCCGTTGTCCTTGAAGGTGAACTTCACCTCTTCGAAAAACTGCTGCTCGCCGCCAAAGGTGGGAAAGTCGGTGGTCAGCGTATGCGACATGTCGGTGACCTTGGTCGCACCTTGGGCCATCGCGGGCATCGCAAAAGTGGTTGCCGCAGTCGCCGCCGCCGCAGCCCCCGCCGAGGCGCGGAAGAACCCGCGCCGTGACAACATCCGTTCCCGCACACTTTCAGTCACACAGGCATGGCACATGACATGGGCTCCTTGGGTTATAGTGTAACGTATGGATTACCCGGGGTTTTCCCCGACTTGCATACAAGGTTGCCCGTCATGTCCCGCCTGTCAACTGCCGCGATGGGGC
Source organism: Rhodobacterales bacterium (assembly GCA_038209775.1). Taxonomy (GTDB): domain Bacteria; phylum Pseudomonadota; class Alphaproteobacteria; order Rhodobacterales; family Rhodobacteraceae; genus JBBQXK01. The sequence continues at coordinate 15,375 of JBBQXK010000034.1, read as the reverse complement.
GTCACCCCTCCATCGCCTCCAGCTCGTCAATGAACCCCGCAATCATCGACAGCCCCTTGTCCCAGAACGCAGGGTCCGACAGGTCCAGTCCGAACGGGGCCAGCAGTTCCTTGTGGTGCTTCGACCCGCCTGCGCGCAGCATGTCGAAATACTTGTCCTCGAACCCCGGCATCCCCTCGGCATAGGCCGCGTACAGCGCGTTCACCAACCCGTCGCCAAAGGCATAGGCATAGACGTAGAACGGCGAATGCACGAAGTGCGGGATGTAGGCCCAGAACGTCTCGTACCCGTCCATGAAATCAAAGGCATCGCCCAGTGATTCTGCCTGAATGCTCATCCACAGGGCGTTGATGTCGTCGGGGGTCAGCTCGCCTTGGGCCCGGGCCGCATGCAGCTTGCATTCGAAATCGTAGAAGGCGATCTGCCGGACGACGGTATTGATCATGTCCTCGACCTTGCCCGCAAGCAGGGTTTTCCGCTCGGCGGGGGTTTTAGCCTGCGCGAGAAGGCTGCGGAAGGTCAGCATTTCGCCAAAGACCGACGCGGTTTCGGCCAGCGTCAGCGGGGTTGATGACAGCAACTCCCCCTGCCCCGCAGCCAGCACCTGATGCACGCCGTGGCCCAGTTCATGCGCCAGCGTCATCACATCGCGCGGTTTGCCAAGGTAGTTGAGCAAGACATAGGGATGCACGGTGGTGACGGTGGGGTGGGCAAAGGCCCCGGGGGCCTTGCCGGCCTTGACGCCCGCGTCGATCCAGCCCTTGTGAAAGAAGGGTTTCGCAAGGGCGGCCAGTTCCGGGTGGAAGGCCCCGTAAGCGCCCAGCACGGTCGCCTCTGCCTCGTCCCAGCCGATTACCCTCGGCGTCTCGATCGGGAGGGGCGCGTTGCGGTCCCAGACCTGCATCCGGTCCAGCCCCATCCATTTGGCCTTGAGCCGATAGTAGCGGTGCGACAGCTTCGGGTAGGCCGCGACGACGGCATTGCGCAGCGCCTCGACCACCTCGGGCTCGACATGGTTCGACAGGTGGCGGCCGGTCTGCGGCGTCGGCATGCGGCGCCAGCGGTCGTGGATTTCCTTTTCCTTGGCCAGCGTGTTGTGGACCCGGGCAAAGAGTTTGATGTTCGCATCGAACACCACGGCAAGGGCCCGCGCTGCGGCCTCGCGTTTGGCGCGGTCGGTGTCGGTCAGAAGGTTCAGCGTGGCCTCAATACTGAGCGCGTCCTCTTCCCCCGCCACGGTGAATGTCAGCCCGGCCATTGTCTCGTCGAACAGCCGGTTCCAGGCGGCGGCGCCGACAGTGGACTGGTCGTGCAGGAACGTCTCCAGTTCGTCCGACAACTGGTGCGGGCGCATCGCGCGCATGCGGTCAAGGACGGGCTTGTAACGGCCAAGGTCGGCGTTCGCCGCGATCAGGCCCGCCAGATGGGCGTCATCCAGACGGTTGAATTCAAGGCTGAAGAACACCAGGGGCGTGGTGATGGCGGTGATCTTGTCCTGACAGTCGGCCATGAACTTGGCGCGGTCGCTGTCCAGCGTGTTCTGGTAATAGCGCAGGCCCGCATAGGACATGATGCGCCCGGCGGTGATGTCGGTGGCCTCATAGCGGCGGATGCAGTCCAGCATCCGGGCGGCGGTAAGGGTGGCCAGCTTGCCCTTGTAGTCGGCCTCGAACGCGCGCACCTCGGCCTCGACGCGGGCCATGTCGTCGCGCAGGGCGGGGGCGTCGGGGGCGGGGTAGAGGTCGGTCAGGTCCCATTCGGGCAGGTTACCGAAGGCACCGCCTGTTGTGTTGGCATCGAAAACGGGACGGGGCAGGGAAAACATCGTGGAACCTCATGGCTGTTTCACCTGCATCTAATGCGGACGGGGCCAAAGCAAAAGGTCTGCCTGCCGGGATCAGCGACAGCCCTGCGCCGCCTCGGTCGCCTTGATGCGGTCCACCATGGCGCGTTCCGCGCCCGACATGGCCGCCTGCGCCTGAGCCTGATTGCGAAAACACCCTTGATTGCCAAACGCCGCGACACCGCGGGCCGAGGTGAAGCAATAGCCGTAGGTGGCCCAGATCGTGTTCCGCTGATACCACAGGTCATCACACGAGGCGGCGGCTTCGGCGCGTGGGGCGGGGGTGTTGCCAGCGGTACAACAGCGTATCCAGTCGGAATGCGCCCAGCCCTCGCGCCCGTCAAGGAGGCGGACGTAGTACCATGGTCCTTCCGACCCCAGCACCTCCAACGGCGTACCTTCCGGCATCTTTGCGATGCGTTGGGCGTTGGCGCTGGTGCCGCTGCGCAGGGCCAGAAAGCCGTCGCCGTTGGTATCAAGCCCGGCAACATAGGAGTATTCCGGCCCAGCCTGAGGAACGGGTGGCGGGGTCGGGGCGGGTGTTGGTGCAGGCCCTTCGGCACCAGCCAGAAACACCTCGTCCACCAGTGAAGAGTTTTCCCAAGGCACCTGGGTTTCGCCGGTGGCCGCCACCACATCCCCCCGCACCCGCCGCATCACGGCATGGATATCCAGCCCCGGCTCGCCGATGTGGGCCAGAAGGGCGGTGGTGAACGGGCTGTTGCGCCCTTCGCCGTCCAGCGCCACGTTGCCGGGCTGGGTGGAGAACGCGATGTAGCTGCCCACGCCCGCCTCGACCTTGGCCAGCCCGCGCGGGGCGCCGCCACCGCTGCGCGAGGCGACAGCCTCGACAAAGGGGTTATTGCGGCAGGCATCGAGAATGACGATGCGCCGGTCAGCGCGCAGTTCCATCGTGCGCAGGATGGTCTGCAGGCGCACCGACGCCTCGGTCAGGGATACCTCGTCGGTGGCCTGCACATCGACGGGGATGATGTAGTTCTCGGTCCCGATCTGCGCGCCGTGGCCAGCATAGTAAAAGAGCGCCAGATCATCGGGGGACAATGCGCGCGAAAAGGTATCGACGGCCTCAAGCGTGGCCTGACGGCCCATGTCGGTGCCGCCATAGACCTCAAACCCCAGCCCCGCCAGCCGTTCGGCCATGTCGGCCGCATCCGTGGCGGCGTTGGGCAGGGCGTTGGTGTTGAGGTAGGCGGAATTGCCGATCACAAGCGCCACCTTGCCCGCATGGGCCATGGAGGTGACAAGGCAGAGGAGGAGGGCAAGCAGGGTTCGCATTGCGGCAGGATGGCAGCAAACGCGGGTTCTGCAAGGTGTCTCATGCGGCAACGTTCCGGGGGCCGGCCCCCGGACCCCCGGGATATTTGGACAAAGGCGAAAGGGTCAGGAAAGAAGCGCGCGCAGGCTGTCCAGCGTGTCGATTTCGGACACCGGTTTGTCGTGGCGCCAGCGGGCGATGCGGGGGAAGCGGAGCGCGATCCCCGATTTGTGGCGGGGGCTGGGCTGGATGCCTTCGAACGCAAGTTCGAACACCAGTTCGGGGGGCACGCGGCGGACCGGGCCAAAGCGTTCCAAGGTGTGAGATTTGACCCAACGGGTGATCTCGGCAAACTCGGCGTCGGTCAGGCCGGAATAGGCCCTGGCGAAGGGCACGAAGGCATCACCGTCGCGCACCGCAAAGGTAAAGTCGGTGAACAGGTCGGCGCGGCGGCCGTGGCCGCCTTGGGCATAGATCATGACCGCATCGACGCTGTAGGGGTCGGTTTTCCACTTCCACCAGTCGCCACGTTTGCGCCCCGTGAAGTAGGGGCTGGGGCCGCGTTTGAGCATGATGCCTTCGGCCATCATCTCGCGCGACAAGGCGCGGGTGGCGGCAAGGGCGGGCCAGTCGGCGAAGGGCAGGAGCGGCGAGGCTGACAGCGGCAAGCCGGGCGGAAGGGTTGAGATGGCCGCATCAAGGAGGGCGCGGCGGGTGTCGAACGGATCGCCGCGCAGGTCACGGGCGCCCCATTCGAGGAGGTCATAGGCCAGAAGATGGGCCGGGGCCTCGGCCAGGAGTTTCTTTGGCACGGTCTTGCGCGCAATGCGGGTCTGGAGGGCGGCAAAGGGCAAAGGCCTTCCGTCACGCCATGCCAGCACCTCGGCATCGATCACGGTGCCAGGGGGCAATGCCGTGGCGAGGGGGGCAAATTCGGGAAAGCGGTCGGTCACCAGTTCCTCGCCCCGCGACCAAAGCGCGAAAGCGCCGTCACGAACGATCAGCTGCCCCCGGATGCCGTCCCATTTCCATTCTGCGCGCCATTCTGCGGGATCGCCAAGCGTCTCGGTTCCCGCGTCCAGTGCCGAGGCGAGGGCAAAGGGATAGGGGCGGGCGGCGTCGGTGCCGGTGCCCTGGGTCAGGTCGGCCCAGGTGGTGGTGGCGGGGGTCCAGTTGCCCATCAGGCGGTGGGCGATGTCAGCCCCTGCCCGGCCTGTGGCCTGCGCCAGTGCCCGCGTCATCAGCCCCCGGCTGACACCCATGCGAAAGCCGCCGGTGAGGAGTTTGTTGAACAGGAAACGCTCGGTGCCGCCAAGTTCTTGCCATGCCTGCAGGACGGCAGCCTTGCGTGCCTCTACGGGCTGTCCGTGCAGACCGGCCACAACGGTGATCCATTCGGTCAGAGTGCGTTCGGTGGCGGTGGTGGTGGCGGGCAGGACGAGGGCGATGGTTTCGGCCAGATCGCCTGCAACGGCATAGGCTTCCTCCATCAGCCAGTCGGGCAGGCTCGCCGCCCCGGCGGCCCACTGGCGCAGTTCGGTGGCATTGACCGCGCGCTTGGGGCGACGGCCGGACAGCAGCGCCACCGTCCAGAGGCGGTCAGGCTCGGGGGCGCTGACCAGATAGGCGGCAAGGGCGGCGGTTTTCTCGCCGGTCCTGGTGGTGCCGTCGAGGGCGGCGAAAAGGGCGGCAAAGCGGATCATTCCGTCACCGTGTCGTCAGGGCCGGGTTCCGCTGTCTCGCCGGTGTATTCGGTGGCGACGATGCCCGCGTCATACCCTTGGGTTTCCAGCCAGCGGCGGAACACCGATGTGTAGCCGTGGGTCACGAACACCCGTTCGGCCCCGGTGGCGCGGATGGCCGTGTTGAGGCCGGGCCAGTCGGCATGGTCAGAGAGCACGAACCCTGTCCCCAGTGCCCGCCTGCGCCGGATGCCGCGTAGCGCCATCCAGCCCGAGGCGAAGGCCTGCGCTGGATCGGGGCCAAGGCGGCCGGCCCAGGGCGAGCCGAGCGCCGAAGGGGGGGCCACCACAAGCGCTGTGGGCGGCACCGTCCCGGCACTGACGGGGGTCGTGTCTGGCAGCCGGTAACCTTGGGCGCGCAGGATCTGCGTGGGCGCTTCGACCGCGCCATGTGTGTGGATCGGCCCCACGGGCGGCAGTGCCGCCATGATGCGCTGCGCTTTGCCCAACCCGTAGGCCCCCAGAACCGACACACGGCCTGCGGCGGCGTTGGCGGCCCACCAGCGGGCGATATCGGCCATGACCACTGCTTGCGGCTGCCAGCGGAACACCGGCAGGCCAAATGTGCATTCGCTGATGAAGGTGTGGCAGGGGACGGGTTCCATCGGTTCGCTCAGGCCGTCGCTTTCCGTCTTGTAGTCGCCCGAGACCACCCAGACCTCGCCCGCCACCGCCACCCTGATCTGCGCCGATCCCGGCACATGGCCTGCGGGGTGAAAGCTGACATCGGCCCCGCCGATCCGCCGCACCTCACCAAAACCCACGCCTTCGGCGTTGATTGCGCCAAGGCGGTGGCGGATCACTGGCAGGGCCTGATGCGTGGCAAGGTAGGTGCCATGGCCGGGGCGGGCGTGGTCGGAGTGGCCATGCGTCACCAGTGCCCGGGCGACAGGGCGCCAGGGGTCGATGAAGAAATCCCCCGCGGGGCAGTAGATGCCACGGTCGGTAAAGGTCAGGACGGGGTCGCGAGCCATGATACACAGCATAGCGCGATGACTTCTGCGGCAAAGGGGGTGCAGCAGAGTTGCGGGAACGGTGGTTCTGGGGTCATGTGCGGATCAGGGCATTGAGTGGGGTGATCGTGGCGGCAATGGGCAGATCGGGGCACAGCCTGGGACGCCGCGCCTTTCTGGCGGGCGCGGGGGCGGCACTCGCGGCCCCGGCCAGTGCGGGCCTTGTCTGCACCGGGTTCACAGAGGCCGCACCGGGCGGCGTTCAGCGTTGTACAGTGGGGGTGCCGTCGGTCGCGGTGCAGGGGGCGGGGCAGTTGTGCCGTTACTGGTGCTGGGCCGCCTGTATCCAGAGCCTGTTTGCCACCACCGGCTATGTCATCAGCGACCAGCAGCGCATCGTCGAGGCGCTGTTCGGGCGGCGCGATGTCTGTGCCACGGCGACCGGCGCCGAGATCATCCGCACCATCAACCGCGACTGGAAGGCCGATGACGGGCGCTGGTTCCGGGCATGGGCGCAACCCCTGTTGGACCTGACGCTGGGGTTGCGCAATGCCAATGTGGCGCAGGGGGTGGCCTGGGATCTGGCGAACGGCTATCCGCTGATCAACGGCGCTTTGGGCCACGCCACGCTTCTGACCGCGATGACCTATCTGACTGACCGGGCGGGCGGATCCAAGGGCATTCTTGACATCACCGTGCGCGACCCCTGGGTGCCCGTAGGACAGCCCGCCGCCCCCCGGTCACTGTCGGCAGAGGAACTCAAAAGCACGTTCTTCGTGGCACAGGTCAGGGTCTATGCCTGACACGCGGGCGCTTTGCCCGGAAATTGGGCGGATCTGCGCGGTTTCGGTCATTCCCCGCAAAGCCCCCCTTTCCCCGCGCCGATGTGACGGATTAACATTAGGCCAGCGGACCGACAGGGGCAGCACAGCGTGAGCGATTATTTCAACGAGATGTTCCATGAAGGCCAGGTGCGCGCACCCTATGCGCGGCTGGAGGACTGGACGCGCGAGATGCCGGCCGCGTTGCGCCAGATGAAGCAGGCCGAGGCCGAGGCGCTGTTCCGCCGCATCGGCATCACCTTTGCCGTTTATGGTGAGGGCGGCGATCCTGACCGGCTGATCCCGTTCGACATGTTCCCCCGGGTGTTCACCGCCAATGAATGGGCGCGGCTGGACCGGGGGATCAAACAGCGGTCGCGGGCGCTGAATGCGTTTCTGGTCGATGTCTATGGGCGGGGCGAGATCATCCGCGCGGGCCGCATTCCGGCAGAACTGGTGTACCGCAACAACGCCTATGAAAAGGCGGTCACGGGCATCGTGCCGCCGAAGGGGGTCTATTCGCATATTGTCGGCATCGACCTGGTGCGCACCGGGCCTGAGGATTTCTTTGTGCTCGAGGACAACTGCCGCACTCCATCCGGCGTCAGCTACATGCTGGAAAACCGCGAGATCATGATGCGGATGTTCCCGGAACTGTTCCGCGAGAACCGGATCGCCCCGGTCGACAACTATCCCGACATTCTGCGCCGGACGCTGGCATCGGTGGCACCCGCGAAATGTGACGGCGAACCTACGGTGGTGATCCTGACGCCCGGGCATTTCAACAGCGCATACTACGAACATTCGTTCCTGGCCGACCTGATGGGTGTCGAACTGGTCGAAGGGCAGGATCTGTTCGTCGAGGGTGAGTTTGTCTGGATGCGCACCACCGAAGGCCCGCGCCGGGTGGATGTGATCTATCGCCGGATCGACGATGCGTACATTGACCCCTTGTGTTTCCGCCCCGATTCAATGCTGGGCGTGCCGGGACTGATGGATGTCTACCGCAGTGGCGGCGTCAGCATCTGTTCGGCTCCGGGGGCCGGGGTGGCGGATGATAAGGCGGTCTATACCTTTGTCCCCGAAATGATCCGGTTTTATCTGGGCGAGGAACCGATCCTGAAAAATGTACCCACCTGGCAATGCGGCAAGACGGACGAGTTGAAATACGTTCTGGAACACCTTGCCGAACTGGTGGTGAAAGAGGTGCATGGCTCGGGCGGCTATGGCATGCTGGTCGGGCCAAAGTCGACCAAGGCCGAGATCGAGGATTTCCGCGCCCGCATCGCAGGCAACCCCGGCAACTACATCGCTCAGCCGACGCTGGCGCTGTCGACGACGCCCACCTTTGTCGAAGAGGGCATCGCCCCCCGGCACGTCGACCTGCGCCCCTATTGCCTGGTGGGGGAACGCATAGAACTGGTGCCGGGTGGGCTGACGCGGGTGGCGCTGAAGGACGGCAGTCTGGTGGTGAACTCGTCACAAGGTGGCGGCGTCAAGGATACCTGGGTGCTGGCGGAGTAATGGGATGCTGAGCCGGACCGCTGACAACCTTTACTGGATCGCCCGCTACATGGAACGGGCCGAGACCGCCGCGCGATTGCTGGAGGTGGGGGCAAGGATTGCGCTGATCCCCTCGGCGCACGGTTATCGCAACGAATGGGACAGCCTGTTGCGCGCGGCAGGCACCGCCGTGGCCTTTGGCAAGAAATACGGCGACCCGGTGCAAAGGAACATCGAAAGCCACCTGTTCTTTGACCGCGACAACCCCAGTTCTGTGGCATCCTGCATCACCGCCGCGCGTGAGAACGGGCGGATCGTGCGCACGGCGCTGACGACGCAGATGTGGGATGCGCTGAATTCGGCGTTTGATGAGCTGAAAACGCTGGAACGGATGCCGCGCAGCGAATTGCCCCAGTCGCGCCTGACGGAATGGACGATGCGCACCACCGCGCTGTTGCGGGGAGCGACCGATGCCACGCACCTGCGCAATGACGGGTGGGATTTCCTGAACCTCGGCTACTATCTTGAACGCGCCGACAACACCGCCCGCCTGATCGACGTGAAATACTATGTGCTGCTGCCGTCCCTGGATTTCGTCGGCTCCGGCCTCGACAACTACCAGTGGACAACCCTTCTGCGCGCCATGGGATCGCATCGGGCGTTCCACTGGGCGGTTGGCGGCGAGGTGACGGCGGCCAAGATCGCGCACTTCCTGATCCTGAACCCGCAATGCCCACGGTCATTGCTGACCTGTGCCGAGGGCGCGAACCAGCACCTTGACCGCCTGTCGCGCCACTATCGTCAGCGGACCCGGGCGCAGGACGTGGCGCGGGGGCTGATGGCCGAACTGGCCGAATTGCGCACCGAGGATATCTTTGAAGAGGGCCTGCACGAGTTTCTGTCGCGCTTCATCCGCGAGACGGCGAACATCGCGGGCGTGATCCATGATGTGTACCTGAGCGGGGATGCGCGCTGATGTGGCTGACGGTCGATCATGTGACGCAGTACCGCTATGCCGCCCCGGTGCGCGGCGTGGTGCAAAGCCACCGCCTGCAACCCTCGACGTTTGACGGACAGCGGGTGCAGTCCTGGGATGTCGCCGTGTCGGGCGGGCAAAAGGGTGGCGGGTTTCGCGACGGTGCCGGCGACTGGGTGCAGGGCTGGACGGTGCAGGGCCCGGTCAGCGAAGTCACGGTGACCGTGCGCGGCGTGATCGAGACGTTTGACCTTGCTGGCATGCTCAAGGGCCACCGCGAAACGGTGCCGCCGATGGCCTATCTCGCCGCAACCTCCGTATCCCGCGCCGACGCGGCGTTGACGGCTCTGGCTGCCGCAGCACGGGTAGCGGGCGAGCCGTTGTCCACGGCACATGCCATGGCCGAGGCAGTCGCGGATGCCATCGTATATACCCCCGGCTCCACTCGCGCCGCCACCACGGCATCCGAGGCTTTGGCGCTTGGCGAAGGGGTTTGCCAGGATCAGGCGCATGCCCTGATCGCGATGGCGCGCACCTTGGCGATGCCTGCACGCTATGTTTCGGGCTATCTTCTGGCCGATGCCGAGGGGGCGGCACATGATGCCGCCCATGCCTGGGCTGAGATCTGGCTGGACGGACTGGGCTGGATCGGCTTCGACCCCGCCAACAGCTGTTGCCCCGATGCGCGCTATGTCCGGCTGGGGTCGGGGCTGGATGCGCAGGACGCGGCGCCAATCCGGGGCACCGCCCGTGGCCCCGGGGCAGAGCATCTGGACGTGACCGTGCGCGTCACCGCCGGACAGTCACAAAATCAGCAATAATCGCCCCGCTTTCGCCCCACCCGCGCCCGAGGTCCGCCCTTTTACCGGGTTAACGAAGGTTAATGAATGTCGGTACGGGGACAGACAATGGCCTTGAACTATGATTTCGATATGTTTTCGGTAATACCGAAGGCGATCTTCGATGATCCGGCCTTGGGCGGGTTTCTGGGCGAGATGGGATTCACGCAGAACCAGAAAAGCAACTATGTGGCGCTTTTCCGCGATCCCGCGACGGTTGCTGCCCTGCAGCGCGCACCGCAGGGTTTGCAGGACTATCTGCGCGCCTCGGAATTCGGGTTCAACACATACCACAGCGGTGCGCCCGCCGGTCGCTACCCCGATACGGATGACGCGGCACGCATCATGGTGATCGAGATGCTGGCGGGCAACGTCGGCAAGTTCGATCTGCCCCGCGCCGATGACAGCCAGCCCCCCGAGGACGCATTCCACCTGCCCGCGTTCTTTGCGGCACTGGTGGAAGCCCAGCCGATCAGCATGCCAACAGACGCAGCCCCCCCCACCATCGGGCCGGCCGCCGCCGACCCGTTGATCCCGCCCAGGGCGCGGGGCAGGTTCCAGTTGCCAAAGGTGCCACGCTGGATGATGGCGGGTGCGGCGTTTGCGGTTTTGTACTTCGCCCTCGTCCCGACAACGACCTGACGCCCGGCCAAGGTTTTCGCGACAGTGCGGCAAAACCCGCGCCACAGCGCGCTTTGGCACTTTTATTGCCCGGACGGCACCGCTAGCGTGCGCATCACTGCGGCAGGCGCAGAATCCGGGACAAGATCATGACCTATTGCGTCGGCCTTCTCTTGAACGAGGGCATCGTGCTGTTGTCGGACACCCGCACCAATGCGGGCCTCGACAATATCGCGATCTACCGCAAGATGTTCAACTTCGAGGCCCCGGGCGAGCGGGTCATCACCATCCTGACCGCAGGCAGTCTGTCGGTGACGCAAACCACCATCGCGCGGCTGCGCGAGGCGATTGACTCCGTCGATGCCGATGCTGAAACCTCGATCATGCTGGCGCCGACGATGCTGAAGGTGGCCGAGATCATCGGCAACATGCTGTCGCGCGTGCGCAAGGATATCGACGAAAAGCTGGAGATGGCGCAAGGTGCCAGTGCCTCGATGATTGTCGGCGGTCAGCGGGCGGGGGGGGCCATGCGGCTGTTCCTGATTTACCCTGAGGGCAATTTCATCGAAGCGACCGAGGATACCCCGTTCCTGCAGATCGGCGAGCACAAGTACGGCAAGCCCATACTTGACCGCGTGGTGAAACTGACGACAAGCCTTGATGATGCGAAGAAGGCAGTGCTTTTGTCGATGGACTCGACGCTGCGGTCGAACCTGTCGGTGGGCATGCCGCTGGACCTTGCCGTCATCGCCCGCGACGCCTGCCGGGTGACCGAGCGGCGGCGGATCGAGGCGGGGGACGAGGCGTTCCGCGCTATGTCCGACGCCTGGAGCCGCGCGCTGCGCGATGGCTTCACCCGGATCGAGCTTTAGGCGCGGGGCTTGACGCAAGGGCTGCACGGCCCGAAGGAACCCCCATGCGCGCGCCCGATTTCTGGCAGAACCAGCCCGACCAGCCCGGCCTTGCGGCCCGCCTCTTGACGCCGTTCGGGTTGGTCTACGCGGCGGCCACGGCGCGGCGTGTGGCAAGGTCAGGATACCGCGCGGGCATCCCGGTGATCTGTGTCGGCAACCTGACCGTGGGCGGCACCGGCAAGACGCCCACCGTCATCGCCCTGATCGAACGCCTGTCCACGCGCGGCATCGCTGTCGCTGTGGTATTGCGTGGCCATGGCGGGCGGCTGGCGGGGCCGGTGCGGGTGGACGAACGCCACCACCGGGCGGCAGATGTGGGCGATGAGCCCCTGCTTTTGTCGGCATTCGCCCCCACCTTCATCGCCAGCGACCGCGCGGCGGGTGTCCGGCTGGCCGAGACGTCAGGCGCAGCGGTTATCCTTCTCGATGACGGCCACCAGAACCCGTCGGTCACCAAGGACCTGTCGATTGTCGTCATCGACGCCGCCGTCGGTTTCGGCAATGCCCGCTGCCTGCCCGCGGGCCCCTTGCGTGAACCTGTCGCCGTGGGTCTGTCGCGCGCCGACCTCACGCTGTCCATCGGCCCGCCCGGGGTACAGACGGCGTTTCAGCGGACATGGGGCCACACCCTGACCGCGCCTCACCTCACCGGCCAACTGGCCCCGCTTGCCACCGGCATGGACTGGCGCGGCCTTCGCGCCCTGGCCTTTGCGGGGATCGGCCGGCCGGCCAAGTTCTTTGCCACCCTTGCGGATCAGGGTGCCATCCTGGCCCGCACCGTGGCCCTCGACGACCACCAACCCCTGACCGAAGCCCTGATGCTGCGCCTTGAGCGGGACGCAAGCGCGCTAGGTGCCCAACTTGTCACCACCGAAAAGGACGCGGTCCGCCTGCCCCCGCCGTTCCGCCCGCGCGTCCTGACCCTGCCCGTGCGCCTGACACTGGATGATGCCTCACCTCTTGACGCGGCCATCGCCCGCATCGGCATCTGATCCGTCAATCCCACTGTGCGCCCGGGGGCTTCTTCTTTGCCCAAATACTCACTCTTTCGCGGAACCCCCAACCCCGCCGACCACCTGCGCGATGACGCGGGCACTGTCCGCCAGACCCCACGTCGGCTTCACCACAAACATCCCCGACCCCGCCATCCCGTGCCCCGCCCGCGCGGGCGGGAACCGCACCTCGTGGCGCAGGGCATCCGGGAACAGCGCCTGCAACCGGGTCAGCATCGGCACATGGCGGGCGTCGGTCAGCAGCGGATACCACAGCAGCAGCACCCCCACGTTCCATTTCCGATGCACCTGCGCCAGCACCTCGGGCACAAGGTCATAGTCCGCCTTCACTTCCCAGCTTGGGTCGATCAGCATCAGCCCCCGCCGCGGCGTGGGCGGTGTCAGTGCAAGCGCCATCTCGAACCCGTCCCGCCGGTACACATGGGCCCCCCAGGGCGCTGCCGCGACGACGAGTGCCGCGTGTTCCTGCGGGTGCAGGTCGGCCAGATGCATCACGTCGCCCTCGCGCAGCGACAGGGCCGCGATCATCGGTGACCCCGGATAGGCCCCTGCCCCCTGCATCGCGCGCACCTCGGCCAGCCGCTGGCGGTACGGATGACCGGCAGCAAACCGCGCCTCGACCGCCAGCACGCCCGCCGCCGCCTCGCCCGTCTGCAGGGCCGCGACCGAGCCCAGATCATACATCCCCCGCCCGGCATGCGTCTCGATATAGGTCAAGGGCTTGGGTTTGGCCGTCAGATAGGCCAGCACCTCGGCCAAGAGCGCGTGCTTGTGCACATCTGCCAGGTTACCGGCGTGGTAGTGGTGCTGATAGGACAACATGCGGCGGGACTAGACCGCCATTCGGCGCCGCGCAATAGCCCGGCGGGCAAAGCCGGTTGATGCGCGACGCCGTTCGCACTAAGGAGGCCCGTCGCGCATTGCGGGGGACGGGTCTTGCTGCAGGAAATCTTTACGGAAATCTTCACCGGCCCCGGGCTGACGGCACTTGGACAGGTCATCATGATCGACCTTGTGCTGGCCGGGGACAACGCCGTTGTGATCGGCCTTGCCGCCGCCGGCCTGCCCAAAGACCTGCGCAACCGGGCGATCCTGATCGGCATCATCGCGGCCACCGTGCTGCGCATCGGCTTTGCCCTGATCACCACCACGCTTCTGGGGTTCACGGGGCTGCTCCTTGCGGGCGGGCTCTTGCTGCTGTGGGTGTGCTGGAAGATGTACCGCGAACTGCGCGAAGGCCACGGCAGCGAGGCCGATGATGCGATCGAGGCACTGTCGGACAGCGACATCAACCGCGATGGCAAGGTTGCCGGCCGCGCCCCGCGCAAGACGCTGGGTCAGGCGGCGCTGCAGATCGTGATTGCCGATGTTTCGATGAGCCTTGACAACGTGCTGGCCGTGGCCGGTGCCGCCCATGCGCATCCGACGGTGCTGATCTTTGGCCTCGTGCTGTCGATTGCCCTGATGGGCCTTGCTGCGACCTTCGTGGCAAAACTGCTTGGCAAGCACCGCTGGATTGCCTGGGTGGGTCTGGTCCTGATCTTCTATGTGGCGCTGAAGATGATCTATGACGGATATCTTGACGTCCGGGGTATCGGTCCGCACAGCCAGCCACAACCCGCAGCCGCGACGGCACCCGCCAATCCCTGAACCGAAACGCCGGACCCTTCGGCCATGGCCCGCACCCTTGGTGCGGGCCTTTTTCATGGCGCAATGCCGCGACCGGGGGAAACGCAAGCGGTCTGCCGCCGGTAGGCCCCGGTCCACGCAGCAGGTTCCCGCCGACGGCCCCTGCCCCGCCTTGCGCCCCCAGGATACCCCGGGCAGCATCGCCTCCGCGCCCTCTGCTCCGGGTGCCAACAAGACCACCAAGACGGGGGACCTGCATGATCCGGCCACTTCACGCCGCCTGGCGACTGCTTTTGACTGCCACGCTGGCCCTCGGCCTTGTGCCGCTGTCGGCAGCCGCCTCTCCCAAACGGCAGGACACTGCGGTGGTCGAGCGTGTGGCCCTTGCCAGTGCCGAGGCCCAGCGGAAACGTGCCCGGGGTGAACGGATCTGGTGCGTGCCTTTCGCCCGCACCGCGACCGGGGTCGAGATCAAGGGCAATGCCAAAACCTGGTGGGCGGCAGCCGAGGGGCGCTATGCCCGCGGGAACGAACCGCAGGTGGGCGCAGTCATGGCCTTTGCGGGTTCTCGCAAGATGCCGATGGGCCATGTGGCGGTGGTATCCGAAGTGGTGTCCGAACGGCGCATCCTGATCGACCATGCCAACTGGAAGCGCAACCAGATCTCGCTGGCGATGGCGGTGATTGATGTATCCGAGGCGAACGACTGGTCCGCCGTGCGGGTCGAGGGTGATCCGGGGGTGCTTGGCCGGGTCAATCCGGTGAACGGCTTCATCTATCCCGACGCCCCCGAGCCAAAGCCCAAGCGCAAGGCCAAGCGCCCGCGCGAAGAGCGGATTGCGTCGCGCTAGATCGCGATTGGGCATGGCGGACTTGCGACGGAACACGACCGTCGCCCTGGGCTGCAAGGACAGATGTCTTCAAAGACATCGGACCATGGTTCCAGAAAACTCCGGACCGGCGACGGTCAAGGGTGCCCGCGAATCCCGACTGGACAAGGCCTGAACTGCGGCACAGCTGTTGTCTGACCCATTGGGCAGTCAGTAGCGTACCGGGTTCCGGTTATCCATCTGCGCCATTGAAATCGAACGGTTCTTCGGGATTTTGGTGGGCGACCCTGGAATCGAACCAGGCACGGGTCGCCCCGGGAGAGTTACAGTCTCCTGCCGCACCTTGCAGCGCGTCGCCCACTCTGGACCGGGGAAATAGCGAAGGGTCCGGGGGGCGTCAAGGCGGTTCCGGCCG
>JBBQXK010000033.1:0-42490 GCA_038209775.1 Rhodobacterales bacterium | reverse complement strand
GCCGTCCTGTCTGCTCATGCGCAGCCACGGCGCCCCCCCCCCCCCCCCCCGCCCAATTGGGGGCCCGCCCCACCCCCCCCGCCCCGGACCAAATTCGGACCAAATGTTGTGGGGGGGGCGGCCGGCCGCCCCCCCCGCCTTTCCACCCGCGCCACCTCTGGCCATCACGCACCCCGTGCGCTACACCACACCCAGCCGATTGACCGGAGCGCATGCCCATGAAAGCCGCCGTCGTCACCTTCCCCGGATCGAACTGCGACCGTGACCTTGCCATGGCCTTCGCCATGGCCGGGGCCGAAGTCACGCGGGTCTGGCACAAGGACACCACCCTGCCGCAAGGCACGGATATCGTGGGAATTCCCGGCGGTTTCTCGTTCGGCGACTACCTGCGCTGCGGTGCCATTGCGGCGCAGTCACCCATCGGCAACGCAATCCGCGCCCATGCCGCGCGGGGCGGGTTCGTCCTTGGCATCTGCAACGGGTTTCAGGTGCTGACCGAAATGGGCCTCTTGCCCGGTGTCCTGATGCGCAACGCAGGCCTCAAATTCCTGTGCCGTACCCTGCAGTTAGAGGTTTGCACTACTGACAGCGCCTTCACCGCGGGCTGGACGGCGGGGCAGGGGATTGCCCTGCCGATCGCCCATCATGACGGCAACTACACCGCAGACCCCGAAACCATGGCCCGGCTTCAGGGCGAAGGGCGCATTGCCTTGCGCTACCGCCAGAACCCCAACGGCTCGATGGGTGATATCGCGGGGATCCTGTCGGACAACCGTCGCGTCATGGGCCTGATGCCGCACCCCGAACGCGCCATCGACGCAGACCTTGGCCCGACCGACGGCGCGGCCCTGTTCCGGTCACTTACCGCCAACGTCGCACTGGCCTGACCCCCCACGGGCGTCAATCCGCGCGTCACCCCGCCCCGTGCTTGAGCGGGACGCGCGCAACCCCTAAGATTGGCCCCATGCAAGACGCCCCGCCCGACGCCCCCCTTCCTGCCCCCGTGGCACCCGCCGACATCGCGCCGCAGGCAGCCGATCAGGGTTCCCCGTCGCGCGGCCTGTCGCCGTGGATGCGGGCGGTTGTCGCGGGGCTGATCGTGGTCGCCATCGCGGTGGTTCTTGTGACCAACGCCTGGCTGACCGAGCGCTTCAGCGAAACCACCCGCAACCGGGCCGAGGTGCGGCTTGCGCTATACTCCGGCAACCTTCTGTCCGAGTTGCAGCGCAATTCGGTCGTGCCGCTGCTTCTGGGCCGTGACCCCGAATTGTTGCGCGCCCTTGCGGCGGGCAGTTTTGAAAGCACTTCGCAGCGCCTCATCCTGTTTCAGGCCGAAATCGGTGCCGCCTCGATCCTGCTTCTTGATCGTGATGGCCGTGTGGTGGGCGCGACCAACCGCAACCTTCTGGGCGGCAACCTGCGGGCCTCGGCTTCCTTTGTCGAAGCCCAACGATCGCGCGATACCGTGTTCACCTCGACCCCGCGCGCAGCCGGCAACGGCACCGATTTCGCCTATTCGCGGGTGTTGCGCGACGGCAGCCGTCTGGCGGGGGTGATCGTCGTCTCGGTCGACCTGCAGAAATACGAACGCAGCTGGGCAGGCCTCACCGACGCGGTTGCGGTGACCGACAGCGAGGGCCGCGTGATCCTGTCAACCGAACCTCGCTGGCGCGGTCGCCCGATGGCCGAGGCACTGGCGCTGCAAGACCCGCCCTCGGCGATCGAGCGGGCGCTGAACGTGACCACCGACTGGACGCAGGACCCCCCCGACGCCTATGTCCGCGGTCAGGGCGTGATGAAGACCGAGGCACGGGTGCCGTTCCGCGGCTGGCGCATCCAGTCCTTCACTGCATATGACACGGTGCGCGAACGGGTGAATGCCGTTTTGGCGCTTGAAATCATGGGCTTTGCCATCCTGCTGGCGCTGACCTTCTATTTCCTGTCGCGCCGCGCCTGGTCACAATCGGTCTCGCTTCAGCGGGAATCGGCGGAACTGCGGCGGCTGAACGCCCGCCTCAGCCGCGAGATTGCCCGCCGCGAAAAGGTGCAGAAAGACCTCGCCGTGGCCGAGGCGACGCTGGCCCAATCGTCAAAACTGGCGGCCTTGGGCGAGATGTCGGCGGCCGTCAGCCACGAGTTGAACCAGCCCCTTGCCGCGATGAAGACCTACCTTGCGGGGGCGAGGCTCCTCTTGCAACGCCGCCGCCCGGATGAGGCACTGGCCAGTTTCCAGCGGATCGACGATCTGATCGACCGCATGGGTGCCATCACCCGGCAACTGAAATCCTATGCCCGCAAGGGGGGCGAGGCGTTTGAGCCTGTGGATGTGCGCCAAAGCCTGTCCTCGGCCCTGTCGATGATGGAGCCGCAACTCAAGGCCCGCGTCGTGCGCATCACCCGGGCCGTGCCGAAACTGCCGGTGATGGTGATGGCCGACCGCATCCGTCTGGAACAGGTCATCATCAACCTTCTGCGCAACGCCCTCGACGCCACCAAGGACAGCGCCGACCCGCGCATCGACCTTGGCCTTGTGGCCGATGATGCCGTCCACCTGACGGTGCGCGACAATGGCCACGGGATCACCGACCTCGACAACCTGTTCGAGCCTTTCTACACGACGAAAAAGCCTGGTGAGGGTGTGGGTCTGGGGCTGGCGATCTCGTCCGGCATCGTGACCGATCTGGGCGGGCGGCTGACCGCCCGCAACGGCGATGGCGGGGGGGCGGTGTTCGAGGTAACGCTGCCCGCGCTGGCCAAGGAAATGGAAGCAGCGGAGTAAAACATGGCCCGAGCGATGAAAGTGGCGATTGTCGATGACGAGGCCGACATGCGCCAGTCGATCAGCCAGTGGCTGGCCTTGTCGGGGTTCGACACCGAAACCTATGCCAGTGCCGAAGAGGCGCTCAAGGGCATCGGGGCCGAGTTTGCAGGTGTGGTCGTCAGCGACATCAAGATGCCCGGTATGGATGGGATGGCCTTCCTCAAGCGCCTGATGTCGCTTGATTCCGGGCTGCCGGTCATCATGATCACCGGCCATGGCGACGTGCCCATGGCGGTCGAGGCGATGCGGATCGGGGCCTTTGATTTCCTCGAAAAACCGTTCAACCCCGACCGGATGACCGAACTTGCCAAAAAGGCCACCCAGACCCGCCGCCTGACCTTGGACAACCGGGCACTGCGCCGCGAATTGTCGGATGGCACGGTCCTGATGAAGAAACTGATCGGCACCTCTGCCATCATGGACCGCCTGCGCGAGGATATCCTTGATCTTGGGCAGGCCGACAGCCACGTCCTCATCGACGGCGAAACCGGCACCGGCAAGACGCTGGTGGCCCATGCCCTGCACGCCGTCGGCCCCCGCGCCGGGCGCCGTTTCGTCACCATCTCCTGCGCCGCATGGGGCGAAGACCAGTTGTCCGCCCGCCTCTTCGGCCCCGCCGAAGAGGGCAGCATCCCGATGGTCGAAGAGGCCCGCGGCGGCACCCTCTGCCTTGAGGATATCGAGGCGATGCCGGGGCCGTTGCAGGCGCGTCTTCTGACCCTCATCAACGAACACGGCACCCCGCCTGAAACCCGCATCATTGCGATCTGCAACAGCCATGCCCCTGACAAGACACTGGAAAACCTGCTGCGCCCCGATCTTTTCTACCGCCTTGGTGCGTTGACCATCGTCTGTCCGCCCTTGCGCACGAGGGGCGAGGATATCCTGACCCTCTTTACCAAACTGTCCGAGCTTTTTGCCGAGGAATACGGCTGCGACGCCCCCCAGGTCACGGCGCAAGAGGCTGCGCAGTTGCTGCAGGCCCCCTGGCCCGGCAACGTGCGCCAGCTGGTTAACATCGCGGAACGCGCGGTCCTGCAGAACCGGCGGGGGTCGGGGTCGATTGCCTCGCTCCTCATGGCCGACAACGAGGCTTCGGGGCCCGCGCTGACCACCGAAGGCAAGCCGCTCAAGGACTATGTCGAGGCGTTCGAGCGGATGCTGATCGACAACACCATGCGGCGGCACAAGGGTTCCATCGTGTCGGTGATGGAGGAGTTGTGCCTGCCGCGCCGCACGCTGAACGAAAAGATGGCGAAATACGGGCTGACGCGGGGGGACTATGTCTGAACCCAGGTGCCCGGTGTCAACGCACTGAAGCGCAAGGAAAATGCGCGTACGCATCGCGTATTCAATCCGTCTGCCATCCGTACAGCATCCGTACATACATGTGGCATCTTCCGTCCCCCGACATTCACCTTGCACAAATATCCCACGGGGGGTGCGGGGGGTGTGAAACCCCCCGTCTCCTGCCATCGCAACCCGCGCCCTCAACCCCAGATTGCGCCCCGCTTGAAAAAGCCCATTGCCCTTGCCGCCGCTTTGCCGCTACGGTCGGCGCACGCAGGGTTCGCCCTGCCCCCGCATTCTCTGCCTGTCGCGAAGGGCGCACCACTGCGCCGCAACACGGGCAGCCGGATTGGCCGCAAGGCTGTTTGTATCGTCTGCCAAGTCTATGACAAAGCAGGCCTTTTGAAGGTGGCGTGCCCTTGGGGGTGCGCCAGAACGTGAACCGCGATGAAGCGTGCTGAACAGGCTGGATCGTACGAGGGATGCCCAAAGGGCATGGCCCGTCCGTTGGCCATGCGCGCATCCGCCCGAACAAGTCGCCTTTCCCGTCATGTCACATCCTCCGGTCCGCCGGGGGATGTCGTGGCGCTGTGGCGCAATGGAAAAACATGTCCAAGAAAATGCTCATCGATGCCACCCACGCCGAGGAAACGCGCGTGGTCGTGGTCGACGGAAACAAGGTTGAGGAATTCGACTTTGAAACCCTGAACAAGCGCCAGCTTGCCGGGAACATCTATCTGGCCAAGGTGACGCGGGTCGAACCCTCGCTACAAGCGGCCTTTGTGGACTACGGCGGCAACCGCCACGGGTTCCTCGCCTTTGCCGAGATCCACCCCGATTATTACCAGATCCCCGTCGCCGACCGCAAAGCGTTGCTGGACGAGGAACGCGCCCTTGCCCGCGCCGAGGATGACGAGGACAACGGCCGAGCGCGCCGCCGTCCGCAGTCACCCCGCCCATCCCCCCGCGCCGAATCTGCCCGTCCCGACCCGGCGGCGATCAGCGGCATGGACGTGGTCGACCTTGGCGAGGAAACCGGCGCCGACGGTCTGGTCGAACCGCCCGCCGCTGACACCACGCATGAAGCCCAGATCGAACCGCACTCCGAACCGAACGGCGACGGCGATGAACCCGAACGCCCCTACCGCGCCATGGATCACGCCTCGGACACCGATGACGAGATCGAATCAATCGCCGAAGAGGACGTGGCCGAAGAGATCCGCGCCCCCCGCCAACCCCGCGCCCGCCGCTACAAGATCCAGGAAGTGGTCAAGATGCGGCAGATCATGCTGGTGCAGGTGGTCAAGGAGGAACGCGGCAACAAGGGGGCCGCGCTGACCACCTATCTGTCGCTGGCCGGCCGTTACTGCGTGCTGATGCCCAACACGGCGCGCGGTGGTGGCATATCCCGCAAGATCACGATGGCCGCCGACCGCAAGAAGCTGAAGGAAATCGCCAACGAGATCGAGGTGCCGGAAGGTGCGGGCCTCATCATCCGCACGGCCGGCGCCAAGCGCACCAAGCCCGAGATCAAGCGCGACTACGAATACCTGATGCGCCTTTGGGAACAGGTCCGCGAACTGACCCTGCGGTCGATTGCACCGGCGGCGATCTATGAAGAGGGCAACCTCATCAAACGCACGATCCGCGACCTTTACAGCCGCGAGATCGACGAGGTTCTGGTCGAGGGCGCCGAAGGCTACCGCACCGCCAAGGACTTCATGCGGATGATCATGCCGGCCCACGCCAAGGACGTGCAGTTGTACACCGAACCGATGCCGCTGTTCGCCAAGTTCCAGGTGGAAAGCTATCTGGCGGCGATGTTCAACCCGACGGTGCAACTGAAATCCGGCGGCTACATCGTGATCGGGATCACCGAGGCGCTGGTGGCCATCGACGTGAACTCAGGGAGGGCCACCAAAGAGGGCTCGATCGAGGATACCGCACTCAAGACCAACCTTGAGGCCGCCGAAGAGGTCGCCCGCCAGTTGCGCCTGCGCGATCTGGCCGGTCTGATCGTCATCGACTTCATCGACATGGAAGAGCGCAAGAACAATGCCTCGGTCGAGAAGCGTCTGAAAGACAAGCTGAAAACCGACCGTGCCCGCATCCAGGTGGGCCGGATCAGCGGTTTCGGCCTGATGGAGATGTCGCGTCAGCGTCTGCGCCCGGGCATGCTCGAATCGACGACGCAGCCTTGTCCGCATTGCCATGGCACCGGCCTTATCCGCAGCGACGACAGCATGGCCCTGACCATCCTGCGCGCGCTGGAGGAAGAGGGTACGCGAAAGCGGTCGAAAGAGGTGCTTCTGAAGGCCCCCATTGGCATCGTGAATTTCCTGTTCAACCAGAAGCGCGAGCATGTGGCGGTGATCGAGGCGCGTTATGGCATGTCGGTGCGGATCGAGGCCGATCCCAAGCTGATCAGCCCCGACTACGCCATCGAAAAGTTCAAGACGGCAACCCGTCTGGTGCCCGATGCGGCGTCTCAGGTAATCTCGGGCGATGCGTCCTTCATGGGCGCTGCGGTCGATGAGGATGACGATCTGATCGACGAGATCGAGGACGAGATCGACGAGATCGAGGCCCCCGTTGCCGTGGCCGCCAAGGCAGTCGCCGCGCCGGTTGCGGCGTCGGTCGCGGCCGCCGACGCAGGCGATGGTTCGGGCAAGAAAAAGCGCCGCCGCCGCCGCCGCCGTCGTGGCCCCGGCGGGGCACCCGGTACGGAAGGTCTGGGTGCATCCGATGTCGCCGGGTCGGACGACGATGAGGATGAAGACGATGATGTGTCCGCCGACGAGGTGACCGCAGGCGAGGAGGACGCTGCACCCGAGCCGGTGACCGAGGTCGCGGCAACCCCCGCCAAACGTACCCGCAGCCGCAGCCGGACAGCAAAGGTTGTGCCGGTCGAGGCCGTCGTGCCCGAGGTTGTGCAAGAGACGCCTGCACCCGCCGAGGTGGCGGCCCCAGTGCCAAAGCCCCGCGCCAGCCGGTCGCGCAAGCCCAAGGTTGAGGTCGCCGTGGCAGAGGTTGCCGCCGCCGAGCCTGACCCTGCGGCTGTCGTCGATCCGGTCCCCGAGCCTGCACCTGTGGCAGCCGCCATCGTGGACACGGTTGCCGAACCCGCGGTCGCGGCATCGTCGGCACACTTTGCCGCCGATCCGGGGGATGCCCCGGCTGCCGCCGAAGGGCTGGTGCCCGACCCCGAGGCAGAGGCCGGTGCCAAACCGCGGCGCAAGGGATGGTGGTCACTCGGCCGCTGATTGCATCTTTGCATGGTGGGGGGCCGGGGGACTGTACCCCCGGTCCTGCCGTCGCGGCCACGCGAACGTGACGGCGGGCCCGGGTGACGGATCAGGCACCGGGCGATATGACTGACCCCGGGGGACCAGAATGGCCGGATTTGACCTGATCGACGCGAGCCTCTTGCCCGCCATGCTGATCGCGCTGGCGGCAGGCATTCTGTCGTTCCTCAGCCCCTGCGTTCTGCCCATCGTGCCGCCGTACCTTGCCTATATGGGCGGCATCAGCATGGGCGACATGCGCAACGATGGTGCCGCGCGCCAGAGGGTGATCCTGCCTGCGCTGTTCTTCGTGATGGGCCTGTCAACCGTGTTCCTGTTCCTTGGGTTCACGGCGTCGTTCCTTGGCCGGTTCTTCCTTGAAAACCAGCTTCTGCTGTCACGGGTGTCGGGGGCGCTGGTGATCGTCTTTGGCCTGCACTTCCTTGGCGTGTTCCGCATCCCCATCCTTGACCGCGAGGCGCGGTTGCAGGCGGGTGACCGGGGCGGCTCGGCGTTTGGTGCCTATCTTCTGGGCCTCGCCTTTGCCTTTGGCTGGACGCCCTGCATCGGTCCGCAACTGGGCGCCATCCTGTCCATCGCGGCAACCGAGGCAAGCCTTGCGCGGGGGACCGCGCTGCTTGGCGTCTATGCGCTTGGCCTCGGGTTACCGTTCCTTCTTGCGGCGCTGTTCATCGAGCGGGCGATGGGCGTCATGGGGCGGCTGAAGCGCCACATGAAGGTGATCGAGCGGGCGATGGGTGTTCTGTTGATCGTGGTTGGCGTGGCGCTGGTGACGGGGGCGTTTTCGGCGTTCTCGTTCTGGCTTCTGGACACGTTTCCCGGTCTGGCGGTGTTGGGCTGATCCACCCGCAGGCAGGCCCTGTTTTCGCCCGAATTTCCCTGTACCCTTGGCCTTCGGGGTGACGGGATGGGCGGCATGAAGGACATCGGTGGAGAAGGCGGGGCGTTCCGGCGTCGGGTGTTCTATATCCCCGGCTATGACCCCTTTCACCCCCGCCGATATCGCGAGTTGTACCGCAAGGAAGGCACTGCGCAGGCCGCGATCTCGGGCTATGACCTGACGCTGAAACCCAAACGCAAGGGCGGCGGCCCTTACGGCTGGCAGGTTCAGACGCAGATCGACGGGCAGGGGGCCACGGCAGAGGTCGAGGTTCTGGTCTGGTCGGACATCGTCAAGGGGTCGATGTCGGGCGGGATCGCCGCAACCTATGGCCAACTGGTGCGGACGGCCTGGATGTATCTGGGGTCGGGGGCGTTGTTCCGGCTGATGCGGCTGCGCAAGGGGCCGGTGATTGCGGCGCTGTATCCCATCGTGATGCTGACGGCGCAATTGCTGGTGTCGGTGCTGGCGGGCTGGGGGTTGGGTGCGTTGCTGGCGTGGTTTGTGCCGGGGTGGCCGGGGGCTGCGCTGGGCTGGGCCTTGGCGCTGGTCACGGTGGTCCTGGGCCTGCGGTTCTTCCGGGGGCAGGACAGCCGGTTCTTCGCCTACTACCTGATGCAGGACTATGCCTTTTCCGCAGCCTCGGGCGGCGCCAATCCGCCCGCACTTGAGGCGCGGATGGCCGAGTTCCGGGCAACGATAGCCCAGGCGATGGCCGAGGAATGGGATGAGGTGCTGGTGGTCGGCCACTCATCCGGCGCGCATATGGGCGTGTCGATCTTGGCCGATATGATCCGCGATGGCTTGCCCGCGAAACGCCCCGCACTGGGGTTCCTGTCGCTGGGCCATGTGGTGCCGATGGTCAGTTTCCTGCCCGATGCCCACAGGTTGCGGGCCGACCTGCACTATCTGTCGGCGCGGGACGAGGTGACTTGGGTCGACGTGACCGCCCCCGGCGATGGCTGTGCCTTTGCCTTGTGCGATCCGGTCAGCGTGACCGGGGTGGCCCCGCCCGGCAAACGCTGGCCCCTGGTGATGTCGGCGGCGTTCACGCAGACCCTGTCGCCCGAGCGGTGGCGCGAATTGCGGTGGAAGTTCTTCCGCCTGCATTTCCAGTACATGTGCGCCTTTGACCGCCCCCGCGACTATGACTATTTCCGCATCACCGGGGGTGCTGTGACGCTGGCCGACCGCTATGCCGGGCGCGCACCGTCAAAAAGCCGGATCGACCGGGCCGTGTCGCGCCACACCTCGATGGTCGCATGATCCCGCCCAAACCGCCCGCCCGAGCCGACCGCGTGTCGCTGTTCACCTATCTGCGGCTGTTCCGGCAGGACATCCTGTCGGCCCAACCGGCGCGCCTGTACCGGGCCTGGATGGCCGAGTTCCGCACGCCATTCTTTCGCAGCTACATGTGCAACGATCCCGCCCTGATTGACCTTGTGCTGACTGGACGCCCCGCCGATTTCCCCAAATCCGACCGCGTGGGCGAGGGGTTGCGCCCGCTTCTGGGCCGTTCGGTGTTCGTGACCAACGGCGAGGAATGGAAGCGTCAGCGCCGCATCATCGACCCCGCGTTCGAAGGGGGGCGGATGCGCGATGCCTTTCCCGCGATGGTTGACGCGGCACGCGCGTCGGTGGCGCGGATGGGGCGGGGGGTGGTCGAGGTGGAAGAAGCGGCCAGCCACGCCGCCGCCGATGTGATCGTTCGCACGCTCTTTTCGATTCCGATCGAGGATGCCGTAGCTACAGCCGTGTTCCGGGAATTCCGCGACCATCAGCGCACGCAGCCGATCCTGAACCTTGGCGCGTTCCTGCCCCTGCCGCGCTGGTTCCCGCGCCTGCACCGCCGCCGCACCCGCGCGACGGCCGCGCGCATCCGTGCCCTTATCACTGACCTGACCACCCGCCGGGCAACGGAGATTGCCGCCGGGACCGCGCCCGATGATCTGGCGACCAAGATCATGACGACCGCCGATCCGGTGACAGGCGAGCGGTTCCAGACGGGCGAGATGGTGGATCAGGTGGCGATCTTCTTTCTGGCCGGGCATGAGACGAGTGCATCAGCGCTGGCATGGGGGTTGTACCTTTTGGCGACCCACCCCGAGGTGCAGGAACGGGTGGCGTCCGAGGCGGCGGCTCTGCCGGAAAATCCCGCGTTCTCAGACCTGTCCAAGCTGAAGTTCACCCGCGATGTGTTCCGCGAGGTGCTGCGCCTGTATCCGCCAGTACCGATGATGGTGCGACAAAACACCCGTCCCGAAACATTCCGTGGCCGCAAGGTGGCCCCCGGCGCGCAGATCGTGCTGTCGCCCTGGCATCTGCACCGGCATGAACGGCTGTGGGCCGACCCCGATGCCTTTGACCCCGACCGCTGGCAGACCGAGGCGGCCAAGGTATCAGCCCGCGATGCCTACATGCCGTTCTCGGCCGGCCCGCGTGTCTGTACCGGCGCGGGGTTTGCGATGGCCGAGGGGGTGATCCTTTTGGCCATGCTGGCGCGGGCGTTCCGGTTTGCGCCCGCAGGCCCGCCGCCGGTGCCCGTCGCGCACCTTACGGTAAGGGCTGCGGATGGGATCCGCCTGAGCGTGACCGATCGTTGCAATTGAACGCAATGCGGCCTTGCGGCAGATGCGGGCGCATTGCATCATATCGCGCGGAATTGACGGGCTGTTGACACACCGGCATGACAGCACCAAGTACACCGCTACGGGGAAGACCGGTACGCTGCCGATGATCGGGGCCGGGGTCTTCCTGCCAGACAAGGACATGAGATGACCGATATTCTTTCACCCAGCTATCCCGTCCTGCCGCTGCGCGACATCGTGGTGTTTCCCCACATGATCGTGCCGCTGTTCGTGGGCCGGGAAAAGTCGGTGCGCGCGCTGGAAGAGGTGATGGCCGAGGATCGCCAGATCCTGTTGTCCAGCCAGATTGACCCCACCCAGGATGACCCCGCGACCGATGGCATCTATCGCGCCGGGGTTCTGGCCAATGTGCTGCAACTGCTCAAGCTGCCCGATGGCACCGTGAAGGTGCTGGTCGAGGGCAAGACGCGCGTGCGGATCACCGAGTTTGTCGAGAATGACAGTTTCTTTGAGGCGCGGGTGGCCGGCCTGACCGAAATGAAAGGCGAGGCCGAGGCGGTCGAGGCCTTGGTCCGCGCCGTGTCCGACGAGTTCGAGAAGTACGCCAAGGTCAAGAAGAACATCCCCGAAGAGGCCATCGCGGCGGTGTCCGAGACGCGCGAACCCGCACGTCTGGCCGACCTTGCGGCGGGCCATCTGGGCATCAGTGTCGCCGACAAGCAGGAGCTTCTGGAAACGCTGGACGTGGGTGAGCGTCTGGAAAAGGTTTATGGCCACATGCAGGGCGAAATGTCCGTGCTGCAGGTCGAGAAAAAGATCAAGAGCCGCGTCAAGACGCAGATGGAGCGGACACAGCGCGAGTATTATCTGAACGAACAGATGAAGGCGATCCAGCGCGAGTTGGGCGACGGCGAGGAAGGCCAGAACGAGGTGGCCGAGCTTGAGGCCCGTATCGCCAAGACTGCCCTGTCGAAAGAGGCGCGCGACAAGGCCGATGCCGAGGTCAAGAAGCTCAAGAACATGAGCCCGATGAGCGCCGAGGCGACGGTGGTGCGTAACTATCTCGACTGGATGCTGTCGATCCCGTGGGGCGTGAAAAGCCGCGTCAAGAAAGACCTGGCTGCGGCACAGAAGGTGCTGGATGCCGACCACTACGGGCTGGACAAGGTCAAGGAACGCATCGTCGAGTATCTGGCGGTGCAGGCCCGTTCGACCAAGCTGAAGGGTCCGATCCTGTGCCTTGTGGGCCCTCCGGGCGTCGGCAAGACATCACTGGGCCGGTCTGTGGCGAAGGCCACAGGGCGCGAGTTCATCCGCATCTCGCTGGGGGGTGTGCGGGACGAGTCTGAAATCCGTGGCCACCGGCGCACCTATATCGGATCGATGCCGGGCAAGATCATTCAGGCGATGAAAAAGGCCAAGACGATCAACCCGTTGATCTTGTTGGACGAAATCGACAAGATGGGCCAGGATTTCCGGGGTGATCCGGCGTCGGCCATGCTGGAGGTGCTGGACCCCGAACAGAACGCAACCTTTGCCGACCACTATCTTGAGGTCGAGTATGACCTGTCGAACGTGATGTTCATCACCACCGCCAACAGCTACAACATGCCCTCGCCGCTGTTGGACCGAATGGAGATCATCCCGCTTGCGGGCTACACCGAGGACGAAAAGCGCGAGATTGCCAAGGGCCACCTTCTGCCCAAGGTCATCAAGAACCACGGGTTGCGCAAGGGCGAGTTCGGGGTGACGGACGCTGCCATGACCGAGATGATTCGCACCTACACGCGTGAGGCGGGCGTGCGGAACCTTGAGCGGGAACTGGCGAAGCTGGCACGCAAGGCGGTGACGCAGATCGTGCAGAAAAAGCATGTGCGCGTTGATGTGACGCCCGAGACGCTGGAAAGCTATCTGGGGGTCAAGCGGTACCGCTATGGCCTGGCCGAGGCGACCGATCAGGTGGGCGTCGTGACCGGCCTTGCCTGGACATCGGTGGGTGGTGATCTGTTGTCCATCGAGGCGCTGAAACTGCCGGGCAAGGGCCGGATGAAGACCACCGGCAAGCTGGGCGACGTGATGAAGGAGTCTATCGAGGCGGCGGCCAGCTATGTCCGCTCGATCAGCCCGGAGATCGGGGTGAAACCGACGAAGTTCGAAAGCATGGACATCCATGTGCACGTCCCCGACGGTGCCACCCCCAAGGACGGGCCTTCGGCGGGCCTTGCAATGGTGACCTCTATCGTGTCGGTGCTGACGGGTATTCCTGTACGCAAGGACATCGCGATGACGGGCGAGGTTTCCTTGCGCGGCAATGCCATGCCCATCGGCGGCCTGAAGGAAAAGCTGCTGGCGGCGCTGCGGGGGGGCATCAAGACGGTGCTGATCCCCGAGGAAAACGCCAAGGACCTGACCGAGATCCCGGCGAATGTAACCCAAGGGATGACGATCATCCCGGTGTCGCATGTGCGTGAGGTCTTGAAGCTGGCCCTTGTGCGCGACCCTGTTCCCATCGACTGGGACGAGGCGGCGGAAGAGGCCGCAGCGGCGGCGCGGGCATCGGCGGGTGGCACGTCACCGGCGCAGATCGCGCACTAAGGCCTGACCCGGTTGCAATGAACAGGCGCGCATCCCCACGGGTTGCGCGCCTTTTTCGTTGTGCGTTCTCCGCTCAGTCGCCGGTCAGCCCCAGCCTGCTCCGGGCGCGGGCGGTGGCGGCGGTGATCAGCCGGTCAGCGATGATCGCGATGGCCGCGACCGCCAGACCGGCCATGACGCCCCGCCCGACATCGGCGGTGGCAAGGGCCGAATATACCTCTTGCCCCAGATCGCGGGTGCCGACGAGGGCGGTGATGACCAGCATCGACAGCGCCAGCATGATCGTCTGGTTCACCCCCAGCATGATGTCGGGCAGCGCCATCGGCAGGCGGATGCGCGTCAGCACCTGCCACCGGGTACAGCCGCAGACGATCCCCGCCTCGACCAGTTCCGGCGACACCGACCGCAACCCGTGTGCCGCATAGCGCACGGCAGGGGCAAGCGCATACAGGACCACCGCGATCATCGCGGCAAAGTCGCCGACCCGGAACAGCATGATGACCGGGATCAGGTAGACAAAGCTGGGCAGCGTCTGCAGCGTATCGATGAACGCCCCGATGATCCGCCCCGCCGTGGCGTTGGACGACGCCCAGATGCCAAGTGGCACCCCGATCAGCGACGCGATGACCACCGAGATACCGCAGAGGTACACCGTGGTGACCGCCTGTTCCCAAAGCCCGGTGGTGACGATGAACAACCCAAGGGCCAGACACAGCGCCGCCAGCCGCCAGCGACCCAACTGCCAGCCCGCCAGTGTCACCAGTGCCAGCACCCACGGCCATGGCAGGGCCAGAAGGAACCGCTTGGTCGGCAACAGCACGTTCAGAAGGATCGCATTCTTGACCGCCTCGATCTGGTCGAAGTAGTTGACGTTGATGTATTCCACGAGGTCGGACCAGAAGGTTTTCGTCGAAAGCATCGCCTCTTTGGGATAGGTCTGCACGGCGGGCAGGATGAGGCCGATCAGCCCGGTCACCACGACCAGCCCCAGCACCATCACGGTTTTCGGATGGCGCTTGATCCAGTTCCCTTGCACCGCTTCGCCCAGACCCGACCGTTCCGCCAATGCCTGCGACAGCCGGTCAAGCGCCACGGCGAGGGCGGTGATGGCCAGCCCCGCCTCGATCCCCGCGCCGATTTTCAGGCTGCGCAGCGCGTTCAGCACGTCAAACCCAAGGCCCCCCGCGCCGATCATCGACGCGATGATGACCATGTTCAGCGACAGCATGATCACCTGATTGACCCCCACCATCAGGTCGGGCAGCGCCACCGGCAACAGCACCTTGCGCATCTGCTGGCCGGGGGTGCAGCCCACCATGCGGCCAAACTCCTGCAATTCAGGCGGGATCGACCGCAGCGCCAGCGTGGTGATCCGCACCATGGGCGGCATCGCGTAGATGACGGTGGCGATCAGGGCGGCCACGGGGCCAAAGCCGAACAGGAACAGGATCGGCACCAGATAGGCAAATGTCGGCACCGTCTGCATCAGGTCCAGCACGGGTTGCAGCACCCGGTTGAATGCCGGTGACAGGAACGCACCGATGCCAAGGGCCAGTCCGCCCGCCACCCCCATCGGCACCGCGATCAGGATCGACGCCAGCGTGGTCATCGCACTTTCCCACTGGCCGAAGACCGCCAGATACAAGAACAGCACCCCCACCAGCAGGCCGAGTTTCCATCCCCGCGCATAGACCCCCAAAGCCACCATCGCGCCGATGACGGCAATCCACGACACGGGCGGAATGATCGTGGTGGCGCGGCGGCCGCGCCCTTCGGTGATGCCGTCCACGATCAGGATGCGGGCGGCGTCGTAGGGCACCTCGACGACGGCGGCGATGGCGCGGGTGGCATCCTTGACGGTGAACAGGCCGAATGTCGCGTCCTCGACCAGCCACCGCATCGCGGCACTGGTGGCCCCGGCAAGATCGACCTGGATCGAAGGGGGCGGCAGGATCAACCAGTTGGGCAGTTGCACGGACACATAGGCAAGGATCAGGCTGACCACGAACGCGCCGGGCCACAGGACGGTCGCGGGCCGCATCAGTTGCCGCGTCCGATCAGCACGTCGATCACCGCGCGGGGCCCGATGTGGCCGACCACCTGACCCGCGTCATCGGTCACCGCGTGGGGCAGGGCAGACGCCTCGATCTGGCCCGCCACAGCCTCGACCCGGGCCGAGGCGGGCAGGTGGCCTGCGACGGCACCATCCGTGGCCGGCGACATGATGCGCCCGATGGTCACCACCTTGGCGCGGGGCACATGGGCGGTGAAGGCCGCGACATAGTCGTCGGCGGGGGCCAGCACCAATTCCTCGGGCGTGGCGATCTGCACCACCGCGCCGTCCTTCATGATGGCGATGCGGTCGGCCAGACGGATGGCCTCGTCGAAATCATGGGTGATGAACACGATGGTCTTGTGCAACTGGTTCTGGATGCGCAGGAATTCGTCCTGCATCTCGCGCCGGATCAGGGGGTCGAGCGCGGAAAACGGTTCATCAAGGAACCATAGCTCCGGTTCAACCGCCAAAGACCGGGCGATGCCGACGCGCTGTTGCTGGCCGCCGGACAACTGGCGCGGAAAGTAATCCTCGCGCCCATTGAGGCCGACAAGCGCCGTCACCTCACGCGCGCGGGCCTCGCGGGCGGCGCGGGGGATGCCCTGTATCTCCAACGGAAAGGCCACGTTCTGCAGCACCGTCAGGTGCGGCAGCAAGGCGAAATGCTGGAACACCATGCCCATCCGGTGGCGCCGTATCTCGATCATTTCCGCCGCACTGGCCTTGAGCAGGTCCTGACCGTTGAACAGTATCTCACCGCCCGAAGGTTCGATCAGCCGCGACAGACAGCGCACCAGCGTTGATTTCCCCGAACCAGACAGCCCCATGATGACGAAAATTTCGCCCTCGCGGACATCCAGCGTCACATCGCGCACCGCCCCCACATGTTGGGTGCCGCGGATCTCGTCAAGGGTTGGCACCTTGCCGCCCGCCAGCAGACGCTCGGGGTGGGGGCCGTAAATCTTCCACACATGCCGACAGGCAAGTTTGACGGGGCGTTCGGTCATTCGGGGGTCCGGTCGTGACAGGTCTGCGGGGCAGGGGGGCTGGAAAGGGGGATGCAGGGGGGCGGGCTAGGCCCGCCCGCCTGCGCCGGGATCATTGAATCCAGGCCTTCCAGGTGGCCTCGTTGTTGGCCATCCACTCATCCACCACATCCTCAAGCGGGATGCCGTCGACGTCGACCTTGCCGACCATCTCGCCCATGGCCTCGTTCGTCATGGTAAAGGCCTTGATTGCCTTGGCCGCACCCGGCCATTTGCCTTCAAGCCCAGCCCAGCCGGCCTTGTAGACCGGCCCCGTGGGTTTGCCGCAGTCGTAGGCGGCCGAGGTGTTTTCGCCCACTGCGGGATCTGCGTAGCATTCCGGGGTATAGGCGGGGAATTCGACCCATTCGCCCTGATACTTGATCGGGGCCCAGTGCGGCGAATAGATCCACATCAGGATCGGGTCCTTGCGCTGATACGCGCTTTCCAGTTCGGCGAACATCGCGGCATCGGTGCCCGCGTGGATCACGTCGTAGTTGAGGCCAAGGGCCGCAACCCGTTCCTCGTCAAACCCGCCCCAAGTCACCGGGCCTCCCAGATAGCGGCCCTTCGGCGCGGTCTCGGCGGTCGAGAACAACTCGGCACAGGCATTCAGCGCCTTCCAGTCCGGCAGGCCGGGGCATTTTTCCTTCATGTACAGGGGATACCACCACTCCTCTTTCGCCTGCATCCCCGTCTCGCCAAAGCTGACGGTGTTGCCGGTGGCGATCGAGGCATTCATCGCATCGGCGGCGGTGGTCGCCCACAGCTCCATCGCGACATGCAGATCACCGGATTCGATGCCCGAGAACTGCGCGAGGTAATCGGCCTGCACCAGCTCGACATTGTAACCCGCCTCTTCAAGCACGGCGGCCATGATGTTGGTGCTGATGAACTGGCCGGTCCAGTCGTGCAGGGTCAGTTTGATCGGGTCTTCCGATTCCACCTGCGCCAAGGCGGCACCGCAGGTCAGGGCGACAGCCATGCCCGCAGAAATCAGTCGTGTGGTCATTTTCATGGTTGATCCTCTGTTGGTGGTGGGGTCAGCCCGGACATTCGGGCGGTGACCTTCGCCGACATTCTTGCCGGTCTGTTGTGGGGATGGTGGTGGGCGGAAGGTGTGTGTGTCAACGCATTAACGGTTGTCGCCGGGTCAGTTGCGCAGATAGCTTTCCATGCTGTCCTCCAGCGCGTCTTTCCAGGGCGTGTGGTGCAACGGCGCCATCGTGCCGGTGATCACCGAGGCATAGGCGTTGTCGCGGAAGGTCATGATGTCCCTCTTCTTGTGGTCCTTCCACGCATAGAACGCCTCGCACGCGCCATCGACGTCAAAGCTGGGATAGTCCGTCTCGCCGATCAGTTCCTTGACGTAGTCGCCCTGATAATGGATCGCGTCATGGCCATCCTTGTTCTGATCCTCGGCGGCGATCCGGTCGGCCACATCGCGGGCGCGGGCAGCCTCGTCAGGGATCGCGATGCGGCCCATGATCGCGTCGCGCACCCACCAGGCCTGGGCGTCGAACATGTTGAAGGTGAACCACTGGTCCTGCATGCCAAGGTAAAAGATCTTGGGGTTCCGCACCCAGGCCACACCCTTGTACAGGTCTGCCGTGGCCAGTCGGTTGCGGGTTTTCAGGCGCAGGTCGTCGGGCAGGAACGGGAAGTGGTGCTTGTACCCAGTGCACAGGATCACCGCATCGACGCGGGCCGAGGTGCCGTCCTTGAAATGCGCCGTCGTCTCGTCCATCCGCTCCAGTATCGGCACTTCCTGCCAGTTGGACGGCCAGTTGAAGCCCATGGGGGCGGTGCGGTGGGCCACGGTGATGGATTTCGCCCCGTATTTCCAGCATTGCGAGCCGATATCCTCGGCCGAATAGGACGTGCCGACGATGAGGATATCCTTGCCCTTGAACTCCATCGCGTCGCGGAAATCATGGGCGTGCAGGATGCGCCCGCCAAAGGTGCGGAAACCGGGGAATTCGGGGGCGTTCGGGGTCGAGAAATGGCCGGACGCGACGATGATGTTGTCGAACACCTCTTCGTACATCGTATCGTTCTTAAGGTCATGTGCAGTCAGGGTAAACTGTCCGGTCGCCTCGTCATGGCGCACAAACCGGACGGTGGTATTGAACCGGATCCAGTCGCGCACGCCCGCCTTGTTCACCCGCCCCTCGATATAGTCGAACAGCACGGCGCGGGGGGGATAGCTGCCGATCTGCTTGCCGAAATGTTCCTCGAACGAGTAATCGGCAAACTCCAGCCCCTCTTTCGGGCCGTTCGACCACAGATAGCGGTACATCGAGCCATGCACAGGCTCGCCATGTTCATCGGTGCCGGTGCGCCAGGTGTAGTTCCACAGGCCGCCCCAGTTGTCCTGCTTTTCAAAGCACACGATCTCGGGAATATCGGCACCCTTGGCCGCCGCTGACTGGAACGCCCGAAGCTGCGCCAGCCCCGACGGCCCCGCACCGATCACCGCGACACGCTTGTTCATCCGTCACCCCTGTCTGTGCCGGGCTTCTTTGCCCGTGCTTTGCCCAAGGCTAGCCACGCCGCAATGCGGGGTCAAATTATATTCCTGAAGGGAAACCCTGCTGCCCGGCTTTTGGGCATCTGTGCGGCGGTCAGGATTGGGGGCGGGTCTTTTTCGGATCGTAGTGTGACAGCGCCACAACCTCGGCGGGAAGGCGCTTTTGCAGCCCGTCCAGCTTGCCGATTTCCAGCGCGATCCCAACCGCCGAATGGGTCACATCAACCCGCGCCAGTGCGATGTTCTGCCCCAGAACGGGCGAGCGGGTGGACGAGGTGACAACCCCCACCTGCGCGCGCCCCAGGAACACCGGATCGCCATGCCCCACATCGACATTCGCGTCGATGGTCAGACCCACAAAGCGGTGCATCGGGGCGTCCTTTCGGCGGATCAGGGCATCACGGCCGATGAAATCGTCAGTCTTGGATTTCAGCGGCACGGCAAAACCGATCCCCGCCTCGAACGGATCGGTCTGGTCGGTAAACTCTTGCCCCGCAAAGATCAGCCCCGCCTCGATGCGCACCATGTCCAGCGCCGCCAGCCCCATCGGGCACAGGCCCAGATCGCGGCCATGTTCCCAGACGGCGTCATAGACCGCAGCACCGTCCTTCGGGTGGCAGAACACCTCATACCCCAACTCACCCGTATAGCCGGTGCGCGACACCACCACGGGTGCCCCATCCGGCCCGCCGATGCGCGCCACGGCAAAGCGGAACCAGCCAAGCTCGGCAACCGCGGGTTGCGTGGGGGCGGTCCAGATCATCCGGCGCAGGATGTCGCGGCTGTTGGGGCCCTGTACGGCCAGATTGTGCAACTGATCGGTCGACGACCGCACCAACACCTTCAGCCCCAGCTTTGCCGCCTGTTCGCGCAGCCATTCCCCGCCGTAATCATCCCCGCCGATCCAGCGGAACTGATCGCGCCCCAGCCGGAACAGGGTGCCGTCGTCGATCATGCCGCCATGGTCATAGCACATCGCAGAATAGACCACCTGACCCACCGCCAGCTTTTTCACGTCGCGCGTCAGGGTGTACTGCATCAGCGCCTCGGCATCCGGCCCGGTCACCTCGAACTTGCGCAGGGGGGACAGGTCGATGACCACGGCCTTGGTCCGGCAGGCCCAGTATTCCTCGATCACGCCATGCGCTGCATAGGATTGCGGCAGCCAGTACCCCTTGTACTCCACCAGATTGCGGGTCAGCGCCGAGGTGCGGGGGGTGAACGCGGTGTCCTTGGTCAATTTCGGCTCCGCATTGGGGTTGGCACGGGTGGCAATCGCGCGGGAAAAGGTCTCCGCTCCGGAATAGGTGCGGACATGGATATCGCTCAGATACCAGCCATTGGCGGGGCTGGTGTCGTCGGGGCAGGCC
This sequence comes from Rhodobacterales bacterium, assembly GCA_038209775.1. Classification (GTDB taxonomy): domain Bacteria; phylum Pseudomonadota; class Alphaproteobacteria; order Rhodobacterales; family Rhodobacteraceae; genus JBBQXK01. The sequence goes on along the minus strand of JBBQXK010000033.1, from coordinate 22,030 downwards.
GAGTTCACGCAGACAAGGTCGGTCAGCGCGCGGAACAGCACATAGTCGCCGGGGCGCGACCAGGGTTCGTCCGAGATGACCACCCCCTGCGCGTCGATGTGGGTGTTGAAGAACAGGTTGACCGCCATCCACCCCGCCCGCGCTGTCACCCCGTGCGGGGCCAGCACCCGGTTGAAGTTGTCCGAACAATTGGCATGGCCGGGATAGCCGATGTCGTCATAATATTTCGCGGCACAGGCCAGCGCAAAGGCGTCGTGGCGGCCGACGGTATCCTGCACCACCTCGACCAGCGGCAGCATGTCGTGGTCGTAGTATTTGGAATGCAGTCCCGGCATCGAATAGGCCCGCCCCATCAGGGTGCGCGATGTCGTCACGTCCAGCGGATGTTCGATGCCACGGTCCAGTTTCCGGGCGGAAAAGCACTGGAAATCCGTGCATTGGCGGCCATCGACGTCGATCACCTGAATATAGTCGCCGGCCTTGACGAAATAGGATTGCGCAGTGGCCGAGGTCACACGCAGGTCCAGCACGGGGTCGGCCATGGGATCGGGCAAGTCATGCTGCCCGATCAGGCGGGGTGTGACGCGCTGAACCCGCACGCCGATGGGGGTTGCGGTGTTCTGGCTGCCGGGGGCCATGGGCGTGCCGGGGGCGGCCAGGATCAGCACGCCGGCGCGGGTGACGGTAAAGGCCGCTTCGGTGCCGGCCGGCGTGGTGCCTTCAAACAGCGCCAAGGCGCGGGCCGGGCCAAGGTCGATCTGCCGCCGCGCCAGCCCCAGACGCAGGGCGCGAAGGCCCCCGCCTGCCAGCATCGCCTTCAGCCCGCCCGCGTCCGAATTTGCGGCCACGCCAAGGATGCCCGCATCAATCCGGCCGGTCTCATCCGCCGCCACCAGTTCGGCGGTTTGCCCGCCTTCGGTGTTCACGACCGTCACCCGGTCGCCCACGGCCACCGGGATCATCAGCGCGCCACAGCCCGGCACCTCGTACCGCTCATGGCCCGAATGCACCGCCAGCGACGACGGTGACAGGATGCGGCTGGGCCTTGGCGGGCCGGGGATCACGCGCGGATAGGGGCTATCCAGCATCTGGCCTCACCTTGCCGACTTGCGGCGTGTCTGTAAAAAATGTTTAACCGCAAGAATATCGCCGCGCCGCACCCCCCGCAACCCCCTGCCTGTTTGGTCGCTGCATGACATCGCTGCTTCTGGGTCTGTTCGCCGCCTTTGCCTGGGGTCTGCATGACTTTCTGGTGCGCCGTGTCAGCCAGCACACCGCCGCCGCCCCGCTGTTGTTCGTGGCCCTTCTGGCCGGTGCTGTGGCGCTGGCCCCGGTCAGCGTGGCCAGTGGCGACTGGGCGCGGCTGACGGGTCATGACTGGCGGCTGGCGATGGCGTCGGGTCTTGTCTATGCCTTTGCCTGCTATGGGATTTACCGCGCCTTTGCGGTTGGCCCGGTGAACATCGTGGCGCCGATCAGCGGCGCCTATCCGGTGCTGTCGGTCGGTTGGGCGGCGATCTCGGGCGCGGATGTGGGGGCGGCGGAATGGCTGGCGGTTCTGGTGGTGGTGGGTGGCATCGCGCTGGTGGCGCGCAGTGGCGGTGCGGGTTCGGCCCGGGTCAGGCCGGCCACCATCGGCTGGGCGATGATGGCATCGGCGGGCTATGCGCTGACCTTCGTCCTTGGGCAAGAGGCGGCGGCGGGGGGGGCAGAGCTTGCAACCTCGCTCATCGCGCGGGTGACGGCGCTGGCGGCGATGGGGGTGCTGGTGGTGGTGGGGCAGGGGCGGCTTTCATCGGTGCGGCCCGTGCTGCGCCCGCTGGTGCTGTTGGGGGTGATCGATGTCGTGGCACTGACCTGCGTGCTGGCGGCGGGCGGCTTTGCCCATCCCGAATATGCCGCCGTGGCCGCCGCCCCCTTTGGCGTCATCACCATCGTCCTTGCCTGGGCCTTTCTGGCCGAGCCGATGCGGCCCCTGCAATGGCTGGGTGTCGCGATGGTGTTCGGGGCCATCGTCTATCTCGGGCTGGCCTGAAGCCGCCTTGCCGGGGATTACCGGTTGAGGCAAATCGTGTTTCACGGTAGTAAACAGGTGTCGCGTTAGCGAGGCGGAGCGAATGATGGACGGTGTGCCCGGCGACCCAGTTGCCACTGCCTTGCCGAAATCCCGGCCCGCCTTCGATCAGGACCCGCACCGCGTGCGCGAATTGTCCGAGCGCAATCTGGAAATGGCCATCGGCAGATCCGTCCGCGCCTTTCGCCGCCAGCAGGCGATGACGGTGGCCGATCTGGCGGGGGTGACCGGTCTGTCCATTGGCATGCTGTCCAAGATCGAAAACGGCGTCACCTCGCCCTCGCTGACCACGCTGCAAATCCTGAGCCACGCGTTTTCGACGCCGATCACGTCATTCTTCCGCGGGTTTGAGGAACGCCGCGAGGTGCAGCATGTAAAGGCCGGCGAACATCTGGAGATTGAACGCAGGGGTACCCGGGCCGGGCATCAGTATCACCTTCTGGGCCATATCGGATCGAACAATTCGGGCGTGATGGTCGAGCCGTACCTGATCACGCTGACGGCGGATTCCGACACGTTTCCAGCGTTCCAGCACGACGGGATCGAGCTGTTGTACATGCTGGAGGGAGAGGTCGAATACCGCCACGGTGACCAGTTGTTTCACCTGAAACCGGGCGACAGCCTGTTGTTCGACGCCGATGCCCGCCACGGACCCGAGGTGCATGTCCGCCTGCCCGCGCGGTATCTGTCGATCATCGCCTATCCGCAGGGGTAGCGGCGAGGCTTGACGGACCTGCGCGACCCTCAGCGGAATTTTCGAAAATTCCGGTCCGATTTCTTTGAAGAAATCGGCTTTGGAGGCAACATCGACAGGCCCGACGGACGCGGGGCCAGTTCAGTCGGGCCAGAACCCCGGCGACGTGGATGCACCGTCGTCGAACTGCGAAAGATAGGCCAGCATCAGCGGCTTGTTGCGCAGAAACCCCTTGTAGGCCGCAATCTCGTCCGGGATGTCGCGCACCACCCGGTGCAGGCGGCGGGCCCATTTCGGCACGCTCACCAGTTCCTCGAACCGGATCAGATAGCAGCGGATCGGAAACACGATGGCGTTCGACCGGGGCAAACGCTGCAGCGTCTGCAACTCGACCCGCAGGTGTTGCCGCTGGCCGATGGTGCCTTCAGTCATCGTGGTCTTGGTCGGGCCCCATGTCGGGTAATTCTCGGGGCTGGTGTCCAACAGGGGATCGACCGTCATCGTCCAGTTGAACCGCCTGACGGGCGCGCCAAGCTGCAGGTTCAGAAGGAACTTCAGCGCCCGGTCGAACACCCGCAATTCATGCGCCAACGGCACCGGCGCGTGCCATTCGTGGAACGACATGCCGATGTCGAAATCAAGGCTCCAGTCGGCCTGGGTGGTGACCATCCCCGCCTCAAGCCACAGGTTGTCATCCCGCTGATCCTGCAGGGTAAAGTCGCCCTGGGTCTGGCGCGTGATGTATTCCATCGGGCCGCAGGGCAGGGTGGTCTCGTCCAGAAAGGTGAACTTCTGTTCGATCTGCAAGGGCCGGTTGATCCAGTGCCAGCGGTTCCCGTCCCGCGTCAGGGTGAACCAGTGCGGATAATCCCGCGCCTTGGACACCATGATGAGTTCCAGAAGATCCCAGCCTGCCAGCGCCATGTGCGGCAAGGACTGGCAGCGCAGCGGGTCGTCGGCCAACACCATCGCCCGGTCGCGCATCTCGGACACATAGTGTTCGTCCACATCGAACATATGCTCAAACACCGACCCCGGCCTGCCCGGCACATGCGGCTCCATGTTGACCGAATACATGTAGCTGTCCTCGGGGAACGGAAAGGGGAACCGCGCGATGGCCTTGGCTGAGTTGCGATAAGTGAAATCACCGCGAAAGGTTTCGTCATTGAAGTCCAGAACCATGTCCCGCTCCTATCTGTCCAAGACCAGCGACGCCCCGGCAAAGCGCGACACGCAAGGCATGATCCGGGTCTGGCTGGCCTTCTGGTCGTCGGTCAGCCAGTGGTCGTTGTGGGCGATCTGGCCATCGCAGGCCAGCACAGAGGTTTCGCATTCGCCGCAGGCACCCCCCCGGCACAGATAGGGGGCCACCACCCCCGCCGCCTCGATCGCCTCCAACAGCGATTGCGCGGGGCCGACGGCGATGGTCTTGCCCGACGTGGCAAGTTCGACCGTGAACGGCGCGCCGATGGGCGGGGCGAGGAATTCCTCGGAATGAACCGCCGTCTCCGGCCAGCCCAATGCGTGAGCGGTCGACCGCACCCATGAAATCATCCCCTTCGGCCCGCAGACATACAGATGCGTGCCAAGCGGTTGGCCGGGCAGCAGGTTGGCAAGGTCGATCTGCTGCTTCTGATCGTCAAGGTAGCGATGCACCCGGTCGCCATACCGCGCGGTCAGGTCATCGGCATAGGCCGCAAGGTCACTGCTGCGCGCGCTGTAGTGCAACTCGAACCGCCCGCCCTGCGCCTGCAACGCCGCCATCTGTGCCAGAAACGGCGTGATCCCGATGCCGCCCGCAATCAGCAGGTGCTTGCGTGCGCGGGCATTGGTGGGGAACAGGTTCACGGGTGAACCGATCACCATCTCGGTCCCCGGCGTCACATGCGTGTGCAGGTAAAACGATCCGCCCCGCCCCGCATCATCCCGCCTGACCGAGATTTCATAGCCACTGGTGTCATCCGGCGCGCTCATCAGCGAATAGGGGTTCATCCGGCGGGTGCCGTGATCGTCCATCTCGACAACCACATGCGCGCCGCCCGAAAACGGCAGCATCGGCGCACCATCACGGCGCACGAAGCGAAAGCGTTTGACCATGGGGGTGACCGTCACCACCTCGGCCACCGTTACCGGGATCTTGGGGGCTCCGACGCTCATGCGAAGCGGTCCAGTGCAGGGGGCACGCGGCCGGGGTCTTCGGCGTCGATGTTCACGCCCTGAAAGGCCGCAAGGCGGCGGGAATAGTGGTCGCGGACGAACAGGTTCAGGCCGCAATGGCTGCACGGGAAAGGATCGGTGCGGACGTTCTCGGTGATCCCCTTGCAATGCACGCATTGCACCCGGCGCACCGTCGATCCGCGATGTTCGGTCCGCACTGCCTGCCAGGGCAGGCCCGCCAGCATCACCTCGCGCTGTACTTGCCCGATCAGCCCCTCGGTCCCCGCAGCATAGACCTGCAGGCCCATATGCGCATCCGCCAGCACCTTTTGCAGACGCGGCAGGGCGGCGGCAATGGTCGGGCTGCGGCGGAACTGTGCGGCCCCAAGGGCCTGAACGTCATGCGTCATGTCGCTGCCGTTCGGCCCCGGCACATAGATGATGTGGCTTGTGGCCAGCATTGCCGGATCATCCGCCTTTGCCAGAAGGTCGATCAGCGCCGCCCCCCCCTCGCCATCGGCCACCATCAGATGCGCCGTCCCCGGCAGGGGTGCCAGCACGCCATAGACCGGCCGGCTTTTCATCGGGGCAGGGGGCGCTGTCGTCATCCGTCAGCCCTTGGCCGTCCGGCGCTTTTTCTCGGGGTCGTAGAACGGCATCGGATGGGTGGTGGCGGCAATCTCGCCGTGGGTGCCGCAGTGGACAACCAGCTTGGTCCCGGTATCGGCGCAGTCCACCGGCAGGCGGGCGATGGCGATGGTGTGCTGGTGCAGTGGCGAATACATCGCTTGCGTGACCAACCCAACCTGCGCGCCCCCTTGGAACACCGGGGCGCCGTTGCCGGGCGCATCTCGGCCAGCAAGTTTCAGCCCCCAGATCTTGAACCGCTCGCGCCCCTTCAGGCGGTAATGTTCCTCGGCCCCGCGAAAGCCGGTCTTGCCGGGGGACACGGTGAAATTCAGGCCCAACTCCCACAGGGTGTCACCCGGCCCTTCATCGGCAAAGGGGTACATTTCCGAATTGTCGAAGGGGAAGAAGAGAAGATAGCTTTCGGTGCGCAACAGGTCCAGCGTGGTGAACCGGCAGGGGATGATCCCCATGGCTGCGCCCTCGTCCAGAATCCTGTCCCAGATCATCGGCGCGTCCTGCCCCCGGCAGAACAACTCATACCCCCGCTCACCCGTGTATCCGGTACGCGAGATCATCACCGGACGCCCGAACAGCGCGGTCTGCATATGCGCGAAATAGGGCAGCGCGCGGATGCCCTCGACACGGCGTTCAAGGTACTCGACAGCCATTGGCCCCTGCAGCGACAGATCATGCAGGTTGTCGTCGAACCGCAGCGACACATCGCGGCCCGTCGCGGCCATCGTCAGTTGCTCGTGCCCCTGACCCGACCCGTGCACCACCATGAACGCATTCGGCCCGGTGCGGTAGATCACGCAGTCATCGACGAACTTGCCCGCGTCGTTCAGCATCGTCGCATAGACCGACCTGCCGGGCATCAGCTTTTCCATGTTCCGCGTAGTGGCGCGTTCAACCACGTGGCTGGCGGCCGGCCCCGTGACATGGACTTTCTTCAGCCCCGACACATCCATCAGCCCCGCCTTGGTGCGGATCGCCATGTATTCCGCCTCGGGGTCGGCGTCATAGCTCCAGGCGGTTCCCATCCCGCTCCAGTCCTCAAGGTTGGACCCAAGCGCGCGATGCCTGTCCCCCAGTGCCGAGAATCTCCAGGAATTTGTCATCTTGCCCCCCGCCAGACGATGGTTTTGCCGCAAGATTGCGGTGCACGGGGGCAAAAATCAACCTTCATGAGCAAAAAGTTTTCCTCTCAGGTAAGGAAGCGCCCCGGTTTGCCCGGCAGAGGGCAAATCGGGGTGTCTGACGCCGGGATCGACGTTTCCCGCCCCAAAACCTTTTGCCGCGCCGTCATGCCACTTCGGCGAACACCTGCTTCAGCGCCGCTTCCAGCTTGCCGAACATCTCGTCCAGATGGGCGGGCGTACAGATGAACGGCGGGCACAGAACAATTGCCTGCCCCAACGGGCGGCAGATCAGGCCGTGGTCGGTGCAGGTATTTGCGATGCGCTCGCTGACACTCAGGGTGCCGGGGAAGGGCGTCTTGGTCGCCTTGTCCTTGACCGCCTCAAGCGCCCCCATCAACCCGGCACCGCGCCATTCGCCGATGTTCGCATGTTCGGCCAGCCGCGCCATTCCCGCCTGAAAGAGCGGCGTCAGGGTGCGCACGTTCTCGGCCAGACCTTCATTCATCACGATGTCGATGGCTTTGAGCGCAATCGCACAACCCACCGGATGGCCGGACGCGGTAAACCCGTGCGGAAACTCTTCGATCGCCTCCGCCGCCGCCTGCACCCGAGCGGCGAGGTCCGGGCCCAGAATCACCGCACCCATCGGAAAGAACCCCGCCGTGATGTTCTTGGACGAAATGATCGCGTCGGGCACGAAATCGAACGTCTCGCAGCCCCAGGTGTTGCCAGTCCGGCCAAACCCGGTGATGACCTCATCCGCGATCAGCGGGATGCCATAGCGCCGCAGCACCGGCTGCACCGCCTGAAAATACCCGTCCGAAGGCACGATAACGCCGCCCGCACCCATGACCGGCTCGGCAAAGAAGCCCGCGATGGTGTCGGGGCCTTCCTTGATGATCGTCTCTTCCAACTCACGCGCCATCCGGGTGGTAAACTGCGCCTCGGTCTCGCCCGCGCGGCCATTGCGCCAGTAATGCGGACAGGACAGGTGCAGGAACCCCGGCAGCGGCAGGCCAAACACCGCATTGTAGGGCTTGGCGGTCATCGACGCCGAAACGGCGGTCACCCCGTGATAGGCATTGATCCGCGTCAGGATCTTGCGCCGCTCGGGGTGGCCCTCGGCGCGGCCCAGGAACCACAGCATCTTGACCATGGTGTCATTAGCCTCGGACCCCGAGTTGGTGTAGAACACCTTTCCCGTCTCGAACGGGCTGACCTCGATCAGCTTTTCCGACAGCATCACGGTCTGGTCCGACATCCGGCCAAAGAACGCGTGATACCCCGGAAACCGGTCGTACTGCGCCTTGGCGGCGGCAATCAGGCCCGGGTGGTCGAACCCGGCCACCATGTTCCAGAGGCCCGAGTTGCTGTCGAGATAGCGCCGCCCGTGCACGTCGAACACATAGGGCCCCTCGCCATGCGTCAGCACCACGGCGCCGCGTTCCTCGACCGATGGCAGATCGGTAAAGCCGTACAGCGAACTGGCATCGGCGCGCTGTTCCCAGGAATTCGGGGCATTGTCACGCATGGGCTGGCATCCTTCGGATCAGACAGAGGGGTTTTCCCCACGCTATCCTTCCGCGTGCCAACCTGCAATCACCGCCAGAGGCGGGGATGGCAAACTGGCGCGCCAGCCCGGCGTTATGCAGCGCCCCGGCGGATATCCCCGGCAGATTGCCGCACCTTTGCCCCTGCCGCGATGATCGCCCCGGCCAGTGCATCGCAATGCTCGGGTGTCAGGCGCGCGGGCAGGCGGATGTCGCAGGCCCGCATCAGCATCGCGCGGGTTTTCGGCAGTTCCGCCACCTCGCCCAGGAAATGCCAGTTCCAGTAGGCCCGCGCGTTCCCCTCACTCAGGCCAAAGATGCTGACAGGGGCCCCAAGCGCCCGCGCCTCGGTCTGGAACGCGAGTGCCTGCGCGTCGGTCCAGTCACCCGTCAGCAGGAACTGGAAACTGTCGGGTGCGCGCACCTCGCGGGGCAGGGCAGGGGGCACATGGAACCACGGCTGCGACGTCAGATGTGCCGCCACCCGGTCATGGTTCACCAGCCCCCGCCGCGCGCGCAACTCGACCAGCGGCAGTTGCGGGCGGATCACCGCCGCCGACAGGTTCTGCATCCGCAGGTTGTACAGGGGCAGCTTGTTCTGCCATTTGCCCGCAACCTCGGCCATCCCGGGATGGGTCTTCCAGTTGGATTCGTAGGCGCCCGACATGATCGCCACACGCCCCGCAATGTCGGCGTCATCGGTGATCAGCATCCCGCCTTCGCCCGCATTCACCAGCTTGTAGGACTGGAAACTGAAACACCCGGTGCGGCCAAGCGTGCCCAGCTTGCGCCCGCCCCACGACGCCCCCAGCGAATGGGCCGCATCCTCGATCACCGGAATACCGGCGGCATCACAGGCCGCCATGATCGCATCCATGTCGCTGGTATGGCCGCGCATGTGGCTGATCATCACCGCACCTGCGCCGGGCAGTTTCGCGCGGAAATCTTCCAAGTCGATGCGCAGGCTGTCGTCCACCTCGACCAGCACCGGCGTCAGTTCCGCATGCAGGACCGATGACGGCACGGCAGCAAAGGTGAAGGCCGGGATCAGCACGGTCGCCCCGCGCGGCAGGTCCAGCGCCTTGAGCGACAGGAACAGGGCTGCACTGCACGACGACACGGCAAGGGCAAACTTCGCGCCCATCAACGCGGCAAACTCGGCTTCCAGCTTGGGCACCGGGGCCTCTTCGGGCGTGGTATAGCGGAACAGATCGCCGCTGGACAAAAGCCGGTCGATCTCGGCCCGCGCCTCGGCGGGGATCGGATCGGCCTGCTGCACATTCACCGCCCCTGCCGCAGGCTCTTGTCCCGAACCGTCATTCCACATGGCCGCTCTCCCCTGTCACACTTGCCCTGTCATATTCCGCCAGACACCGACAATCCAGCGGATTGCCATGACGCCCTGATGACAAAGGCGACCTTGCGCCGATCCCCGGGCACTCCGCTTCTGCCTTTCCCATTCGCCTTTGCAAAAATATCCCACGGGGGGTGCGGGGGGTGTGAAACCCCCCGTCTCCTGCCCTGTTTACCCGCGCCAAGCCATCAGAACCCCAACCGGTCCCGCAACCCGTACCAGGTCATCGCCATGACCAGCATCGGCCAGCGGCCCGCGACGCCGCCCGGAAACCGCGGTTGCGGCAGCGCGGCCATCAGGTCGAACCCTTCGGCCTGCCCCTGCACCGCCTGCGCCATCAGCTTGCCCGACAGCGTCGACAGCGCCACCCCGTGCCCCGAACAGGACGACGCCGCCATCACATTCCCCGCTACCCGCCGGAAACAGGGCATCCGCGTCATGGTGATGGCCAGCGTTCCACCCCAGGCATGGTCGATCCGCACATCGCGCAGTTGCGGATAGATCGACAGCATCGGCTTGCGGACCACCGCCGCAATGTCCTTGGGGAAGCGGTAGCCATAGGTTTCGCCCCCCCCGAACAACAGTCGCCCGTCGCCCGACAGCCGCCAGTAGTTGACCATGAACTTGGTGTCATAGACCGCCACCGGCTGTGACAGCACTTCTGCCGCAAGGTCGCCCAAGGGTTCCGTCGCGATGATATAATTGTTGATCGGCATCACCCGCGCCTCAACCTCGGGCGCCAGACCAGCCATATACCCGTTGCAGGCCAGGATCACGTGGTCGCAGACCACCCGGCCACCGGCCACATGCACCACTGGCCGCGCCCCGTGGTCGATCCGGGTGACCTCGGCCCGCTCGTGGATCACCGCCCCTGCCGCCATGGCCGCCTTCGCCAGCCCAAGCGCGAAGTTCAGGGGGTGGATATGCCCGGCACCCCAGTCGATGCCGCCGCCCTGAAACGCCTGTGATCCGACCAGCTGGCGCATCCCCTCGCGGTCCAGCGATTCCCACTGGTCATAGCCATAGTCGCGCGCCAGCCGCGCGGCATAGGCATGAACCCCCTCGGCCTCACTCTTGGTATGGCAGGCGGTCACCACACCCGGGCGGGGATCCACACCCTGCATCGCGTGCCGCTCGATCAGGTCTGCGACCAGTGCCTTGGCCTCTTCCGCCATGTCCCACAGCGCATGCGCAAGGCCGTGCCCCGCTGTCCGCTCCAGCTCGTCCTGATCCAGCCGCTGGCCGCTGCCGACCTGACCCCCGTTCCGCCCCGAGGCCCCGAACCCCACGCGCTGTGCCTCAAGCACAACCACGCGCAGGCCACCTTGCGCCAGATGCAGGGCGGCAGACAGGCCGGTGTATCCGGCGCCCACCACACAGACATCGGCCCTGACCTCGCCCTGCAACGGGGTCAGCGCCGGTGCCGCCACGGCGGTGGCGGCGTACCACGAAGGCGGATACTCTCCGGACCGGTCGTTGGCGAACAGAAGGTTCATACGTTGGTCAGCAGATGTTCACGCTCCCACGGGCTGATCACCTGCAGGAACTCTTTGTATTCATTGCGCTTCACCGAATCGTACACCTTGCAGAACATCGGCCCCAGCACCTCTTGCAGGGCTGCGTCCTCTTCGAGAAGGTCCAGCGCATCGCCCAGATTGCCCGGGATCTGGTCGTTGTCGACATAGGCCGACCCGCTGAATTCGGGCCGCGCGCCCTTTTTCTCCATCAGCCCCAGATAGCCGCAGGCAAGCGTCGCCGCGATCCCCAGATAGGGGTTGCAGTCCATCCCCGGCAGCCGGTTTTCCACCCGCCGCCCGGCAGGTGCCGAAATCGGGATGCGCAGACCTGTGGTGCGGTTGTCGCGCGCCCATTCCAGATTGATCGGTGCCGCAAAGTCGGGGACATAGCGGCGATAGCTGTTCACATAGGGCGCCAGCAGCGCGATCCCTGCCGACAGATGGTTCTGCATGCCGCCGATGAAGTTGTAGAACGCCTCGGTCTCGACGCCCTTTGTGCCAGCAAAGATGTTCTTGCCGGTCTTGGTGTCGACCACCGAAGTGTGGATGTGCATGGCCGACCCGGGTTCATCTGCGATCGGCTTGGCCATGAAGGTGGCAAAGCAATCATGCCGCAGCGCCGCCTCGCGGATCAGGCGCTTGAAGAAGAACACCGCGTCGGCCAGCTCCACCGGGTCGCCGTGGGCCAGGTTCAGCTCGATCTGTGCCGCACCGCCCTCTTGCAGGATGCCGTCGATCTCCAGCCCCTGCGCCTCGGCGAAATCATAGATGTCGTCGATCACCTTGCCGTATTCGTCGATGGCCGACAGCGAATATGCCTGCTTTCCGGCGGCCCTGCGGCCCGACCGGCCCATTGGGGGGATGACGGGCTGGTTCGGGTCGGTGTTCCGCGCTGTCAGGAAGAACTCCATCTCGGGGGCCACGACCGGGGTCCAGCCCTGATCGTTGTACAGTTTCACCACCCGGCGCAACACGTTGCGCGGGGAATAGGGGACCGGCACGCCATCCTGATCGACGGCATCATGGATCACCTGCAGGGTCACATCCTCGGTCCAGGCGGCGGCGGTGGCGGTGGTCCAGTCAGGCACCAGGTACATGTCTGGTTCGGTAAACTCGTCAAACGGATTGTCCGCCCATTCCCCCGTGATCGTCTGCAGAAAGATCGAGTTCGGCAGAAAGTAGTTGGTCTGCTTGGCGAACTTTGACGCAGGCATGGCCTTGCCGCGCGCCACGCCGGCGATGTCGCCGATGATGCATTCCACCTCGTCCACGCGCCGCCCGCCGATCCATTCGCGTGCAGCCTCGGGCAGCTTGTCCGTCCATTTCGACATTGAAAAACTCTGGTTGCGGGGCGGATGCCCCTGATCCCTATGCCGCCGGACGTTTGCCCCGGGGCATCTTGAAGAACGCGGCAATCCGTCCGGCCATCCCCTTGTCGTCAATCGGGGCTGCCAGTTTCGCCCGCGCCTCGGCCATCAGCGCATCGGGCACCAGCCCGGGCCCCCGCGTGCGCATCAGCCCGTCCACGAAGGCGGGCCGGAACTCGGGGTGGGCCTGCACGGTAAAGGCGCTGTCGTCATAGACAAGGGCCGCATTGGCACAGAAGTCATTGTGCGCGACCACCCGCGCGCCCGGCGGCACCGCCACCACCTGATCGCGGTGCCAGGCGTTCAGGCGCAGCGTTTCGCCCGCGAAATCATAGTCCTGCGCACCTACGGCCCAGCCCTTTTCGCTGCGCTCGACCCGCCCGCCCATGGCTTGGGCGATGATCTGGTGACCAAAACAGATGCCCACCAGCGGCACCCCCGCCGCGACGATGGCACGGATCAAGGTTTCCAGCGGCGGGATGAAGGGATGATCCTCATAGGCCCCATGCCGCGATCCGGTGATCAGCCAGCCATCGGCATCGTGCACCGTTTCGGGAAATTCCATCGCCTCGACGTGCCAGGTGCGGAAGGTGAACCCGTGGCCGTCGAGCAGGGTCGCAAAGAAATCAGGATAATCGCCCGTCTCGTCCCGCAGGGCGTCGGGGGCTTGGCCGGTTTGCAGGATGCCGATCAGCATGGGGGTGTCCGGGGTTGTGTGACACAACGCTAACCTGTGGCGGGGGGGGCGGGCAAGGGGGACGCCTGCCCGCCAAAACCCTTGCCAATCCCCGGGGCGAGGCGGACACTCGTGCTGTCCGTCAGGAGACCCCACCATGATCGAGATCAGCCCTTCCAAGGTTGTGCAAATCATCTTCCTCGCCCGCGAAGAGGGCAAGGCTGACACCGAACTTGCCGGTTTCATCGACAACCTGAACGACGACGAAAAGGCCCACCTGACCGCCATCGCCTGGGTCGGTCGCGGCAGCTATGAGGCCGCCGACTACATGGCGGCCCTGAACAACGCCTATACCGAGGCGACGGTGCCAACCTCGGTCTATCTGCTGGGCATGCCGCACCTGCCCGAGAACCTTGAGGCTGGCTTGGATGCGATGGGGGTCGATGTGGCGGGGGAGGAGGAGGATTTTCTTTAAGTGAGTGTATTCGCCCGGGGGGGCCGTCCTCGGGGGCATCGAGCCCCCTCGGACGGCGCTGCCGCGTCTGCGATTGCGGTCGCTGGACCTTCGGCGCGGTCGGTTGCCTCCGGCGGGAGTATTTTGGGGCAAGGAGAAATCCAAAGGCGCGCTGGTCGTCAGGCGCGCGCGGGGGCCTGCGGATCGTCAGGTCAAAGGGGTGTCCTGGCCGGGCCGGGCGGAGGCAGCTTTGCCCCCTTTGCCCGGCCCCACAGTCGCAACTTGCCGCTTTGCCGTACTGCGGCAGGAGCAGGTCAGACTGTGTCGAGGTAGAGTTCGACCTTTTCCTCGGGGTTCAGTTCCGCCACATAGAACGCCTCTTGCCGCTTGGTTTGCACCAGATTGCGGATCAGTTCCCTCGGCAGGATGCGGGGCAGGACGGCGCTGCCTTCGAAGGCGTCGATGGCGGCGGCCCAGCTTTCGGGCAGTTGCGGCAGACCTGGGATCGCATAGGCGTTGCCCGATACCGGGGCCGCAGGTTCTAACGCATCCTCGATCCCGTTCAGCGCGGCCCCAAGGATGACCGCTAGCATGAGGTAGGGGTTGACGTCGCCCCCCGCCACCCGATGCTCGATCCGCCTTGCCGACGGACTGCCCGCCGGGATGCGAATGGCAGATGTGCGGTTCTCGTAGCCCCAGCAGATCGTGGTGGGCGCATGCGCGCCGGGCACCAACCGTTCGTAACTGTTGGAATGGGGCGCGAAGAGCAGCATCGAATCATGCGCCGCCGCGAGACACCCGGCCACGGCATGGCGCAGCGCCGCTGATCCCTTGGGGCCGCCACTGTCAAAGATGTTGTCGCCGGCTTCGTTCAGGACCGAGAAATGCGTGTGCAGTCCCGACCCCGAGTACTCCGGATAGGGCTTGGCCATGAACGACGCGGCAAACCCGTGCCGGCGGGCCAGACCCTTGACCAGCATCTTGAACAGCCAGGCATCATCGGCAGCCCTGAGCGCATCATCGCAATGCATCAGGTTCACCTCGAACTGGCCAAGGCCGGTCTCGCTGGTGCTTGTGTCGGCCGGAATATCCATCGCTTCACAGGCATCGTAGAGGTCGGTGAAGAAGGTGTCGAACGCATCCAGTGCCCGGATCGACAGCGTCTCGGCGGCCTTGCGGCGCTTGCCGGAACGGGGTGAGGCGGGCACCTGCATTGTCTTGCCCGAATCGTCGATCAGGAAAAACTCAAGCTCCATCGCGCAGACCGGGGTCAGGCCGCGCGCCCTGTAACGGTCGACCACCGCGCGCAGCGCATGGCGGGGGTCGCCGTCATAGGGTGTGCCGTTTTCGCGGAACATCCAGATCGGCAACAGCGCCGTCGGCGCCTCAAGCCATGGCATCGGCATGAAGCCGCGCTCGGTCGGGCGCAGCACGCCGTCCTGATCGCCCTGTTCGAACACCAAGGGGCTGTCGTCGATATCCTCGCCCCAGATGTCGAGGTTCAGGACCGAAAACGGGAACCTTGTCCCATCCTTGACCACCTTGTCGGCATAGCGCGCGGGCACGCGTTTGCCCCGTGCCTGTCCGTTCAAGTCTGCCGCCGCCACCCGGATGGTGCGTACCTCGGGGTGTTTTCTCAGCCAGTCTTTCATGTCCTCACCTGATGATTTGCGGCCGCAGACGAATCCGCTGTCGCGTGTTTGCCGGCAGATGTCGGTTCAGCCGGCGGTTGATGATCCCGAACAACCCTATCAGACAAAGCGTGAGCGCGATGAAATAGAAGGCAACGATCGGGTAGGGAATAAAGGGGTTGAAGGTCTTGTCGGCAAAGTAGTTGGCATAGTACAGCGCATCGCCCCGCTGCTGCACCGCCGGAAAGCCGGAAAAGAACACCAGCGTGGTCGCGTGGAACAGGAAGATCGCCTCGTTCGTATAGGCGGGCCACGCGAGGCGCAGCATGGTCGGCCACTGGATGCGGATGAACCGTTGCCAGCCCGAAATGCCATAGGCATCCGCGGCCTCAAGATCACCGCGCGGGATCGAGCGCAGCGCGCCGTGAAAGATTTCGGCGGAATATGCGGCAGTGTTCAGGAACAGCACGATCAGCGCCCCGGCCCAGGCCCGCGACAGCCACGACACCTCGGCAGTCAGCCCGAAGATCTGGATGCCGGTGCGGGGCAACAGGACCAAGGCCTCGTACGCCAGGAAGAACTGGATGAAGAGGGGCGAGCCGCGAAAGACGAACACGAACCACTCAGCGGGCTTGCGCGTCCAGGCGCTGCGCGAGGCTTTGCCAAGGGCGATGGCATTGGCCAGAAAGAACCCGGCGATCAGGGCAAGGGCACCGAAATAGATGTTCCAGATCATGCCTGACCCGATCAGCGTGAACTGCTGGCAGACCGTGAAATCGGTGCGCGGCAGCAGGCGTTCGCCATAGCCGAGGCTGCGGAAGGCATAGGCGGCGATGGTGTCGGTGCAACTCATGCTCCGGCCTTTCGCATCGCTTCACCCGCCGCCGTGGCCTGACCGCGTGACAGCCGTGCGGTCAACCGCCCCAGCACGATCTCGCTGACGCGGGTAAAGCTCAGGTAGAACACCAGCAGGAACAGGAAGTACCACAGCCGCCAGTCGGGGTGCGGATAGGCAAAGGCCGATGTCTTGGACCCGCCCAACTCGCGCGCCCAATAGACGATGTCCTGCACCCCCAGAAGGAACAGAAGGGGCGTCGCCTTGATCAGGATCAGCCACAGGTTCGACAGGCCGGGCAGCGCATAGACCCACATCTGCGGCACCAGCACGCGCCAAAAGACCTGCCGGTGCGACATGCCATAGGCTTCGCCGGTCTCCAACTGCGCCTTGGGCACTGCCCCGATCGCGCCATAGATGACGTTGGCCGCAAAGGCCCCGAACACCAGCGCAAAGGTCACGACGGCCAGTGCGAAGCCGTACAACTGATGCACCGTCTGCGGGGCCGACCCCAAGGGCACCTTTGCCTCGGGGCAGACGCGAAACTCAAGCCCGTTGCGGATCGGTTCGGTCCATTCCGGGCAACGTATCTGGTGGTTCAGCCATTCGAGGCCCTGATCGAGCGCGATGACGAAGAACAGGAAGAACACGATGTCGGGCACCCCCCGCACCATCGCGGTGTAGCCTTTGCCAAGAATGCGCAGCGGCAGGAAGGGGCTGCGCGCCGCCATCGCCCCGCCAAAGCCGAACGCCATGGCAACCGGGGCGGTGACCGCAAGAAGGGTCAGCACAGTCACGAAAGACCAATAGAAATCAAGGTGCTTGCCCGTCGTCAGGTAGCACGCCAGCCAGGCGAGGCCATCAAGGGCCGAGGGGGTTTCGCAGAACGCGAACATTGGGGGGCGGCCCCCCGACAGGGGGGCCGACCGACCGGCAGATGGATCAGAACGTCTTGGCCGCGTCGCCGAACCACTTGGTGATCATCGTGTTCAGCGTACCGTCGGCCTTCATGTCGCCGATGGCCTTGTCGAATTTGGCCTTCATCTCGGTATCGCTTTCGCGCAGGCCCATGCCGACGCCGCCGCCAAGCTGGACTTCCTCGGCCAGCAGCACCATCGCCCCGCCCGATTCCGCTGCGATCGGAACGAGATAGTCCTTGTCGGCGAACACCGCATCCGCCTCGCCGTTGCGCACGGCGGCGACGGTCTCATCCGGGGTGGCGAATTCCAGAAGTGTTGCCCCCGATTCCGCCACATAGCCCGCCTGGATCGTGCCGACCTGTGCCGCGATGGTGCCGCCCTTGATGTCGGCATCCGCCGTCAACGCGAGATAGGCGCTTGAGGCGGGGGGGATGTAGTTCTGGGTAAAGTCGATCACCTTGTCACGCTCGTCCGTGATGCTCATCCCCGCGATGATGGTGTCGTAGTTACCCGACTGCAGGTTCGGGATGATGCTGTCCCAGTCGTTCTGCACCCATTCGCAGGTCAGACCCGCGCGTTTGCACATCTCGTCGCCCAGTTCACGCTCAAACCCGTCAACCTCACCCTTGTCGTTGATAAAGTTGTAGGGGGGATAGGCGCCTTCGGTGCCCATGCGCACGGTCTGCGCCATGGCACCGCCCGCGGTCAGCGCCAGAAGTGCGGCGGTCAGGATCAGTTTCTTCATTGGTCAGTCTCCCGGTTGGTTTTTTGTGATGGCTTATGTTGGCTCAGGCCGAGGCGGAAAGAAACCCGCGCAGCCGTTCGGTCTGCGGGCTGCCGAACAGCGTCGATGGCGGGCCCTCTTCTTCCACGCGGCCCTGATGCAGGAACACGACATGGTCCGACACATCCGCCGCCAGCCGCATGTCATGCGTGACCAGAAGCATCGTGCGCCCCTCGTCGGCCAGTGCCTTGATGACGCGGACCACCTCTTGTTCCAGTTCGGGGTCCAGCGCGCTGGTCGGCTCGTCGAACAACAGGGCGCGGGGTTCCATGCACAGCGCCCGCGCGATGGCCGCGCGCTGTTGCTGGCCACCCGACAGTTGCGCGGGCCAGGCGTCAGCCTTTTCACCGATGCCGACCTTGGCCAGATAATGGCGGGCCTTTTCCTCAACCTCTTTCGGATCGCGCTTCAGCACCGTCACCGGCGCCTCCATCACGTTTTGCAGGATCGTAAGGTGCGCCCAAAGGTTGAACTGCTGGAACACCATCGACAGGTTGGTGCGGATGCGGGTGACCTGCGCGCGGTCCGCCGGATGGCGGCGCAGGCCCTGACCCTTCCAGCGCACGGCCTCACCCTCAAACCGGATCTCGCCCTGCTGGCTGTCCTCCAACAGGTTGCAGCAGCGCAGAAGCGTCGATTTCCCCGACCCCGATGATCCGATCAGCGATATCACATGGCCGCGCGGGGCGGTCATGTCGATGCCGCGCAACACCTCCAGATCGCCATAGCTTTTGTGCAGGTCGCGTATCTCGATCACGGCCTCTGCATCGGCAGGGGCTGGGGTGGGGGACACGGCAAGGGCAGGGCTGGTCAAGGGGTCACGCAGGGCAAGGTCACGGTTGGGTCCAAACTAGGAATGAGATTGCGCCGCTTTGCAACGACCAATCCGGCGGTGCTGCGGCAGGTTTGTGCGATCTGCTCAATCGGCATGCGCAGAATGGGCGGGGGCGGGCGGCACCGGGATGGAAAGATACCGCTCTGCCGGGATGGCCACGATCCCCCGCAGGCGCAGTTTTTGGCGGGTGTCCGCGGGCAGGGCCTCGATCGCTGCCGTCATGGCCGCAAGGACCACCCGGCCATCCGTGCCCTTGGCGGTGATGTATGGCAGCACCGGGGTCGGGCCCGTACGGTCAATCACCACCAGTTCCGCGGCGACCGGATCGAAGGCCTGCAAGTTCGCCCAGGTCACCGCATCCAGTGCCGCGATATCGGCGCGCCCCTCGGCCACCGCGCGTGCCGACAGGGCATGCGCCCCGGTCTGCGGCCCTGTCTTGAACCGCAGGCCGCGCATCCGCGCCTCGGTCTGCGGCGCGGCCCAGCCCGATTGCGAAAGGGGCTCGTTAAAGGCCAACGCAGCACCGTCGAAATCCGCCAGCCTGCGCCGGGGGTCGGCCTTGCGCACCACGAAAACGCTGCAATAATACCCCGGCGGGCAATCCGGCACCCCGAAATCAGGGCTGCCCACCAGCGTGACCTGCCCGTGCAACCGCGCGCGATAGGGAAAGCCGCAGGTCTGCGACAGCACCAGTGCGGGGTCAGTCCAATGGCCCCAAAGATCGCCGGTGCGGGTCAGCGCGTCGGGGGCGGCCACGCCACGCGCCCGCAGGCCGTCACGGATCAGCGTCCAGAACGCATCGTTCGCGTCCCGCAAAGGGGCCGGATCATACATCGGCAGCGACGCGATCATCCCTTTGACGCCTCTGCGCGGTGCCGCGCCATCGCCGAATCGCGGTCGCTCAGGCCCAGAAGGCTGGCCACCATCCGCAGCACTGCCTCTTCCTCGGCACCCCGCGTACCGTCGGACAGCACAACCGACCACATTACTTCCATCAACGCGGCCCGTTCTTCCAGCGGCACGGCGTCCTTGAGCGCCCGGGTAAACTGCACCGTATCGGCCGCTTCCGCCTCAAGCGCCTCGCCTTCGGCACGAAGGGCGGCGGCGGCAAACGGGGAAAGGGCAAAGCGGGCGGCCAGGACGCGGTCGATCTGGGCTGCCTCACCGGGCAGATAGACCCCATCGGCCCGCGCAACCCGCACCAGAATGGCGGCAAGTGCCGCCTGCTGTTCGGGGCGGGCGGGCGGGGCAGGGGTGGCAAGGCGGCGCAAAAGCTGGCTGAACATCCTGTTCCTATAGACAGAAACACGGGCGACGCCAACGCCCCGCTGTTTCGCCACCGCGCGCCTCTCTTCACGATCCGTTAACCTTCGTGGCAGCATTGTGGCCAAGATGCGCGGATGCCCCGCAACCTCCTGCCAGAGGGACTGCCGATGGACTACACATTCGACGAACCGCCCGCTGCCTATGCGCCACCCGCCTCTGGGCCCGAACGGCTGGACTGGCTGCGCCTGATCCGGTCGCGCCGGGTGGGGCCTGCCACCTTTCACCGGCTGATGGGCGATCACGGGTCGGCTGCGGCCGCACTTGATGCCCTGCCGGGCATTGCCTCGGCGGCGGGCGTCAACGGCTATGCCGCCTGCCCGGTCGAGGTTGCCCGCGCCGAGGTGGCACAGGCGCGCGCCCTTGGCGCAAGGCTTCTGTGCCGGGGCGAGGCTGATTATCCGGCGGCCCTCGCCACGATCAACGATGCCCCCCCCGTCCTGTGGGTGATGGGTGACAGCGCGCTGCTCAACCGCCCGACCGTGGCCCTGGTGGGTGCGCGCAACGCATCATCCCTCGGGCTGCGGATGGCGCGCAGACTGGCGTCTTCACTTGCCGAGGCGGGGTTCGTCGTGGTCTCGGGCCTGGCCCGCGGCATCGACACCGAGGCGCATCAGGCGGCACTGGCCGGCGGCACCATCGCGGTGATGGCGGGCGGGGTCGATGTGGTCTATCCGCCTGAAAACGCAGGGCTTGCCGCCGAGATCGCGGCCCGGGGCTGCCGTGTGGCGGAAAACCCGATGGGCACCGAACCCCAGACACGTCATTTCCCGCAAAGAAACCGCATCATCTCGGGCCTCGCCATGGCGGTCGTGGTGGTTGAAGCCGCGGGCAGGTCAGGCTCGCTTCTGACCGCGCGCGCGGCGCTGGATCAGGGGCGCGAGGTGCTGGCGGTGCCGGGCCACCCGCTTGATGCGCGCGCCGATGGCTGCAACATGCTGATCCGCGACGGCGCCACGCTGGTGCGCTCCGCCGCCGACGTGATCGATGCACTGGGAGGTGCCGCCCCCCGCCCGGCTGCAGCGCCGCCGCCCGAATCCCGGCCCGAACAGCGCCCCGCCCGCCGCCCCCTTGCCGACATCGCCTCGGTCCATGGGCGCATCCTCGCGCGCCTCGGGCCCAGCCCGGTGCCCGAAGACCAGTTGATCCGCGATCTCGCAATGCCCTCAGCTGCCGTCACTGCCGAACTGGTGACGCTGGAACTCGACGGCCACATCGCGCGCCACGCAGGTGGCTTTCTCACCCGCACAACCTGAAATCTCTTCCTGCCTTTTCTGTCAAAAAGTATCCCGCGGGGGGTGCGGGGGGCGCGAAGCCCCCTGTCTCCTGCCGCCCGAACCCGCCCGAACCCGCGCGACCCTCGCCCGACCGCGCCCCGCAGCGCCTCCATTGACAACCCCCCCACCTTCCCCACATCTTGCCGCGCCGCGCCCATCCCCCGGGGGTGCCGCTCGTTCCTGAAAGGTCGCCATGGCAGTCGTCGTCGTCGAATCCCCCGCCAAGGCCAAGACAATCAACAAGTATCTCGGCGGCGGCTACACCGTGCTCGCAAGCTTCGGCCACGTCCGCGACCTTCCGCCAAAGGACGGCAGCGTGCGGCCGGAGGAGAATTTTGCGATGGACTGGGCCGCCGATGAGCGCGGCAACCGGCAGGTCACCGCTATCGCCAAGGCGCTGAAGGGCGCCCACACCTTATACCTGGCGACCGACCCCGACCGCGAAGGCGAGGCGATCAGCTGGCACGTCCGCGCGATGCTGGAGGACAAGAAGGCGCTGCGCGGCGTGACGGTCCGGCGCATCACCTTCAACGAGATCACCCGCAGCGCCATCCAGTTCGCCATCGAACATCCGCGTGAACTGGACCAGCCGCTGATCGAAGCCTATCTCGCGCGGCGCGCGCTGGACTACCTGGTCGGCTTCACCCTGTCGCCGGTCCTGTGGCGCAAGCTGCCCGGTAGCCGCAGCGCCGGGCGCGTGCAGTCGGTCGCGCTCCGCATGGTGTGCGAGCGTGAGGCCGAGATCGAGGCGTTTCGGCCGCGCGAGTACTGGACGATCGAGGCGCACTTCCTGACGCCGTCCGCAGCGCCGTT
>JBBQXK010000032.1:0-42700 GCA_038209775.1 Rhodobacterales bacterium | reverse complement strand
TCGCGCCCCCCCCCCCCCTCGCTCCCCTCTCTCCTGTTCGTGGCTGCCCGGCCGCCCGCGCCCCCCCCGCCCCCCCCCCCCCCCCCCCCCCCCCCCCCCCCCCCCCCCCCTCCGGTGCCGAATGAACGGCCCTGTCAGATTATGACCGCCCGCAACCCCAGCATCGCCCGCGCCTGCGCCCATGTCGCCACCTGCCGCCCGTGCCGCGCGCAAATCTCCACCGCCCGCCGCACCAGGGCCGCGTTCGACGGAGCCAGACGGTCGCGGTCCAGCCGCACGTTGTCCTCCAGCCCGGTGCGGGTGTGGCCGCCTTTGGCGATGGCCCATTCGTTCAGCGTGATCTGGGCCGGTCCGATCCCCGCCGCACACCATTGCGCGTCCGGGGCCATGCGGGCCAAAGTCTCGATGTAGATGTCCAGTATCCGCTCATCCGCAGGCATCGCGTTCTTCACGCCCATCACGAACTGCACATACAAAGGCCCGCGCAGCCGCCCGTCGCGGGCCATGGCACAAGCCTGCACGATATGTGACAGATCAAACGCTTCCACCTCGGGCTTCACATCGTGCTTCAGCATCTCGGACGCCAGCCAGTCCACCAGATCGGGCGGGTTTTCATAGACCCGCGTCGGAAAGTTGTTCGACCCCACCGACAGCGACGCCATGTCGGGCCGCAGAGGCAGCATCCCCCCACGCGCTTGCCCCGCCCCCGACCGCCCGCCGGTTGACAGTTGCACGATCATGCCGGGGCAGTGTTTCTCCAGCCCTTCTTTCAGGCGGGCGAACCGCTCGGGGTCGCTGGTGGGCCGCCCCTCATCATCGCGCACATGGCAGTGCGCGATGGCTGCCCCCGCCTCGAACGCCTCTTGCGTCGATTCGATCTGTTCGGCCACGGTGATCGGCACCGCCGGATTGTTGGCCTTGGTCGGCAACGACCCGGTAATGGCCACACACAGGATGCAGGGGGTCGTCATGCCCGGTCCGCCAGCACGAAATCCCAATCGAGTTCCCAATGGTCTCCCACCTGCCGGAAATCGCCGATCAGGCTTTCCTTGACGCCAAACACCGCGTCGGTTTCAAGATAGGGGCAGTCGGGCGGAAAGACGTGGGTGATGACACTCTCATGCCCCTCGGACTTGACGATAAAGTGGATATGCGCCGCCCGGTTCGGCCCACGCCCCATCTGGTGCAAAAGCTGCCCCACCGGCCCGTCATCCGGGATCGGATAGTAGCGCGGCTTGACCGTCTGGAACGCATAGCGCCCCATTGCGTCGGTGGTGAACACCCCGCGCAGGTTCATCTCCGGCTGGATGCCCTTTTGCTGCACGTCATAGAACCCGTCGGCATTGGTCTGCCAGGCATCAACCGTGGCCCCCGCAATCGGCTGCCCCCGCAGGTCCAGCACCCGCCCCTTGACGAACAGCGGTTCCCCTTTGCCATCCAGACAGACGTTCGCACCGTTTTCCCGGTGCGGCGGGTTGTCCACATAGAACGGGCCAAGGATGGTGGTCTCGGTCGCCTCTTCCGCATGGCCATGGTTGATCGCATCGACCAGCATCGTGACGCCAAGCGTATCCGACAACAGGATGAACTCCTGCCGCCAGTCGGTGGACATGTGGCCGGTCGCGGTCAGGAACTTGATCGCTTCCAGCCATTCCTCATGGGTCGGGCGCACCTCTTTGACAAAGGCATGCAGGTGGTGCAGCGCCGATGTCATCACCGTGCGGATGCGGGGGTCGATATCCTCACCCATCCGCGCGATGACCACTTCGGCCGAGGTTTCCTCTTCAAAGTACGGGTATTTCGTCCAGGTCCGCTTGGCCATGATCTAGTGCCCCAGAATAGAGTTGAACGCGCGCGCAAGGTCGGCGCCGGGTGTGTCGGTCATGCCATGGCTGCGCCAGGCAACGTGGTGGTCGGGGCGGATCAGCAGGCACCCCGCATCCGCAATCTCGCGGATGCCTGCCCATTCGCCCGCATGATCCTCGATCCCCTGCCGTGGGCCGATCACATGGGTGCGGATATCGGTGCCCCGCGCGGCCCCGGCGGCCTGTGCCGCCTGCACCCAGGCCTCACCCCCGATCCCGGTCAGAAGGGTAAAGCGGCCCTTCCCACACAGGTCCAACGTCGAGACCTTGTGCCCCTCATGGTCGAACACCCACGCATGCGGCAGCCGCGCACCCGGCCATGTCGTCGGCTGATAGTGCAGCTCCATATCCCGGTCAGCCGCTGGTTCCACCTGCCCATCCGTCACCACGGCCCCCGAGTGATAGCGCTGGTTCATCTCGACGCCGTGGCAGTCGAATTCGTATTTCTTGTAGGCAATCGCCGCCCGCAGCGCCGTGCGCTGCGCCTCTGCCGCCGGGGTCGCGTCACAGCGGGCGCCCATGTTCGCCTCGATCCGGGCATGGTCGAAACTGCCGTCCATCCCCAGAGCCTCAAATATCGGGCCGAACTCGGGGATCGACTTGTTGGCGCGGGTGACGATCTGCTTGGCAATCGGCGCACGTTCCTCGGAAAAGCTGTCCAGAAGCTTTGGCGTCGCCTGCCCCTTCAGCACCGCCGCCAGCTTCCACGCCAGATTGAACGCATCCTGAATGGACGTGTTCGACCCGAGGCCATTCGACGGCGGATGCCGGTGCGCGGCATCGCCCATCACGAACACACGGCCCTTCTGCATATGGGTGGCATAGACGTTGTTCACCGTCCAATAGCTGATCGCGGTCAGCTCGATCTCCAGATCGCTTACGCCGACAAGCTGGCGGATGATCCCCTTGGCCTGATCGTCGGTCAGAACGGGCCGCTCGCCGTTGATGTCATAGCCCCAGATAATCAGCCATTCATTCCAGGGCCGGATCATCCGCACAACGCCCATGCCGATGCCACCGACGTTCGACCCCGGCTGCATCACCCAGTACAGAACCGATGGCCGGTGGGCGACGTAGCGGGACAGATCCATCTTGCACAACAGGTTGATCGACCCGCCGATCCCCATCTTGCCCTCAAGGGGGATGCCCGCATGTTCGGCCACCAGCGAATTGCCACCGTCGGCCCCGACCATATATTTCGCCCGAACGGTGAAATCCTTGGCCATAAGGCGGTCCCGCAGGGTGGCGGTGACGCCATCTGCGTCCTGCTCGTGGCTCAGATACTCGCAACTCATCCGCCCCTGCGCCCCCCGCGCGCAGGCGGTCTTGAACAACAGGGGTTCCATGAAGGTCTGCGGCAGGTCGTTCATCTCGGTCGGCGACGACAGCGCATGTTCCGCCGCCGACAGGGGATGCGTGCCCCATGTCTGCAACCGGCCCAACTCCTCACCCGCAAGCGCGGTGCAGAACACGTTGGCTCCCATCAACGCCTTGGGGGTGGCGTGCAGATACGCCTCGCCCTCCACCTCCGGCCCCAGATCGCGCAGAACCTCCATCGTGCGCTGGTTGGTTATGTGCGCGCGGGGGCTGTTGGCCAGCCAGCGATAGCGGTTGACCACCATCACCTCGACCCCCTGCGACGCCAGCAATGCCGCCGTGGCACTGCCCGCAGGGCCGGTGCCGATAACCAGTACGTCCGTCGTGATGTCCGCCATCATTTCCCCCCAATGTCGACCAGCCTGCGGCGGATCGGAAACAGTTGCAGGCCGGTCCGCTCGGACAACAGCCCCCACAGCCCGCGCGGGGCAAACAGCATGACGGCAATGGCGATCAGCCCCAGCGTCAGCAGATACCAGCTGCCATAGTCCGCCAGCGCCGTCTGCAACCCCCAGAACACGATCACCCCCACAATCGGCCCCTCGATCCGCCCGATCCCGCCGATCACCACGATAAAGATGACATAGGCCGTCCAGTTGGTGACGCTGAATGCGGCATCGGGGGATATGCGGGCGGTCTGCATGTAGATCAGCGCGCCGCACAGGCCGGTGACAAAGGCCGCGATCAGGAACACCGCCCATTTCAGTTGCCGCGCATCGACGCCCACCGATTTCGCGGCCTCGGTGTTGTCACGCACCGCCGCCAATGCCAGACCCAGCCGGTTCCGAAGCAACCAGTAAATCGCACCAATCGTCGCCACGGCCAACGCCAAAGCCAGCCAATACGCCAGAATATCCCGCGCGGCCGCCTCACGCACCCCGAACAGCGCCTGTACCGTGGCGACGCCCAGGATGTCCGACGTGGCCTCGCGCGGAAGCGAGGTGCCGGTGCCGCCGCCCAGTGCCTTCCACTGTGCCACCATCAGGCGGGTAACCTCGGCGATCACCCAGGTGCCGATGGCGAAATAGGCGCCCTGCAGGCGGAACGCGAAGAACGCCGTGGGGATCGACAAAGCCAGTGCAGCAATGCCCCCCAGCAGGATGGCGGGCACCGGGTCCCACCCCCACAGGATCACGCCTGCGAACATCGCATAGGCGCCGATACCCACGAACGCCTGCTGGCCTACCGAAACAAGGCCGCCATAGCCTGCAAGCAGGTTCCACACCTGCGCCAGCGTCAGCATCGTCAGGATAAAGAACATGTCCTGAATGACGCTGCGCCCGGCAAAGGCGGGCAGGATCAGGCCCAGGGCAACCAGTGCCAAGGCGGCAACTCCGGTGATGGTCCCGGCCCTTGTGCGGGTAACGACGCGCATTGCCATGTCAGTCCACCGCCCGTGGGAAAAGTCCCCGTGGCCGCACCAAGAGCACCAGCAGAAACGCCAGATGCCCCGACAGTATCTGCCATTCCGGGTTGACCGCCGCCCCCATGGTCTGCGCGACCCCGATGATGATCCCCCCGGCCAGGGTGCCCCACAGGCTGCCCAAACCGCCGATAATCACCGCCTCGAACGCATAGATCAGCCGGGCCGGACCGATGGATGGATCAAAATTCGCCCGCATCCCCAGATAAAGTGCGGCAATCGTGACGGTGACCATGGCCAGCCCCGTGGCCATGGCAAAGACGCCCTTCGGATCAATCCCCATCAGGCTGGCCGTCACCGGATCATCGCTGGTCGCGCGGAACGCCCGCCCAAGCGCGGTGCGGTAGAAGATCGCGTTCAGAACCACGATCACCCCCACCGCCGTGGCAAAGGTCAGCACAGGCATCCACCCCAGCGTCACCACCCCCAGATCGACCGACGCGCTTTCCAGGGTGCCCGCCCGCAGCCGCTGGCTGTCGGCCGAAAACGCCTCGAGCATCCCGTTCTGCAGTGCCACCGACAGCCCGAACGTCACCAGAAGGGGCGGCAGGATATCCGGCCCTAGCACCCGGTTCAGCACGAACCTTTGCAGCATCCAGCCAAACCCGAACATCATCGGGGCCGCGATCACCGCGGCCAGAAACGGATGCAGCCCCGTCGCCGAACCGATCAGCAGAATTCCAAACGCCGCAAAGATGATGAGGTCGCCGTGCGCCAGATTGACCAGCCGCATGATCCCGAACACCAGGCTCAATCCGGCGGCGAACAGCGCATAAAGCCCGCCCAGCAGGATGCCCTGCACGATGGTATCAACCCAGATCATGCCGCAGCCCCCTGCAGACAGAAGCGGGGGCCAGCCCCCGCACCCCCGGGATATTTATGCAAAGATGAAATGTGCGCGCAGAGGCGAACCCGGCGTTTCTTCTTTGTCCAAATACTCCGGGGGTGCGGGGGCCGGCCCCCGCTTCTGACAGTTCCGCTCATGCAGCTTCTCCGAAATAGGCGGCATGGATCGCCTCGCGTGTCATCGCGCCCGCCTTCCCGCTCAGCGTCACTCGCCCCTCCATCATGCAATAAACCCTGTCCGCCACTGACAGCGCCCGGCCAATATCCTGCTCGACGATCACCAGTGCCGCGCCGGACGTCTTAATGCGCGGCACGGCGGCATAGATGTCGCGGATCACCACCGGGGCCAGACCCAAGCTGATCTCGTCGCAGAGCAGCACCTCGGGGTTCGACATCAGCGCGCGACCGATGGCCACCATCTGCTGTTGCCCG
This sequence comes from Rhodobacterales bacterium, assembly GCA_038209775.1. GTDB lineage: Bacteria > Pseudomonadota > Alphaproteobacteria > Rhodobacterales > Rhodobacteraceae > JBBQXK01. Next base: position 36,757 of record JBBQXK010000032.1, on the reverse strand, counting down.
CCTGACAGGGCGGTGCCGGGGGATTTGCGGCGTTCCTTCAGGATCGGGAAAAGGTCATAGACTGTCTGCAGGTTCCAAGGCCCGGATGCCTTGCGCACCTGACCGCCAATCAGCAGGTTTTCCTCGACCGACAGCGAGGGGAACAGGCGGCGCCCCTCGGGCACCATCGCAATCCCGCGCTGCATCACGGCGGCCGCCGCCATCGCGCCAATGGGGTCGCCCCGGTGCATCACCATCGCGGGATCATTGCGCAACACCCCGGAAATGCTGCGCATCAGGGTGGTCTTGCCCGCCCCGTTCGCGCCGATGATCGCTACCGTCTCGCCCGCATCCACCCGGATATCCACGCCGAACAGCGCACGGAACTGGCCGTAACCTGCCGTCAGCCCATGCGTTTCCAGCAGACTCATGCCTCCAGCCCCAGATAAATCTCGCGCACTTCTTTCGAGGCCATGATCGCAGCGGGTTCGCCAATCCCGATCACCCGCCCGAAATCCAGCACCAACAGACGCTCCACCACCGAGGTCAGGGCGTGCAGCACATGCTCGATCCAGATGATCGTAACACCGCGCGCATGGATCCCCCGGATGGTGGCCACCAGCGCCTTGCATTCCCCTTCGGTCAGTCCGCCCGCAATCTCGTCCAGCAGCAACAGCTCCGGGTCCGTCGCCATCGCCCGGGCCAGTTCCAGCCTCTTCCTTTCCAGCAACGACAACGCCCCGGCCGGCACATTCGCGCGGCGCATCAGTTCGGTCTGCTCCAGAATCGCGATGCAATCCGCCGTTACCGCCGCCTCGGGCAACCCGCGCCCGAAGCTGGCGGCGACGCACAGGTTCTCGAACACCGTCAGCCCCTCGAACGGCTGCGGGATCTGGAACGACCGCCCCACCCCCATCCGCACCCGCGCCATCGCGGGCATCCGCGTCACGTCGCGGCCCAGAAGCGTGATCGTCCCGGTGTCGGGCGCGAAATTCCCGGTAATCAGGTTGAACAGCGTCGATTTCCCAGCCCCGTTCGGCCCGATGATGCCCAGAGCCTGCCCCTTGGGGACCGCAAACGACACATCATCGGTGACCTTGAGGGCCCCGAAGCTTTTCGACACGCCGTGCAGCGTCAGTACGTCCAACGTCCCCTCCCCCAAGCGATGGTGCCCCGCGCAGGGCGGGGCACCACGGTCGATCAGGCCAGCGCTTCCATCACGCCGCCAGTGGGAATGTTCGGCGCGGTCTGGTTGTCGACGATCACCAGATCGAAGGTGCCATCGGCCTTGCGCCGCCACTGCCCACCCACAAGCTGCGTCTTGCAGACGCTCTTCGCGGCAAAGGGCGGCAGGCCTGCCCCGTTCCATTCGATCCGCCCCACCATCGTATCCAGCTTGGTCGCCGCAATCGCCGCCGCTACCTCATCAGCCTCACCTGTATCGGACACATGGCCCATCACATCCGTCGCCACCTCGAACAGCGAATGGATGAACCCGATGGGCTGGGTCCAGGGCCGCTGCGTCTTGGCGGTGAAGTCTGCCGCAAGGTCCGCTGCCGACATCCCCGTCAGCGAGGACGAGAAGGGATGCGTGTTCGACCACCACACCTCGGACGACAGGTTGTGCCCGGCCTCGCCCAAAGCCTCGACCGACTGCGGGAAAAGGATCGCTTTGGCGACGGTGATGATCTTCGGCGAAAATCCCTGCTGGATCGCCTGATTGCGGAACGTGGTGAAATCGGGCGGGATCACCACGCCGGTCACGATATCCGCATTCGCCGCCTTGAAGGCGTTGATCTGAGCGCTGAAATCATCCGTCAGGTTCTGATACCGCCCCGGATCGGTCAGGGTATAGCCCGCCGCCGCAAAGCCCGGGCCCACGCCCACGTTCGGATCACCCCAGGCATTGCCGTCGCCGTCATTGGGGAACAGGCCGCCCACCAACTTGTTGGTGGGGATCTGGTTCCACATGTTCAGGAACACCGCGATCACGTCCTCCAGCCCCCAAAAATAGTGGAAGGCATAGTCGAACGGTTTCCACGACGCCGGATCGCCGGGGTTGCCCTGCTGGCCGATGAACCACGGCTGCCAGGGGGCCATGGTGGAAATGCAGGGCATCCCCTCGGCCTCACAGGTGGTGGCCACCGGGTTGGTGTTCTCGGGGGTGGACGCGACCAGCATCATCTCGATCTCGTCGTCGACGATCAGTTCCTTGGCCACTTCCGCCGCGCGGTTGGGGTTCGATTGGCTGTCCTTGACGATCACTTCGAAATTCTTGCCGGCCTCGGTCGCAAGGAAAGCCTCGATGTTATAGGCATCGCTTTCAGCAAACCCGGCCAGCGGCCCGGACTGCGGGCTGACATAGCCCAGCTTGATCTTGGCCCCTTGCGCGATGGCCGGTGCGGCAAGGCCGGATGCGGCCGTGGTCAGGCCGGTGGCGGCAGTCGTGCGCAGGAACTTTCTTCTGGTCAGCATGGTTGTCCTCCCTCTTGTTGGTTCAATTGTCGGGCCTGCGACCCTCCCAGGCCGCCTGCAACAGGTTGCGGATGTCGCGCGCATCGAACGGGCGCGGGTTCCAGTAGGCGTTCTTCATTGCAATCGCCGTGGCGCGGTCCAGATCGCCCTCGGCCACGCCGAAATCCGACAGGCGCGTGGGCGCACCCGCCGCCTTGGCGAAATCCCACAGCGCGGCACCGGGCGGGCCACCGAAGGTGTCGGCGATCGGGGCCAGAAGGTCGGGCACCGCCACGGCATTGAACGCCGTGGTATGGGGCAACAAGACCGCATGGGTTTCGGCATGGGGGGTGTTGAAGCTGCCGCCGATCACATGCGCCAACTTGTGATGCAGCGCCATCTGGACATAGCCAAGAGCCGTGGAACAGCACCACGCGGCATAAAGCGCCTCGGCCCTTGCGTCGCGGTCAAGGGGGTCCAGCGCCAGCAATGGCAACGCCGCCTTGAACGACCGCAGCGCATCCTGTGCCATCAGCACCACCACCGGATTGCGGTCGGGCGCATACAGCGTCTCCATCCCATGCGCGATGGCGTTCAGCGCCGAGTTCACCGTCATTGCCAGCGGCAGGGTCAGCGTCAGGTCCACGTCATAGATCACCGTCTCGGGCCGGATCGCCGGATCGCGGCGGGTGGTTTTTTCGCCATCCGCCGTTTCGCCAAGGATATCGGTCATCTCCGACCCGGCATAGGTGGTGGGGATCACCACCTGATCGGCCCCGGTCCGAACGGCAATCGCCTTGCCAAGGCCCGTGGTGGACCCGCCGCCCAGCGACACCACACAGGTCGCGCCACTGTCGCGGAACGCCTGCACGGCGCGGTCGGTCACATCGACCGGCGTGTGCATCGCGGCGCCGGCAAAGACGCCTGCAGACAGGGGCCCAAGCTGATCCGCAAGCGCCTGCGCCTCGGGTGCCTGATGCGATGTGGACAGGACCAGCGCGCGGGTATGGCCAAGGCGCGCGACCTCGGCGCCGGTCTGCGCCAACGTGCCCGCGCCGAACACCACGCGCGTGGCCATGCCGGGAAAGGTAAAGGTGCGGCTCATCGGGACGCTCCAAATCCGGGCGCGCGACCGGCGGCCAGATCGGCCAGCACGCAATCCAGCATGGCCAGTTCGGGCCCGGACATCTCATGCGGCCGGCCGGGGAACAGATCGGCGCGCAGGGCTGCCCCCGCCGCCCCCAGTTCCGCCACCGCCCCGGCAAAGGCCGCGACCGGAATCCACGGGTCATTGTCGCCCCCGCTCAGATACACCGGCAGGCCCTTGGGCAACGACTGCGCCCGGGGATCCTCCGCCTGCCCCACCCGGCAGCCGGTCAGCGCCACCAGCGCATCCGGCCTCCCCCCGCCAAACGCCAGTTCCAGTGCCACACAAGCCCCCTGCGAAAACCCCGCAAGCACCAAGGGCACACCCGGCGCACCGGCACGCATCACGTCAATCACCCCAGCCACCTGCGCCACCGCCGCCGCCAGCGATGCCCTTGTGTCACCGGTCAACGCATCCACCGCCTTTGCCGCATACCAACTGTTGCCCGCCGCCTCCGGCAACGCATAGGCCACACCCGGCGTCGTCAGCCGGTCCATCACCGCCTCGCATGTCCGCCCGGGCGTCCAGCCGCGCCCGTGGACAAACACGCACAGCGCCCTTGCCCCGGCCAGCGGCACCCCTGCGAAATGGGTGGCCGCGTCCGTCATCCGAAATTCGCCGGTTCAAGGCCCGCTTCCATCTCGGGACGCCGGTCCTCGAACCACGGCGGGAACACCAGCGACTTGCCGATGGCGTCCGGGGCCTCGTCCTTGGCCCAGCCTTCGGGCACCGTCCAGGCGATCTCGAACAAGGCACCGCCGGGGCTGCGGACGTACATCGACTTGAAATAGTTGCGGTCCTTCTGTTCGCTGACGTCGGTGAACCCCATCCCCTCCAGCCGCGCCTTCAGGGCGATCTGGTTTTCCTCGGTGCCGGTGTTCAGCGCCATGTGATGCACCGTGCCCCCTGCCAGCATCCAGGTGCCCTGCTTTGACACCCGGTCCTCGATCACCTCGACCACCGAATGGGGCCCAAGGTTGTCGGGCACCGAGTACATCCGCCCCTCATCGGTTGAAGCCTCGCGCACCAGACCCACGCCGCCCTCGATGAACTCGTTCATCGCGTCGATGTCGAAAACCGCGATCCCGGCCCCGTAGATACCGCGAATGGCGGTTTGCAGCGTGGTGCCTGCAGCGGGGTTCACGATGCCGTTGCGGGTGTCACCGGGGTTCTCGACCAGCTCATGCGGAATGCCGCAGGGGTGCGCGAACAGCACCCGCGTCAGGCCAAAGCGGCTGCCCTTGGTGGCCGGGATGCCCGCGCCATTCAACCGGTCCACCCAGAAATCGGATGACCCCGCCGGCACCGACTGCATGATCGTGCGCGTCTGATTGGTGCCCCGGCGGCCATAGACGGCCGGCTTGCGGAATGGGAATGTGGTGATGATGGTCGAGGCGTCGCCGCGTCTGGACCCGTAGTAAAGGTGATAGACCGGCAGCACCCCATCAAACAGCACGGTCCGCTTGACCGAATACAGGCCCAGCGTTTTCGTATAGAAATCATAGTCATCCTGCACGCCGTCGGTGGACAGGGTCAGGTGGTGATAGCCGGATACCAGGGCCATGTCGGCGCTCCTCATCGTTCGGTTGTCATCGGGGGGGCGCGGCCCGCCTCGCCGGCCAGCGTCATCACAAAGGTATAGTCCAGCGCATGATGGCGCGCGCCCGTCTCGCGGAACTCGGCCAGCAGCCCGGGTTTGACACCGAAAAGCGCGTCATGCCCGATGGCAGGATCGCTCTCGTCAAACACATGCGTGGTCAGGGGGTCATACCCCGCCGCCGTCACCCGGAAATGCAGGTGCGCCGGGCGTTCCAGCCGCAGGCCCAGCCGATGCATCAGCCGTCCCACCGGGCCATCCTGCGGCAGGTTCAGCCCGCGCGGCCGGATCGTGCGGAACTGCACACAACCCCCGGCATCGGCCTGGAACCGGCCCCGCAGATTGTATTCCGGCTGCACGTCCGGTTCCTGATTTTCGTAAAGACCAAGCGCATTTGCGTGCCAAACCTCAACTACCGCCCCCGCCACGTCGCGCCCCCCGCAATCGCGCACCCGCAAGGTCACGTCCAGCACCTCGCCCACCCCGTCGCGCGACAGGTCAGCCCCATCCGGAAGATCAGGCACATCGGCGCGGTAGAACGGGCCGGGCAGGGTGTTCGGCGTGGCTCCGGGCAGGCGCGGATGCGCCAGATCCTCGACCAGCGTCGACACGCCCAGCACATCGGCCAACAGCACCCACTCCTGTCGCCTTGCGTCAGAGGCATGGCCGACCTCGGTCAGAAACTCGATCACCGCGCGCAATTCGTCGGGGGTCAGGCGCAGGTCGCCGACCAGACGGCACATCTGCGTCACGGCGGCCAACAGGCCCTGGGCCAGACGGCTGTCGCCCCCCGCCTGCAACCGACGCGCCAGTTCGTCGACCGAACCTGGCAGCGCGGTTTCCGCCGCCGCTCCATCCATTTCCATCCCCCTCCGGACCGTATGAGGATGCGCTGGCTTTAACGATCTGTTGATGATTTATCGGTTGCCGACTATAGCATAATGTTATGAAACTCAGCGAAACCCATCTGATGCAGTTGGCCGCCGTCCTTGATGCGGGGTCGGTCAGCCGGGGGGCGTTGACGCTGGGGCTTACGCAGCCCGCCGTCAGCCGGTCGCTGGCCAGTCTTGAGGCGCGGGTGGGTGAGGCGTTGTTTGTGAGGGGCAAGCGACCCCTTCAGGCCACGCCGCTGGGGGTGCAACTGGCGTCGCATGGGCGCGAAATCCTTGCCGCCTCGCGCCGGGCGTCGGATACGGTGCAGGGATTTATCAAGGGAACACGGGGACTTGTGCGGGTGGGGGGGGTGCCGTTTTTCATGGACGCGATGATTTCGCGGATGGTGGCGGATTTCCAGAACCTTGAGCCTGATGTGGCTGTCCAGCAAAGCTACGGCAACCTTGGCGATCTGTCAGCGGCGTTGGAGAATGACCTGATCGACGTGGCGGTGGTGCCGATGGGTGGGGCCACGGCCGCGCCGGGGTTCGAGTTCACCGAGATCCTGCCCGGCCGCAACATCGTGGCCTGCCGCGCGGGCCACCCCCTGACGCGCAAGCGGCGGCTGATGACGGGGGATGTCGCCGATTTCCCCTGGGTGGCGCCCCTGCCGGGGTCGCCGTTGCTGTCGGACCTGCATTCGATACTGCTGATTTTGGGTGTGCCGGAACTGAGCATCCGCTATTCCGGCGGATCATTGATGAGTGTTATCAACTATATGGCCGAGACGAACGCGCTGGCCGTTCTGCCGTTTTCGGTGGTGTTTGCGCAACGAAAGGAAAACCGCATCGTCGTGTTGCCGCTCGACATCCCCCAACCTGCTCGCAGCCTGGGGCTGCTACGTCGCAGCCAGCAACCCCGCCCTGCCGCCGCCGAACGGTTCGCAGCGCATGTGATCGCGGCGTTTGACGAGTTGAAGCACCTTATCAAGCGACATGAAAATGCGGTGGTCTGGGGGCGGTGAATGGGGGTTAAGGAATGGTAAAGCGGGGGTCATGGCGGGCGCGGGCCTTTTCAGGGCAACCATCCGAAATTGCTATGTTTTTCCCGTATTCGATCCGTATTCAGACCGTACAGCATCTGTATTACATCCGTACATACGTTTTGGCATTCATGACGAAAGGAGAGCGGGAATGATCGGCTACATCACGGTGGGTGCGGACGACATTCCGCTGGCCGAAAGGTTCTATTCGGCGTTCCTGCCAAGCCTTGGCTACGGGCTTGAAGTCTCGGACGAAGGGCTGAGTTATGGTCTTGCCGCGACGGGCGGCCAACCGCACGCGCCACCCGATTTCTATGTCAAGCCGCCGTTCGACCGACAGGCAGCATCGGCGGGCAACGGCGCGATGGTGGCGTTTGCGGTGCCAACGCAGGCTTTGGTCCGCGCGCTGCATGCGGCGGCAATTGCGGCGGGCGGGCGGAACGAAGGCGCGCCCGGATTTCGCGCGGATTACAGCGCGCATTTCTATGTGGGCTACCTGCGCGATCCGCAAGGCAACAAGGTGGCCCTGTACTGCAACAACCGGGACGAGGCCGGACGACCGGATTGACGACGGGGCAGGTTTGTCCGGTCAGACGACCGCCCTACCCCTTGTCCCCCGTCAACTCTGCCAGCCGTTTCCGAAACGTCGGTGCCCGCACCCGCCCCACGACCGAACGGCAGATCATCATTTCGCGCGCGGTACGCCCGGCATCGGCCTGCAAGGCCAGCAACCGGCGCAGGTAGGGGCCGTAATTGCGGCGTTCCCGGAAACCCTGGGCAAACGACAGGGGCGTCAGTGCGCCCGTCGCGGCCTCGGTCAGGAGGCGGTCGAAGAGGTTCATCTTGCGCAAAGCGGCCTCGATCGAACTGCCCAGACGGCGGGCGCGCAGGGGGGTGACCCATGGGCGGTGGAACAACGCCGCATGCATTGCATCCTCACGCTCGGCCGGGTCGTGGAGCACGAACACCTGGCCCGCGCCTTCGGTCATTTCGGGGGCAAAGCCGAAGCGGTCGGTAAAGTTCAGCCGCCGCGCGCGGGCATAGCGTGCGTCCCAGCCCGCGACCGAGGGGTCAAGTGTCGCCACTGGCTGCACCGCCAGCACCGTGGCCCCGGGCGCCGCGACCGAATAGGCGGCGGCGGCATAGCCGCCCATCTGCGCGCCGTAAAACAGCACCGACTGGAAATCCTCAAAGAACGCATCGTCAATCAGCCGGTCGAAATAGCGGTAAACGGCCGTGTCGCGGTACCAGGTTTCACCCTCGGCAATCAGGCACAGATGCGACCAGCCGTTCGCCCGCGCCAGACGGAATCCGTCGGGCAGGCGGTCGGGGCTTTGCGACCGGATGGCACCCGCACGTTCGAACGTGACCAGGAGCGTCGGCCCGTCGTCGTGGAAGAACGCCCAGTGCCGGGGCCCCAGCGACTGGACATAGCCGGTTTCCTCGGCTTCGTTTTCAAGCGCCGCCAGCCACTCGGCATGTGTGGCAGAGGCGCCGCGACTGGGGGGCCTCGTGTCATTGGCGGCGGTGGGGGCGGCAAGCGGTTCAGACATGAAGGTGCGCCTTGCATCTGGCAATACGGGGGTGCAGCACAGGGTCTGCCCACGCGCAGCGCGGTCATCGCCCTTGGTATCGCATCATCCTTGGGCGCAAGATGGCTGACAAGGGGGCTTCCCCGGGGCAGCACCTGAACAAAGGTTGCAGATTGTTTCCGTGCGGTTGCCGGGCAGCCCCCGGCGTGTCAGGTCGCCTCATCCGCGTCGGTATCATCGCCGACGGTAAAGAAGAAATCGGCGGGCAGGTCGCGGGTCAACAGGTCATCAGGGATCACCTCTGGCCCCGCATGGAACACGCCCGATCCGAAATGGCGCTGCAGGCGGCACAGCTTTTGCATCCGCGCGCCGGTCAGTTCGGCGTGAAAGGCCGATTGCACCGGGTCGGCGCGCAGGGTGGCGATTTTCGTGCGGTGTGCTGTCACGGCGGCCAGATGGGCGCGGGCGATGTCGGGGTCGGCCAGAAGGCGGTCCATCTCGGCCACCAGCATCGGCAGGCGGGACTGGATCGAGCGGTCTTCCTCGATGTTGTGGTTCATGCGGAACCAGTAGGCCAGCCCCTGATCGCGGTCGACATGGTTCACCCGGCCCCGGTCACGTTTCACGAGAAAGCTTTCGGCAGACCGCACCGCATAGTGGTTCAGTTGCACCCAGTCATAACCATAGGTGTCCTGCGTTGACCGCCAGCCGTTGCGGAACATCTCGCGCGGCATCGGTGCGCCCGAGCCGTTCAGCCAGCGGATGCGCGTCCAGAGGTCGGGGTTGAGGCCCTTGGGCCGGTGGACGCCCAGTTTGCGGTAGTGATCGACATTGCGGAACAGCGTCTTGAAGCCCCAGGCCTGATGCGGTTTGCGGATACGCTCGGGCGCGCAGCGGGTGAATTGCGCGGCAATCGGCTGGTCAAGGTAGCCGTCGATGTCGCCGTTGCCGAACAACCGCCAGGTCATCGAGATCATGTTGGCCCCGGGCATCGCGCCCTCCATCGCGGCATAGAGGGTGGGCAGGCGGCCATCGCCCAGCTTGATGTTGATGAACTCATCCACGTCCATGCAGATGCCCCAGCCGCAATCCTGCATCACGGGTTCCGCCTCGGCGGCCTGAAGGGCGCCGTGCTGGGGGGTCAGGTCCATCGAGCGGAACGGGTTGTCGCGGTGCTGGACGATGCCCTTTTCCTGCAACAGGGACAGCAGCGTATCGGTGCCGTCGGTGCAGTCGTTGGTATAGACAAGGAAATCATCCACCCCGATGGCCCGGTGCCAGGCGATCCATTCCAGAATGAACGGGGCCTCGTTCCGCATTGTGGTGACGATGGCGGTGCGGCCGGGCTTGGTGGCGCTGACCGAACCGCGGCGCGGCATCGTGCGGGGCGGGCGGACCGGGTTCCAGCCCAACAGGCCCTCGGACAGGGTGACAAGGGCCGCATCCTCGATCAGGGCGGCCTTGGGGGCCAGTTCCGACGGGGCGGCCCCGGGCACGCGGATCGCCATGGCGCGGTCAAACCGCGCCGACACCGAACGGTCGGGTGACGCATAGGACACCCGCACCCCGCGCCAGGTGTTGCGAAGGCCCGCGCGGTCGGGGGCGGCGCCCCAGCGGGCAATCTCGTCGCCCTTGTCGAACGGGCGGCAGACATGGTCACCCAGCCGCGCCCCGCCCTGCCCCGGACGCACGCGCCATGGGTATATGTGGCGGCCAAGCAGCAGGATCACCCCGGTTTTCGAACGGCGGCAATGGTCAAAGGCGGTAGGCTCGCCCTCGGCCCGGGGGGTCAGGACGTCGGTCACGTCCAGGTTCAGCACCGCCCGCGCCTGGGTCAGATAGCGCCATTTGCAAATCTCGTGGATCAACGGCTCACCCGGCGGGCTGCGCCAGGGGTCGGGGTCGGGTATGGTCATGCGCGCCTTGCCGGGGGCGTCGGGGGCGAGGTACAGGCAGTTTTCGGGCGGCACGCCGGGTTTGCCGATGGGCATGGGGCAGTCCAGCACGACGACGCGCAGGCTGGTGTCAGCGATCAGCGCGGCCAGCCCTTCCGCGAAATCGCCGGGAATGCGGTTCACGATCACCGCCCCCTGCGCGCCATGGTGCAGCGCGTGGTAGATCAGCCATTCGGCCACCTGCATCGGCGTTTCCTCGACCCGGAACGCCAAAAGGCAGTTGCGCCCGGCAAGAAACGCAGGCTCGCCGTTGGCGGGCGACAGTGTCAGCGTCGCGCCACTGGCCAGAAGAACCGGCCCCCCGCCTGCAAAAACCCCCATCACCGCCCCCGACACCGGGCGTATCTCGACCGGCTGGCCGTGGGGTTCGGGTGCCGTGGCGGCAAAGGCCGCAGGCTGCGTGCCACTGCCGAAAAACGCGCGGATCAGCCCGTCCTGACAGCGCACCACGTCCAGAAGGCGCGTCAGACCGGGCATGTCGCCCGGCATCGGGTTTTCCGGGCCTGCCAGCCTGTGGTGGCGTATGTCTGCCTGCTGATCCATGCCCACCTACCCCTTACCGCCTGCCACCGCGCCAGGGCGCACCCTGCCATTTCGCCTTTGTCCAAGTATCCCGGGGTCCGGGGCAGCGCCCCGGCCTGTTCGCCGGGCATACGCCGCCCATCTAGCAGGAACCCGTCCGCCTTCCCAGACGCATCCCCTTGCCCTGCGCCGCATTTTCGCCAGACTGTTGCGCGAAATACTGCCACGGGTGGCATTCGGGGGCCTGATGCGCGAGGTTGGCACGCTGTGGATCGGGGGGCGGCTGACCTGGATGGAACAGGTCTGCCTCAAGTCGTTTGTCGATGAGGGGCAGCGGATCACGCTGTTCTCGTACCACGACATCCCGAACGTCCCCGCCGGCGTGGTCCGCCGCGACGGGCGCGAGATTCTGGCGGCGGAATCGTTCCTGAAATATGAGAAGAAGGACAGCGTGGCGCTGTTCGCCGACCTTTTCCGCCTGCACATGATCCGCGCCTGTCCGGGCATGGTCTGGGTGGATACCGATGTCTATTGCCACCGCCCGATGCCCTATCCGGGCGGCGTGGTGATGGGGTTTGAACGCCCCGACGGGCGCTATGTGAACAACGCGGTGCTGGGGTTGCCTGCGGATCATCCGATGCTGGCGGCGATGCTGGCGTTCACCGAAGACCTGCATCCGATCCCGCGCTGGCTGGGGCCCAAGACGCGCGACGCCTATCGTGCGGCGGCGGCGGCAGGTACGCCGGTGCCGGTGACGCAACAGGCCTGGGGCACCTGGGGGCCCCTGATGGTGTCAAGTTTCGCCAAGCGGTTCGACATGCTGGGACAGGTCCAGCCCATCGACGCCTTCTATCCCGTCAGCTTTCCCGACCGGCAGACATTCTTCAAACCCTCCCGGCGGGTTGAACGGTATCTGACCGACCAGACGACGGCGGTGCATCTGTGGGCATCGAACAAGCGCGAGATCGGGCTGAACCACCACGGTCTGCCGCCCATGGGGTCGTACCTTGAGCGTATCTGCAAGCGCCACGGCATCGACGCGGCGGCGGCCCCCGTGACCGGGCGGTCGGGGCGGGTGTTCGAGGCGGGGTTGCTGGACCGGCTGGGCATCACCGCGCTGCAGGTGGTGGCCGATGCGGGCGGTGGCGCGCGCGGCCTGACGCTGGCCGCGCACCGGGCGTTCGGGACGGCGGTCGATCTGCTGGATGTCGATGCGACGGGGCGGTTTCATACCGGCCCCGCGTCGGACTGGATCGCGCCCTACCGCGCATTCCTGACCGCGAACGGCGTTCCTGACAGCGCCATCCGTGTGGTCGCCCGGGCCGACGACCTGCGCCCTGCCGGTCTGGTCGCGGCCTTTGCCCTGTGGGGCGACAGTGCCAAGATCCGCCGCATCGACCCGGTCCTGGAACACGGGCTGGCCCCCGGCGGGCAACTGTTGCTGGATATCCGCAAGGGGTCGGGGGCCTATCCGCATCTGAAACCCTGGGGCACGGTCGAGGCGCTGACGGTGACCGAGCGCGACGGCGCAACAGTGACGCGCGCGGTTCTGGTCAGGCGCGCGGCGGTGCCTGACGTTCAGCCATCACCGACAGACCCAGCGACATAAGGATACAGCCGGTGAACAGATAAAGCCCCCAGGCCGTTTCCACATGCCCAAGCCCCACGCCCTTGACCACCACGACATAGAGCGCGATCAGGAACATGTCGGCCATCGCCAGTTTGCCCAACAGATGCAGCGCCGGCAGCACCCGGGGCGACAACAGGCCGAAATGCAGCAGCGCCAGCCCGATGGTCTTGAGATAGGGCGCAAACAACGCCAGCATCGTGACCAACAGCGCCAGCCCCACATCCGACCCCCAAAGCGACTGCAACCCCGAGATCACCGAAATCTCGGACAGCCCGAACAGCGGCAACAACCCCGCCCGCAGCAGGGGGGCGAACCATGCCACCGGGAACAGCACCAGCAGCAACAGGTTAAGGGCGACGGCGAAGCGCGACATGGCCGCCTGTGTGGACGGTGTGCTGCCCAGCCGTCAAGCGGTCAGGCGGGCGCGTTGCCCTTTTGCGGCACGGTCAGCGCCACCACATTCGCCTCGCGCATCTCGTCCACGTCATAGCCCAACCCCGGCAGGATCTCGCGCAGGTCGGCCTCAAGGCGTTTCAACTGGCCGTGGTTCTTGCGTTCCTCGGCCTCGACGTCCGTAAGCCAGCGGCGCATCTCGTCGCAGATCATGCGGGCAAGGCGGATGCGTTCGGCCAGACGCTCAACTTCCTGCTGGCGGTGGGTGAGAAAGGTTTTCGCCCGTTCCACGCGTTCCTCGGAGTATATCCGCGCCAGATCGCGGGATTCAAAGCTCATCTGTGCGGCCAGTTGCAACAGTTCGGGTTCCAGTTCGGCCAGATCGGGATGCTTGCGCAGATGGTCCATGCGGGCGCGCATCTGGTCAAACTCGGACGACAGGCCGAACAATTGGCGGCGGTCGGCGGCATGGGCCACCTCATAGGCGCGGCGCACATCCTCAAGCGATACCTGAAAGCTGCGGTGCGACCGTTCCAGCCGCCCCATCCGCGCATTGGCGGGCAGGAACACGCACAAAAGGGCCAACAGAACCGCGACCCCGATCTGCGCATACATCCCCGCCTGCGGGATATAGGCGCCGCCCCAGCGCAGCGACATCTCGGGCCATGGGATCATCCCCGCCGCCGCCGCCAGCGTCGCCGCCAGCACCGCCAGCGCCGCGATGACCACCAGCGCCTGCGCCAAGCTCTGCCCCGTCACCTGCGCCTGCGCCCAGAACCCGCCCTGTCCGCCACCCATCACCCGCCCCCAAAACAGCCCGAAACCCTGCATCCGTCTTATGCTGCGGTTAACCCTGCCCCGGGAAAGGGGAATTGCAACCAAAATGGGGCATAAGTGGGGGGATTCATGTGGAAAAACAGGGGCGTGGGTGGGATTGTTTCGGGGGTGGAAACGGTCCGGCAACCAAGGGTTGCGCGGTGGTGCGGGGTTGCGAGGGCGAGTTGTTTCGGGGGCGGCCCGGGCGGCGGGGGCGATTCTGTGCGTGACCTCTGCCGCCCCACATGCGTGGCGGGCCGAAGCGGGGCGTTCCTCACCCCCATATCACCCTTCGCGCGCCGACAGCTGCGCCTCAAGTTCCGCAATCCGCCCCTGCAGCCGCCCGATCACCGGCGCCAGATCGCCCGCGGTATAACGTGGCGTGATGTGCTGCGGGCAGTTCCAGTCGAACGCCTCCAGCCGCAGCCGCATCACCCGCTCGATCCGGCCCTTGTAGGCGGGGTCGGCCACCGCCGGGATCAGCGCCTCGGCCGCCGCCCCCTCCAGCACCTCGGCCCGGGCGAGGAGCTTCAGCCTTGTCTGCCCCGGATAATCCATCAGGAACAGCGCCACGCGCCCCTCCCCCCCAAGGTTGCCCAGCGAGATGTACTGCCGGTTCCCCCGGAAATCGGCAAAGGCCAGCGTGGCCGGGTCCAGCACCCGCAGGAACCCCTGCGGCCCGCCGCGATGCTGCACATAGGGCCAGCCATCGGCCCCGACCGTCGCCATATAGAAGCTGTCGCGCAGCGCGATGAACCCCGCTTCGGCATCGGTCAGCCGGTCGGTGCCCTCCGGCGAACCCTCATGCCGGGCATTGGCATCGCGGCTGCCCTGTGCGGCCTGCGCGGCCCTGACGGCGGGCGAGGACAGGCGTTGCAGAAATCGCGATGTCATGCCGGTATCTCCTGCCGCAAAAGTTCATCGGACAGGCCCGCAAGATACCGGCGGAACGGGCCCGGCTGCCCCAACCCGCGCGACACGACCAGCGCCCCCTGCAACCCGATCACCGCCCGTTCGGCCCGTGCCTGTGCCGCCGCCTCGGATTGCCCGGCATCGCGGGCCGGTTGTGCAAAGGCGTCGATCAGCGCCGCAAAGGCGTCGCGGATCGCGGGCGTGAACGGCCCGTCATCGGGCCGGGGGGCCGACAGCATGTTCAGAAGACACGCCTTCGCCCCCCCCTCATAAAACCCGTCCAGCGCCGCCACCGCCGCCCGCACCCGCGCCTCCGGCGCACCCGGCCCGGTCAGCACCGCAGTCACATTCCCCGCCATCCACCCCAGCGCCCGCGTCAGCACCGCCTCGGCCATCTGACGCTTGCCGCCCGGAAAGCGGTGGTAAAGGCTGGGCTTCTGCAACCCCGTCGCCGCCGACAGCATGGCCATCGACGCGCCTTCATACCCGGCATCGCGGAACACCCCCGCCAGCGCCGCCAGCGCTGCGTCGTCGTCGATTGTCTGAGGTCGGGCCAAGGGTGCCTCTGCATTGTTACCGATCGGTCGGTAATTCGGTTTGGCATGAACCACCACCGATTGCAACTCATTCTGTACCGTTCGTTCGGTAACAAGAATTGAAGCGGAACTTCCCTACTCCGCCAACTCCCACCCGTCGGGGTAGAAATCGAACTCCAGCGCTATCGAGGTGGCGTTGCGCTCCTGTTCCCAGATCGCCTCGGGCGTCACCGGGATCGGGCCGAACAGCGCCACCAGCGTCTCGCCGTCGGCCTCGCGCCGGGTCTTGAAGCCAGCCTTGTGCAAGGCTTTCTCGCAGGCGCCCCAGTTGGCATCGAGTTCCTCCAGAAAGAACAGATACTCGATCACGGCGGTTTTCGGCAGTTTCACCGACGTGCCCGCCGTCTTGAACGTGGAAAACGTCTCACGCCGCTGCGCCTCGTAATTGTGCTGGATCATCCCGCCCCTCCCACCAAAACAGCCCCGCCAAGCCCCTGACTTTATCTGTCCGAAAATATCCCACGGGGGGTGCGGGGGGTGCGAGTCCCCCCGTTGCAACAGCCACCGCAAGCGCGACGCCCGCCGTAGCACGCACCGCCGGGTCAGGCTACCCCATCAACGCCCCGGCCAGCCGGTTCGCCCGCGCCACCACCGCCCCCATGTCAACCGTCAACATCCGCCCGTCACCCACCACCTGCCGCCCCTCGACGAACAGGTCGCGCACCTTGACCGGCCCGGCCAGAAGGAACGCCACCGGGTCCCACGACCCCGCGGCCTCAATCCCCGACACATCCCACACCGCGATATCGGCCCGCTTGCCCACCTCCAGCGATCCGCAATCGCCGCGCCCCAGCACCCGCGCGCCTCCCAGTGTGGCAATCTCCAGCGCCTCACGCGCGCTCATCGCATCGGCCCCCCGCGCCACCCTTTGCAGCAGCATCGCCATCCGCGCCTCACCGACCAGCGATCCCGCATCGTTCGATGCCGACCCATCCACCCCCAGCCCCACCTTCACCCCCGCATCCCGCATCGCCCGCACGGGCGCGATGCCCGACCCCAGCCGGCAGTTGGAACAGGGGCAATGCGCCACCCCGGTGCCCGACCGCGCGAACAGCGAAATCTCGCCCGCGTCCAGCTTGACGCAATGCGCGTGCCACACGTCGTGGCCGGTCCAGCCCAGATCCTCGGCATACTGCCCCGGACGACAGCCGAACTTCGCCAGCGAATAGGCGATATCCTCGTCATTCTCGGCCAGATGGGTGTGCAGCATCACCCCCTTGTCGCGGGCCAGAAGGGCGGCCTCGCGCATCAGGTCGCGGCTGACCGAGAATGGCGAACAGGGCGCCAGTCCAACCCGCACCATCGCCCCGGGGTTCGGATCGTGAAAGGAATCGACTACGCGGATGCAGTCTTCCAGTATTTTCCGTTCGGTTTCGACAAGGCTGTCGGGCGGCAACCCACCGTCACTTTCACCAATGCTCATCGCTCCGCGCGTCGGGTGGAACCGCAACCCCACCTCGGCCGCCGCCGCGATGGTGTCATCCAGCCGCGCGCCGTTGGGGTACAGATAGAGGTGGTCCGACGTCGTCGAACACCCCGACAACGCCAGTTCCGCCAGCCCCACCTGTGCCGACACGAACATCTCTTCGGGGCCAAACCGCGCCCAGATCGGATAGAGCGTGCGCAGCCAGCCGAACAGCAGCGCATCCTGCCCGCCGGGCACCGCCCGGGTCAGCGTCTGATAGAGGTGATGGTGCGTGTTCACCAACCCAGGCGTCACGACACAGCCCGTGGCCTGCACCACCCGCCCCGTCGTGGCCAGCCCCGTCCCCACGCCCGCGATCACCCCGTCCCGGATCAGCACATCGGCCCCCGCCAGTTCGGCACGCGCCGCGTCCATCGTGACCACCGCCAGCGCGCCCCGGATCAGTACCTCAGCCATTCCAGCCCCCTTCAATGCCGCCCCACGTTACGCCCCCCGGCGCGGCGCACAACCACGACCCGGCGAAAACACCTTCGCCCCGATGTCGAAAATCGCGCGATGCCGGTGGCGGCGCAGGCACGCCCCTTTTCGCCACCCCCGAAGGCCGCTATGCGTGGCGGATGAACGACGCAATCGACAGCGAGGAACGGCGGGCCGCGATGCGGGCGCAGGTGCTGGCCACAGCCACCCGCGTGCTGACCATCGAGGGCCACGCGCTGATGGCGCTGGCCGCCGCCTTGCCCCCCGATTTCGCGGCGGCGGTTGAACGGATGCTGGTCTGCCGGGGGCGCATCGTGGTTTCGGGCATCGGCAAATCCGGCCACGTCGCGCGCAAGATCGCAGCCACCCTGTCATCCACCGGCAGCCCCGCCTATTTCGTCCACCCGTCCGAGGCCAGCCACGGCGACCTTGGCACCATCACCGAGGCCGACCTCTGCCTATTGCTATCCAACTCGGGCGAGACGTCCGAGCTTTCCGACCTCATCGCCCATACCCGCCGTTTCGGCATCCCCCTGATCGCGATGACCGGGGGCGCCGACAGCACGCTGGCACAGGCGTCCGACCTGTGCCTGACCCTGCCGCCCGAGCCTGAGGCCTGCATCATCGGCATGGCCCCCACCACATCGACCACCATGGCGCTGGCCCTGGGCGATGCGCTGGCCGTGGCGCTGATGGAACGGCGGGGGTTCGTGGCCGACCATTTCCGCACGCTGCATCCTGGGGGCAAGCTGGGGGCACGGCTGGCGCGGGTGGATCAGTTGATGCGCGGCGGCGATGCGCTGCCCCTCGTCGCGCCAGACACGCCAATGGCCGAGACGCTGTTGGTGATGACGCGCGCAGGGTTCGGCGTGGCGGGCGTGGTTGAGGGCGGGCGGCTGGTGGGCATCATCACCGATGGTGACCTGCGCCGTCACATGACCGGCCTGATGCAGCGTTGCGCGGGCGAGGTGGCGACGGCGCAACCCCTGACCGCGCGCCCGTCAATGCTGGCGGCCGAGGCGGTGGCGCTGATGAACACGCGCAAGATCACGCAACTGTTCGTGGTCAGCGATACCGGCAAACCCCTTGGTGTGCTGCATATCCATGATTGTCTGCGGGCAGGGGTTGCCTGAGATGCGCACTGTCATCCTGATCCCCGCGCGCTTTGCATCAACTCGCTATCCGGGCAAACCCCTGGTCGAACTGCGCGGCCCCGACGGGGTGTCGAAATCCCTGATCCGCCGCACATGGGAGGCGGGCATGGCCGTGCCCGGCGTGGCAGAGGTGCATGTCCTGACCGATGACGACCGCATTCGCGATGCGGCCCATGCCTTTGGCGCATCGGTCATCATGACCTCATCCGATTGCGCCAACGGCACCGAACGTTGTGCCGAGGCGCTGGCGCAGGGGCTGAAGGCCGATCTCTGCATCAACCTGCAGGGCGACGCGCCGCTGACGCCGCCGGGGTTCGTAACGGCAATGATCGACGCGATGGCGGACAGCGACGCGCCTGTGGCCACCCCCGTCATCCGCTGCGACGATGAAACCCTGGCAATGTTCCGCGCCGACCGCGCGGCGGGGCGGGTCGGCGGCACCACGGCGGTCTTTGCCCGTGATGGCCGGGCGCTGTACTTTTCCAAGGAAGTCATCCCCTTTGCCGCCCCGGGCACCACCCCCGTGCCGGTGTTCCACCACGTCGGCCTTTACGCCTATCGCCCCGATGCGCTTATGTCCTACGCCCGCTGGGCCCCGGGACCGCTGGAGATGCTTGAGGGGCTGGAGCAGTTGCGCTTTCTGGAAAACGGCACCGCCATCGCCTGTGTCGAGGTCAGCCCGGGCGACCGGATGTTCTGGGAACTGAACAACCCCGTTGATGTGGCGCGTGTCGAGGCGGCACTGGCGGCGCGGCGGGGCTGACGGGGCAGGTACCCCTGCAGCCCGAAGGGCACGGCATGCCGGCCCTTCGCATCATCGCCGCAACCGCCCCCGGCGTAGCCACGGAGTTTTCAAAAACTCCGGCCCGATTTCTTTGAAGAAATCGGTTGTTGCTGCGCAAGACACGGAACGCGTGTTGCGCCGTTGCGGAAAGGCCAATGACGCCTTCGGGCCCGTCAGACGGGCCCGCGCCCGGCCAGAAGGGCGGCAAGGTTTGCCCCATAACTGCTTTTGCCATAACGCCGGGCGGCGGCGGCCAGCTCTTCGGGGCCGATCCAGCCTTGGGTAAAGGCGATCTCTTCGGGGCAACCCGTCTGCAGGCCCTGCCGTTCCTCCAGCGTGCGCACGAAATTGCCCGCCTCCAGCAGGCTGCCGTGGGTGCCGGTGTCAAGCCAGGCATAGCCCCGCCCCATCCGCCGCACCGCCAGTTGCCCCTCGTCCAGATAGGTCTGCAAAAGATCGGTGATCTCTAGCTCTCCCCGGGCCGAGGGGGCAATGTGGGCCGCGCGGTCGGATGCGGTGGCATCCAGAAAATACAGCCCCGTCACCGCATAGTTCGACGGCGGCACTGCCGGTTTCTCGACGATCGCCTGCACCCGGTCGCCGTCAAACGCCACCACGCCATAGCGCCCGGGATCGGCCACATGATAGGCGAACACGACGCCCCCGGCATCCGCGCCATCCGCCTCGGCCAGCAACTGCGGCAATCCGTGGCCGAAAAAGATGTTGTCGCCCAACACCATCGCCGACGGTGCCCCATCCAGGAAATCGCGCGCCAGTAGATAGGCCTGCGCCAGCCCGTCCGGCGACGGCTGCGGGATATAGGTGAAGGTCACACCCCACTGCGACCCGTCACCCATCAGGCGGCGGAACTGGTCCTGATCCTGCGGCGTGGTGATGATGGCAATCTCGCGTATGCCGCCCAGCATCAGGACGGACAGCGGATAATAGATCATCGGCTTGTCATAGACCGGAAGCAGCTGTTTCGACACGCTTTCGGTGATCGGATACAGCCGCGTGCCCGACCCGCCCGCCAGTATGATGCCCTTGCGCGTCGTCATGCCCGCCCCTTTGCCTTGCCGCAGCGATATCTACAGGCGGGCGGGCCCGCGTTCAACCGGGATGCCCAGGGGAAATCGGATCGCGCAGCAACACGGAGATTGCAGTACCAGCCACCGCTCAGGGTGTGTCGCCCTGCACCGGCAGGCGCGCGGCGCGGCGTGACAGTTGCGCCTCGCGCCAGGTGATGAAACTGACCGCCGCAATGATCAGCGCCCCGCCCGCCAGCACAAAGGGATCGACCGCCTCGTCAAAGACATACACCCCCAACAGCGTGGCCCAGACAAGCTGCAGGAACGTCACCGGCTGCGTCACCGCCAGGGGGGCCGCAGCAAAGGCGCGCATCATCGCGTAATGTGCCGCCGTGGCAAAGGCCGCGACCAGCGCCAGCCACCCCGCCTGTTCCAGCGTCACCGGCACCCAGACGGCCCAGGCCAAGGGGGCCAGCCCCAGCGTCACCGTCAGCGACATCATCGCCACCACCGCTTGCGCCGACACCATCTGCCCCAACCGCTTGGCGCAAAGATACGACGCCGCAAACGACAGCGCCGCGCCGATCTGTGCCAGATGCGCCGGCGTCACTTCGCGCAGGCCGGGGCGCAGCACGATGGCCGCCCCGCACAGCGCCACGACCACCGCCCCGATCCGCCGCAGCGCCAGCCGTTCGCCAAAGAACAGCGCGGCACCCAGCGTGACCATCACCGGATTGAGATAGCCTATGGCCGTCACCTCGGCCAACGGGAGCCGCGCCATCGCAAAGAACCACAGCACCACCGCCACCACATGCGCCACCGCCCGCAGCGCGAAAATGCGGGCACTGCCCGCAGGCAGGCCGGTCCGCACGACGCCCACAAGCGTCGGTAGCAGGAACAGCACGCCAAAGCCGAACCGCAGAAACGCCGCCTGTGCAGCAGGCAGATCGGTGCCGAGATACCGCACAATGGCGGTCACCGCGACAAAGCACAGCCCCGTCGCCAGCATCCACAGCACCCCCGCCACCGGGCGCGCCGCCGCCTCATCCTCAGCCACCATCACCACCATGGCCGCGACCATCCCGCATTGGCCGGGCGGGCGCAATGGCGGCTGGCGTCGCCTCCCGCCGTTCGTCGCGGGCAGGGCTTACGCGCCCTGCCCCACTCCTCACTGTTGGGCCGGGCGCCCCTGCGGGGCGCAAAGAAAGAAGGGGGGCGCTGCCCCCCGGCCTATGGCCTCCCCCCGGAGTATTTGGGCAAGGTGAAGCCGGAAGGGGGCGTCAGCGCAGTGCCAGCATTGCCGCAAGGGTCAGCATGGTGACACCCACCCCGCCCTCAAGCCAGACCCAGGCGCGGGGCTGGGCAAAGACCGGGGCCAGAAGGCGCGCGCCGTAGCCGAGGGCGGCAAAGAACGTGCCCGAGGCCAGCATCGCGCCCATCGCAAAGGCGCTCTGGTGTGGCGCGTATTGCGATGACACCGCACCGATCAGCACCAGCGTGTCGAGATAGACATGCGGGTTGGCCCAGGTGAACAGCAGCGCCGTGGCGATGGTGCGGGCCAGTGTCACCGGCGCGCCCTGCGGCACCAGCGCCGCCCCGCCGCGAAACGCAGCACGCAGGCGGCCAAGGCCGTAGACGGTCAGGAACGCCACCCCCGCCCACAGCATCACCGGCCCGAGCCACGGCACCCGTGCCGCCAGCACACCAAACCCCGCCACCCCCGCCGCGATCAGCACCGCATCCGACAGCGCACAGACCAGCACCACCGCCCCCACATGTTCGCGCCGTATCCCCTGGCGCAGCACAAAGGCGTTCTGCGCCCCGATAGCGAGGATCAGGCTGAGGGCGACGAGATAGCCATAAAGCGCCGCCTCAACCATCCGACAGCGCCTTCAGGGCGGCCATCGCATCGCCCCTGCGGTCCCATTGCACAAGGATATGGTCGTGATGGAACCCCGCCACGACATTGGCGCTGATCCCCCGTGCAGCCAGGGCCGTGGCAAAGGCTGCCGTCAGGCCCACCGCCGCCAGATCGGAATGGACGGTCAGCGTGATCCGCGCCCAGGGGTCACTGCGCACCCCAGCCGCGTCAAGCACCGCAAGGGGGGCAATGACGGTGGTGCCCTCGGCCTCTTCGATGAGGGCAAAGGCCGGGGGCCGGGGTTGGTCTGCTGGCCAGAGGGCGATGCCGCAGGGGTCGGGGTGCAGCACCGGCTGCATCTGGCGCAACAGCAGTGCAAGGTCGTGGATCGCCGTCATCTGTGCCGCCTGTCGCTGTGGGTCGGTTGACCTTTCACCGGCGGGTGGCCTTAGTCGAGTTAAAGATTCTGCCGTTGATGAAGGCAAGCTTATGTTCGACCTCGCACAACTTGCTGCCCTTGCCGCCGTCCACCGGCGCGGCAGCTTCGATCTGGCGGCGGCGGAACTGGGGGTCACGCCCTCGGCCATCTCGCAGCGCGTCAGGGCGCTGGAGGAACGCTGCGGCACGCTGTTGGTGCGGCGAGGGGCACCCTGCACCGCCACCCCGCCGGGGATGCGCCTGATCCGCCATTTCGATGAGGTGACGCTGTTGGAACAGGTGCTGGCGGCCGATCTGGCACAGCCTGCCGAAGGGATGGCCACCATCCGGCTGGCGGTCAACGCCGACAGCCTTGCAACCTGGGTGATCCCGGCACTGGCCCGGGTTCCGGGCATGCTGTTCGATCTGGTGATCGAGGATCAGGACGTCTCCGCCGAATGGCTGCGCCGGGGCGAGGTGGCCGCCGCCATCACCGCCGATCCGGGCCCGTTGCAGGGCTGCGATACGGTGCCGCTGGGGGCCCTGCGGTACCGCGCGACGGCCAGCCCCGCGTATATGGCGCGCTGGTTTCCGGGGGGTGTCACGGCGGCGGCACTGGCCTTGGCCCCGGCGCTGACGTTCTCGGAAAAGGACCGGCTGCAGTCGCGGTGGGTTGCGGCCAAGACCAAGGGTGCAGCCCGGCGCGCGGCGTTTCCCAGCCACCGGATGGCGTCGTCGCAGGGGTTTGTTGAGGCTTGCGTGGCCGGCATGGGCTGGGCGCTCAACCCCGAGGCGCTGGTGGCGGGGCATCTGGCGGCGGGGCGGCTGGTGGATATGGATGCAGCGCTGCCGCTGGATGTGGCGCTGCACTGGCAGTTCGCGCGGCTGACGGCCCCGGCGCTGCTGCCGCTGACCCGGGCGATCAGGGCGGCGGCGGGGGTGGGGCTGGTTCAGGGCTTGGCGGGCGGGGTGTAGGGGTATCGGGTGGCTTGGCGCTGCCAGTCGGCGAAGTCGAAGGTGTAGCGGTCGCAAAGCTGCTTCGCCTGCATCTCGCGCAACCCCCGGTTTTCGCCCGCAGCGGCGCGGACCAGCAGGCAGGAAATCAGCCAATCCGCCGCGCTCCGTCGCTCCGGGTGCTGCAGTTGCGCGGCATAGGCCGCCTCCCAGTTGTCCAGCGCCTCAACCAACAACGCTTCTGCCCGGTCCGCCGCCCCGGATTTGAGCAGCATCGCCCCGGTGTTCATCGCGGCATAGGCAATCCGGGCATCACCGGGCGGCACGACAACGCGCCGGATCGCCAGCGATGCCGCAAAAAGCCGAGCCGCCGCCGGAACGCGTCCCTGCGCATCCCGCACTCCGCCCAGATTGTTCAGCGTCCCTGCCACCGCATCGGACCGCCGCCCGAACAGCCGCCGCCGCAGCGCCAGCGCCTGCTGATACCGCCGCGCTGCCCGAGGCAGCAGGTCGGTCTGCCCGGCGCGGGCAAGAGCCAGCAACATGTCGCCGTGCATTTCGTAGGTGGAGGCAAGATCCGCCGACCCCGGGCGATGCGTCTCGTTCAGCGCCACCGCCTCGGCCAGCATCGCATCGGCCTCGGCCAGCCGACCGTCGCGGGACAGGGCCTCGCCCAGAGTGGCCAGCCCCACGGCAATCACGCGATCCTCCGGTGGCAGCCGCACACGTTTCAGGGTCAGCGAAGCCTCGGCCAGCACCAGCATGCCGGGGTTATCCGCGATCATGCCCAGATAGATGGCTGACTGGTTCAGCAGATACTCCATCGCCGCGATCTGCGGGGCCATCCCGCTGTCCCACAATGCCCGGACATGCGGCGTCAGCCGCGCGCAAATCGGCCACTGCGGCGAATGGCCAGGGTTGCGCTCACCCCCCGGATAGACCGCCGCCAGCAATCCCACAGCCGCAGCGCCCTGATCGCGCTCCGCCGCCGCTTGCATCGCGCGCAGGGCGGCGGCTGTCATGCGATGCATCGACCAGCCCGCGCCATCGGGCAGGATCAGCGACCGCGCCGCCAGCCTGCGGAATGCCTCCCGCACCCGCGCGGGATCACGGGCAAGGGCTTGCAGAGGTTCGGGGATCAGGTCCCTGATCGCCTCCCACGTTCCTCCCCCCGGCGCATCCGAAATCAACTCCGCATACAGCCCCTCCGCCGCCCACCAGGCGCACAGGTCGGCCACCATCCGGCCATCCGCCTCCAGCAACTCATAAGACAGCGACACCGCCCCGATCAGCGAATCGGCATAGTCGCCGTTGGGTTGCTTGGCCCGCAGCACCTCGGCCAGACGCCCGCGACAGGTGGCAAAGTCGATGCGGTCTTCGCGGATCAGGCCGCCCGCCACCACCAGCGCCAGCGGCAACCCGCCCAGATCACCCGCCAAGGCCTGCGCATCGGCGACCGGGCCGCGATCCGGCCCCGCCTCTTGCAGCAGCAACTGCACGGCGGGTGCATCGGGCGTGGCAAAGGACAAAACCCCCGCCTCTTGCACCTTCCACCCCGGCCAGCCGGTGCCCTGCCGCGTGGTCACGATCATATCGGCGCCGTCGGGGATCAGGCCCTGCAGGTGTGCCAAATCCTCGACGTTGTCATAGATGAACAGCCACCGCTGCCCCTCGGACTGTACCGCAGCCCGCACCTTTGCCAGCACCGCCTGCGCATGCTGCATCTGCGGCAGATCGGGCACCGGCAACCCAAGCCGCACGTTCAGCGCCATCAGCCCGTCAATCACCGCCTGCACCGTCCCCGCATGGGTCCAGACGCCGCCGTGATACCCGCCCCCATGAACCTCGGCATAGCGCCGCGCCAGCGTGGACTTGCCAAAGCCCCCCTGCCCCTTGACCACCGCCTTGGCATTGGTGATCGCCACCCCCGCGCCATCCCGTTGCAGGGCGGCATGCAGGGCGGCAACAGCAGCCTCACGACCGACCACGTTGCGGCCGGTGGGCAGGTTGAGGATGCCGATGCGGGGGGTGACGGGAGGGGGCGGGGGTGGCGGCGCGACGACGATGACTGGCATCGGTTCGACCGGCTTTGACCGAAAGCCGCGCAATACCCAAGCGAAACCACCAGCGACTTTGACCACCATACCGAGAAGCAGAAGGACTATGGCGAGGGCAAAAGCACCCACGCCGGACATCTGGTCAAGCAGCGACCAGTCTGCAATCCCCTTGATCCACTCCATCGGTCACTCCAAACCAACCGAGTGTCACGCTAAACCGGGAAACCCGTTTTGTACCAACAAAAAAGGCCCCCGTCACCGGAGGCCCCCCATGCCAATGCGCGCCGCACCCTATTCCAGCAATGCCGCCACATCCTCGGGGATGTCGAAGTTGTGCGTCACCGCCTGCACGTCGTCATCCTCTTCCAGAAGGTCGATCAGTTTCATCAGCTTCTGCGCGGTATCCAGATCAACCTCGGTGCGCGATTGGGGACGCCAGACCAGCTTGGATTCAACGGATTCGCCCAAGGCCTTTTCCAGCGCATCCGAAACGGCGGGCAATGCCTCGACCGAACAATACACCCAATGCCCGTCGTCATCGCTTTCGACATCATCGGCCCCGGCATCCAATGCGGCCATCATCACCGTATCGGCATCGCCCGCATCCGCGCCATAAGACACCTCGCCCACCCGGTCAAAGGAATGGCTGACCGATCCGGTCTGCCCCATATTGCCGCCGGCCTTGACGAAATAGCTGCGTACATTGCTGGCCGTACGGTTCAGGTTATCGGTCATCGCCTCGACAATGATTGCGATGCCGCCCGCGCCGTAGCCTTCATAGCGGATTTCCGTGTAATCCGCGCCGTCGCCCATCTGTGATTTCTTGATGGCGCGGTCGATCACGTCCTTGGGCATCGACACCGCCTTGGCGGCCTTGACGGCCAGCCGCAACCGGGGGTTCATGTCGACATCGGGCATGCCCATCTTGGCGGCCACGGTGATCTCCTTGGCCAGCTTCGAGAATGTCTTGGACCGCGCCTTGTCCTGCTTGCCCTTGCGGTGCTGGATGTTCGCCCATTTCGAATGGCCTGCCATGACCCTTGCTCCGGTACCTGCTGCGGCTGATGGCGCGGTCTATACCAAGCACGCCCCGCGCCGCAACCCCGTCAGAAATCGTACAGAAGCGGCACCGCGATGGTCACCACGATCGCCGAGATCACGTTCAGCGGCACCCCGAACCGCAGAAAATCGGCAAAGCTGTAGCCGCCGGGGCCGTAAACCAGCGTATTCGTCTGATACCCGATTGGGGTGGCGAAACTGGCCGACGCACCGATCATCACCACCAGCACAAGCGGCCGCGGGTCCACCCCCAGCGACAGTGCCAGCTGGATCACGATGGGCGTGCAGATCACCGCCACCGCGTTGTTCGACACGATCTCGGTCAGGAACGAGGTCATCGCATAGACGCAGAACACCAGCACGAACGGCGGCACGTCCATCATCCAGGGCGCAATCCGGTTCACCACCATCTCGACCGCGCCCGAATGCTCCAGCCCCGCGCCCACGCCCAGCATCCCGAACAACAGCGCCATCAGGCGGCCATCGACCGACTCCATCGCCTCATCCGCGTCGATGCAGCGGGTGACCAGCACGATGCCGACACCGACAAACGCCAGATGCTGGATCGGCGCCACGCTCAGCGCGGCCAACAGCACCACCCCCAACAGCACGGCCACCACGATGGGCGCACGGCCCCGCCGGTACGGGCGTTCGGTCGGGTGCGACACGTCGGCCAGTTCCATCTCGGACGCCAGCCGCTGGATGTCGGCCATCGCCCCCTCCAACAGCAGGGTATCGCCGACCTGCACCACCAGATCGTCAATCTGGCGCCCGATGTTCTGGTTCCGCCGGTGGACCGCCAGCGGATAGACGCCATAGCGCCGCCGCAGGCGCATCGCGCCCAGCGACCGGCCCACCATGTGGCACCCGGGCGTGATCAGCACCTCGACCGTGGTTGTCTGCACCGACGACAGCCGGTCCACATCGCGCAGGTCCTTGTTTTCCTGCAGGCCCAGCACCTCGGCCATCGCCGTGCGCAAGACCACACGGTCGCCGGGTTCCAGAACCACATTGCCCATGTCGCGCCGCAGCGACGCATCGCCGCGCAACACGTCGATCACCCGCGCCCCCACCCGGCGGAACAACTCCACCTCTTCCGGCTTGCGCCCGACAAGGGCCGAGCCTTCGGGGATCGCCACTTCGGTAAAGAACTTCATCCCCTTGCGATCCGACAGCAGCGACGACATCGACTGCCGCGACGGCAGCAGGCGGTTGGAAAGCAGCGCCAGATACACCAGCCCCACCAGCGCCACGATCAGCCCCACCGGCGCTATCTCGAAAATCCCGAACCCGGCCATGCCCTGATCACGCGCGACACCGTCCACCACCAGATTGGTGGACGTCCCGACCAGCGTGATCGTACCCCCGAGGATGGTCATGTAACTGAGCGGGATCAACAGCTTGGACGGCGAGACGTTCAGTTGCTTGGCCAGCCGGATAAAGATCGGCATCATCACCACCACAAGGGGCGTGTTGTTCACAAACGCCGAAACCCCGGTGACGCCCGCGCCCAGCACGCCCAGCGTGCGGCGGGGGGCCGCCTCGACGTTGCGCATGGCGATCTGGCTGACGCTTTCCAGCGCCCCCGTGCGCACGAGGGCGCCAACGATGATGAACATGGCGGCAATCGTCCAGGGCGCGTTGTTGGACAGCACACCCGACACCTCTTTCGCAGGCAGGATGCCAAGGATCAGCATGACCACCGCCCCGCCGATCGCCACCACCTCGACCGGATAGGTTTCGCGCAGGAACATCATGAACATGCCCGCAAGGATCATCAGCGCGATGACCGCCTGCACGGGTTGGCTCAGGTCAAGTCCGATCATGGCTCGATACTCCATGGATGGTTGCGACGGTGCACTCTTACCCCGTGGCGGCATGGCAAGGGAAGAGAATTCTCTACAAACTCGGTCGTGATTGCGGCAACCCGCCGTTCACGCCGAAACTTTGCGCGTCACAACGGCCGCAGCGACGCGCGCGCGCGGCTGCACCAGCGCCAACCCCACCAGCATGACGCCCAGCGCGGCCCAGACCCAGGGGCTGAACCGCTCACCCAACAGAACCATCGCCCAGATCACCCCGGTGCCGGTGACGATGTACGAGGTTTGCGAGGCAAACACCGCCCCCGCCTGTGACGCCAGCCAGACATAGGACGCATAGGCCACCGCATGCGCCACCGACCCCGCGATCAGCGCCCATTCGGCCCGGCCCCAGGGTTGCATCGGGTCAATCCACTGGCCGGTGGCCAGCACGACGGGCAGGATCATCACCGCGCCGGTGACCGACACCAGGAACATCGCTTGCACCGCGTTCATCCCGGCGGTGCCGAAACGTGCGACGACGTTGCTCTCGATGGCATAAAACAGCGGCCCGACCATCGCCAAGGGCAGATAGGCCGCCATCGCGGGCGACGGCAGGCTGGCGGACGGCAGGGCAATCAGCGCCACGCCAGCGACGCCGCAGGCAAGGCCCAACAGCCGCATGCCGCTGAGCCGGTCCATCCCCATCGCCAGCGCCATCGGAAAGGCAAGCAGCGGCACCGTGGCAATCAGGATCGACATGATCCCCGCAGGCAGGCGCGCCACCGAGATGTAGAACGCGCTGTTCGGAATGATCGTGCCGATCACCGCGATCCCTGCGGCAAAGATCAGTCCCCGCCGCCCCACCCGGAACCGCCCGCCCAACAGGCAGACCGGCCCCAGCACCACGGCCCCGACCACCAGTTGCCAGAAGATCAGGCCAAAGAACCCGTACCCCGTCGACACCGCGATCTTGCCCAGCGACTGCGATGCACCCCAGGAGATGCCCATGCCGATCAGCACCGCCGTAAGGTACAACCGCCGGTTCAGGGCTGTGCCTCCATCAGCCGCCCGCCAAGGCGGACCATCACCACACGGGTGGCAAGGCCGGTGCGGTCATCGGTCTCGGCATAGACACCCGACAGGGTTGCGGGGCCGTTGGCCGGTTCAAACCGGCCCTTGGCCATGCCGGTGACAAAGCGGCGCAGGGGCTCCTGCCGGTCCATCCCGATCACCGAATTATAGTCGCCGCACATGCCCGCATCGGTCAGGTACGCCGACCCCCCCGTCAGGATCTGCGCATCGGCCGTCGGCACATGCGTGTGGGTGCCCACGCACAAGGACACCCGCCCGTCGCACCAATGCCCCATCGCCATCTTTTCCGATGTCGCCTCGGCGTGGAAATCAAGGATCGTGACGTTGGCGAGGCCGCCCAGCGGGTGCGATTTCAGCACGGTCTCGACCGCGCTGAACGGATCGTCAAAGGGCCGTTTCATGAACACCTGCCCCAGCGCCTGCAGCACCAGAACCTTGCGCCCGTCGCGGGCCCCGAACACCCGGTACCCTTTGCCCGGTGCCTGCCGGGCAAAGTTGAGCGGCCTGATGATGCGCGGCTCCTGCTCGATATGGGTCAGCATATCCTTCTGGTCGAACGCATGATCGCCCAGCGTCAGACAATCCGCCCCCGCCGCCAAGAGCGCTTTCGCATGCTCGCCCGTAAGCCCCGCGCCCGACGACGCATTCTCGCCGTTCACCACGACGAAATCGAGGCCCCAGTCCGCCCGCAGCTTTGGCAACCGCTCGGCCACCACCGAACGGCCCGCCCGGCCCACCACATCGCCCAGAAACAGAAGTCGCATGGCCTCTGGATAGGGCGCGGCGGAACCGGGGGCAAGCCGGGAAACACCTTTGCGGGGCGGCAACCCCGGTCCCTCCCGCGGGCTGCCGCCCTTGGGCCGGGCAAGGGGGGCCAAGCCCCCCTTGGACCCCCGCACCCCGTACCACCGCCCCGCAGGCGCTATCGCGCGGCAGGGCGTGCCTGACATGGGCGTGGTCAAGAGGGGGGCTGTCTGCCCCCCGCCTGCGGCTCCCCCCGAGAGTATTTGGGCAAAGGTGAATGCCAGTTACGTTTCACCTTGACCGAAATATCCCCGCCGGAGGCAGCCGACATCGCCAACACTGCAACGATCCATGTGCAGCACGCGGCAGCCGCCGCACGAGGGGGCTCGATGCCCCCGAGGGTGGCAACTCCGGGCGTGGCAGAAACAAAAAGGGGGAACCGGGTGCGTCATGGGCTTTGCGACCGGGGCCGGGCGGCCTAGGTTCATGACCATGATCGCCCTGCCCGCCCCCCTTGCCCGCTGGTTTGACGATCAGGGCTGGCATCTGCACCCCCATCAGCGCGCCATGCTGGACCGCGCGGGCGCGCCCGCCACCCTGCTGATCGCCCCCACCGGCGGCGGCAAGACGCTGGCCGGGTTCCTGCCCACTCTGGCGGAACTGGGGACCACCCCCGCGCCGGGGTTGCACACCCTCTATATCTCGCCCCTCAAGGCGCTGACCGCCGACATCCGCCGCAACCTTGGCCGCCCGGTGGAAGGGGCCGGCCTCGCCATACGCATCGAGGACCGCACCGGCGACACCACCCAGCACACCCGCCGCCGCCAGCGCGCCGATCCGCCGCATATCCTGCTGACCACACCCGAAAGCCTGGCGCTGCTCCTCTCCTACGAGGATGCGCCCCGGATGTTCGCGGGCCTGCAGCGGGTGATCATCGACGAAATCCACGCGCTGGCGGAATCCAAACGCGGCGACCAGTTGATGCTCTTGGTGGCCCGCCTTGCCCGCCTGTGCCCCGGTCTGCGCCGCGTCGGCCTGTCGGCCACGGTCGAGGATCCGCCCGCCCTTGCCGCCTATCTTGGGGCCTCAGCGCGGGTGCTGCTGGCCGACCCCGGCCCCGCCCCCGACATCGCCATGCTCGATACCGGAGCACCCCCCCCCTGGGCCGGGGCCGGTGCCCGCCACGCCATCCCCGCCATCCTGGCCGAGGTCCGCCGCCACAAGACCACCCTCATCTTCCACAACACCCGCGCCCAGGCGGAACTCTTCTTCCGCGACCTCTGGCTGGCCAACACCGATGACCTCCCCATCGCCATCCACCACGGCAGCCTTGCCCGCGAACAGCGCACAAGGGTCGAGGCCGCGATGACCGCAGGGCAGTTGCGCGCCATCGTCTGTACCGGCTCGCTCGACCTAGGGCTTGACTGGGGCGATGTCGATCTGGTGATCCAGGTCGGTGCGC
This sequence comes from Rhodobacterales bacterium, assembly GCA_038209775.1. Lineage (GTDB taxonomy): Bacteria > Pseudomonadota > Alphaproteobacteria > Rhodobacterales > Rhodobacteraceae > JBBQXK01. Next base: position 4,992 of record JBBQXK010000032.1, on the reverse strand, counting down.
CCAAGAACGTCAAGCGTCTGGTCCAGCGCATCGGCCGCGCCAACCACCGCTACAACGCCCCGTCGAAGGCCTTGATCGTCCCCGCCAACCGCTTTGAGGTGGTCGAATGCTCGGCGGCCCTCGACGCCGTCCGCGAGGCCACCCTTGACGGCGAACCCCGCGGCCCCGGCCCCCGCGACGTCCTCTGCCAGCACATCCTGCTGACCGCCTGTAGCGGGCCGTTCACCGCCGATGACCTTTTTGCCGAGGTCACCTCCGCCGGCCCCTACACCACCCTTACCCGACCCGAATACGATGCCTGCCTCGACTTCACCGCCACCGGCGGCTATGCCCTGCGCGCCTATGACCGCTGGCAAAGGCTGGTCCAACGCGATGGCCAATGGTCCCTCCGCGATCCCCGCGCGGCGGCGGTCATCCGCCAGAACCTCGGCACCATCATGGACATCGAAACCCTCAAGGTGCGCCTGCGTGGCCGCATGGGCGCCCCCCTGGGCGAGATCGAGGAAAGCTTCGCCGCCACCCTCACCCCCGGCGACACCTTCCTGATCGGCGGCGAGGTCGTCCGCTACGACGGCTTACGCGAGATGACCGTCGAGGTCACCCGCGCCCCCGGACGTGACCCCAAGATCGCCGTCTTCAACGGTACCAAATTCGCCACCTCCACCCTTCTGACCGACCGCATCCTGACCCTGTTCCAACAGCCCGCATGGCCCGACCTGCCCGCCCACACCGCCCGCTGGCTGGCCCGCCAGCGCGAGGTGTCGCGCCTGCCCGAACCGGGCCGCCTCCTGTGCGAATGCTTCCCGTGGGAGGGGCGCGAATACCTCTGCGTCTACGGCTTTGCCGGGCGCAACGCGATGCAGACCCTCGGCCTCCTCCTGACGAAACGCATGGAAGAGGCCGCCCTCGCCCCCCTCGGCTTTGTCGCCACCGACTACGCCACCCTGATCTGGGGGCTGGAGCCGGTTGCCGACCCCATCCCCCTCCTCGACCCCCAGGGCCTGCGCGACGGGCTGGAAGGCTGGCTTGCCGGCAACGCCGTGATGAAACGCACCTTCCGCGCTTCGGCCATCATCGCCGGCCTGATCGAGCGTTCGCATCAGGGCCGCCGCAAATCCGGGCGGCAGGCCACGTTCTCGTCCGACATCCTCTACGACACCCTGCGCCGTTACGACCCCCACCACCTGATGCTGCAGATCACCCGCGAAGAGGCCCTGCGCGGTCTGGTCGACTTCGGCCGGATCGAGGCCATGCTGGCCCGCATCGCAGGCCGCATCGACGTCGTCCGCCCCGGCCGGGTGACACCACTGGCCGCCCCCCTGATGCTGGAACGCGGGCGCGTGCCGGTCGAGGGCGCGGGACGCGAGCGGATGGCGGCAGAGGCAGCGGCGAGGCTGATGGAGGCGGCAGGGTTGGGGTGAGGGGGGGCGTAGGGTGCGCATTCATTGCGCACTATGGTTTGCTATCCGAAGATCGAAGGCAGTTTATCCAATATCCATCCCCACCAGCCTGATGCAATCGGTGCCGTCGAGTCATAGACCTTCTGCGCGGCCTCGGCACCGCGCGCAATCTTCCCGGCGTCATCGGCGGCCTTGACCAGATCGTCCTTTCGGCGCTTGGCCATGCGCAGACCGCGGCTAGCCAGACGATAGCGACTTTCATCGCGATCCTGCAACTCTGCCTTCGGGTCATTCGTCGTGGCAATGTCGTCGATGATCTCAGCCTTAAGATCGGCGCGCGACTCGGACGCGGCAAGGGTCATGGTGCGATCAAGCCCCGCCTTGTCCTCTGCCTTCATCCGCGCGATCCGATCGGCTGCGCGCGACTTTATCGTTTTCGCAACTTCCGTATCCGCTCGGCGAATGTCGATCGCGCCGGTGTCAAGATCTTGCCGCAGGTCCTCCACCAATTCGTGGCGGGCGAGCTCACCCGAGGCAAGTTTCAAGTCGATATGGCGGATTGTTTTCTGAAAAACGTCATGAATGCGCAAAGGCTCATTCGCGTAGCGATCGAGGTGATCCTCAAGCCGGCTCAGATCATCAACCAGGGGTGAAAAAGTGTTGCCGACCGGCTTGGCCCGGATTTCCGCTATATCGTCGCCGATCTTTTCTTTGGCACCCTTGAAAAGATCGGGACGAATGGTGGTCAGAGGGACGCGAAAGAAAGTACCGTCTGCTTCGCGCTTGATTTCCTCGGCGTTTGGCGACGAATTGACCGCATACCGCAACTCAATCTCTGCAATCCGTTCCGCCACCCGCTCCGGCCCAGCCTGCCAGTCCTCATCCGCAATCAACGCAATGTCGCGCTGCAATTCGCATTGGAGCGGAGGGCCATCAATGACTGAACTCCACCATCGATTCCAAAAACGCCCACATCGGCGGGAGCTGCGTTGTTATTTCGGCTGCCTCCGCTTCAACGTATGCCAGCCAAATAGGCCGATCCAGAATCCATAGCTGCTTGTCGCGCAGGGTTTGGTCACCCGCTTCGATCCACATGCAGTCGTCTCGAACTGATTGAATCAGACCAAGTTCTTGCAGCTCCTCGCCGTCAGTTTTGTAGAGCGTAATGCTGCCCCGAATGCGACTGCCAATTGGTTCAACAATCGTGCTCTCAAAGGACGAAATAGCAGACATTGCAACCATAACCGAACGCACTGCCATTTGTGTGGGGTTTTTCGACCGTATTGCGCTGAGCACGAGCAGTGCCGCGTCAAAGGCCATCAGGGCTTGGCCTGAGCCGGAGCCATAGCCCACTACTCGTGCTGCATCCGTCCGATCTAGCAGATCAATGACGGGTTCAAGCCGTTCGCGTTTGTCACGGCAGGCCACCCATGCTCCCGCCGTATGAAGCACCCGATACAACGACAAGTCGCCATAGTCCTTGATCAATTGATCACGAGCGGCCAGAGCCAGCGGCAGCACCCGCATCGCAGCGCGATGAGCGATGGCCACAGCATCCTCGCGCGGGCGCCCCTTCAGCCAGCGTTCGAGCGTCTCCTTGTCCCTGACATCCTTCGCGTCCATCCCCCGAACATGGACCCCCCCCGTCCCCACCACAAGGGACAACTCCCCCCCCTCACAACCCCGGATCACTCCCCGCCCGAACCAACCCCGTCAAATCCGACAACCGCTCCCTTTGCCGCCCCTTGCCGTCGAAATTCGACGGTGCCAGCCAGGCCGCAAACGCCTCCCTTAACGCCGGCCACTCGGAATCAATCACCGAGAACCACGCGGTATCGCGGTTCCGCCCCTTTACAACCGCCGCCTGCCGGAACACCCCCTCGAAACTGAACCCCAGCCTTTGTGCCGCCCGCCGTGACGCCATGTTCAGCGCATTGCACTTCCACTCATACCGCCGATAGCCCGCGCCAAACGCCCATTCCATCATCCGGAACATGGCTTCCGTCGACAGCCGCCCCCCCGCAATCTCGGGCGACAGGCAGATATGCCCCACCTCGATCGACCCCGCCCCTGGCGTCACACGCAGATACGACGCCACCCCGCCGCAATGCCCCGTCTCCAGATTGCGCAGCGCATAAAACCGGGGGTCATCGCCCATTGCGCTTTCGCGGATCCAGCGGTGATAGGCGCTGGCACTCGGGAACGGCCCATAAGGCATGTAATTCCACAACCCCGCATGCCCCCCAAACGCCCGGTGCAGGTCCGCCGCATGGGTGTCGGCGTCCAACGGCTCCAGCCGCACCAGCGTCCCCTCGATCACCGCAGCCAAAGGCACCGCCGGCGGCACCCAGTCCGCTACCACCCTGCCAAGTTCAGCGTCGCGCATCTGGTCCCCCGGGCCATCCAATCCCCAGCCTTCTAGCCCGCCCGCCCCCCGACGAAAAGCCTACAACACCCGCCCCGCCACCGCATCCAGCCGCCCCACCAGCGCCATATCCCGCTGCGCAGGCGCCGTCATCACCGCATGGTCCAGCGCCCGGTCACACCCGCACGGGCACACCCCCCGCTCCCCCAGCACCCACGGCAACCGCCCCACCAGCGCCTTGCCCGCCCCCGCATTCGCCCCCAGAACCGCAATCACCTGTGCCACATCCACCGCCCCATGCCCCGGATGCCAACAGTCATAATCCGTCACCATGGCGACGGACGCATAGCAAAGCTCCGCCTCCCGCGCCAACTTCGCCTCCGGCATCCCCGTCATCCCGATCACATCCGCCCCCCACCCCCGGTACATCCGCGACTCCGCCAATGTCGAGAACTGCGGCCCCTCCATCGCCAGATACGTCGCCCCCCGGTGCACCGTCACCCCCTCTGCCGCCAAAGCACAGGCATCCGTCAGCCGCGCACAGGCCGGATGCGCAAACCCCACATGCGCCACACATCCCGCCCCGAAAAACGACTTCTCCCGCGCAAACGTCCGGTCAATATACTGATCCACCAGCACGAAATCACCCGGAGCGTAATCCTCCCGCAGCGACCCCACCGCCGACACCGACACCACATCGCTGCACCCCAGCCGCTTCAGCGCATCAATGTTCGCCCGGTACGGCACGGTGGACGGCGAATGCACATGCCCCCGCCCATGGCGCGGCAGAAACGCCATCGGCACCCCCGCAATCCGCCCCACCAGAACCTCATCGGACGCCGCCCCCCACGGCGTCTCCACCCGCACCCACGACGCCCCCTCCAGCCCCTCGATCTGGTAAATCCCCGAACCGCCGATGACGCCGATCATGGTCTGCATGTAACCCCCCTCGCCCCGTTCCCCCTCACGCTACCCGCAATCCCCCGCCACACAAGGCCCGTCCGCCACCCACCCACGCCCCCCACCCCCGGGGTTTCTTCTTTGCCCAAATACTCACCTGCCCCCTACGCAAGCACCCCTCACTCCCGCTCCCGCTGCATGATCCCCGTCACCGCCGCCGCCCCCAGCGCCGTCACCAGCCAGCCCACCCCCGGGGTTTCTTCTTTGCCCAAATACTCACCTGCCCCCTACGCAAGCACCCCTCACTCCCGCTCCCGCTGCATGATC
>JBBQXK010000031.1:0-43012 GCA_038209775.1 Rhodobacterales bacterium | reverse complement strand
TCCGTCATCCGAGGGGGAGTACCCCACGCACTCACCAGGTGGTCCGCGTCAGTCCGGACCGGCTCGTCGCCGGTCCCGCGGCCACCGGCCTCGTCGCCACGGCGACCGGGTCGGGAGAGACCTTCGGCGAACGGTGCGCCGTTCCCAAGGAGCCTGTGTGCAAGCCGGCCTCACCCTCTGGATCCTGCTCGCCGTCGTCATCGCGACCTTCCTGTTCCTGGACCTGTTCGTCTTCCATCGTGACGCCCATGCGGTGAGCTTCAACGGTCGGTTCGCCTACCTGAAGCTGGGCCTCGCCGCTCTGCTCGTGTTCGCGGGCGTGAAGATCATCATCTCGGACATCTACAAGATGCCGGTCCTCCTCTCGCTTGGCGTGATCGTGGGCATCCTCGCGGTGTCCATCGGGTACTCGCTGTGGAAGACGCGCGGCCTGCCGCCCTCGCAGAGCGCCACCCCGGCCGACTTGACCGCCCATTGACCTGCCTCGCCCTAACCCCCACCCAGCACGACGGAGGACCGTACCGATGACCAGTACCTTCACCCCCAGCAGCGCCCACACCGCCATGGCCTGCCCCAAATGCGCCGGCGAGATGCGCGCCTACGAGCGAGGCGGCGTGATCGTGGACGCGTGCCGTGAGTGCCGCGGCATCTTCCTCGATCGCGGCGAGCTCGAGCATCTCGTGGACCTGGAGGCAGACGCAGGCGACCGGGGAGACAGCCGGTCGGATCGCGACGATCGCCGCGGGTCCCGACCCGAGGCCCGGCGCAACGACGACCGGCGCGATGACGACCGGCGCGATGACGACCGGCGCTACCGCAGCGACGATGGTGACGACCCGCGATATCGCCGCAAGAAACGCGAAAGCTTCCTGTCGGACCTGTTCGATTTCTGAACCTCTGGTGCGCGCACATTGCCCAACGCAGGGGGCGTCGCCACCTCACCTTGCCGCGCAAGTGCGCTTTCCGGGCAAGCATGGGCGCGCCACTGGAAACAATCGGGTGGGTGCGTCATCAAATCTGTTGAAAACATGCGCGACACTCCGTAACTCGTAAGGGCCTTTGTACACCGGTTGTTAGCCACTCGTGTGCCATGGCCAAAACGACAGCAGCCGGTATGAGCCCGGCCATCAATCGACAGGCCCTGATGTCCGATCCCGCCGAGACCCCCCGAACCGCACGCGAATGGCTCAGCATCCTTGCGCGCTACCGCGAACCATCTACCCGTCGCAGCCTGTTTGAACTGGCGGTGACGCTGACGCCGTTCGTGGCGCTCTGGGTACTGGCCTGGATGGCACTTTCCGTCAGCGGCTGGCTCGCGCTGGCATTGGCGGTGGCGAACGGCGCGTTTCTGGTGCGGATCTTCATCATCCAGCACGATTGCGGGCATGGCGCTTTTCTGGCCAACCGGCGCGCGCAGGACTGGGTGGGCCGCCTTCTGGGGGTGTTGACGCTGACCCCCTATGCGGTGTGGCGGCGGGTGCATTCGATCCATCACGCGGGGCACGGCAACCTTGAAATGCGCGGTCTTGGTGACGTGCTGACCCTGACCATCGAGGAATACCGGGCGCGGTCGATGTTCGGGCGGCTGATGTACCGGGTCTATCGCCACCCGGTCGTGCTGTTCGTGCTGGGGCCAAGCTATCTGTTCATCCTGCAGAACCGCTTGCCGGTGGGCCTGATGAATTCGGGATGGCGGTACTGGACGTCGGCGATGGGCACCAACGCGATGATCGGCATCGCCCTTGGGCTGATCGTTTGGTTCGGGGGGCTTCTGCCGGTGCTTCTGATCTTTCTGCCCACCTCGGTGATCGCGGCCACCATCGGGGTCTGGCTGTTCTATGTGCAGCACCAGTTCGAGGAAACCCACTGGTCCAAGGACGAAGACTGGCAATTGCAGCATGCGGCACTTGAGGGCAGTTCGCACTATGTGCTGCCACAACCGCTGCGCTGGCTGACCGGCAACATCGGCATCCACCATGTGCACCACCTCTATTCCCGGATCCCGTTCTACCGCCTGGGCGAGGTGATCCGCGAACACCGCGAACTGGCCGAGGCGCAGCGTCTGACCATCCGCGAAAGCCTGGCCACGGTGAGACTGCACCTCTGGGATGAGGCGCAGGGCAAGCTGTTGTCGTTCGCCGAGGCGCGCAGCCGGTACGGGATCGTCTGATCTTCGGTTCTGCGCACTTTGACAGCCCTCAAAACAGATGCCGGTAGGCTATTGATATAGAACCAACTATCGTCTGTTGGGCCCGTTTGGCGCGGTCGATCCACCCCCCGGGGCGCGGTCGTTCGGCGCGCCCCCTTTTCCCAACGGGAAAGTTTGCTATATTGCGCAGTGTTCAGACAACCCCGAATCCCCTGCCCGACCCGGAGCATCGCCACCGTGACCCTTGCCCACTTCATGATGGTCGACACCCCGCGCGGACCCGATGGCGATGCCGCGACCATCACCAAGACCCGCACCCGCACCGAGCGTCCGCCGCTGTACAAGGTGATGCTGCTGAACGACGACTACACGCCGATGGAGTTCGTCGTGCATGTATTGGAGCGGTTCTTTGGCCTGACCCACGCGCAGGCGTTCGAGATCATGCTGACGGTCCACAAAAAGGGGCTGGCGGTCGTGGCGGTGTTTTCCTTTGAAGTGGCAGAAACCAAGGTGGCGCAGGTGATGGATTTCGCCCGCCGCCACCAGCATCCGCTGCAATGCACCATGGAAAAGGAATAGGGGCCGCCGCGCCCCGCCCATGCGTGCAACCCGACTGACCCTGGCGCTGGAAACCGGCCTGACCCGCCTGCCCGAAACCGGACGCATCCTTGTGCTGGGGCCGGGGAGGTCGGATGACCTGTCGGCCCTGCCGCAGAACCGGATCACCGCCGTGCAGGGGTTCCGCCCGGACCACGATGCGTTGGTGGCGCGGGGCATCGTCGTGGTGCCCGACCTGCCCGCCGGACCCTTTGCCATGGCCCTGGTGTGCCTGCCCCGCGCCCGCGACGCCGCGCGCGGCCTGATTGCGGCAGCGGTCAGGCTGGTTGAAACCGGGGCGACTGTCATCGTCGACGGTCAGAAGACCGACGGCGTCGATGCCCTGTACCGCGAAGTACGCGCCCTTGTGCCCGATGTATCCGAGGCGTTGGCCAAGGCGCATGGCAAGCTGTTTGCCTTTCCCGCCACGCCGGTGCTGGCAGGCTGGGCCACAACACCCCGCCAGATCGGCGACGGGTTCACCACCCTGCCGGGCGTGTTTTCGGCCAATGGCCCCGATACCGGATCGGCCCTGTTGGCGGCAGCCCTGCCTGCGCAGATGAAGGGCCGGGGGATCGACCTTGGGGCCGGGTGGGGGTATCTGTCGCGCGCCGCTCTGGCCCGCGCCGATGCCGCGTCGCTGGATGTGGTCGAGGCGGACCATGATGCGCTGGCCTGCGCCCGCGCCAATATCGCCGACCCCCGCGCCACGTTCCACTGGGCCGATGCCACCACGTTCCGCCCGGCCCGGCCTGCGCACTGGATCGTCTGCAACCCACCGTTCCACAGCGGACGCGACGCCGATCCTGCAACCGGGATCGCCTTTCTGAGCGCGGCCGCGCGCATGCTAGTGCCCGATGGCACGCTGTGGCTGGTTGCGAACCGCCATCTGCCCTATGATCGCCCCCTGTCGCTGTTGTTCCGCGAGGTTCAGGACATACCGGGCACCGCCGCATTCCGCTTGACCCGGGCCAGCCGACCCGTTCCCCCCATCCGCCGCTGAGGAGCCTCGCCCATGTCACTTTCCATCCAGGGCAAGACCGTGATCGTCACGGGTGCGGCGGCGGGCATTGGTCTGGCCATCGCGCGGCACTTTCTGGACAAGGGCGCCAATGTGATGTGCGCCGACATCGACGAGGTCCGGCTTGAGAACGAATGCGGCGAAGAGGCGCGCGCCGAGGGGCCGCTGCGCTATTTCGGCGGTGACCTGCGCGAGAAGCTGACCATCGCGAACCTTCTGTCAGCGACCTTTGACGCCTTTGACCGGGTCGACGTTCTGGTCAATGCGGCCCGGGTCTTTGCCCTGTCCGATCCGCTGGAGGTGGGGCATGACAATGTCGAGTTGCTGTTGCAGTACAACCTCTTGTCCAGCCTGCGGCTGTCGCAGATGACCGCCAAGCGGATGATCGCCATGGCCGAGAAGGCCGAGCAGACCGGCCCCATCGGCTGTATCATCAACCTGTCGTCAACTGCTGCGGCACAGACGCAGCCAGAATTGCTGGGCTATTCGATCAGTTCGGCGGCGGTGGACCAGATGACGCGGTCGCTGGCGCTGGCGCTGGCCCCCAAGGGCATCCGGGTGAATGCGGTGGCCTTTGCATCGGTGATGAGTGCCAGCTTGCAGGTGCAGATCAAGGAACATCCCGACTATCGTCAGGAGATCATCGACGGCACTCCCATGGCCCGCATCGCGGCCCCTGCCGAGGTGGCCGAGACGGTGCAGTTTCTGGCGTCGGACGCGTCGGGGTTCATGACCGGGCAGGTTCTGACGGTCGACGGCGGGCGGTCGCTGCGCGAGGGGATCAGGGCGCCGGCGTTCTGATCGGAGGCGTGGCGCTGGCGGAACGGAGCCGGGGCTCTGCCCCGGACCCCGGGATACTTTTGCAAAGATGAAAGACGAAGGCAGGTTTCAGCACCGGCTGGCTGGCCGCAACGTTCGGCCTGCAAGCTGCGCCAGTGCGTTTGCTTCGGGTTCGGTAAGTTCGACGCCCACGTCATTGATGCGCGCGCGGTTCGCGTGGCGGCGGGCGCCGGGAAGGCGGACGCCTTCCTGAGCGACCATCGCCGCCAGCATCGCTTCGGTACGCGGCACGAAATCGGTGGCCATCGCGGCGGGGTCGATAGCGATGAAGGTCTGGCCCAGACGGGGCGACCCACCGGCATCATCGCCCAGCGAGGACGCGAGGTAGGACCAGTTGGCGCCGGTCAGGCCCGCCGCCAGAACCTCGACCATCAACGCAAGCGCGCTGCCCTTGTGCCCGCCTGTGGGGGCGATTGATCCGCGCAACCCTTCGGCGGCATCGGTCGTCGGTTGGCCCGCAGCATCAAGTGCCCAGTGGGGCGGGATGGGGCGGCCTTCGGCGGCGGCTGTGGCGAGGTTGACATAGGCAGTGGCCGAGGAGGAGAGGTCGATCACCAGGGGGTCGCCGGGACGTGGCGCGCCAAAGGCGAAGGGGTTGGTGCCAAAGAACGGCACCCGACCGCCCCAGGGGGCCATGGTGGACGAGGCATTGGTGACTGCGATGCTGACCAGCCCCGCCCGCGCCAATCGGTCGGTGAAATACCCAAGGACGCCACAGGCATAGGCATTTGCCACGCCCATCACCGCGATGCCCTGCGCCCGCGCCGCCGCGATCAGGGCGGGTTCGCCGGCCTCATAGGCCGGATGGGCAAAGCCGCCAGCCGCATCGACGGTGACCACCGAGGGCCTTGGCGTTTGCACAACAGGTAGGGCATCGCCGACGATCTTGCCCACGCGCAGGTGCTGGCAGTACCAGGGCAGATAGCCAAGGCCGATACCCCGCGTCCCTTCGGCCTCGGCCGCGCGGATCGAGGTGGCGACGGGGCCTGCCTGCAGCGGCGAGGCGCCGGCCCGGTGCAGGGCATCGGTGGCAATCGAATGTGCTTCGTCCAGTGTGATCCGCATCGACCGCTCCATGTCGCGTTTGGTGTGGACAGAGTGGCAGGCGGCACCCGAAAGTCCAAGGGCAACAGTGCTGTCAGAGGAGTGTTCATGAAGATCCGGGCCATTCGTGCGACGCCCATTCTTGTGCCGCTGGAGGCGCCCTATCTGTGGTCTTACGGGGCGCTGGACGGGTTCACCAAGACCGTGGTCGAGGTCGAGACGACCGATGGTGTCACCGGGATCGGCGAGGCCCCGTCGCATGGGTCTGCCGCGATCATTGCGCGGTGGGCCGAGCGGTTGGTGGGCCTTGATCCCCTTGATATCGCTGGGATCGAGCGGCGGGTGCTGCCGTCGATGCCGTTTGCGCATTCGGTGACCGATCATGCGACGCGGGGGGCCTGGGGGGGTCTTGAGATTGCGCTGTGGGATTTGCGGGGCAAGTTGTGGGGGCAGCCGGTGGCAAACCTGTTGGGCGGCGTTCACCGGCGCGAGATACCGTTCACCGACTATTTCAGCTATCGCCTGCCCGAGGGGGACAAGGGCGGCGAGCAGAGCATCGGGGCGGTGGTGGACTATTGTCTGGGCCTGCGAGAGGCGCATGGCACGACCTGGTTCGAGGGCAAGGTGTCGGATCCCGATCTGGGGGCGAACATTCGTCTGGTGCAGGCGTTGCGCCACGCGCTGGGGCCGGACGCGATGCTGAGAATTGATAGCAATCAGGCGTTTAGCCTGCCGTCCTGTGTATACCTTGCCCCGGCGTTCGAAGAGGCCGGGGTGCGGAACTGGGAAGACCCCACACCCGACTGGACAGCCATGAAGCGGCTGCGGGGACGCACCACCATCCCGTTTTCGGGGCACAATACCGACATCGGCAAGGCGGTCACTTACGGCGTGCCCGATGCCATCGTGTCGGATGTGGCGGGGTTGGGCGGATTTTCGGGGGCGATGCGGTTTGTGTCGGCCTGTCAGGGGGCGGGGGTCGATTTCTGGTGCTATTCGGGCGGGTCGGGACTGGAGACGGCGGCCTATCTGCACCTGTGCGCCGCACACCCGCATATCCGCGAGCCGAACCAGTCGCTGCTGCGCCAGCAGCCGTTTGACGTGATCGCCGAGGGGCCGTTTGCACCCACGAACAACCATCTGGCGCTGCCCGAGGGCCCCGGTCTGGGGGTGACGCTGGACCGCGACCGGCTGGCGCATTGCGCGCGGCTGTTGCAGGAGCGGGGGGTGCCGGACAAGTATCATGATCCCGACAGGCCGGGGGTGATGCGGCGGATGCCGCTGGTCTAGGCGGAGGCGTGCAACCCATTGCGGACGCTGGATTAATCCGGGGATTTGGCAGCAAATCGGGGGGCTGCAATCGATGCACAACCGATGCACAGTTTGTCTGCATTCCCAAGGTGCAGATGGGTGGGGCGGGTGGCGTTAACCATGGGGCGCGAATCGGGGGTGCCGGGATGCGCGCACCGACGGGGGTTGATTCCCGACGGGGATTGGCAATGGTTGGCGGGAACCGCAGCCCACATGGACAAGGACACCTGATGGCCGCCTACATGATCTGTACCATGCGCATCCATGACCCCGAGACGTACCGCAAGTACACAGCGCTGACGCCGCCGACGCTGGCGCGGCATGGCGGGCGGTTTCTGACGCGGGGGGATGAGGTGACAACCTGCGAGGGCGAGGGGTTCGGCGACCGGATGGTGATCCTTGAGTTTCCCGACCGGGCGGCGGCGCTGGCCTGGTACAACGATCCCGATTATCAGGCGGCAAGCGCGCACCGGCGGGCGGCGTCGACCGGGCGGATGATCCTGCAGGAGGGGCGGGGCGAGACGGCGGCACCCGATCCGAAGGTCTGACGCGACATGCGCCCCGCTTTTGCGCCCTGGCTGCAGGCCACCAACAACATCACGGCGGGGTTCCTGTCGGCGGGGCCCAACCTGATAAACATGGCGGGGGGTCTGCCCGCGCCCGAGACCTTTCCGGCAGAGGAGTTGGCCGACATCGCGGCGGCGGTGGTGCGTGACAATCCGGGCGAGGCTTTGGGCTACAGCCCTGTCGACGGATTGCCTGCATTGCGTGATGCGCTGGCGGCGCGGTTCAGCACGGACGGTCTGCACCTGAGCCGCGAGAATGTGCTGGTCACGACGGCGGGGATGCAGGGGCTGGACCTGTTGGGCAAGGTGCTGCTGACGCCGGGGCAGACGATTGCCGCGCAGTTTCCGACCTATCTTGGGGCCATCGACGCCTGGCGTCCGCATGCGCCGGTGTATCGGTCGTTCGTGCCGGAGGACAACGCGCTGGACCCTGATGCGCTGCTGGCGGGGGCGCAGTTCGGGTATATGGTGCCCAATTTCTCGAACCCCACGGGGCGGCTGGTGGGGCTGGGGTTGCGCCGCCGGATGGTTGAGGCCGCGCACCGGACGGGGACATGGCTGGTCGAAGATGATCCCTATGGGACGTTGCAATATGACGGCGAACCCCTGCCCCGGATGATTTCCCTGTCGGGGGCGATGGCGGAGGGGCCCTATGACGGGCCGCTTATCTATATGGGAACGCTGTCGAAAGAGATCGTGCCGGGGTTGCGGATCGGCTGGGTGATTGCGGCACCTGCGATGATCCGGGCGCTGGCGGCGGCCAAGCAGGGCAGCGACATGTGTACCAGCGGGCTGACGCAGGGGGTGGCGTTGCGGGCGCTGCAGGCGGGGCTGATGGAGCGGGTACAGCCGGGGGTGATTGCGCTGTACCGGGCGCGGCGGGATGCGCTGTGCGACGCGATGGCCGCGCATCTGACGCCGTGGTTCGACTGGGAGCGACCCGTGGGCGGCATGTTCGTCTGGGCGGTGGCACGCGATCCGGGGTTTGACACCGACCGTCTGCTGGCGCTGGCGCTGAAGGCCGGGGTCTGTGTCACACCCAGCAGCGTGTTCGACCCGGCAGGTGGCTATCGCCGGGCCATCCGCATCAATTTCACGCTGAACGCGGCCGACCGGCTGGCCGAGGGGGTGCGGCGGCTGGCGGGGGCCGCGGCAGACCTGCAGGCCGGTATTCAGTGACCGGATTGCGGGCGGCATACTGAATGGCAGGGGCGCGCGTCCTTTGTGCCTTCTGTTGATCCAATCGACGGGTGCCGGGGTTTCGGTACGGATGGCGGTGACAGATGGGGCATTGCAGTTGCCGGGCTGAAGCCCCAGATTTCGTTGACCTTCGCCATAGCGGAACGGAGACCGAGTGATCGCAGCCAAGTCCGGCCTGATGGGATTGCAGAAATGTGGCGACTGCCCGATCCGATTTCGTGCGGTCTGTTCGCGCTGCGAGCCGGATGAGATCCTGCTGCTGGAAGACATGAAGTATTACCGCAGTTTTCAGGCCGGGCAGACCGTGGTGTGGTCGGGTGACAAGATGGACTTTGTAGGGTCGATCGTGTCCGGGGTGTCCACGCTGACCCAGACAATGCAGGACGGGCGTCAGCAGATGGTGGGGCTTTTGCTGCCGTCGGATTTTGTCGGCCGGCCGGGGCGGATCATCGCGCCGTTCGATGTCAAGGCGGTCTCTGATCTGGTCATGTGCTGTTTTCGGCGGCAACCGTTTGAAAAGATGATGTCGGTGATGCCGCATGTGGCGCACCGGTTGCTGGAAATGACCCTGGATGAACTGGATGCCGCGCGCGAATGGATGCTGTTGCTGGGCCGCAAGACCGCGCGCGAAAAGATCGCGACCTTGCTGGCCATTCTGGCGCGCCGTCATAGCGGCCTGTCACGGCAACAGGTGCGCGGTCAGGTCCAGTTCGACCTGCCCCTGACACGAGAGCAGATGGCGGATTATCTGGGGCTGACGATTGAAACCGTCAGCCGCCAGATCAGCGCGTTGCGCAAGGATGGCATTGTCGATCTGGCGGCGCGGCGGACGATCATCATACCCGACTATCACCTGTTGGTCGAAGAAGCCGGCGGTGACGTGGACCGAAGCGTGCCCGACTGATCGCCGGATTCGTTTCGTTTGCTGTCAGGCAGCGGCCTGTCGGAACCATCCCGGGTGCCGATCAATGCGCCATCAACACCGGAATGCGGGTGTTCTGCAGAACCTCGCGGGTGGCACCGCCCAGCACCGCTTCGCGCAGACGGGAATGGCCGTAGGCGCCCATCACCATCATGTCGGCGTTGGTGTCCATGGCGTGCCGGGCCAGAACATCTGACACCCGTGCAAGGCTGCGCGCCAGAACCGATACTTCGACCTTGACGCCGTGGCGGGCCAGAAACTGGCACAACGGGCCGCCCGGGTCTGACCGCTCACCACCCGAGAGGGGCGGGTCGACCACGGTCACATCGACAAGATCGGCGGCCTGCAGGAATGGCAGGGCGACCTTGGCGGCGTTCAGCGCCTCGGCGCTTTGGTTCCATGCCAGCATGATGCGACGGGGCGATGCCGCCGCCGAAAGATCTGCGCCGTCCGGCAGGATCAGAACGGGTGCCTTGCCCTGAAACAGGGCCGCCTCGATGACAACTTCGGCAAGCGCTGCCTGCGCCGTGCCCTGTGGTGCGGGCTGGACAACCAGATCGGCAAAGGCCGCCCGTTCGGCGACCAGTGCCGTGACGCGGCCCGTGACCGTAACGGCGACTTCGCTTGACCAGCGCAAGGCGGCATCCTGCCCGGCCAACGCCGTCTGCACGGCCGCTGACGCTGCCTTGGCGTCCGTCTCGGCCTGTTCCATCGACCAGTTGGTCATCACCGCGCCGGTTCCGATGTAGCTGTAGCCCTGCTGTGCAGATTCTGCACCAATCGCCAGCACATCAAGATGCCCGTCCTGATGCAACGCAATGGCAGCGGCGGCGGCCAGGGCCGGGCCGGCCTTGACGGGGTCCACAACGACGGTAAGCAAAGATTTGAAATGCATATCACCTCTCCCTGAGCGGCGGGGCGACGCCAAGCCCCGCGCACCCCAGATAGCACCGGATTGCGCGAAAGAACTTGATCTGGATCAAGGCAGGCCCCGCCGCTGACTGCCAATCTGCGGGCAGTGGGACGTCCGGCCTGACC
Source organism: Rhodobacterales bacterium (assembly GCA_038209775.1). GTDB lineage: Bacteria > Pseudomonadota > Alphaproteobacteria > Rhodobacterales > Rhodobacteraceae > JBBQXK01. Next base: position 32,324 of record JBBQXK010000031.1, on the reverse strand, counting down.
CAAAGGGCCGCGTGCGATGGCTTGGGTGATCTGAGGGGTCGGAAATGCTGGACTACGCCAAACTGATTGTTCTGGCGGTTGTGGCCCTTGTCGCTGCGATCGCCGCGAATTTCGCGCATGATCTTCCCTATCAGGTCAACGCGATTCAGGTGATGATCGCCGCTGCGGTGACATTCCTGTTCATGCTGCGCCGGGTGGATGAACCGCGACCGGCCCATGACCAGCGCCAGTACATGGATGACGTGATCCGGGCCGGTGTGATCGCGACGGCGTTCTGGGGCATCGTCGGCTTTCTGGTGGGCGTGGTGATTGCCTTTCAGCTGGCCTTTCCGGCGCTGAACATCGACCACACGATGGGCATTCTGAACTTTGGCCGGCTGCGCCCGCTGCACACGTCTGCGGTGATCTTTGCGTTCGGCGGCAATGCGCTGATCATGTCGTCGTTCTATGTGGTGCAGCGGACCTGTGCGGCGCGGCTGTGGGGCGGTAACCTTGCATGGTTCGTGTTCTGGGGCTGGCAGTTGATGATCGTGCTGGCCGCGTCGTCCTATGTGCTGGGCGGCACCCAGGGCAAGGAATACGGCGAGCCGGTCTGGTACATTGATCTGTGGATCGTCGTGGTCTGGCTGTCCTATCTGGCGGTGTTCGTGGGCACTTTGGTGAAACGCCGCGAGCCGCACATCTATGTGGCCAACTGGTTCTATCTGTCGATGATCGTGACGGTGGCGCTGCTGCATGTCGTGAACAATCTGGCCATTCCGGTATCGCCCTTGTCATCGCTGTCGGTGCCGGTGTTTTCCGGCGTGCAGGATGCGATGGTGCAGTGGTGGTATGGCCACAATGCCGTGGGCTTTTTCCTGACCGCCGGTTTCCTTGGGATGATGTACTACTTCGTGCCCAAGCAGGTGAACCGGCCCGTCTACAGCTACAAGCTGTCGATCATCCACTTCTGGGCGCTGATCTTTCTGTATATCTGGGCCGGGCCGCACCATCTGCACTTCACCGCCCTGCCCGATTGGGCGTCGACCCTTGGCATGGTGTTTTCGGTGATCCTGTGGATGCCGTCCTGGGGCGGCATGATCAACGGGCTGATGACGCTGTCGGGTGCCTGGGACAAGCTGCGCACTGATCCGGTCGTGCGGATGATGGTCGCGGCCATCGGTTTTTACGGCATGTCGACGTTCGAAGGCCCGGTCATGTCGATCAAGGCCGTGAACGCGCTGAGCCATTATACCGACTGGACCATTGGCCATGTGCATTCGGGGGCGCTTGGATGGAACGGGCTGATCACCTTTTCGGTCCTGTATTTCCTGACGCCGCGTTTGTGGAACCGGACCGGGCTTTACAGCCTGAAACTGGTATCCTGGCACTTCTGGCTCGCGACCATCGGGATCGTGCTTTACGCGTCTTCGATGTGGGTCACCGGCATCATGGAAGGCCTGATGTGGCGTGAAGTGGACGCAAACGGCTTTCTGGTGAACGCCTTTGCCGACACGGTTGCCGCGAAGTTCCCGATGTATGTCGTGCGCGGTCTTGGCGGGGTGATGTACCTGAGCGGCGCGCTGATCATGGTCTACAATCTTTGGATGACGGTGCGCGCACAACCGGCTGGTGCCGGCGCGTATGCCGGCGTCCCTGCGGAATAAGGGGCGCCACATGGCCATTCTGGACAAACACGGAATCATCGAACGCAACGCCACGCTGTTGCTGGTGCTCAGCTTTCTGGTCGTCACCATCGGCGGGTTGGTGCAGATCGTGCCGCTGTTCTATCTGCAGAACACCATCGAAGACGTGGAGGGGATGCGGCCCTATACGCCCTTGGAACTGGCCGGGCGGAATATCTACATCCGCGAAGGTTGCTACAACTGCCACAGCCAGATGATCCGCCCGATCCGTGATGAGGTGGAACGGTACGGGCATTACAGCCTTGCCGCCGAAAGCATGTATGACCACCCGTTTCAGTGGGGGTCCAAGCGCACCGGGCCGGATCTGGCCCGGGTTGGCGGGCGCTATTCGGACGAATGGCATGTGGACCATCTGACCTATGCGCGGGGTGTCGTGCCGGAATCCGTGATGCCGCCCTATGGCTTTCTTGCCGAGGCCGAGATTGACGGAAAATACATCAAGGACATCATGGCCACGCATCGGATGGTGGGTGTGCCCTATGCGGATGCGATGATGGAAAGCGCGTCGGCCGACTTTGCCGCGCAGGCCGATCCATTGGCCGACAGCGCAGGGTTGGAAGAGCGGTATGGCGCAGGTGCGTTCGGCACGGCGGTGAACGTGCGTAATTTCGACGGTCAGCCGACGCTGACCGAGATGGACGCGCTGATTGCCTATCTTCAGGTCCTGGGCACGATGGTCGATTTCTCGACCTTCGTCCCGGACGCCAGTCGCTGAGGGGGGGCGGATCAGATGGAAACCTATTCGTTTTTGCGCCACCTGGCCGACAGCTGGTTTCTGCTGGCGATGACCGTGATCTTTGTCGGGATCTGCCTTTGGGCGTTTCGGCCCAGTGGCCGTGCGTCTCATGCAGAGGCGGCGGCTTCGATCTTTCGCAACGATGACCGGCCCGCAGAACCTCCTGCCGCCACCAACCACAAGGAGGCGTGAAAATGTGCGCCAAGAAGATCACCCCAAAAAAGCCAGAGGTCGGAACCAGCGGCCATCAGTGGGATGGGATCGAGGAATACAACAACCCCTTGCCGCGTTGGTGGGTCTGGACGTTCTATGCGACGATCGTGTTCGGCATCGGCTATACGGTCGCCTATCCGGCGTGGCCGCTGATCCGAGGGGCAACGCCGGGGCTTCTGGGGGCGTCCACCCGGGCGGATGTGGCGGCTGACATTGCGGCGGTGGACCTGGCCAACGCGGCAATCAAGGACCGGCTTGTCGCAGCCGATCTGACGCAGATCGGTGCGGACCCCGAATTGGCAGCCTATGCGGAAAGTGCTGGTGCCGCCGTGTTCCGCACCAATTGCACCACCTGTCACGGGTCGGGCGCTGCTGGGTTCGAAGGCAAGGGGTATCCCAACCTGCTGGATGACGACTGGCTTTGGGGGGGCGACATGGAGGCGATCCATACGACCATCACCCACGGCATCCGCAACACCAACGATCCCGACGCCCGATATTCGGAAATGCCGAAGTTTGGCGTGGATGCGCTTTTGGAGCGAAACCAGATTGCAGAGGTGACCGAGCATGTGCTGGCCATCTCGGGGCAGGACCATGACGCCGCACTGGCCACGGCGGGTGCGGTGGTGTTTGCCGAAAACTGCGCCGCCTGTCACACTGAAACCGGCAAGGGTGACCGCGAACAGGGTGCGCCGAATCTGACCGATGCGATCTGGCTTTACGGCGGTTCGCGCGAAGCGATCACCCACAGCACGTTCTATGCCCGCTTTGGCGTGATGCCGAACTGGAGCCCGCGCCTGAGCGAAGACGAAATCCGCGCCGTGTCATTCTATGTGCATGGCCGGGGTGGCGGTGAATGAGGGGAGACCTTGGGTGAACCTGCCTGACACACCACCCCCCAGCCTGTACGCCGCCCGCGAGCCGGTCTTTCCGCGCCGGGTAAAGGGGACGTTCCGCACGATGAAGTGGTGGATCCTGGCGGTGACGCTGGGGATCTACTACATCACGCCGTGGCTGCGCTGGGACCGGGGGCCGAACCTGCCGGATCAGGCGGTGCTGGTCGATATGGCCGGGCGGCGGTTCTTTTTCTTCATGATCGAGATCTGGCCGCATGAGTTCTATTTCGTGGCCGGTTTGCTGATCATGGCCGGGCTGGGGCTGTTCCTGTTCACCAGCGCGCTGGGCCGGGTCTGGTGCGGTTATGCCTGCCCGCAGACGGTGTGGACCGACCTGTTCATTCTGGTGGAACGCTGGGTCGAGGGTGACCGCAATGCGCGGGTCAAGCTGCACCGGCAGAACTGGAATGGCGAAAAGGCCCGCAAACGCGCCGTCAAATGGACGCTTTGGCTGTTGATCGCGGCGGGCACGGGGGGCGCGTGGGTTTTCTATTTCGCCGACGCCCCGACGCTGCTGCGCAACCTGCTGACGGGCGCCGCACATCCCGCTGCCTATGCCACGATGGCGGTGCTGACCGCCACGACCTTTGTCTTTGGCGGTTTTGCGCGCGAACAGATCTGCATCTATGCCTGCCCCTGGCCACGCATTCAGGCGGCGATGATGGACGAGGATACGCTGACCATCGGCTATCGCGACTGGCGCGGAGAGCCGCGCGGCAAGCAATCGGTCGAGGGCAGCGGTGACTGCATCGACTGCATGGCCTGCGTCAACGTCTGTCCGCAAGGCATCGACATCCGCGACGGCCAGCAACTGGCCTGCATCACCTGTGGTCTGTGCATCGATGCCTGCAATGACGTCATGGACAAGATCGGCAAGCCGCCGAACCTCATCAGCTATCTGGCGCTGACGGACGAGGTGCGCGAGCGGGTCGGGCAACCACCAAAACCGGTCTGGCGCCACATCTTCCGCCCGAGGACGCTGCTGTACACGGTGCTTTGGGGCGGCATTGGCATCGCGCTGATCGTGGCGCTGTTTCTGCGGGCAAACATTGACGTGTCGGTGACGCCGGTCCGCAACCCGACCTTTGTGACACTGTCGGACGGGTCGATCCGCAACGCCTATGACCTGCGTTTGCGCAACAAGCATGGCGAGGACCGCTGGTTCACGTTCTCGGCCACGTCGGAGGTGCCGCTGTCCCTGTCACTTGAAGGCACGGACGCCCTGCGCGTGCTGGTGCCGGCCAATGCAACGCTGGACCAACGGCTGTACCTGACGGCGGCGGCCGGTTCGCCTGCGGCAACGTCGGATCGTACCGACCTTCGCTTGTGGGTCAAAGATGTCGACGGTGACGTCGTGCCGCGCGCCGAACGGGTGTCCAGCCGGACGGTTTTCAATGGAAAGGACGAGTAGCATGGCCGTTGTGGAAAAACCGGTCCGCGAGATTACCGGACGGCATGTGCTGGCCATGTTCATCGCGTTCTTTGGGGTAATCATCGCTGTGAATGTGGGGTTGGCGTGGAAGGCCATTTCGACATTTCCGGGGCTGGAGGTTGCAAACAGCTATGTCGCGAGCCAGACCTTCAACGCCGAAATGGCGGCGCAAAAGGCCTTGGGCTGGACGCTGGCACCGGCCTATGATCCGGAGCATGGCGCATTGAACCTTGCCTTTACCGACAAGGCGGGTCTGCCGGTGGCCGTATCGGCGCTGCAGGTTCTGGTCGGACGCACGACCGAAGCGGCGGATGACGTCAGGCCGGAATTTGTTCTGACGGGGAGTGTTTATGTTGCCGAGGCAAGGCTTGGGCCGGGCAAGTGGATGATGGCCGTCACCGCCCACAGCGCAGACGGCACGTTGTTCCGGCAGCGCATCGACCTCACCGTCAGGCGCTGAAATGGCCCATGCCGATACCAGTCCCGGCCTGATATCGGCCTGCCCGGCCTGCCTTGCGGTGCCGATGGCGGTAGAGACGGCATCGCGCGCGCCTGCCGCCGCGGCGCACCTGATGCTGTCGCTGCCTACGGCCCATTGCGCCGCCTGTATCTCGACCGTCGAGGCGGCGTTGCTGGCCCATCCCGGCGTGTCGTCGGCGCGGGTCAATCTGACGCGCAAACATGTGTCGGTGGCGGCATCCCCCGGCATGACGGCGGCGGAACTGGCCGATGTGCTGGAAAAGGTGGGGTTCGAGGCGCACGAGCTTGACCCCGGGCTGCTGTCGGCCACCGCAACCGACCGGCAGGGCCGGGAGTTGCTGATCCGGCTTGGCGTTGCCTTCTTTGCCATGATGAACATCATGCTGTTTTCCGTGGCGGTCTGGTCGGGCGCAGAGGATGCCACGCGCGATATGTTCCACTGGATTTCGGCGATCATCGCCGTGCCGACCGTGGCCTTTGTCGGTCAGCCGTTCTTTCGCGCGGCATGGGCCGCCTTGCGTGTCGGGCGGCTGGGGATGGATGTTCCGATCTCGCTGGCGCTGATCCTTGCGACGTCAATATCGCTGTATGAAACGGTCCATTCCGGCGAGATGGCCTATTTCGATGCGGCGGTGATGCTGTCGTTCTTTCTGTTGCTTGGCCGGTATCTGGATCATCGCAGCCGGGCACTGGCCCGGTCGGCGGCAGACGAGCTGGCAGCGCTGGAGGTGCCGCGCGCGCTGGTGATGGAAGGTGGCATTGCCGTGCCCCGGCCGATTGCCGAGGTTGCCGTGGGCGATCTGGTTCTGGTGCGGCCCGGGGGCCGGATGCCGGTGGACGGGGTTGTTGTGTCGGGGCAGTCCGAGATCGACTGCGGGCTGTTGACGGGGGAAAGCCTGCCGGTTTTTGCCGGGCCGGGGGCGGCGGTGTCTGCGGGCGCGGTCAATCTGACGGGCCCCCTGACCGTTCGGGTGACGGCGGCGGGGCGTGACAGTTCGCTGCACCGGATGGCCGATCTGGTGGCGGTGGCCGAACATGCAAAGAACCGCTATACCACGCTGGCGGAACGCGCGGCGCGGGTTTATTCGCCGCTGGTCCATCTGCTCAGCTTTTCCGCGTTTGGTTTCTGGATGTGGAAAACCGGGGGCGATGTGCGGTTTTCCCTGAACATCTCTGCCGCCGTGCTGATCATCACCTGCCCCTGCGCGCTGGGTCTGGCCGTGCCTGCGGTGGTGACAGCCGCCAGCGGCAAGCTGTTTCGCAAGGGCGTGCTTATCAAGAACGGCACGGCGCTGGAGCGGTTGGCCGAGGTGGATACTGCCGTGTTCGACAAGACCGGCACCCTGACGATGGGCGAACCCCGGCCGATTGCCGCGGAATACCCCGAGGGGGCCAAGGCCGTTTGCCTGGCACTGGCGCGCGCGTCGTCACATCCCCTTGCACGGGCGTTGTCGAACCTGACGCTGACCGCCGCCGACGTGACGGACCTGCGCGAGGTGCCGGGATATGGGGTGGAGGGGCGGTATGACGGCCAGACCGTGCGGTTGGGACGGGCGGAATGGGTGGGGACCGCGCCGGTTGCGATGACCGCGACCTATCTGTCGATCGGCGGCCAGACATGGTCATTCGGCTTTACCGATCAGTTGCGCCCCGGGGCCGCGCAGGTGGTGGCACGGCTTGCGGCGCAGGGCATGACGATCCGGCTGGTGTCGGGGGATACGGCGGCATCGGTTGGCGCGACGGCGCGGGAACTGGCGATCACCGACTGGACCGCCGGGGCACTGCCGGCGCAGAAGATGGCCATCGTCAACGGCATGTCACAGCAGGGCCACAAGGTGCTTATGGTCGGGGACGGGCTGAACGACACGGCGGCACTTGCCGCAGCGCATGTGTCAATCTCGCCCGCATCGGCGCTGGATGCCGCACGGGTCGCGTCCGACATCGTGCTTTTGGGCCGTGATATGTCGGCCATCAGCGATGCCACACGGATTGCGCGGCAGGCCAGCCGGCGGATGGTCGAGAATTTCCTGATCGCCGGGGCTTACAATCTGATTGCGGTTCCGCTGGCGCTGATCGGTCATGCGACGCCGCTGGCGGCTGCGCTTGCGATGTCACTATCGTCCATCACCGTCACCCTGAACGCCATGCGGCTGAGGTAGATCATGCAGATCCTGACCATCCTGATCCCGGCGTCGCTGTTGCTGGGTGGCGTGGGGCTGTGCGGCTTTTTCTGGGCGCTGCGGACCCGGCAGTTTGACGACCCCGAAGGCGACGCGAACCGCATCCTGATGCCGGACCACGACGACCAGCCGGCACCCTGAGGCAGAGGCGTCAGCCCATCAGATCAATCTCTTCGTTGATCTCGTCGATCACGTTCAGCCGTTGCAGCGCGGGTTCGCCCGCGTGGCCCATGTACGCGATGGCCAGAAGGCGGATCATGCTGGCCAGCACTGTATGGGTGGGCAACAGGCCATATGTAGCGACATGGCAGCCGATCACCAGTTGCGAAAACCGCTGGGCGCTGGCGTAGAAGCGGTGATCGGTCAGGGTGATGACGTTCATCCGGCTGGTCCGGGCATAGGACGTCAGTGCCGACTGCAGTTTCGGTCGTGGTTCGAGGGTCAGCAGCAAAAGCACATCGCGGGGGCCGGTCATCGCCAGATCCTCGGCCCAACCGCCCGGCGTGGCCCCCAGCATCTGCACATCGGGGCGCAGGCGCGCGAAGGTCAGCCGCGCCAGTTGCGCCAGCCCCTGTTCCGCCCCGAACCCCATGCACCACACACGCGGCGCATCGGCGATGAGGCGCGCGGCGGCGTTCAGAAGGTCGGGGCGCATTTCCTGGAATGTGCGGGTCAGGTTCAACAGTTCCAGTTCCAGATGGTCACCGATGGACCGGCCCAGAACCGGGCGTTCCTGCGGGTCGGTGGAATAGGCATAGGGCTGCGTCCGGTTGCGTTCCTCGCGTGCCTGTGAGCGGGCCTCTTCGAAATCGGTATAGCCAAGGTTGCGGAAAAACCGGGCCGTGGTGGCCTTGGACACACCGGCCAGACCCGAAAGCTCTGTTGCAGTGTGTGTTTCAATAAGCGCCTGATTCTCAAGCAGCAGCGCCGCAAGCTTTTGCTCGGATGCGGTGAGCTTTGAGATTCTCTCCTGAAGTCTGAGGGTTAGACGCGCGGCCATAAGTCTCCGGTTTGCCCGCCTGGGCGCTTGATTTTGTGAAACATCTGTTTCAGCATAGTGAAACAGTGAAACGGGGTCCAAGGATCATGTCGAAATCCAAAATCATCCGCCAGCAGATTTGGGCCAAACTGCACGCCGTGGCAAAACCCGACACGCGGTTTCACATGAACTTTGCCGAGGTCATCCCCGATTTCGAGGGGTCCGAGGCCGCGACCGAGTTTCTGACGACGATGCCCGCCTATCAGGCCACGAAATTCGCCTTCATCACGCCCGACAACTGTCTGGTCGATCTGCGCCGCCGGATGATTGCGGCGGGCAAGCCGTTTGTGATGTCCACCTATGGCATCTATCGCGGGTTCCTGCTGATCGAACCCGGGATGGTTCCTGCAGGGGCCGAGTTGTATGCGGCCTGGCTGGACGGGATGGAGCATTTCGGCCGACCGATCACGCTGGAGGAGATCGCGCGCCGGGGGCGGTTCGATTTCATGGTGACAGGGGCAAGTGCGGTGTCGGTTGACGGGGTGCGGTTCGGCAAGGGGCACGGGTTTTTCGATCTGGAATGGGGCATGTTCACCGACCTTGGGCTGGTGGATGAAACCACGCCGGTGGTGGCGGTCGTGCATGACGTGCAGGTGGTTCAGGAAAAGCTGACCCCGTCCGAGACCGACATTCTGGTCGATCACATCGCCACGCCTTCGGGGCTGCACCGGGTGGAGCGGCGGGCCAAACGCCCGCGCGGCGTGAAATGGGAGCTTCTGGACCCAAAGCAGATCGAAGACACGCCGCCCTTGCAGGAATTGCAGCGCATTCAGGGCATCGCCTGACCCTTCCCCCTTCACCCGCAACAACGAGGTCACACCATGCTGAACCGCCGATCATTCCTTGCCACCTCCGGTGCCGCCATGACGCTGCCGATGATGCCGCGCCGTGCGCGCGCCGCGGGCACGCCGCTGACGATGCAGGCGGCGTGGATCAATGACGCCGAATTCGCGGGCTATTTTCTGGCGATGGATCAGGGATACTATGCCGCCGAGGGGTTGGACCTGACCTATCTTTCGGGCGGCCCGGATGTGATCCCCGAGGCCACGCTGGTGGCGGGCCGCGCCGATCTGGCGCTGACCACGCCCGACACCACGATCAAGGCGATCATTGAACAGGGGGCGAAGTTCAAGATCATCGGCACCCAGTACCAGAAGAACCCGCTGGGCATCGTCAGTCTGGCCAAGTCGCCGATCCTGACGCCGCAGGACATGGTGGGCAAGACCATCGCCGTGCCGCCGGTGAACACGATCAGCGTCGAGGCCGTTCTGGCGCTGAACGGCATCGACCGGGCGTCGGTGAACATCGTGCCCTATGCCTATGATCCGACGCCGCTTATCAAGGGCGAGATTGATGCCAGCATGGATTTCACCACCAACGTGCCCTACACGATCAAGACGCTGGGCGAAGAGGCGGTCAGTTTCCTTTTGTATGATTTCGGGCTGACGACCTACAATGACACGGTGGTGGTGACGGAAGAAACCCTTGCCGCCAAGCGCCCCGAACTGGTCGCCTGGCTGCGCGCCAGCCGCAAGGGGTGGGTCGAGAATCTGGTCGATCCCGCCCTGTGGCCGCCGAAGTGGGAGACCACCTATTTCGCAGGCACGGGGCGCAGCATCGACAACGAGGTGTACTTCAACACCGCCCAAAAGGCGCTGATCGACACCCCCGCCGGCATCTTTGCCATGACCGAAGAGGGCATTGCCGGCAACCTTGAGGCGCTGGCCAAGGTGGGTATCGTTGGCACCCGCGAGATGTTCGACACCACCCTTCTGGACGAAGTGTGACGATGTGACCGACGCCCCCGCAGGGATCACGATTGCCGGCCTGTCCAAGACCTTCGGGGCAGGCGGGCGGGCGGTCGAGGCCCTGCGGGACGTGTCGCTGATCTGCCCGCCGGGCAGTTTCACCGCGCTGATCGGGCCATCGGGGTGCGGCAAGTCCACCATCCTGCGGGCGTCATTGGGGCTGGAGCCGGTGGATGCGGGGCGGGTGAAAATCGGCGGGCTGGCCCCTGCGGCGGCCACTCGCGCGGGCCTGACCGGCGTTGCGTTTCAGGATGCAGCACTTTTGCCCTGGCGCAGCGTGGCAGCGAACGTGGCGCTGCCGCTGGAGGTTCTGGGCCGGCCGGTCGGTGCCGCCAAGGGCCGTATCCGCGATCTGATTGCGCTGGTCGGGCTGAAGGGGCGCGAGGATGCCCTGCCCGGCGAGTTGTCGGGCGGGATGCGCCAGCGCGTGGCGATTGCCCGCGCGCTGGTCAGTGAACCGAAGGTGCTGTTTCTGGATGAGCCGTTTGGGGCATTGGACCAGATCCTGCGCCGGCAGATGAACATTGAACTGCAGCGGATCTGGGCGGAAACCGGGGTGACGACGCTGTTGGTCACCCACGGGATCGACGAGGCGGTGTTTCTGGCCGACCGGGTGGCGGTCATGCAGGCAGGCCCGGGTCGGATTGTCGAGGTGGTGGAGATACCCCTGCCCCGCCCGCGTGATCCGGCGTTGTTTTCCGACCCCGCGTTTCACCACCTGTGCGACCGCATCGCCACGTTGTTGCACGCCGGGGCAGCGCATGGTGCATAACCTGCGCCGGTTGTGGCCGTTTCTGGCGCTTTTGGTCCTGTGGGAGGTTGCGGGGCAGTTCCAACTGGTTGCGGGCGGGGCTTTGCCTGCGCTGTCGGATATCGCGGTGCGGTTCTGGGCGGACCGGGCGGATTATCCGGGCCATGTGCAGGCCACGCTGGTTGCATCGGGGGCGGGGTTTGTGATCGGCAACGCGGTTGCCGTGGCGGCGGGGTTGCTGTTCACGCTGGTGCCCGTCACGGCGCGCGTTGCGCGGGGGCTGAACATCGCGATCTTTGCGCTGCCGCCCATCGCCATCGCGCCCATTCTGGCCCTGACGCTGGACGGGATGGCGCCGCGCATCGTGCTGGCGGCACTTGGCGTGTACTTTGTCACCATGCAGGCCACTGTCACCGGCCTTTCGCAATTCGACAGCCGGGCGGGCGATCTGGTGCGCGCCTATGGTGGCGGGCGGGGGGCGGTGATGCGGTTCGTGCAGGTGCGGGGTGCGTTGCCCGCGATCCTGTCCGGCTTTCGGGTGGCGGCACCCAATGCGGTTCTGGGGGCCATTCTGGCGGAGTTCGGCGGCGGCGGGCGGTGGGGTCTGGGGACCTATCTTCTGGGATCGCTGGGCCGGGGAGAGCCTGCGCGGCTGTGGGGGATCGGACTGACGGCGACGCTGATTGCCGGGCTGTCCTATGCGGTGTTCGCGCTGATTTCGGCGCGGACACTGGGCAGCACCCGTGCGGTTTCGCTGAACCCGGCGGTTCCGGCGGGGGGTGACGCGGAAAGGGGCAAGTGGCTGGTGACGCTGGCGTCATTCCTGCTGCCGTTTGCGGTCTGGTGGGGGTTCCTGTGGGTGCTGCAGGTGCCTGCGATGCTGGGCAAGACGCCCTATGACATCGTGCAATACCTGTTCATCGGCCCCGGTGCGGCGGCGGCGCAGGGCAAGCTGTTGGCGGCACTGGCAGAAACGATTCCGATCACGCTGGTGGGCATGGCGGCGGGGCTGGCCTTTGCCTTTGCGCTGGCGGTGTCGTCGCAACTGGTGCCGGCGTTCACCCGCGCGTTTCTGCCGGTGGCGTTGATCACCCAGACGATGCCCTTGGTGGCGCTGACGCCGCTGTTGGTGCTGATGCTGGGGCGGGGGTCGGCGGTGACCCTGTGGATCACCGTTTCGGTCACGTTCTTTCCCGCCTATGTGATGATTGCGCAAGGGTTGTCGCAGGTGCCGCGCGCCGCACTGGAACTGCCGCGCGCCTATGGGGCATCGGCGTGGCGGCAGTTGCGGCTGGTGGCCATTCCGGCGTCGCTGCCGTGGTTCTTTGCCGCTGCAAGGCTGACGGCCCCGCGTGCGTTGCTGGGGGTGATGATCGCGGAATGGCTGGCCACCGGGCGGGGGTTGGGCAATCTGTTGAATCAGTCGCGCGGGTACATGGATTTCGGGATGATCTGGGCGGTGGCGGTGACCAGCGTGGTGGTTTCGGTTGCCTTCTATCAGGTGGCGCTGCTGATCGAGCAAAGGGTGCTGCGCCGGACCGTCGCGCAGCGCGACGACTAGGCCCGCGTGCCGCACCGTACCGGCAGGGGCGGACGGTTGCCCTATGCAACACCGGCGGCTTGCACCAGTATCGGGTGACGCACAGCGGAACCAACCGACCCCTGACCCAGATGAACCCCCTTCGACAATCCCGTGGCATCCTGATCCTGCTGTGCCTTCTGGGCGGACTTGCCGTGTTCGTGGCGGCCTTGCGTACCGCCACCGGCATCTACATGGCCGAGGGCCGGGCGCAGGCGGCGGGGTCGCTGGGTCTGACGATACAGGCGCTGGATGGCCATTTGCGCCGGTTCGAGGCGGTGCCGGACCTTTTGGCAGATCAGGAGCGGGTGTTGCGGCTGGCGCAGAACCCGACCGATGGCGTGCAGGTGGCCGAGATGAACGCATGGTTGCAGGCGCGGAACGCGGCGGTTGAATCGTCGGACATCTACATCATGACGCCGTCGGGTCTGACGATTGCGGCGTCCAACCACCACCGGGACGACAGTTTCATCGGGCAAAGCTTTACCTACCGCCCCTATTTCACGGCGGCACTGGCGGGGCAGAAGGGGCGGTTCTACGCCATCGGCACCACCTCGGGCGTGCGGGGGTACTACTTTGCCGCGCCGGTCCGCGATCCGGGCGGGGCGGTGGCGGGGGTGATTGCCGTCAAGATCGGGCTGGATGTGATCGAGGCGGAATGGCGGGCGCAGGACGCGGCCATTCTGGTGACCGACCCTGAGGGGATCGTGTTCCTGTCGACCGAGCCCGCCCTTTTGTATCAGGGAATGTTGCCGCTGACGCCGGAGCGGCTGGGGCGTACCGCGGCGTCGCGGCGTTATGCCGATGTGCCGGTGACGGAACTGGCGGCGATGCGGGCCGACGATGTGCTGACGATTGAGGGCCGCGAATACCTTGTGGCGCAAAGGCTGATGCCGCGTGCGGGGTGGATGGTGCATGTGCTGCTGGACACTGCCGATCTGCACCGGCGGGCGCAACTGGTGGCATTGGCGTTTGTCGGGGCGGTTCTGGCGGTGATCCTGCTGTTGTGGCAGCGCCGCGCGCGGTTGTCGGAACGGCTGGCGCTGCAGGAACAGACCAAGGCGGAACTGGAGTTGCGGGTGGCCGCACGGACGGCGGACCTGGCGCGTGCGAACACGGTGATCGAGGCCGAGATTGCCGAACGCCGCGCGACCGAGGCCGCGTTGCGCCGCACGCAGGGCGATCTGGTGCAGGCGGGCAAGCTGGCAGCACTGGGGCAGATGTCGGCGGCGCTGAGCCACGAGATCAACCAGCCGCTGGCGGCGGCGCGCAACTATGCGGATTCGGCGGCGATCCTGATTGACCGGGGCGACACGGCCCGGGCAAAGGAGAACGTGGGGCAAATCCTGTCGCTGATCGACCGGATGGCGGCCATCGCGCGCCATCTGCGCAATGTGGCGCGCAAGCCCGATGCGCCGCTGCGGGACATTGTGCTGCGCGATGCCGTGGCCGGGGCGCTGGCGATGCTGGCACCCCGTCTGCCACCGGTAACGGTGCAGATACCGGATGATCTGCCGATGGTGCGGGGCGGGCCGGTGCGGCTGCAACAGGTGCTGGTCAATCTGTTGTCGAACGCGGCCGACGCGATGGCAGAGGTTGCCGACCCGCGGATCGGGATTGCCGCGCAGTACGCGGCGGGCCGTGTGCTGTTGCGTGTGCGCGATCATGGGCCGGGGGTGCCGGGGGCGATCGTGGACCGGATTTTCGACCCGTTCTTTACCACCAAGGGCGTGGGGTCGGGGCTGGGGCTGGGGCTGTCGATCTCGTACAACATCATGAAGGATTTCGGCGGTGACGTGCGGGTGGCGAATGATCCCGGCGGGGGGGCCGTGTTCACGCTGGACCTGCAGGCAAGCGTCGCGCGCCAGGAGGCTGCGGAATGATGCCGTCGCGGGTGGTGCTGGTCGATGACGATGCGCAGATGCGGGCATCGACGCTGCAGGCGCTGGAACTGGCGGGGCTGGCGGTCACCGGCCTTGGGTCGGCGGAAGAGGCGCTGGACCATGTGGGGCCGGGGCTGAACGGCGTGGTGGTCAGCGATATCCGCATGCCGGGCATGGATGGGATGACGCTGTTGCAACGCCTGCGCGACATTGATGCCGACCTGCCGGTGATCCTGATCACCGGCCATGCCGAGGTGCAGCTTGCGGTCGAAGCGATGCGGCGCGGGGCCTATGATTTCATCGAAAAGCCCTTTGCCGCCGCCGGCCTGATCGCCGTCTTGCGCCGCGCGATGGACCACCGGGCGCTGGTGCTGGACAACCGGCGGCTGCGCGCGGCGGCGGGGCAGCGCGATGATATCGAGGCGCGGTTGCCGGGGCGGTCGGCGGCGATGGTCGAACTGCGCTACCGGCTGCGCGCGATTGGCGCGTCCGAGGCGGATGCGCTTATCGTGGGGCCGACGGGGGCGGGCAAGGAGGTGGTGGCGCGTGCGATGCACGACCTGTCACCGCGTGCGGCGCGGCCGTTTGTGGCGGTGAACTGTGCGGCCCTGCCGGCGGCGCTGATCGAGTCCGAGTTGTTCGGGCATGAGGCGGGGGCGTTCCCGGGGGCGATGCGCGCGCGGTTCGGGCGGTTTGAACATGCGCGGGGCGGCACGGTGCTGTTGGACGAGGTCGGGCAGATGCCGCTGGACGTGCAGGCCAAGCTGTTGCGCGTGTTGCAGGAACGGGTGATCACGCGGCTGGGGTCGAACGACGCGATCCCGCTGGATGTGCGGTTCATCGCCACGTCGAAGACCGACCTTGGGGCCGAGGTGGCGCGGGGGGCGTTCCGCGAAGATCTGTACTGGCGGCTGAATGTGGCGGTGGTGCGCGTGCCCCCCCTGTCGGCGCGGCGCGAGGATATTCCCCTGCTGTTCCTGCAACTGGTGCGCGAGGCTGCGGCCCGCCATTCCGCCCCCGACCGCACCCCCGAGCCCGAGATGCTGGCCGATCTGGCGGGGCGCGACTGGCCCGGCAACGTGCGCGAATTGCGCAATACGGCGGACCGGTTCGTGCTGGGGCTGGAGTGGATGCCCGGCAGTTCCGGCCCCGAGGTGCCGCGACTGGCCGACCGGGTGGCCGGGTTTGAACGGTCGGTGATCGCGGGGGCGATAGCGGCGCATGGCGGGCATCTGCGCCGGGTGTACGAACAGCTGGGCGTGTCGCGCAAGACTTTGTACGAGAAGATGCAGAAGCACGGGCTGGACCGCCGGTTGATCGAGGATGCCGACGACTGACCATGCAACGGGTGGATTTCCACCCAACGGCAAAGCCCCGATGTTCCGCAATCCACCCATTGGCCGGGTGTGCCGTCACATTTCTGTTGGTTTGCCCGATCTCTTCACTTGCGCCATCGCGCCTGTCCCCACCTCCTGCCCCATGACCGCAGTGCCGAACAGGTGCGCGGCCCATATCGCCACGTTTTGGGAGGAACCAATGGCCCTGTCCGTCAAACTTGCAGCTTTCGCTGCCGCGAGCGTATTCGCGGCGCAGGCTGCCTTTGCACAAACCTACCCCGAGCGGTCGATCACCATGATCGTCCCCTTCGCCGCCGGTGGCCCGACCGACACCGTCGGCCGTCTGATTGCCGAGCGGATGTCGGCGGACCTTGGCCAGCAAATCATCGTCGAGAACGTCGGTGGTGCCGGTGGCACCCTTGGTGCCGGTCAGGCCGCGAGTGCCGAGGCTGATGGCTATACCATGCTGTTGCACCACATCGGCATGGCCACGTCAGCGACGCTGTACCGCAATTTGGCCTACAACCCCACCGAAGCCTTTGAATATGTGGGGCTGGTGACCGAAGTGCCGATGACGCTGGTGGCGCGCAAGGACCTTGAGCCGACCGATATGGCGTCGTTCATCACCTATGTGAAGGCCAACGCAGAAACCATCACGATGGCGAATGCGGGCATCGGGGCGGCGTCGCACCTTTGCGGCATGCTGTTCATGCAGGCGCTGGAGGCGCCGATCGTGACCGTGCCCTACAAGGGGACGGGGCCGGCGATGACCGATCTTCTGGGCGGGCAGGTTGACATCATGTGCGACCAGACCACCAACACGACCGAGCAGATCAAGGGCGGCACGATCAAGGCGTATGCGGTCACCTCACCCGCGCGTCTGGCCATCTTTCCCGATCTGACCACGGTCGCAGAGGCTGGCCTGCCGGGTATGGAAGTGTCGATCTGGCACGGCATCTATACCCCCAAGGGCACCCCCGCCGAGGTGAACGAGCGGCTTTCCGCATCGCTGCAAAAGGCGCTGGCAGACCCGGGGATCATCGCCAAGTTTGCCGAACTGGGCACGGCACCGTCATCCGCCGCCGATGCGACACCTGCCGCACTGGAGGCCAAGCTGACCAGCGAGATTGCCCGCTGGAAGCCGGTGATCGACACCGCAGGCACCTACGCCGACTGAACCGCGCGGCCCCGGAACCATGTCCGGGGCCCGCTTTCCGTGCCGGAGGGGGCAATGATGACCATGATCAACAAGGCAGATTTCACCGCCGGGCTTTTGTTCATGTTCTTTGGGGCCGGGTTCGGGCTGCAATGTCTGGGCCTTGAGATGGGCACCACACAGCGCATGGGACCGGGGTACTTTCCCGCCGTGCTGTCGGTGGTGCTGCTGGGCCTTGGCGCGGCGATTGTCGTCAGTTCACTGAAAACGGCCGGCGCAGATATCGGCAACTATGCCTGGCGCGGGATGGTGTTCATCCTGGCGGCCCCGGTGTTTTTCGGGCTGACGGTACGGGGTCTTGGCTTTGTGCCGTCGATCTTTGTGACGACGCTGATTGCCGCACTGGCGGGGCTGAAGGTCAAACCACTGTATGCGGTGGCTCTGGCCATCGGCGTGACGATCTTTTGCACATTGGTATTCAGTGTGGCGCTGGGCCTGCCATTCCGACGGTTTGGCCCGTGGTTGCCGGTCTAGGGGCGCATCATGGATCTTCTGTCGAACCTCGGCCTTGGCTTTGCCACCGCCGCCAGCCCCGAGAACCTGTTCTTCTGTCTGATCGGGGTGATCCTTGGCACCCTGATCGGGGTGCTGCCGGGGATCGGGGCCACGGCCACTATCGCGATGCTGCTGCCGATCACGTTCCAACTGGAACCCGTGTCATCGCTCATCATGCTGTCGGGCATCTATTATGGTGCGCAGTATGGCGGGTCGACTACGGCCATCCTTATCAACATGCCGGGCGAAAGTTCGTCCGCCGTGACCGCGATCGACGGCTATCAGATGGCGCGGCAGGGCAAGGCGGGGACGGCGCTGGCCGTCGCGGCACTCGGGTCGTTCTTTGCGGGTACGGTGGCGACCCTGCTGGTGGCGGTGTTTGCGCCGCCCCTGACCGTGATCGCGCTGAAATTCGGCGCGGCGGAGTATTTCAGCCTGATGTTGCTGGGCCTTGTGTCGGCGATTGCCCTTGCGCACGGATCAATCCTCAAGGCGCTGGCGATGGTGGTCCTGGGGTTGCTGCTGGGTGTCGTCGGCACCGACATCTATACCGGCACGCCGCGGTTCACGTTCGGGATCACTGCCTATGCCGACGGGCTGAATTTTGTGGCGCTGGCCGTCGGCTTGTTCGGCATTGCCGAGATCCTGCGCAATCTGGAGGGCGAGCAGGACCGCACGGTTCTGGGCACCAAGCTGGGAACGCTGTGGCCATCGAAAACCGACCTTAAGGCGATGCTGGCGCCGATGGTGCGGGGCACGATCCTGGGGTCGGCGCTGGGTATCCTGCCGGGCGGGGGCGCGGTGCTGGCGTCGTTTGCGTCCTATACGGTGGAAAAGCGCATCTCGAAGACGCCGGAAGAGTTCGGCAAGGGGGCCATCGCCGGTGTGGCGGGACCCGAGTCTGCCAATAACGCGGGCGCGCAGACCAGTTTCATTCCGCTGCTGACGCTGGGGATTCCGGCCAATCCGGTGATGGCGCTGATGGTGGGGGCGATGATCATTCAGGGCATCGTGCCGGGGCCGAACGTGGCCACCGACCAGCCCGCGCTGTTCTGGGGCATCATCGCCAGCATGTGGATCGGCAACCTGATGCTGATCGTCTTGAACCTGCCGCTGATCGGGATCTGGGTGAAGCTGTTGAAGGTGCCGTACCACATCCTGTTCCCGATCATCATGGCGTTCTGCTCCATCGGCGTTTATTCCGTGAATTCAAACGTCTATGATCTTTATGCCGTCGCGGGGTTCGGGTTGTTGGGGTACATCCTGCTGAAACTGCGGTGCGAGCCTGCGCCGTTGTTGCTGGGGTTCGTCCTTGGGCCGCTGCTGGAGGAAAACCTGCGCCGCGCGATGATCCTTGGGCGGGGCGATCCGACGACATTCGTGACCCGCCCGATCAGTGCCACGCTGTTGGTGCTGACGCTGGTGGTGCTGGTGGTGGTGCTGTTGCCTGCGGTGCGCAAGAAACGGGCGGAGGTGTTTACCGAAAGCGACTGATGGCGGCGGGGGGCGGGTTCAGCCGCCGATCACCACATCCGCCGGGCGTGACCCGCGCGTGACACGGCGGATGTTGGGCATGTCGTTCGTATCGATCCAGTGACGCGCCGCGACCGGGTCGCGGCCATGGTGCGCCCAGCGGGCAACTAACCGGCGGTCAAGCTCGGCCTCGGGGACGTCGATCCAGACCGTCAGGTCGTAAAGGGGAAGCGCGTCGGTCCATGGTTGTTCGTCCAGCAACAGATAGTTGCCCTCGACCACCAAAAGCCGGTCACCCGCCGTCACCACATCGGCACCGGCACGGGACATCTCGATGGAGCGGTCGAAAATCGGGATCGCCACCTCTTCCCCCGCCCTGAGCCGCCGCATCAGATGCACAAAACCGCCTGCGTCAAAGGTTTCGGGTGCGCCCTTGCGGGCACGCAACCCGCGCGCGTCCAGAACCGCGTTGTCGTAGTGGAACCCGTCCATCGGCACCGCGCGGGCACCCGGACCCAATGCGGCCACCAGCGCCAGCGCCAGCGTCGATTTGCCGGCCCCGGGTGGCCCGGCAAGGGCGGTAATGAACCGCCCCTGCCCGGTTGCGCGGGCCCGGATCGTGCGGGCCAGTTCGTCGGTCGTCATGCCGCCGCCGTCACACCTTCGGGCACCTTGGCCCCGGTCATGAAGGCCACGGCGTCCGACATGGTGTAGTCCGACGGTTTGACCACGCAGAGGCGCGAACCGAGGCGGTGGATGTGGATGCGGTCGGCCACCTCGAACACATGCGGCATGTTGTGGCTGATGAGGATGATCGGGATGCCGCGCGACCGCACATCGCGGATCAGTTCCAGCACCTTGCGCGATTCCTTGACACCAAGTGCCGCCGTGGGTTCGTCCAGGATGACGACCTTGGACCCGAACGCGGCGGCCCTTGCCACGGCCACACCCTGCCTTTGTCCGCCCGACAGGGTTTCAACCGCCTGATTGATGTTCTGGATCGTCATCAACCCCAGCTCGTTCAGCTTTTCGCGGGCGAATTTCTCCATCCGTCCCCGGTCAAGCTGGCGGAACACCGATCCCATGAACCCGGGTTTGCGCAATTCGCGCCCCATGAACATGTTCTCGGCGATGGACAGGGCGGTCGACATGGCCAGCGTCTGGTACACCGTTTCGATCCCTGCAGCGCGGCCCTCGATGGGGGTCTTGAAGGCGACCTCGCGGCCTTCCATCCAGATCGTCCCCTCGTCCGGGATAACCGCGCCCGACACTGCCTTTATCAGGGTGGACTTGCCTGCCCCGTTGTCGCCGATCACGGCAAGGATTTCGCCGGGATACAGCTCGAAGTCGCAGTTGTTCAGCGCGGTCACCTTGCCATAGCGCTTGTAAAGACCGCGCGCCTTGAGAATGGGTTCCATCAGCCAGACACCTTTCTGATCCACTGGTCGACCGCGACCGCGAAGATGATGAGTACGCCGATCAGGAAGAAGGTCCATTGCGGGTCGGTCCCGACAAGGCGCAGGCCCATTTCGAACACGCCCACGATCAGCGCGCCGAAGAACATGCCGACGATGCTGCCCCGCCCGCCGAACAGACTGATCCCCCCGATCACCACGGCGGTGATCGACTGGATATTTCCCAACTGGCCGGTGGAGGCGGTGGGCGACACCGACCCGAACCGCCCGATCATCACCCAGCCCGCGATGGCGCAGAAGAACCCGGCCAGCGCATAGACCTGGATCAGCACCCGCCGGGTCGGCACCCCGGCCAGTTCGGCCGATTGCACGTCGTCGCCGGTGGCATAGACATGGCGCCCCCAGGCCGTTTGCCGCAGCACATACGACATGATCGCCACCAGTGCGATCATCAGGAATACGGCGAACAGAACCTTGACCCCGGTTCCGGGCACCGCGTTGGTGGTGAACATCACCGTTTCGGCCGTGGCCAGATCAGGTTTCGTGCCGTCTGCCGGGATCGGGACACCGAAGAATGTGACGTCGCCGCCCCAGAAACCCAGTGCAGGGGCCGTTGCCTCGACATCCGAAGACCGGATCGTCTCGTTTGCGGAAAAGATGAAGTTCGATGCCAGAAGGACTTGCCAGGTGCCCAGCGTGACGATGAAGGGCGGCAGGTTCAGCCGGGCAATGAGGACGCCGTTCACAGCACCCATTGCCGTTCCCAATACCAGCCCGATGGCGATCGACATTTCCGCGGGGATGCCGTAGCGGAACGACATCTGCCCCATCAGCACCGACGAGAACACCGCGATGGCGCCGACCGACAGGTCGATGCCTGCCGTCAGCACGACGATGGATTGCGCACAGCCAAGGATGCCGACGATGGCGATCTGCTGCAGGATGACCGACAGCGTGCCCGCCTTGAAGAAGTTCTCGGACAGAAGGCCGAAGATCACCACCGCCACCAGAAGCACGATCAATGGCACCGCCGAGGGCGTCTGATGCAGCCAGTGCTGGATCCTTTTCAGCGGCGACTTGTCTTCGTGAAACTCGGCGACTTTCTCGGTTGCACCCTTGAGGCCCGCCTCATAGGTGCCCGAGACCGCCTTTGCGTCTTCGGCCATGTGTCCCCTCCCGTGGGTCCGCCATGTGCTGGCGGTACTTATGACAAGGGCGGCACAAAGGCCGCCCTTGTTCGCGTCAATGATCGGTCAGGTGGCACCGCAAATCAACTGCGGCGTGCGGGGATCAGCCCCAGCACAGCTCCGTGCCCTTGGTGGTGTCGATGGAGGTGACGCCATCAACCGGCTTGTCGGTGATCAGTGCCACGCCGGTGTCGAAGAACGCCTTGCCTTCGGTCGGTGCGGGCTTGGTGCCGTCTGCGCCGAACTTGGCAATCGCCTCGATCCCGAGGGCGGCCATCAGCAGCGGATACTGCTGAGAGGTCGCCCCGATCACGCCGTCCTTGACGTCCGCCACACCCGGGCAGCCGCCGTCAACCGACACGATCAGCACGCCTTCCTTGCCCGCAGCCTTCAGCGCCTCATAGGCACCGGCGGCAGAGGGTTCGTTGATCGTGTAGACCACGTTGATGTCGGGGTCCTTGGCCAAGAGGGCTTCCATCGCCTTCAGGCCGCCTTCTTCGTTGCCGGCGGTCACTTCGTTGCCGACGATGCGGGGATCGGTCTCGTCGCCCCACTTGTTGATGTCGATGGTGTCGATGCCCATGCCGGTCAGGAAGCCCTGGTCGCGCAGCACGTCAACCGACGGCTGGCTGATAGCCAGGTCCAGGAGGGCGATCTTGGCGTTGGCCGCGTCAGCACCCAGCGTGGCATTCGCCCACTGGCCGATCAGCAGGCCGGCCTGGAAGTTGTCGGTGGCAAAGGTCGCATCCGCAGCGTCAATCGGATCGAGCGGCGTGTCGAGGGCGATGACCAGCACGCCAGCTTCGCGGGCGGCCTTGACGCTGTCGACGATGGCCTTGGTGTCGGACGCGGTGATCAGGATACCCTTGGCGCCGTCGGCCACGCAGGCCTCGATGGCGGCGACCTGCGACTCGTGGTCGCCGTCGATCTTGCCTGCGTAAGACTTGAGCGTGACGCCCAGTTCCGCCGCCTTGGCCTCGGCACCTTCCTTCATCTTGACGAAGAAAGGGTTGGTGTCGGTCTTGGTGATCAGGCAAGCCGCCGTCTGGGCCATCGCCGGAGCCGCCGACATCAGCGCAAGCGCCGCTGCGCCCCAAAGGGCCGTTGATTTCAGTTTCATTCGTAATCCTCCCAAGGATAACGGGGTATTTCCCCCCGCCGTTGCAAGCCTGACGCAGACGTTCCTCCCGCTGCGGTGGTGGTAAATGACCTGATTCCCGAGGCCGCGTCAAGATAAATAAATCACTCTGATTTAGTATTGACAGCCCGCCCCCCGACTCGCAGTGTCGGGGGTGGAGGGGCAGGATCGCGAAAGTGGCCTGCCGGGAAATGACGGCTTCGGGGCAACGGGCTTGCGTGGCCGAGGGGAGATGGAGTTCACCGCATGCTGATCGGCATCCCGCCGCTGTTGGGGCCAGACCTTTTGCATGCGCTGCGGGCGATGGGGCACGGCGATGAGATCGCACTTGTCGATGCCAACTTTCCGGCGGCGGCGCATTCGCAGATTGTCGTACGCGCCGATGGCCTGCCGCTTTTGGATGTGCTGGACGCGGTGTTGCAGGTGATGCCGCTGGACGGTGCCGTTGCGGGCGCGATCTTTCGCGCGGCGCTGGACAATGATCCGTCGCGCGCGGGGCCGATCCACCATGGGATCGACCTGTTGTGCAAACGTCGCGCCCCGGGGTTTGCGGTGACACCCCTGGCAGGGGCCGACCTTTATCCGCGCATCCGGCAGGCCTTTGCGATTGTCGCGACGGGTGAGATGCAGACCTTTGCCAATGTCATCCTGCGCAAGGGTGTCATCGCGGCAGCACCGATGTCGCCGCCATGACCCCCGCCTCGGACACCGCCAGCGAGCGTATGCCAGCGGCCGAAGACCCCGGGCGGCGCGGGTCAAATCAGGCGGGCATGCGGGCGCACAATGAACGGCTGGTGTTGTCGCTGGTGCGACAGCACGGGGCATTGGCGAAATCTGACATCGCGCGGATCACCGGCCTGTCAGCACAGACTGTGTCGGTCATCATGCGCGCGCTGGAATCGGACGGGTTTCTGGGGCGCGGCGATCCGGTGCGGGGGCGGATCGGGCAGCCATCGGTGCCGATGCATCTGGCGGCGGACGGCGCATATTTCCTGGGGCTCAAGATCGGGCGGCGGTCTGCCGATCTGACGCTGATCGACTTTACCGGCACGGCCCGCGCCACCCGCCGCCGCATCTATCGCTATCCCACACCTGATGCGGTCATGGCGTTTGTGGCTGCCGCCCTGCCCGCCGTGACCGCGTCGCTGCCCGCCGACCGGCAGGGCCGGATTGGCGGCATCGGCATCGCGATGCCGTTCCAGTTGTGGAGCTGGACCGATCACCTGAACGCCCCGCAGGCCGAGATGAACGCCTGGCGCGACCGCGATATTCAGGCCGAGGTTGCCGCGTTGTGTGGCGTGCCGGCCTTTGTGCAGAATGACGCCACGGCGGCGTGCCGGGCCGAACTGGTGTTCGGCACGGGTGACCGGCCGGGTGATTTCCTGTATTTCTATTTCGGTTACTTCATCGGGGGCGGGCTGGTTCTGAACGGGCAGTTGTACGCCGGGCGAACCGGCAATGCCGCCGGGGTTGGCCCGATGCCGGTACCCGGCCCCGATGGCCGCATGCAGCGCCTGCTGACCGTCGCATCGCTGTCCGCCCTGGCCGCTGCAATGGAGGCGGCGGGCGAAAATCCCGATCCGCTGTGGGAAGTGCCCGACCACTGGTCAGTCAGCCCTGCCGTTCTGTCGGACTGGATCGGTAAGGCCGCCGAGGGGTTGGCCAGCGCCATCCTGAGCGCCACGGCCCTTCTGGAACTGGACGCCGTGCTGATCGACGGCTGGATGCCGGTCAGCGTCCGCCGCCGGATCACCGAGGCCACACAGGCGGCCTTTGCCCGGCTTGACCACGCAGGGATCACCGCACCGACGATCCGCGAAGGCACCATCGGCGCACAGGCGCGCACCCTTGGCGCCGCCGCCGTACCCCTTTCGCATCGCTACCTCACCGATCCCGCCGTGATCTTGAAAGAGATGTAGGACAGGTGGCCCTCCGCACAGGTGCGTTCCCGCGCCGCGACGAACGCCACGACGGCCACCGTTCACGCGGGCGCCGGCAGTCGTGCCCGACATGCGCCGCGATCTTGGCCCTTGCTTTCCGCGCCTGCCTGCCCTAATCCCGGCCCCGCTTAGGGGTATAGCTCAGTTGGTAGAGCGACGGTCTCCAAAACCGTAGGTCGCGGGTTCAAGCCCTGCTGCCCCTGCCATTCGCCTTGCACGAAAACGCCCGAAGGTTGTGCCAGGATTTCCTTGTGTCCGCCCCGGTTTGGCCCCAGTTCCCCGCCAACCTGTTGTCTGTGAGCAAAGCCGAATGGAGGGCTGGGACGATGGCAATGGGTCTGGCACGACTGTTTTCGCGGCGTCAACGTGCGCCGCTGGCCGAGGTCGCGGCTGAACCGGCCGCAATCCCTGACAAAAGTGTTGTGGTAGATCGGCACCCCCGCATCGGGCTGTGGGTGCTGTCAAGTTTCGCCACGATTGCGGCACTGGTTGCGATGTCGGCACTGGTGATCGGGCCGCAGCATGCGGATGCAATCATCTTCATTCCGCTCGTCCTGTTCTGGAGCGTTGTCGTCAGCGTCGGTTTCGCGATCCGCTCGGCGCTGATCGGCGTTGCAAGGTCGATGGCGCGCAAAGTGGGACGCAAGGCGGACAAGCCCGACGCAACACTGGAACGTCTGGCCCGCATGGTACGGCAGGAACGCAACCGCGAGGCGCTGAACCCCTACCCTGCGCCGGGTCTCGCCCACGCCGGATAGAACCATCCGGCCTTGAACTCGGCTTGCGGGGCGCGTATCTGCGCCCCATGAGGCGTTCCTGAAAGGTGCCGACGATGGCCAGAACCAATCCCGTCCAGTTCATCCAGCAGGTGCGTGCCGAGGTGGGCAAGGTCGTCTGGCCGACGCGCCGCGAGGTGGTTCTGACCACGATCATGGTGTTCATCATGGCGGCGCTGACGGCGACGTTCTTTTCATTGGTCGATTTCGGCATTCGCCAGCTTCTGAGCCTGGTGCTGAACAGCTTCGGCTGAATGCGGCCTGTGGTGGCGATTGTCCCTTGAATTCGTTGGGGTCGGGCGGTATTGCCGCCTTTGATCCGGCAGACAAGGCGCGCAGCGATTCGTGTTGCGCGCTGTTTTTTGTTCGGGAACAGGGCGTAAATCCCTGAGAAAACAAAAGAATATCCCGGGGAATTCCGGGTTTACGGAAGGTGGCGTTGGCATGGCGATGCGGTGGTATTCGGTGAGTGTTCTCTCGAACTTCGAGAAGAAGATCGCCGAACAGATCAAGACAGCCGTTGCCGAAGCCGGTCTTGAGGACGAGATCGAAGAAGTTCTGGTGCCCACCGAAGAGGTGCTGGAGGTCCGTCGCGGCAAGAAGGTGACATCCGAGCGGCGTTTCATGCCCGGCTATGTGCTGGTGCGGATGGAGATGTCGAACCGGGGGTATCACCTGATTTCATCCATCAACCGGGTAACGGGGTTCCTTGGCCCGCAGGGCAAGCCGATGCCGATGCGCGATGCCGAGGTGAACTCGATCCTGAACCGCGTCGAGGCGGGGCTTGAGGCACCGCGCAACCTGATCCGGTTCGATATCGGCGAAAAGGTCAAGGTCACCGACGGTCCGTTCGAGGGTTTCGACGGGATGGTCGAGGAAGTGGACGAGGGGCATAGCCGCCTCAAGGTGTCGGTGTCGATCTTTGGTCGCGCGACGCCCGTTGAACTGGAATTCACGCAGGTGTCGAAAGGCAACTGACGTGGTGCCGTGGGAGGCGAACACCCCTATCGGGTGTGGACCGTACCACTAAACCGCGCCTCATTCGGGGTGCCGTGACAAAGGAGAGGCCAGATGGCCAAGAAGATTATCGGCAGCCTCAAGCTGCAAGTGAAGGCGGGTCAGGCGAACCCGTCCCCGCCGGTTGGCCCCGCCTTGGGTCAGCGCGGGTTGAACATCATGGCGTTCGTCAAGGAATTCAACGCCAAGACCGCCGATATCGCCCCCGGCACGCCGACGCCGGTGATCATCACCTATTACCAGGACAAGTCGTTCAGCCTGGAATTCAAGACGGCGCCCGCGTCGTTCCTGTTGAAGCAGGCGGCGGGCATCGCACCCGTGGGCAAGCGCAACCGCGCCAAGGGGTCGGTCAAGCCGGGCCATGAGGTTGCGGGCACGATCACGGTCGCGCAGATCAAGAAGATCGCCGAGACCAAGATGAAGGACCTGAACGCCAACTCGATCGAGGCGGCGATGCAGATCATTCTTGGGTCTGCACGGTCCTGCGGCATCGCGGTGAAGGGGTAATCGTCATGGCACATATCGGAAAACGCAAAGTGGCCGCCGAGGCGGTGTTCGCGGGCAAGACAATGCTGACCGTCGAAGACGCGCTGGCGCTGGTTAAGCAGGGCGCGACCGCCAAGTTCGACGAAACCGTCGAAGTGGCGATGAACCTGGGCGTCGACCCGCGTCACGCTGACCAGATGGTGCGCGGTGTGGTGCAACTGCCGAACGGCACCGGCAAGGTGGTGCGTGTGGCGGTGTTCGCGCGCGGAGCCAAGGCTGATGAGGCCAAGGCGGCAGGTGCGGATATCGTTGGCGCCGAAGACCTGATGGAAACCATTCAGGCGGGCAAGATCGAGTTCGACCGTTGTATCGCCACGCCCGACATGATGCCGCTGGTCGGTCGTCTGGGCAAGATCCTGGGCCCGCGCAACCTGATGCCGAACCCCAAGGTCGGCACGGTGACGATGGACGTGAAAACTGCCGTGACTGCCGCCAAGGGTGGCGAAGTGCAGTTCAAGGTCGAAAAGGCCGGCGTGATCCATGCCGGTGTCGGCAAGGTCAGCTTTACCGCCGAGGCTTTGGCCGAGAACATCCGCGCCTTTGTCGATGCCGTGACCCGCGCCAAGCCGGCCGGGGCCAAGGGCACCTACGTCAAGAAGGTTTCGGTGTCGTCCACCATGGGGCCGGGCGTGGCCCTGGACCTTGGCAGCGCCGCAGGGCGGTAAGGCGAAGCGTCGGGGCAAGCCCCGACCTGGCGTAGGTCGGGGCCTGCCCCGACTCGCGCAAACGAGATTCCCCGCGGCGACGCGGGGATTGGCCGGGGGGAAATTCCCGGTCCTGTCCGAGACGGTGGCCGGCGCGCAAACGCCTTAATCTGCTGCCCGAGATGGGGAACGAGATGGAGTGCGTGGGGGGTGACCCTCGGGCGATCTGGACCGGGACCTGTATTACGGACCCGAACGCTGTCCGTCGCAAGGCGGGCGGCACACATGAGCCGGGGGGAAACCCCCAACCTTGGAGTGAAACTGTGGATAGAGCCCAGAAAGAAAAACTGGTCGAGGAACTCGGCCAGATCTTCCAAAGCTCTGGCGTCGTGGTGGTTGCACACTACGCGGGTGTCACGGTGAAACAGATGCAGGACCTTCGTGCGCGCATGCGTGACGTCGGGGGTTCGGTGCGTGTGGCCAAGAACAAGCTCGCCAAGATCGCCCTTGAGGGGATGCCCGCTGTGAAGATGGGTGGCCTTCTGACGGGCATGACCGTGCTGACCTACTCGGAAGACCCCGTCGCTGCGGCGAAGGTCTGCGAGGCCTATGCCAAGACGAACGAAAAGTTCATCATCCTTGGCGGGGCAATGGGCAGTGCGATTCTGGACCCGGCCGGTGTGAAGGCCGTGGCATCCCTGCCGTCGCGTGAGGAGCTTATCGCTTCTGTCGTGGCGTGCCTTGGTGCCCCGGCGTCCGCTCTGGCGGGGGCCATTGGTGCGCCTGCGGCAAACATCGCCAGCATTCTGTCGACAATCGAGGAAAAGGCAGCCGCCTGATCCCCGCTGACATTCGCGTGGGTTGAACCCAACGCGTTGGACCCCATCTGAGAAAGAACGGAAAACAAATGGCTGATCTGAACAAACTTGCGGAAGAGATCGTTGGTCTGACCCTGCTGCAGGCGCAGGAACTGAAGACCATCCTGAAGGACAAGTACGGCATCGAGCCGGCCGCCGGTGGCGCCGTCATGATGGCCGCTGGTCCCGCTGCCGCCGCCGAAGTGGTGGAAGAAAAGACCGAGTTCGACGTCGTGCTGACCGAAGCCGGCCCGAACAAGATCAACGTGATCAAGGAAGTGCGCGCGATCACCGGTCTGGGCCTGAAAGAGGCCAAGGATCTGGTGGAAGCCGGTGGCAAGGTCAAGGAAGGCATTTCCAAGACCGACGCCGAAGCGCTGAAGAAAAAGCTTGAAGAGGCTGGCGCCAAGGTCGAGCTGAAGTGATCGCTGTCGGGATGCGTTCCGCATCCTGACGCTGATATCGTGGCTGGGTCCGGCGATTGCCGGGCCCGGCCAAATCCTTTCGAAGGCTGCCTCTTGGCGGGGATATCCGGTGGATGTCCCCTCTCAGGCGCGGCACGCGGGTTCGAGGGCCATCCGGTGGGACGGACGGCACGCATGGAACCCGGCCCCCTCTCGCCCCCGCGACCGGCACCCTGCCCAGGGGTGCCCGGCCCGCGACATGACAGAAGGTGACGACGAGCATGGTGCAAACTTACGTTGGACAGAAGCGTATCCGGCGGTACTTCGGCAAGATCCGTGAAGTGCTGGAAATGCCGAACCTGATCGAGGTTCAGAAATCCAGCTATGACCTGTTCCTGAAATCGGGCGAGGGCCCGAAACCCACCGATGGTGACGGGATTCAGGGTGTGTTCCAGTCGGTGTTCCCGATCAAGGATTTCAACGAGACGGCGGTTCTGGAGTTCGTCAAATACGAGCTGGAAAAGCCCAAGTACGACGTTGACGAATGCCAGTCGCGCGACATGACCTATGCCGCACCGCTGAAGGTGACGCTGCGCCTGATCGTGTTCGACGTCGACGAGACGACCGGCGCGCGGTCGGTCAAGGACATCAAGGAGCAGGACGTGTTCATGGGCGACATGCCCCTGATGACGCTGAACGGCACGTTCATCGTGAACGGCACCGAGCGGGTGATCGTATCCCAGATGCACCGCTCGCCCGGCGTGTTCTTTGACCACGACAAGGGCAAGACCCATTCGTCGGGCAAGCTGTTGTTCGCCTGCCGGATCATTCCCTATCGCGGGTCGTGGCTGGACTTCGAGTTTGACGCCAAGGACAACGTGTTTGCCCGCATCGACCGCCGCCGCAAGCTGCCGGTGACGACGCTGCTTTACGCCCTGGGGATGGGGCAAGAGCAGATCATGGATGCGTATTATCAGACGGTTACCTACCGCCATGTGAAAAACAAGGGCTGGGCCACCAAGTTCTTCCCCAAGCGTCTTGCGGGCACGCGGCCGACCTTTGATCTGGTCGATGCGGCGACGGGTGAGGTTATCCTCAAGGCCGGGGAAAAGGTCACGCCCAAGATGGCCAACGAATGGTCGAAGGGCGGCGAGATCACCGAGTTGTTGCTGCCGTTCGAGCAGATCCTGGGCCGCTATGTTGCCAAGGACATCATCAACGAGGAAACCGGCGCGATCTGGGTCGAGGCCGGGGACGAGCTGACCATGGACTATGACCGCGACGGGTCGCCCAAGGGCGGCACGGTCAAGGTGCTTCTGGATCAGGGTGTCAACGACATTCCGGTTCTGGACATCGACAACGTCAACGTCGGCCCCTACATCCGCAACACGATGGCGGTCGACAAGAACATGGGCCGCGATACCGCGCTGATGGACATCTACCGCGTGATGCGTCCGGGTGAGCCGCCGACGGTGGAAGCCGCCAGCCAGTTGTTCGACACGCTGTTCTTTGACAAGGAACGGTATGATCTGTCCGCCGTGGGCCGGGTCAAGATGAACATGCGTCTGGACCTTGGCCGCCCGGATACCCAGCGCACGCTGGACCGCGCCGACATCATCGCCTGCATCAAGGCGCTGTGCGAACTCCGCGACGGCAAAGGCGAGATCGACGACATCGACCACCTTGGCAACCGCCGTGTGCGGTCGGTGGGTGAGTTGATGGAGAACCAGTACCGTGTCGGTCTGCTGCGCATGGAACGCGCGATCAAGGAGCGGATGTCGTCGGTCGAGATCGACACGATCATGCCGCAGGACCTTATCAACGCCAAACCGGCGGCGGCGGCGGTGCGGGAATTCTTCGGTTCCTCGCAATTGTCGCAGTTCATGGACCAAACCAACCCGCTGTCCGAAGTCACCCACAAGCGCCGCCTGTCGGCGCTTGGGCCGGGCGGTTTGACGCGGGAACGCGCGGGCTTTGAGGTGCGCGACGTGCACCCGACCCACTATGGCCGGATGTGCCCGATCGAGACGCCCGAAGGGCAGAACATCGGTCTTATCAACAGCCTGGCTACCTTTGCCCGGGTCAACAAGTATGGGTTTATCGAGACCCCGTATCGCAAGGTGATCGACGGCAAGGTGACCGACGAGGTCGTCTATATGTCCGCGACCGAGGAAATGCGCCACACCGTGGCGCAGGCCAACGCGGCGCAAGACGCCGAGGGGCGGTTCACCGATGACCTGATTTCGTCCCGCAAGGGCGGCGAGTTCATGCTGAACCCGACCGACGCGATTGACCTGATAGACGTGTCGCCGAAGCAGTTGGTGTCGGTGGCAGCCTCACTGATCCCGTTCCTTGAGAATGACGACGCCAACCGCGCCCTGATGGGGTCGAACATGCAGCGTCAGGCGGTGCCTTTGCTGCAATCCGACGCGCCTTTCGTGGGTACGGGGATCGAGGCCGTGGTGGCGCGCGACAGCGGTGCGGCCATCATGGCACGCCGCAAGGGTGTGATCGACCAGGTGGACGCGCAGCGTATCGTCGTGCGCGCGACCGAGATGCTGGACCCGGGTGAGCCCGGCGTCGACATCTACCGCCTGCGCAAGTTCAAGCGGTCGAACCAGTCGTCTTGCATCAACCAGCGTCCGCTGGTGAAGGTGGGCGATATCGTGGTGCGTGGCGAAGTGGTGGCCGACGGCCCCTGCACCGACATGGGCGAATTGGCCCTTGGCCGGAACGTGGTCGTCGCGTTCATGCCGTGGAACGGATACAACTATGAGGACAGTATCCTGATTTCCGAACGCATCCTCAAGGATGACGTGTTCACCAGCATCCATATCGACGAATACGAAGTCGCCGCGCGGGACACCAAGCTGGGGCCCGAGGAAATCACCCGCGATATCCCGAACGTCGGCGAAGAGGCGCTGCGCAATCTGGACGAGGCGGGCATCGTCTATATCGGTGCCGAAGTGCAGCCGGGCGACATTCTTGTGGGCAAGATCACCCCCAAGGGTGAAAGCCCGATGACCCCGGAAGAAAAGCTGCTGCGCGCCATCTTCGGCGAAAAGGCATCGGACGTGCGCGATACCTCGCTGCGCCTGCCGCCCGGCGCCTATGGCACCGTGGTTGAGGTGCGGGTGTTCAACCGGCACGGCGTCGACAAGGACGAACGCGCCCTGCAGATCGAGCGCGAAGAGGTT
>JBBQXK010000030.1:0-43109 GCA_038209775.1 Rhodobacterales bacterium | reverse complement strand
AGGGTCGGGGAGGGGGGACGACGACCGCGATAGCAGCCAGAACGCCAGTCAAATTGCCCATCACGTCCCGGTTCTGAAACCGGATCAACCGGTATCCTGCTGCCTCAATGGCCGCCGTCCGCCGCCCATCTGCTTCGGCGTCCGTGTGCGTATGCCCATCAATCTCGATCCCGATCCGCTCGCGGCGTGCAGCAAAATCCAGGATATGGCCGGCCACCACCACTTGCCGGGTGAACGCTATACCATTCAACCGGTTCGATTTGAGTGCAGCCCACAGCCGTTTTTCCGGCTCGGTGGGATTGCGGCGATTGGCCTTGGCGTGGGCGGCGAGGGCGTCCCCCCTCCCCGACCCGTGGTGCGGCGCGACCCGTCATCGCGGGGTTCGGCGTCGATGGTGATGGCCTGCGCCGGGCAGATCGCCTCGCACAGCTTGCACGCGATGCAACGTTCCTCGCCGTTCGGATAGCGGCGCAGCGCGTGTTCGCCCCGGAACCGGGGGGACAGCGGGCCTTTTTCATGGGGGTAGTTGAGCGTGGCCTTGGGGGCGAAGAAGTACTTCATCCCAAGAGCAAAGCCCTTGATGAAATCCATCAGCAGGAAGTACCGGGTCGCGCGGTTCCAGTCGATCTGGGTCATCTATCCTTGCCCTTCCACACATTCCAAATTTTCGGCGGTGTCGGCCTCCATGAGAAAGTCAAGCCGCGCATCCAGCGCTGCATCGTCAAGATCGCTTCTCAGCGCCGACACGGCCTGACGCAAACGGTCCGTAAGGCAGACCAAGTTCGGAGAGAACCCGCGCTCCGTCGCTCCTTTTGGGCTCAGAACGGCCTCGCGTTCTGCAGCGCTCGGGAAGAGGCAATCCGCCAAAGCCAGCGTTGCAGACAAGCCTGAGGCGACCTCCAGCCGTGCTTGGGGCAACTGTTTCAGTTGAGCGGCAGCTAGGTCGTAAGCGGCTGAAAAGATAAGGCTGCCCCACGTCCCGTCGGCAAGGTTTGCAGAAGTGGGGGGTAACGTCCCGTCCCAACTTGCACGATCCGGTCCAAAGATCGACGTGCCCACTTTGCGTCCGGCCTCGTAGTCCACGAGTTGCGCGCTGCAACGCGCTTCCACAAAGGCACGCACAATGACATTGGGATCAACCCCTTGAGCAAGGCCCAGACCCGCGCTGCCACAGAAGACAGCCAAGGCCAGACCAGCCCGCTGGATCGCCTGCTTTGCTGATAACCCTTGCCGCACCCTCAGCCCCCCACCGTCCAGCGCGCCCAGAACCCGCCCAGAACCCCGAACTTCGCCAGAAACGCCACGATCACCACCCAAGCCAAGCTCATCGGCAGGAACACCTTCCAGCCGATCCGCATCAGTTGGTCATAGCGGTAGCGGGGCACGATGGCCTTCACCATGGCGAACAGGAAAAAGAAGAACGCCATCTTCAGGATCATCCAGAACGCCCCGTCGGGCAGGCCCGGGATGGGCGACAGCCAGCCGCCGAAAAACAACAGGCTCATCAGCGCGCACATCAGGAAGATCGCGATGTACTCGCCTGCCATGAACAACAGGTACGGCGTGGACGAGTATTCCACCATGAAGCCCGCCACCAGTTCGGACTCGGCCTCGGGCAGATCGAAAGGGGGGCGGTTCGTCTCGGCCAATGCGCTGATGAAGAACAGAAACACCATCGGGAAATGCGGCAGCCAGTACCAGTTGAACAGGCCATAATCCCCGTCCTGCGCCGCCACGATGGCTGAGAAATTCATCGACCCCGTCGACAGGATGATGCCGATGATGATCAGGCCCAGCGACACCTCATAGGAAATCATCTGCGCCGCAGACCGCAGCGACCCGAGGAACGGATATTTCGAGTTCGATGCCCAGCCGCCCATGATGACGCCGTAGACCTCCAGCGACGACACCGCGAACACGAACAGGATCGCCACGTTGATATCGGCCAGAACCCAGCCCGAATTGAACGGGATCACCGCCCATGCCAGCACGGCCAGCACGAACGACAGCATCGGCGCAAGAAAGAACACCGGCCGGTCGGCGCCTGCTGGCACCACAATCTCTTTCACGACGTACTTCAGCGCATCCGCCACCGTCTGCAGCAGGCCCCATGGCCCCACCACGTTCGGCCCGCGTCGCATCTGCACGGCGGCCCAGATTTTCCGGTCGCCATAGACAAGGAACAACAGCGAGATCATCACGAACCCGATGACCAAAAGGCTTTGCGCCACGATCACCAGCGCGATGCCTGCTCCGGTCTGGAAAAAGTCGTTCATCTGCCCCTCATACCGTCGGTATCCCCTGCGCACCGCAGTCGCGTACCACTACCTCTGCGTCAAGCGTGCGAAAGCCTGCGGGCAGTGCCGATGAAATCGTATAGACCGCATCGCCCAGCCAGACGCCACCCGCCCGGTCCACATTCGTGCGAACATGCCGGGCAAAGCCAAAGCCCCGGATCAGCGCATACTGCGCTGCGGCACAACGGGCATAGGCATCGACATCGCCCCGGTCGCGCGCACCCGCCATCGCCACCTTGAACCCTACCAGATCGCCGTCCAGAAGTATGGTTTCGATACCTTTGTAGTCGGGATCAAAGCGGTCCAGCCTTGCCGGCGTACAGGCAGCCCCGGCAAGTGCCGGGGTCAGCGTGGCAAGGGCAAACAACCGCGCCAATCGCATTACTCCGCAGCCATTGGGGTTTGCACCCGGGTCGCCGCCAGCCGTGACAGGTCGGCCATCAGCGCAGACGCGCGGGCGACCGCGTTGGTCAGATAGAAATCGCGGAAGGCCGGGCGGAAATCGGCGCGGCCCATGACGGCGACGGGCAAGGGGGACCATGCGTTCGCGGGCACCACATCGATGTCGCCCAGGTGCGGGTGGGCCGCAACCAGAACTCGGCGCAATGCCGACAGCGAATCCCACGGCAGGGCAGCCCCCAGTTCGCCCGACAGCGCCCGCAGGATCGCCCAGTTCTCCTTGGCCTCGCCCGGCGCAAAGCCTGCGCGCAATGCCAGTTGCGGGCGGCCTTCGGTGTTCACGAACAGCCCGTTCTCTTCGGTCCAGGCGGCCCCGGGCAGGATGATATCGGCGCGCATTGCACCCCGGTCGCCGTGGCTGCCCTGATAGATCACGAACGGACCCCCAGTGGCAGAACGGGCCGCGATGTCCACCTCATCTGCGCCCAGATTGTAGATCACCTCGGCCCCGTCGGTCGCCGCTGCAAGACCACCCTCGGTCACCGCCCCCACATCCATTGCCCCCACGCGGGATGCGGCAGTGTGCAGGATCAGCAGTCCGGAGTTCGAGTTTTCCGCCAGCCGCATCGCATGGGCCAGCACCGCCGCCCCGTCGGCCTCGGTGATGGCCCCCTGGCCGACAATCACCAGCGTGGGCTTGGCTTTGGTCTCGTCCGAAATCTCCTGTGTCGACAGACGCTCCAACGCCGCGCGGTCAGTGCCGACATGGGCATAATCATAGGTCAGATCGACCGCCTCACCCACCAGCCCGATCTTGGCGCCAAGGGTCCAGGCCTTGCGGATGCGGGCGTTCAGCACCGGCGCTTCCACGCGCGGATTGGTGCCGATCAACTGGATCATCTTTGCGTTGTCGATGTCCTCGATGGTTGCGGTGCCGACATAGCCACCCCGGTTTCCGGCGGGCAGATGTGCGCCGTCGGTCCGGCATTCCACCTTGCCGCCAAGCGCCTCGATCATCGCCTTGAGGCTAAAGGCCGCCTCAACCGGGGCCAGATCGCCGACCAGCCCGGCCACCTTTTTCCCCTTCATCGCCGCCGCCGCCGCCGTCAGCGCCTCGGCCCAACCGGCTTTGCGCAGTTTGCCGTTCTCGCGGATGTAAGGCGTATCCAGCCTTTGCCGACGCAGGCCGTCCCAGACAAAGCGGGTCTTGTCGGAAATCCATTCCTCGTTCACGCCGTCATGGTTGCGCGGCAGGATGCGCATCACTTCGCGCCCCTTGGTATCGACGCGGATATTTGACCCAAGCGCATCCATCACGTCGATGGTTTCGGTCTTGGTCAGCTCCCAAGGGCGGGCGGTGAAGGCGTAAGGCTTTGACGTCAAAGCTCCCACCGGGCACAGGTCGATGATATTGCCCTGCAGGTTCGAGTTGAGCGTCTGGTTCAGATAGGACGTTATCTCGGCATCCTCACCGCGCCCGGTCTGGCCCATCTGGGTGATGCCCGCCACCTCGGAGGTGAAGCGCACACAGCGGGTGCAACTGATGCAGCGGGTCATCTTCGTCTCGACCAGCGGACCCAGGTCAAGGTCTTCGGACGCCCGCTTGGGCTCGCGGTAGCGTGAGAAGTCCACGCCATACGCCATCGCCTGATCCTGCAGATCACACTCACCGCCCTGATCGCAGATCGGGCAGTCAAGCGGATGGTTGATAAGCAGGAACTCCATCACCCCCTCGCGCGCCTTTTTGACCATGGGCGAGTTGGTCTTGACCAAGGGCACCTCGCCATTCGGGCCGGGGCGCAGGTCGCGCACCTGCATCGCACAGCTTGCCGCCGGTTTCGGCGGCCCGCCCACCACCTCGACCAGACACATCCGGCAGTTGCCCGCGATGGTCAGGCGTTCGTGATAGCAAAAGCGCGGAATTTCCACGCCGGCAACCTCCGCCGCCTGGATGATCGTCATCGCGCCGTCAACCTCGACGATGTGTCCGTCGATGGAGATTTTCTTGAGGTTAGACATGTTTCGCCACCCGTTGCCGCAGGTCCTGCAGCCTCGCCATAATCCAGTCGCCAATCGAAGGCTGGTTCGGTTTCTCAGGCTGGGCGGCGGGAAAGTCCCGCATCCGCGCCTCGATGTCGCGCAGCATGTATTTCGGATCAAGCCCGCCCTGACACATCGCCCCTACTCCGCTGCCACTTGGGTGCAGCCGTGGGATTTCCACAGCTTCGCCGCTTTGAGATAGTCCCAGCCAAACGCGTGATCCGTATCGCCATGCGCCTGTTTATTCGCCAACCGCTCCAACGCCTCGTCCAGCGTCGGCCGGTGCCCCGCAGGCACCCACCACATCACGAAGTGCATCTTTCCCAGCACCTCAAACCATTCCTGCCGACGCTCATAGAACGCGCGGTGGACGGTGTTCCACACGAAATTCTCCAGCGTCTCGACGCTTTCCCACACGGTCAGGTTCGACACGTATTGCGCATCGCCGTCAATCTTGGCCTCGGTGTTTCCCGTACCCGGCTCGCCCGAGCCTTCCATCATCCACACAAACCCCGGCATCCGCTTGCCCAACCCGTTCACCCGGTCGAGCGCGCCCATGAACTCGGCCACGCGGGGATCGTCGGTTGGGGCCAGAAGGCGGCCCACGTTCAATTCGGCCAGATGCATGCCCATCATCGCGACAGGCACCTTCCGGTCAGGATCAGCCGGCCGTCGGCGGTCAGCGCCAGCGTCTCAGGCGCGGCGGCACTGGCGGGCGCCCACTCGATTTCCGACACCCCGAACTTGCGCACGCAGTGCCGGGTGGCAGAGTATCGCCCGGCCTCTTGCGCCGCCGCGACGTTCTGGGCGGCGTCGCGCACCTCGGTCACGAAGCCGGCACGGTCCGACCGGGGCGCGTCGGTGTCTGCGCGAAAGTCGATGCCGCCGAACAGGTACAGAACCTCGCGCTTCTGACAGGCTGCGGTCAGCAGCACCAACAGGACCACGCCAATACGGATCATGCACAGCCTCCCGGATAGACCCACGCCGACCGCCCGGCGTCAAAGCGGTCATAGATCGACACGACAACCCCGCGCCCGCCACACTGCGCATCTGCGCCCCTTCGACCCGCCGCACCGTCGGCGGGGCCAAGGGGCATGTCGGCTCGGGTCACGATGACCGCATCGGCCCCGCGACCGCGTGGGATGGCAGGGGCAACAGCGCATCCGGCAAAGGTCGAGACCAGCACCAACCCCCCGGCGAAATGTCGCATCATCGTGCTGCCGCCGCGACCCAGATCATCACCGCGGCCAACGGGGCGGACAGATAGACCGATCCCAGAAATGCCGCCATGAAAGCCTGATCGCCCACAGCCGACGTCAGGTCCAGCGTGACGAAGATCACAACACAGACCGGCGGCGCGGACGCCGCCAGCGCGCCGAATCGCCAAAGCAACCCGTGGCCGTCCGTTCGACCGATCCGCACCAGCGCCAGAAAAACTGCCGCGAGCGACAGAAAGGGTACCACGATCAATGCGTTCTGCATGAGGGTTCACGATCACTCCGCCGCCATCGCGCCCATGCGCCCGGTTTTCTTCGCCTTGATCCGGTCCTCGATCTCCTCGCGGAAATGCCGGACCAGACCCTGAATGGGCCAGGCCGCCGCATCGCCCAGGGCGCAGATGGTATGCCCCTCGACCTGTTTGGTCACACTCAGCAGCATGTCGATCTCTTCAACCTCAGCCTCGCCGCGCACCAGACGGTCCATGACGCGCATCATCCAGCCGGTGCCTTCGCGGCAGGGCGTACACTGGCCGCAGCTTTCGTGCTTGTAGAACTTCGACAGCCGCCAGATCGCCTTGATGACATCGGTCGACTGGTCCATCACGATTACCGCCGCCGTGCCAAGGCCCGACTTCTGTTCGCGCAGCCAGTCGAAGTCCATGATCGCATCTTCGCATTGTGCGGCGTTCAGCATCGGCACCGACGACCCGCCGGGGATCACCGCCTTGATGTTCTTCCACCCGCCTCGCACCCCGCCGCAGTGCCGGTCCAGAAGCTCGCGCAGAGTAATCGACATCGCCTCTTCGACGACACAGGGGTTCACCACATGGCCCGAGATGGCAAAAAGTTTGGTCCCCGCATTGTTCGGCCGGCCAAAGCCTGCAAACCACTCGGCCCCCCGCCGCAGGATCGTCGGCACCACGGCGATGGATTCCACGTTGTTCACCGTCGTGGGGCAACCATAAAGCCCCGACCCCGCCGGAAACGGCGGTTTCATCCGCGGCATGCCCTTCTTGCCCTCAAGGCTTTCCAGAAGTGCTGTTTCCTCGCCACAGATATAGGCCCCGGCCCCGTGGTGCAGATAGCAGTCGAAATCCCAGCCCGACCCAGCCGCATTTTTCCCAAGCAATCCGGCATCATAGCATTCGTCCAGCGCATGCTGCAGCGCCTCGCGTTCGCGGATATACTCACCCCGGATGTAGATGTAGCAGGCGTTGGCCCCCATCGCGAAGGCCGCAATCAGGCACCCCTCGATCAGCGTGTGGGGATCGTGCCGCATGATCTCGCGGTCCTTGCAGGTGCCGGGTTCGGATTCGTCGGCGTTGACCACAAGGTACGACGGACGGCCATCCGACTGCTTGGGCATGAACGACCACTTGAGCCCGGTCGGAAACCCCGCCCCGCCCCGGCCCCGCAGGCCGCTCGCCTTGATGATCTCGACCAGCTTGTCACGGCCAAGGGCAATCAGCCCAGCCGTGCCGTCCCAATGACCACGCGCCTTTGCACCCGCAAGGCTGCGGTCGTGCATGCCGTAGAGGTTGGTAAAGATGCGGTCCCCG
Source organism: Rhodobacterales bacterium (assembly GCA_038209775.1). Classification (GTDB taxonomy): domain Bacteria; phylum Pseudomonadota; class Alphaproteobacteria; order Rhodobacterales; family Rhodobacteraceae; genus JBBQXK01. The sequence goes on along the minus strand of JBBQXK010000030.1, from coordinate 35,591 downwards.
TCCTTCAGCATCGCTGATCCTTTTCCTTCCCGCTCAGGCGCGCGAACGCCAGAGCCGCCATGTCACGACCATCGTCCAGACGAAAGCCGCCATCGCCATCATGTCGAACAGAAAAACATAGCGCGCCTGCCAGCCCAACTGTCCGCCCAGCCACTGCGCACCCATCCACGCGACCATCGTGCCCGCCAGCACAACGGCCGCAAGCCGCGCCTGTCTGGCGCGACCGCGATCCCCGGGCGACGGGCCTTCCGCCATCAGACCGTGCCGCCCGCCGCAAGAATGCGCGCCTGCGACACCCATTCATCACGGGTCACGCGGCCCTTGAACCCCTCAAGGTTGTCATCAACCCAGGCGATTTCCTCGGGCGTCCATTTCGCGATCTGGTCGAAGTGGTAATAGCCCAGGGAATGACACAGCTTTTCCAGCGAAGGGCCGATGCCCTTGATGATCTTGAGGTCATCCGCCCTCCCGCCGCGCGCCGTGGCCAGACCCTCGGGCTTCTTGCCCATCGCGGGGGCAGCCATCGTGGGGGCCGCTGACGGGGCAACCACCGGCCACGGAACATCATTGCCCCGTGCCGCGGGCATCGGGCGTTCGGGTTGGCCAAGGATCAGCCCGACCACCACGAACAGCAGTGCCGCGACCAGCGACGCCTGTGGCACGCTGAACGAAAACAGCACCATGGCGACGCCGAACCCGACCGCAGCGGCACCCGCCGCCATGAACCAGCCGCCGAATGATGGCGCATTCTTTGCATGAACTTCGTCCATTTCGATCCTCCGTTTCGGGGCGCGGGCGGTGGCCCGGGCCGGTTGCTGTTCCGTCGCAGGCCGACGAGGGCCATGCTTTGTCAGGTGGCCCTGGCCAGAACCCTGGCCTGTGCCACCCAGTCGTCACGCGTCACCCGCCCCTTGAAACCTTCAAGGTTGTCGTCGACCCAGGCCACCTCGGCCGACGTCCAGCCCGCGATCTGGTCAAAGTGATAGTAGCCAAGACGGTGACACAGTGCCGCCAGTTTCGGACCGATGCCCTTGATCCGCGTGAGGTCATCGCCAGCGCCATCCCGCGCCGCGGCCAATCCTTTTGGCTGCGTTGCAGGCGAAACCTTTGATGTGGGCGTTGCCGCCGGCGTGGCGAGGGCCGAGGCACCATCGGCCTCCGGCTTGCCCGTGGCCTGCACCGGGGCCTCCTGCACCGTGGCACCAGTGGCGTCGGCGCTGCGGCCTGCACCGGGCTTTGGCTCAACCGTGCGGCCCTTGGCGGGTGTGGCGGGCATTGCCCGTCCGCGCCACGGCGTCCGCAATGGCACCTCGCTGCCGTCGATGCGCCGGACGGTATCGCGCAGGTCGACTGCCGCCTGCGCACTGGCGTTGTACTGCCGTTTGCCGCTGTCAAATTCCTTGAGGCTGGTCAGCCCCGCCAAGGGTTCCGCCGCATAGCGCCCGTTCTGCGGGCCGGGCACCGGCACCTCGCCTTTCGAGAACCGCGCAATCAGGTCGCGCAGTTTGTCCGGCGTCAGGTCCTCGTAATAATCCTTGCCGATCTGCGCCGCGGGCGCATTGGCGCAGGCGCCAAGACATTCGACCTCTTCCCAACTGAACTTGCCGTCCGCCGACAGGGCATGCGGCCTGACCGCAATCATTTCCTTGCAGACGGCAACCAGATCCTCGGCCCCGCAGATCATGCATGACGTGGTACCACAGACCTGGATATGCGCTACCGATCCAACGGGTTGCAGCTGGAACATGAAGTAGAACGTCGCCACCTCCAGTGCCCGGATATAGGCCAGCCCCAGCATGTCGGCCACATGTTCGATGGCGGGACGTGACAGCCAGCCTTCCTGTTCCTGTGCGCGCCACAGAAGCGGAATGATGGCCGATGCCTGACGGCCATCAGGGTATTTGGTGATCTGCCCTTCGGCCCAGGCCAGATTGGCCGGGGTGAAGGCAAAGGCTTCGGGTTGGTGGGGGTGCAGGCGGCGGAGCATCAGGTCGTTCCGTTCAAATGGGCTGTATAGGCCAGCGTGGCCGCGACACCGTAGAGGGCCGAGGCAATCAGGTGCGGCAGGACGGGCGCCTTGGCCCGGGCATAGATCCAGACATCCCCCAAACCGGCGATGCCCACCACGGCCAGAAACCACGCGAGCAGTCGATAGTCGCCGAACAGGATGACCCCCAGCAGCAGGAACGCTGTTCCGATGTAGCGGTCGGACATGACAAGCGGAAGTTGTTCGATGCGGTGCGAGGCTGCCGCCATCCCGCGCGCCGGGTTGAGCGCGAACAGCACGCCAAAGCCGCCCGTCAGCAGCAGACAGACCACCGAAAGCAACACGGCTGCATTCCCCGTCATCGCGACACCTGCCGCTGCACCGGTCGCGAGCGGATCATTTGCAGGACCCGGTTTTCAGGTGAAGATGGTCGTCCACAATCTCGGCTCGCGCCTCGGCAATCAAGGCTGCCACGGCGGCATAGGCCACCGGCTGCGGCAGCCCAACCTCGCCCAGCAATCTGGCATCATTCTTATCGGTGATCACACACCCCCGCGCCTTGATCCCCTTGATCATCGCGTCCTTGTCGGCCTCGGTTACGACAACCTCTGCCAGTGCTACAGAGGCGATCAGCAGGGATGCGGCGCAGAGGAGGAGTTGCATTGGCCAGTTCCGCCGAAGAGCATGGACATCGTGCCAATTTCGACTCTTGTAGCCACCGACCAAAGCCTGCTGTAAGTGCACCCCATGATCTCCGGTTGGACAGACCAAAGAATTACGCGCCCCAGAACCAGACGAATTGGCTTTGCCTATGTATTCAGCGACGTTTTGACTATGGCATGAAGGGTTCTGCAAAACTAAGGCCCCACTTGAGCAGGTAGAGCGACAGGCGGGGCACCGAACCTTGACGGGACAAAAATGAACCCCTCTGGTGTCTTTCTCAACATCTCCACGTTCAGATCGCCTTTCAGAACGTCCTCTACTGAAGCTCGATCCACCCTTAATGCGTCTGAAATCTTGCTGGCCAGTGACTCAAGCGAGTACAGAGGCCCCGGGATTGTCAGCATGCTAAAAGCGGCTTCCCTTACATTCTGTCGTAGTAAAAGCTGAGATTGAACGCTGAAAGATTTGTCCATAATCTCGTCAGAAACCCTGCGGTTCAAGTCAAATTTCCCATTTCGGTCAACGTAAACTACACCTGACGATGCCAGCTCAAGGATTACTCGCTTTAAATCCAGTTCGGAAATTTCCCCGTTGGCATCCTGAACACCTTGACCGCGCTGCTGAAATGCTTGAACCAGAGCTGGGAAATCCTTTGAGCCTTGCGTTAACAGCAAATCAACGACTGTTACCTTGCCCCACTCTCTTGCCTCCACGGAAGCGGCAAGCTTCACACGCTCTTGCGCACGGGAACGGTCATCGAAAGTCTTGTATATGAACGTCCAAACACCAATCAGGCCCGTAAGGACCGCAAGCACTTTGCCAAAATTCGCAATGCGGTCCCAGTTCGTCATCGGTCGATCTCCCCGAACACCACATCCATCGTGCCGATGATCGCGCTGACATCGGCCAGCTGATGCCCTTTGCACATGAAATCAATCGCCTGCAGGTGCAGGAACCCCGGCGCGCGGATCTTGGCGCGGTAGGGTTTGTTGGTGCCGTCGGCCACCATATACACCCCGAACTCGCCCTTTGGCGCCTCGACGCAGGCATAGATCTCGCCAGCGGGCACATGGAACCCTTCGGTGTAAAGCTTGAAGTGATGGATCAGCGCCTCCATCGACGTCTTCATCTCGCCGCGTTTGGGGGGCGTGATCTTGCCACGCGCCAGAACATCGCCCTTTTCAACGCGCAGTTTCGCACAGGCCTGCCGGATGATGCTGGTCGATTCCCGCATCTCGGCCATCCGGCACAAATAGCGGTCATAGCAGTCGCCGTTCTTGCCGACGGGGATCTTGAAGTCGAACTCGTCATAGCATTCATAGGGTTGCGCGCGGCGCAAGTCCCAGGCAAGGCCCGACCCCCGCACCATCACCCCCGAAAATCCCCAATCCAGAATGTCCTGCTCGGTAATGATCCCGATATCGGCATTGCGCTGCTTGAAGATGCGGTTCTCGGTCAGAAGGGTGTCGATGTCGTCGACCACGCGGGGGAACTCGACCGCCCATTGGTCGATATCCTCAACCAACTGGTCCGGCAGGTCCACATGCACCCCGCCGGGGCGGAAATAGCACGCGTGCAGGCGTGCGCCGCTGGCGCGTTCATAGAACACCATCAGCTTTTCGCGTTGCTCAAAGCCCCACAAGGGCGGCGTCAGTGCGCCCACGTCCATGGCTTGGGTGGTCACGTTCAGCAGATGGTTCAGCACCCGCCCGATTTCGCAGAACAACACCCGGATCAGTTGCGCCCGGCGCGGCACGATGGTGCCGGTCAGCCGCTCGATCGCCAGACACCAGGCATGTTCCTGGTTCATCGGGGCCACATAATCCAGCCGGTCGAAATAGGGCAGGTTCTGCAGGTAAGTGCGGCTTTCCATCAGCTTTTCAGTGCCGCGGTGCAACAGGCCGATATGCGGGTCGCAGCGTTCCACAATCTCGCCGTCAAGCTCCAACACCAGACGCAGAACACCATGTGCCGCAGGGTGTTGCGGGCCGAAGTTTATGTTGAAATTGCGGATGCGCTGCTCACCCGTTTCCAGATCGCGGCTGCCGTCGTCGTAGGTGTTCCGCCGGATATCGCCGTCCATCATGCCTTGATCCTCTTCGCCGCCAGCCTGGCCGCCAGAATGATTGCCCCTGAAACAAGAAACGCGGGCAGGAACCGGACCAACAGGACGATTGGCTCGCCACCCCGACCCATCGGGATGTCCTCCAGAAACTGAAACCCAATCGCCGCGCAGCATCCGATGACGATGGGTGACCAAAGATAGCGCGCGCCCAGAACCGCTCCGGGCAGGGCGACCAGCCAGGTCAGCCAATGCGCAGCGGTGTTCATCCCCATCCCAATCATAAAGCCAAGCAACATTTTCACTTCTCCTTTGCGGCGGCTGTTGCGTCATCGGACAGCGCAGTGAATTGCTGCCGAAAACGACCACCATATCGCGACGCAAAGAACCCCAGGACACCAAGCCCGAAGGCCCCGATAACACCGATTCCTGCTCCGATCCCACCGGGCTGCTTGCCCACTGTGCCATTCAGGACGCCGTCAATCGTTACCATGTACGGAAGCAAAACCAGCGCTGGCAAAGCGTAAACTGCTGCAACCACTGAATAGGTGCCCGTCCGAGGCCAAAGGGCACCGATGATCATGGCAGGAACGGACAGGATTACCGCGACCAGCAAGATCATGAAGGCCACTGCCCCGTCCATCACTTTGCCTCTGCCTTCTGATCGCCCGGAAGGACGTACTGCGCACCCTCCCAGGGCGACATGAAATCGAACTGCCGGTACTCCTGCACCAGCTTCACCGGCTCGTACACCACCCGCTTCAGTGCCTCGTCATAGCGCACTTCGGTATAGCCCGTGGTCGGGAAATCCTTGCGCAACGGATGCCCGCGAAAGCCGTAGTCGGTAAGGATACGGCGCAGGTCTGGGTGGCCACTGAACAGGATGCCGAACATGTCGAACACCTCACGCTCGAACCAGTTTGCGGCCGGATAGACGGGGATCAGTGACGGCACCATGGTGGCCTCGTCCACCATGACCTTCACGCGGATGCGGTGGTTCCGGTACATCGACAGGAAATGATAGACCATCTCGAACCGGTCAGCGGCGTCGGGGCGGTCAATGGCGGTGATATCTACCAGCGAGGTGAACCGGCAGGCCGCATCGGTTTTCAGAAACTCGGCGAACGACAAAAGGTGCGCAAGCTGCACCTCGACCGTCAACTCGCCATGCGTCACGGCGGCCCGCACCACCGCATCGCCGCGCCGCAGTTCCAGATGGGCGGCAAGTTCTGCCAAAGCCTGGGTCATCATCGCCTCTCCTATCGCACCAGCGTGCCGGTACGGCGGATTTTCCGCTGCAATTGCAGGATGCCGTACAGCAGTGCCTCCGCCGTCGGCGGGCAGCCGGGCACATAGATGTCCACGGGCACGATCCGGTCACAGCCGCGCACGACGCTGTAGGAATAGTGGTAATACCCCCCGCCATTGGCGCAGGACCCCATCGAGATCACATAGCGCGGTTCGGGCATCTGGTCATAAACCTTTCGCAGCGCCGGGGCCATCTTGTTGGTTAGCGTACCCGCCACAATCATCAGGTCAGACTGGCGCGGGGATGCGCGGGGGGCGGTGCCAAAGCGTTCGAGGTCATAGCGCGGCATCGAGGTGTGCATCATCTCGACCGCACAGCAGGCAAGGCCGAAGGTCATCCAGTGCAGCGAACCGATCCGCGCCCAGTTGATGATGTCTTCGGTCGAGGTCAAAAGGAACCCCTTGTCCTGAAGGTCACGGTTCAGCGCCTGCACGGTCGTGTCGTGATCCGCGCCCGCCGTATTGGCACCCGTCATCACTCCCATTCCAGGGCCCCCTTCTTCCATTCATAGGCAAAGCCGATGGTCAGCACTGCCAGGAACACCATCATCGACCAGAACGCCGTCATGCTGATCTCGCCAAAGGCCACAGCCCAGGGGAACAGGAACGCCACCTCAAGATCAAAGATGATGAACAGGATCGACACGAGGTAGAACCGCACGTCGAACTTCATCCGTGCATCGTCGAACGCGTTAAAGCCGCATTCATAGGCGGAAACCTTTTCGGGGTCGGGATTGCGCACAGCAAGAACCGCCGCCGACAGCAAAAGCACCAGCCCAAGCCCGACAGCAATTGCAAGGAAGATGAGGATCGGCAGGTATTCCCGGAGAAGTGCGTCCACGAGATACTCCTTCATCTGGCGACCCTTGGGGCATGCGATCCGTGCCGGACCGCTGCGACCCTTGCCCCTGACATCTACTCCGCCCCCTGCGCGGGGTCAACCAAGGGCGGTGCGCTGCACTGCCGCAAGGGGCGCGCAATTGGTTGGTCGTGGCGGCGGAACGCGCCCCTGTGCCGCGCCCTGATAGCGCTAATGCCGCGGCGCAGTGCGCACCCTGCCTCAGCCCGGCCCGCCGGTCACCCAATCCGGTTTGCGCCGTTCCATAAACGCCGCGATTCCCTCTGCAGCCTCAGGGTGCTGCCAGCGGGTGATGAGGGCGGCAATGCTGGTCTCGACCATCTCGGGCGTCACCGGGCGGGCAAGCGCTGCAATCAGCGCCTTGGCCTCGGCCACGGCACCGGGGGCGCAGGCCAGGTACGGCAGCGCCTCGGCCTCGGTAGCGGCGGCAAGGTCGGCTGCAGGCACCGCACGCGCGGCAAGGCCCAGCCGCAGAGCGGCGCTTGTATCAAAGCTGCGTGATGACATGAACACCTGCCGCGCCCGCGCCTCGCCCATCCGGGCCAGCACATAGGGGCCGATGGTGGCAGGGATCAGGCCCAGCTTCGTCTCGGTCAGCCCGAAGGTGGCATGATCGGCCACGATCACTGCATCGCAGACCGACATGAGGCCGATGCCGCCGCCAAAGGCATTGCCCTGCACCTGGCCGATAAGCGGTTTAGGCAAGGCATTCAGCGCGCCCAGCATCCCCGCCAGCCTGCGCGCCTCTTGCGCGCGGGTGGCGGCGTCGGCCCCGACCTGCGCGCGCATCCAGCCCAGATCGGCCCCGGCACAAAAGGTGGGCCCTTCCGCCGCAAGGATCACCACCCGCACCGCCGGATCGGCCCCAAGCCCTGCGGCAGCGGCGGTGAGGGCGTCCATCATCGCGGCGTCCATCGCGTTGTGCTTGTCGGGCCGGTTCAGCACCAGCCGCGCGATGCCGCGCGCGTCGATTGTCACGGCAACCGTCCCGGTCATGCACGCCCCCTCTCACCCGATGCGACACAAATTCCTTCTCTATCAAGGAATTTGGCCAAAATTCTTTCTTCAAGAATTTTGTCTTACCCGCTCCGCAGCCCGCGCGCCATCGCTGCCGCCTGCGCCAGCACATCGGCATCCAACCCCGTCTCCCAGCCCTGCCCTGCCAACCACGCTGCCACCGCCTCGGTCGCGACATTCCCCGCAGCCCCTGGCGCATAGGGACAACCGCCCAACCCCCCGACCGACGCATCGAACACCCGCAACCCGTGGTCCAGCGCCACCGCGATGTTATCCAGCGCCCTGCCGCCGGTGTCGTGGAAGTGACCGGCAAGCGCATGGGCCGGCATGACGTCCAGCACCGCGCGCAGCATCGCATCCACCGCCTCGGGCCGCCCCCGCCCGATGGTGTCGGCCAACGACACCTCGGCACAGCCCATGTCGCGCAGATGACCGACCACACGGGCCACATTTGCGGGCGGGGTCGCGCCGTCGAACGGGCAGTCGGTAACACAAGAGACATAGCCGCGCGGCACCATGCCGTCGGCGCGCGCTGCTTCCGCGACCGGGCGCAAGCGGTCAAGGCTGCCGTCGATGCCGATGTTCAGGTTCGCCCGGGAAAACCCCTCGGACGCCGCGACAAAGATCGCCACCTCGTCCACCCCCGCTGCCTTTGCCGCCAGATACCCCTGCAGATTGGGGGCAAGGGCGGCGTAGCGCACCCCCGCCATGCGCGTGATCCCCGCCATGACCGCAGCGGCATCTGCCATCTGCGGCGCCCACTTCGGGCTGACGAAACTGGCCGCTTCGATCCGGGCAAAGCCGGCGGTCGACAACAGATCAATCAGCGCGATCTTGTCGGGCGTCGGGATCAGGCGTGCCTCGTTCTGCAGCCCGTCGCGCGGGCCAACCTCGACAATCTCGACATGGCCCCGCAGGCCTGCTGACCTTACGGCAACGCTCATCCGTCCGGCCCGGCATCTTCCAGCGCGATCAACGGCGCGCCCGCCTCGACCTGCGCACCTTCGGTCACCAGGACTTCGGCCACCACGCCGTCGCGGGCGGCGGTCAGGACGTGTTGCATCTTCATTGCCTCAATCACCACCAGCCGATCGCCCTTGGCAACCGGCATCCCCGCCGTCACCGCAATCTCGCGCACAAGGCCGGGCATGGGTGACCGGGCGACGCGGTCGGCAGTGGCGGCGGCAGGCGCGCGGTCAAGGGGATCGACGGGGTGAAAGGTAAAGGCCCCGGCGGCAGGGCCGGTGGCAAAGACGTGCACCGCATCCCCGATCTGGACCACGCGGCGCACCGGGTGGCCCGCAACCTGCCAGCCTTCCGCGTCACGCCGGACAGCATGCGCCGTGCCGTCAAGCGTGACGGTGGCCCGGTCGGCCCCGTCAAATGCCACGGTCGGCGCGATGCGGCCCGCCGGGCCGTCCAGCGGGACGGTGCGGGTCAAGGGTTGCCACAAGGTGAACCCGGCAAGCGCACCCCGCGTGTCCGCCACCGCCATCATGGCAGCGACCGCCACTTCCGGCCCGGCTTCGGGCGGGGCGGCCAGAACCCCGAGGTCGCGCGCGATGAGGCCGGTATCAACCTCGCCCCGCATGAACCCCGGATGCCGCGACAGGGCACCCAGAAAGGCGAGGTTGGTCACCGACCCCGCCACCTCGGTCGCGTCCAGCGCCCGGGCAAGGCGCTGCAGGGCAATGGCGCGGGTGGGGCCGTGTGTCACGATCTTGGCAATCATCGGGTCGTACCAGGGGCTGATCGTATCACCCGGGCAAACACCGGTATCAGCGCGGACACCGGGCGGAAACGATAAATGCGCGAGGGTGCCGGTTGCTGGCAGGAACCCCGCAGGCACATCCTCGGCATAAAGCCGCGCCTCAAAGGCGTGGCCGGTCAGCGTGATCTGGTCCTGCCGCAACGGCAGCCGCTCGCCTGCCGCCACGCGCAATTGCCATTCGACCAGATCAAGACCGGTCACAGCCTCGGTTACCGGGTGTTCCACCTGCAACCGCGTGTTCATCTCCATGAACCAGAACCCGTCCGCGTGCAGGCCGCCCGCGCCGTCCGCGATGAACTCGACTGTGCCCGCACCGCTGTAACCGATGGCACGCGCGGCCTTTACCGCCGCATCCCCCATCGCGCGGCGCACCTCGGGGGTCATGCCGGAGGCCGGGGCCTCTTCGATGACCTTCTGGTGGCGGCGTTGCAACGAACAGTCGCGCTCATAAAGGTGAATGGCGTCGGTGCCGTCGCCGAACACCTGCATCTCGATATGCCGGGGATGGTCGATGTACTTCTCGACCAGCACGGCGGCGTTGCCAAAGGCGCCCGCCGCCTCGGCCTGTGCGCTTGCGAGGGCGGCCGCGAAATCCTCCGCCCGGTCCACCCGCCGCATCCCCTTGCCGCCGCCGCCGGCGACAGCCTTGACAAGGACGGGATAGCCGATGGTTTCCGCCTCTGCCGCGAGCCTTCCCGGGTCCTGATCGGCCCCGTGGTAGCCCGGCACAACCGGCACGCCCGCCTCGGCCATCAGCCGCTTGGCCGCATCCTTCAGCCCCATGGCGCGGATCGCCGCCGCCGACGGGCCGATGAACACCAGTCCGGCCAGCGTGACCTGATCGACGAAATCCGGGTTCTCGGACAAAAAGCCATAGCCGGGATGGATCGCTTGCGCGCCAGTCGCAAGCGCCGCCGCGATGATCCTGTCGCCGCGCAGGTAACTGTCGGCTGGCGCCGGGGAGCCGATTTCGACGGCCCGGTCAGCCATCCGGACATGCAGCGCCCCGGCGTCGGCGGTTGAGTGGACGGCCACCGTCCCCACCCCCAGCCTGCGGCAAGTGGTGATGACGCGGCAAGCAATCTCGCCCCGGTTGGCGATCAGGATGCGGTTGAACAAGGCGATCCTCCCGGCTTGACAGGTTGCGCAGGCTGGGAAACGCTGCAACGGTGTATGTCCGTCCGCTGCTTCCCCCAGGCCGCCGCCCGCCCGACAGTTTTGCGGGGCCGGGGTTTCTGGCACGACCCCTTTGCCTTGCCGATGCCGAGGCGGATCTGGAGGCTGTGATGGCCTCGGCCTCGCTGTTGCGGGGTGCCATGGACCCTGACAGTACCTGGCCGGACGAACTGACGCTTCACGAGAACCGCGTCGATCTGGGTTGGCACGAACGCGAATTCACCCTGGGGCATTCCTATGCCTGGACAGTGCTTGTGCCATCCGGCAGCCCGACCATCGGTTGTGCCTATCTTTACCCTACGGACCGGCAGGGAGCGGACGCCGTGGCCTTCTGGTGGCTGCGCCCCGAGGCTGATGCGATCGGTAAGGCGTTTGAGACGGCCTTTCGCGCGGTGATCGCGGCCCTGCCCCTGACCACGGCCTTTCCGGGCCGCGATGTGGGATGGGACGCATGGCAGGCAGGGGTCCGCCGACCGGGTTGAGCTATCATGATCGAGCCGCCCCGGGGATTGCGGCATCATCACATCCTGAACACGCCAAAGCGTGTCTCCCCCACCGGCGCATTCAGGGCGGCCATCAGCGACAGCGCCAGCACCGACCGCGTCTTGCGCGGGTCGACAATCCCGTCATCCCACAGCCGCGCCGAGGCATACAGCGGATGCGACTGGCGGTCGAACATTGCCACGGTCGGGGCCTTGAACGCGGCCTCGTCTTCGGCAGACCACACGCCCCCGTCCCGCTCGATCCCGTCGCGCCTGACACTTGCCAGCACGCCTGCCGCCTGTTCGCCGCCCATCACCGAGATGCGGGAATTGGGCCAGGACCACAGGAACCGGGGCGAATAGGCGCGACCCGACATGCCATAATTGCCCGCACCGAACGAACCGCCAACCAGCATGGTGATCTTGGGCACGGCGGTTGTGGCCACAGCCGTTACCATCTTGGCCCCATGCCGCGCGATGCCTTCGTTCTCGTACCGCCGTCCTACCATAAACCCGGTGATGTTCTGCAGGAATACCAGGGGGATGCCCCGCTGGCTGCACAGCTCGATGAAATGCGCGCCCTTCTGGGCGGCCTCGCTGAACAACACGCCGTTGTTGGCGACGATGCCGACCGGCATCCCCATCACATGCGCAAACCCCGTCACCAGCGTCTCGCCATAGCGAGCCTTGAACTCGTCAAGCCTTGAGCCATCGACGACACGCGCAATCACCTCGCGGATGTCATAGGGGGTGCGCAAGTCGGTAGGGACGACGCCAAGGATGCCCTCGGGATCATAGGCCGGGTCCTCGGGCGGCTGCATCTGCACATGCGCCATGGCCCGCAGGTTCAGATGCCGCACCGCCTCGCGCGCCAGGGCCAACGCGTGCGCGTCGTCCTCGGCCAGATAGTCAGCCACCCCCGACAGCCGCGTATGCACATCGCCGCCGCCCAGATCCTCTGCCGTGACGATCTCGCCCGTGGCGGCCTTCACCAAGGGCGGGCCGGCCAGAAAGATCGTGCCCTGCCCCTTCACGATGATCGTCACATCCGACATCGCGGGAACGTAAGCCCCGCCCGCAGTGCAGGACCCCATGACGACGGCAATCTGCGCGATGCCCGCCGCCGACATCCGCGCCTGATTGTAGAAGATGCGCCCGAAATGGTCGCGGTCGGGGAACACCTCATCCTGATTGGGCAGGTTGGCCCCGCCGCTATCAACCAGATAGAGGCAGGGCAACCGGCATTCCGCCGCGATCTCTTGCGCGCGCAGGTGCTTTTTCACCGTCATCGGATAGTACGTGCCACCCTTTACGGTCGCATCGTTGCACACCACCATCACCTGCGTGCCATGCACCCGCCCCACCCCGGCAATGACCCCCGCCCCCGGTGCGGCCCCGTCATACATCCCATGCGCCGCCACCGCCCCGATCTCGAGGAAGGGCGAGCCTGCGTCCAGCAGGTTCGCCACCCGGTCACGCGGGGCCATCTTGCCGCGCGAGGTGTGACGTTCCTGCGCCTTGGGCCCGCCCCCGGAGGCGGCCATCGCCGCGGCCTGCGCGACGGTTTCCAGCAGCGCCAGATGCGCCGCACGGTTGGCGCGGAAGGTCTCCGAAGTGGGAAGGGCAGAAGAGGTCAGTTGCATCACGCAGGCTCCAGCGGGACGAACCGCATCATGAACGGGATCAGAGCGACAATCGAGACGGCTGCCGCTGCCGTACCGAAGATGCCGTAGAGAACGCATTGCGGCAAGAAATGCACGACGGCGATCACGACAAGCTGGTCCTGACGGCTTCCCCTTGCGCGCATGCTAGCCCTGCAAGCCGCGTAGTGCGGGATTCCGGCAGCCTCTGTGGTATACTCGTTGCCCGAAATTGCAACGGCGCTGGCAAAGGAAACGGATGGCGCGCAGACCGGGCACTGACATCCCGGAAGGCGCAAAAGTGTCGTCAATGTCGGGCCCTGTGCAAGATCCCTACCCCCCCAACCGCGCCTCCATCGACAGCGTCTGTCGTCCCGTCTCCATCATCAGACACCCGACCAGCGCAGGCCCACCGCCGGTGCCGCCGCCCCACTGCGCCATCTCATAGTTACAGGCGGCGTCGCGGAACGGGATCCAGGCGCGCTGCATGTCGCGCAGGTTCGCCGCCAGTGACGGGATGTTGGCCCCGGTGCCCGCGTTGCTCGCGTCCATCTCTTTGTTCTGGGACATCAATTCGCCGTAGACACGGTTCAGCCGCGCGTCCCACCATTGCCATTCGGCATCCATGCAGAACCCCATGCCTAGCGTGGTGCTGCCGTCCCCGCTTGACATGCACCGGTTGGCGGCCTCGCCCACACATTGATAGGGCGGCCCCTCGGTCCAGTCGGCCTGATCGAGGCAATCCGCCGTCGCCCCCGGATCAAAGGCCAGATCCTGCGCCGCCGCCAGTCCCGCCGTTGCAACCCAAACCAGTACCCACTTCATCGCGGTCTCTCCTACCGTATCACCTCGATCTCGACCCCCAGGTCCAGCACCGCCCACGCCCGGTCCGCCGTCATCACCCGCGCCTTGCGCGACAAGGCCAACGCAAGGCAGGCCCGGTCGCCCAAGGACAGGCCATAGCGCTCGGTAACGGATACCAGTTCACCTGCGAGGTCAGCCTGCGCCTGGTCAAAGTCCGCGATCCGTCCTTCGACCGACCGGCGCGCTGTCGCGACCTGGACGACCGTACCCTCTCGCCGGGTCAGTTTTGTGACGACTTCGGCCCAGTTTACCGCGCTGATCGTGGCCTCGGTCAGATGTGCAAGCACCTTTTCGCGCCCCGGTTCAACCAGCAATACTGCCAGCAATGCCGACGAATCGAGGACAAACGTCATTCCAACGCTTCGCGTGCGGCCTCTGCCCGGCGGTCGGCAATCAGTTCGTCCACGATGCTGACCCCCGGCCTGCGCAACGGTGCAAGCGCCTCTTGTATCTGGCGCACGCGGTTGGGCCATGTCGAGATGCGCACCTCGCCATCCTCGACAATCACGCTCAGTGCCACGCCCGGCTCCAGCCCGGCGGCACGGCGCAACTCGGCCGGGATCAGGATGCGCCCGTCGGGCGACAGCTTGACCTGTGCCGCCTGCGGTCGCGGTGTCGCGGCAAAGGGATCAGAGGTTTCGGCGAAACCGGCCATGACGTTCATCCCTGCAATATTGGCCAATCCATCCTGCCATCAATCCCGACACCCGTCAATCATTCCGAAACCTGCCAGATCCGCCGAAACCTGCCAGATCACGCGTCAGACCCCATCAACTCGCGCCCGATCAGCATTCGCCGGATCTCGCTGGTCCCGGCCCCGATCTCCATCAGTTTCGCATCCCGAAACAGCCGCGCAACCGGCGCGTCGGCCAGAAACCCTGCGCCGCCAAGGGCCTGCACCGCCTGATGCGCCTGCGCCATCGCCTGTTCGCTGGCATAAAGCACGCAGCCCGCCGCGTCGGCGCGCGTCACCTGTCCCCGGTCACAGGCCCCCGCCACGGCATAGACATAGGCCCGCGCCGTGTTCATCGCGACGTACATGTCGGCCAGTTTGCCCTGCATCAGTTGAAAATCCCCGATCCGCCGGCCGAACTGCCGCCGGGTCTGCAGATAGGGCAGCACCTCGTCCAGACAGGCCGCCATGATCCCAAGACCGATCCCCGACAGCACCACCCGCTCATAGTCCAGCCCCGACATCAGCACCCGCACGCCGCGCCCTTCTTCGCCCAGCACGTTCCCGAACGGCACTTCGCAGTCCTGAAACACCAGTTCGCCCGTGTTCGACCCCCGCATTCCCAGTTTGTCGAAATGCGGGCCCTGCCGGAAACCCGCGACCCCCCGCTCGACCAGAAAGGCGGTAATGCCGCGCGACCCCGCCCCCGGATCGGTCTTGGCATAAACCACCAGCACATCGGCATCGGGGCCGTTGGTGATCCAGTATTTCGACCCGTTCAGCACATAGCGGTCATTCCTGCGCTCGGCCCGCAGCGCCATGCCGACCACGTCCGACCCCGCCCCGGCCTCAGACATCGCCAGTGCGCCGACATGGGTGCCCGCCACCAGCCCCGGCAGATAGCGCGCCTTCTGGGCCGCCGTGCCGTTCAGCGCGATCTGGTTGACGCACAGGTTGGAATGCGCGCCATAAGACAGCGATACCGACGCCGAAGCGCGGGCGATCTCCTCGATCGCCACGACATGCGCCAGATACCCCATCCCCGCGCCGCCATGTTCCTCGGGAACCGTGATGCCCAACAGCCCCAGATCCCCCATCTCGCGCCACAGCGCGGCCGGAAAGGTGTTGTCGTGGTCAATCGCGGTCGCCATCGGCTTGACCCGCTCCTGCGCCCAGCGGTGGACCATGTCGCGCAGGGCGGCGATATCATCGCCAAGGTCGAAAGACATGGATTTCAAGAACATCGCACCCTCCCCCGGCAGGGATATGCCGAATCCCCGCCGGTCCCATCATGGCACAAAAATCCCCCCGGGGGGGCGCAGATCAGTCGGCAGCGGGCAGCGGCACCCCGGTATCGACGTCGTTCGCCACCACCTCGGCCGCGATGATCCGCGCGATCAGCGCGGCGTCACCGGGGGAAAACGTCAGGGGCAGGCGCAGGTCGATCAGGCCCGCCAGAACCCGGTCGGTCGCAGGCAGTGGCGCGGGCCGCGCATAGGCCCAATGGTCGTAGCGTGAGGTAAAGCCCACCGGATCGGCTGCGCCGAACCATTTGAGTTCAACCCCCCGCGCCGCACAGCGTGCAACGAACGCGGCCACGCGCCCGCCCGTCCACCCGGACAGCAGGAACTGAAAGGACGACCCGACATAGTCCTCATGGTCAGGCCGGTCGATCAGCCGCAGCATGGGCGTCGCACGCAGACCCGCCTCAAGTGTCTGATAAAGCTCGCGCCACCGGGCCACACGCGCGGGCAGCAGCCGCAATTGCGGGCGCAGGATGGCGGCGCGCAGGTTGTCCATCCGGCCCGAGATGTTGGGAGTGGTCAGGCGCAACCCGTCAAACGCCTCGGGCGGGGGGGCGGCGGCGTGGCGGGCATAGAGCATGTAGCTGCCCGAGAGCAGGATGGATTTCGCCATCAGACCGGCATCGTCAGAGGTTAGAAACCCGCCCTCGCCCGCATTCACATGCTTGTAGGTCTGCATCGAATAGCAGGCCATCGCCCCATGCCGCCCCGACGGCACACCCCGCCAATGCCCCCCCATGGTATGCGCGCAATCCTCGATCACCCGCACACCCGCCCCGTCGCACAGCGCCATCAGCCGGTCCATGTCGCAGACATGACCCCGCATGTGGCTGAGGAGCAGCACCCGCGCACCAGATGTGGCGATACAATGGGCCAGATGGTCAAGGTCGATGGTCAGGGCCTCGGTCACCTCGACCAGCACCGGCACAGCACCCACGGCCGCAATGGCCCCGGGCACCGGTGCCAGGGTAAAGGCATTGGACAAGACCGCATCGCCATGCCCGACCCCCATCGCGCGCAGTGCTGTGGCCATCGCATAGCCGCCCGAGGCCACGGCAAGCGCATAGCGCGCGCCGGTCAGGGCGGCAAATTCCTGTTCCAGGATCGCGGTTTCGGCCACCTCGCCCGGGGCGGTGTTGTAGCGGTGCAGCCGTCCGTGACGCAGCACGGCAAGTGCGGCCGCGATCCCATCCTCGGGGATCGGTTCCTGCTGGGTGAAGCTGCCGGTAAATCGTTCCATCGGTCAGGCCACCCCCGGCACGGGTGGCCGTGCGTTCATCCAGAACATCAACAACGGCACGCAAAGCACTGCTGCAGCAACAAAGAACGCCATGTCGGGTGAATGGAAAGGCGCATCCGGCGACAGGAAAAACCCGAACACCTGCGAAAAGAACACCGTCCCCGAAAGCATCGCTAGGTTCATCACCGACGAGATGCCGCCCTGCAACTCGCCCTGCGCATCTTCGGGGACGGCCCTGGACATGATTGCGGTCAGCATCGGATTCACAAACCCCTCGGGCGCATGCACCAGCATGAACAGGATAACCATTCCCATACCGGTCGCCACCCCATAGCCCAGAACGCCGATCACCGCCGCAACCAGCCCGATCAGGCAGACCCGCACCTCGCCCCAGCGGGCCACGGCGGGGCCGGTCAGGGTGCCCTGGCAGACCGCAGTAACCAGCCCGAAAGCGGCCAGCGACAGCCCGACCATCGCGGTCGACCAGCCGAACTTGGCGATGCCCCAGAACGGCCAGACGGCGGGATAGACCGATGATGCGAACATGTACAGGAACAGCACGGCGCAAAGCGGCAAGACACCGGGATAGGTGCGAAAAATCTTGAGCGTTCCGAAGGGGTTGGCGCGCCGGACATCGAACGCGCGGCGTTTGGCGGGGGGCAGGGTTTCGGGCAAGAGGAACCAGCCGTAGACGAAATTCAACAGCGACAGGACCGCCGCCGCCCAGAACGGCACGCGCGGCCCAAGTTCACCCAGCAGCCCCCCCACCGCAGGCCCCGCGATGAACCCCAGGCCGAACGCGGCACCGATCAGACCGAACGCCTTTGCCCGGTCATCGGGGGCGGTGACGTCGGCGATAAAGGCGTTGGCGATCACGTAGGACGACCCGCACAACCCCGCGATGGCGCGGCCAACGAACAGCCAGAACAGCGACGGCGCGAGCGCCGAGAAGATGTAGTCGATCCCCAACCCGAAAACCGCAAGCAATAACAATGGCCTGCGGCCAAACCGGTCGGACAGGTTGCCGATCAGCGGCGAGAACATGAACTGCGTGAAGGCAAAGGCAAAGTACATCCAGCCGCCGATCACCGTGGCCTCGGCCAGTGTCATGTGGCCCACATCCTCGATCAGGCGGGGAAGCACGGGCATGATGATGCCAAAGCCCATCATATCCAGAAACACGGTGATGATGACAAAGGTCACCGCATGTTTCGAGACAGGGGGCATCGCGGGTTTGCTCGGGGATCGGGGGATTACGGCGCGGACGCTAGTGGCGGGGCGGGGGCAATGTCAATGCGGCGCGGGGTAAACACGGGGTTAACGCGGTCGGGCGACAAGTGAGGTTCGGCGCGCCAAGGCACAGAAAACGCTGTCTTTTTATCGTATTCACCCCGTATGCGATCTGTACAGCATCCGTATTACATCCGTACATACACTTTGACATCCGGCACTGGCCGGTTCGCTGAAAAGACGGTGAAGGAGGAGGGCCGCAGGGGTCTGTCAGCGCACTACTGCAGATCGACGTAGCGCCCTTCGGTGATGCTGCCGCCCGGGGCGACAAAGCGGATGTCGAGCCCCTTCGCCTCACGCGCGACATCGTAGCAATCCCAGCGGTCAGACGGCGGCCAGAGCGAACAGTAACGGTCGCCATCGACGCGCCACTGCCCCCATTGCGGCCGGTCGCTTTCATAAAGCGTGCGCCCATCGGCATAGAAATTCTGCGTCTGTCCGCCGGGATAGGTCAGCACGCGGGCGGAAAGGGCGGTCTTGATCTGGTCGCCGGTCAGGGGCTGCCAGTCGTCGGCGAGGGCCGGGAGTGACAGCAGCGAAAGGATCAACGCCGCGCCAACGGCAGGCAAGCCCCGGGTGGCGCGGCAAGAGCGCATCATTCGGGCTGCCATGCCTCATAGTCGCGGCGGGGGGCGGGGTCGCCCTTGCGGATGGAACCGGGGGGGGCATAGGCGGCAGAAGAGCCGGTCAGGTTTTCCTGATGCGGTTTCTCCCAGGATTTGTGCGCCAGCGGGGCCTCGGACGGCGGGGTGTCCCAGGTGAAATGCAGCCAGCCATGCCAGTCGGGCGACACGCGGGATGCCTCAATCTCGCCGTTGTAGATGACCCAGCGACGTTTGCCGTCGCGGGTCTTGTAGAATATGTTGCCCGCCGCGTCCTGCCCCACCTTCACCCCGCGCCGGGCGGTGAAAAGCTGGGTGTTGAGCGTCTGGCCGTTCCACCAGGTCACGGAGCGCAGCAACGTGTTCATAATGCCCATCGGTCTCTCCGGTCGCCCTGACCCTTAGTGGCCGATTGTGCGGCCAAGGTCCAGCGGCAGCGCGTGCGCCCTATAGCAAGAAGTCGCCCGCCACCACCGTGGTCACGCCGTACAAGATCAAACTGAAATCCGCGACTCCATCACGGTTCACGTCGATCTGCACCGTGCTGTCGCCGAACGCCGTGTCATAACGCACCTGAAAGCGCGCATCGATGGTGAATCCCGCCGTGCCCACGAAACTGAACGCCTGATTGCCCGCCGTCACCAGATCAGGGTCGATCGACTTCAGATCAATCTTGTCTGCCTGCGCATGGCTGAAATCGCCGATTGCATCCAAGACCGTTGTGCCAAAGTCGCTGAGCGCTGCAAAGATGAACCGGTCGGCCCCGTCTTGTCCGAACATGTAATCCCCGCCAGCCCCACCAATGATCTGGTCGTTCAGCGCCCCCCCAACCAGATAGTCGTTGCCGCCCCTGCCGTTCAGCTTTGACGCGGCGCTGCCCGCGTAGATCTCGTTGTCCAGATCGTTGCCGGTGCCGGTTACTGCGGCATTTCCCAGCAGATAAAGCCGCTCGACATTGGCCGACAACGTCCGCGATGCCGTCGACCAGACCGTGTCATAGCCCGCATTCAGTGTCTCGGCGATCTTGTCGGCGGTTTCCGACACGAAATACTCATCGTCCCCCGCGCCGCCCAGCAACGCGTCGGTCCCCAACCCGCCGAACAGCATATCGTTGCCGCTGCCGCCAACCAGCTTGTCATTGCCCGCAAGCCCGAACAGCAGGTCATCACCGCCACCGCCGTTGATCACATCCCTGACCGACGACCCCCGGATCGCATCGTCGGTGGCAAACCCGGTCTGCGTCAGCGTCTGAGTGCCCGCATTCCATGACCACGATGCCACCTGTGTGCCGTCGTTTGCCTGCGTCCCATAAATCGCCTGGATCGCCTGCAGGTCGATGGCCGACAGATGGGCCAGCGTGGAATTGGGGCTCATGATCGTGGCGTTCGGATCATCGGCGCCCCAGACATTGTGCACCACAGCCGGATTGGCAGCAAACTGCGTCCATGCCTCGGTCGGGTGTTTCAGGCCGATGGCATGGCCGATTTCGTGCAAGAGCGTGCCATAGCTGACCGCGATGTCGCTGTTCATGAACACATCGCCGGCCGAATCCAGGTCGCCCGAGAAATACGGGTAGCTGGCGAATGACCAGTCACCGAAGGGCCGATAGGCGATGCCCCCGAACCCGTCATAGCCGGTGCCCGAAAAGTCGAGCTTCTGGAAGTTGATGTCGCCCGTACCCGCCGCAACCTCGATGAAGATCAGCCCGCTGGCATCGCCCCATTCCGCCAGTGCCGTCCGCGCAAGGGTCGCCTCGCCGGCCGAGAACGCCGCCCAGGTGGACAGAGCTACAGGGCTCAGGTTTGGATCGTCGATATTGGGCACATAGCCCGGGGCAGAGGTGGGGAAGCTGTAGGTGACGATAACCGACTTTCCGGTCACCTCGATCCCGCTCCAATGCGAACCGGTCAACAGGCCCGTGAAATCGTCCGGCATGACGAGGCTCCTGCGCATGAGAATCAATTGGAAGGACGCTAGGCGGGTTTTTGATTCTGTGCAAGGCTTGCGATCATCCGGTGCGGGGCACCCCGGGGCGGGACGGGGTTCGGCGGAAGAACGACAGGACCGGGGATCGCATCCCGCGCGTGCCGGATCAGTTTCATCACGGAAATCGGGCCGCGTTGCAGGTCAGCCGCCCGGCACCCGCGCCGTCACCTCGATCTCGATGCGCATGGCATCTTCCATCAGCCGCGCCTCGATCATCGTGGCGGCGGGGCGTGCGGCGCCGAAGGCGGCGCTGGTCTGGGGCCAGAGTTTCGGGAAATCGCTGCGGTCGGGCAGGACGTAGGTGACGCGCACCACGTCATTCAGGGTGCAACCGGCCTGTGCCAGGGCGGCGGTGATGTTGGCAAGGGTGTTGCGGCACTGGTCCTCGACGCCACCAGGCAGGGTCATCGTGGCATAGTCATAGCCGGTGGTGCCGGAAACAAAGACCCAGCCGTCAACGACGACGGCGCGGGAATAGCCGATGGTGGCCTCGAAGGTGGAGCCAGAGGTGATTTGGCGGCGCATGATGACCCCTTGGGGATGCGCGGCAGGCAAGCCGGGCAGCGCCCGTCAAGCCGTGGCGATCTTCTGCTTTTTGCCGGTATCGGTATGCACCAGCAAGGGTTTCGCCCCGCCACTGACCGCCTCTTCGCCGACGACCACCTCTTGCACACCCTCAAGCCCCGGCAGTTCGAACATGGTATCCAAGAGGATATCCTCCATGATCGAGCGCAGGCCGCGTGCACCCGTCTTGCGTTTGATCGCACGTTTGGCGATGGCGGCAAGGGCGTCAGTGCTGAAGGTAAGGCCGACGCCCTCGATCTCGAACAGGCGCTGGTACTGTTTGACAAGCGCGTTCTTCGGCTCGGTCAGGATGGTGATAAGGGCAGGTTCGTCCAGATCGGTCAGCGTGGCGATCACAGGAAGACGGCCGACAAATTCCGGGATCAGGCCGAATTTCAACAGATCCTCGGGCTCCAGTTCCTTGAACAACTCACCCACGCCACGCGAATCCGGGTCTTTCACCTCGGCACCAAAGCCGATGGAAGTGCCCTTGTTGCGGTGCGCTATGATCTTTTCCAAGCCGGCAAAGGCGCCGCCGCAGATGAACAGGATGTTGGTCGTATCCACCTGCAGGAATTCCTGCTGCGGATGCTTGCGGCCACCTTGCGGCGGCACCGATGCCACGGTGCCTTCCATGATCTTCAGGAGCGCCTGCTGCACGCCTTCACCCGACACATCGCGGGTGATCGAGGGGTTGTCAGATTTGCGGGTGATTTTATCGACTTCGTCGATGTAGACGATGCCGCGCTGCGCGCGTTCGACGTTGTATTCGGACGCCTGAAGCAGTTTCAGGATGATGTTCTCGACATCTTCGCCAACATACCCGGCCTCGGTCAGCGTCGTCGCGTCGGCCATGGTGAAGGGCACGTCCAGAATCCGTGCCAGCGTCTGCGCCAGAAGCGTCTTGCCACAGCCGGTGGGACCGATCAGCAGGATGTTCGACTTGGACAGTTCGATGTCGGTCTTGGTCGAATGGTTCAGGCGTTTGTAGTGGTTGTGGACGGCCACCGACAGCACGCGCTTGGCGTGGACCTGACCGATGACGTAATCATCCAAGACCTTGCAGATATCACGCGGCGTCGGCACGCCGTCGGTGGATTTCAGGCCGGTGGTCTTGGTTTCCTCACGGATGATGTCCATGCACAATTCGACGCATTCGTCGCAGATGAACACGGTTGGCCCGGCAATCAGCTTGCGCACCTCGTGCTGGCTCTTGCCGCAAAAGCTGCAGTAGAGCGTGTTCTTGCTGTCGCTGCCCGAATTCGTTGCCATGCGGTTCCTCTGCCCTTTGCCCGAACAGGCCCTTTTGATGCGAAGTCTAGGACAAGCCCCGGCCCGCTACAATGTCAAATCGCCCCCGGGTTTTCCGGGGGCGAACCCGGTCACTTTGCCGTGTCGTCGGCCTTGGGCCGTGCGGCCATCACCTCGTCGATCAGGCCCCATGCCTTGGCCTCTTCGGCGGACATGAAGTTGTCACGCTCCAGCGCCGCCTCGACCTTTTCGTATGCGTTGCCCGTGTGATGCACGTAGATTTCGTTCAACCGGCGCTTGAGCTTTTCGGTCTCGCGCGCGTGGATCAGGATGTCGGTCGCCTGTCCCTGATAACCGCCCGACGGCTGGTGAACCATCACCCGGCTATTGGGCAGCGAGAACCGCATTCCCGGCTCGCCTGCGGTCAGCAACAGCGACCCCATCGACGCCGCCTGACCGATGCAGACGGTGGAAACCTTGGGTTTGATGTACTGCATCGTGTCGTAGATCGACAGCCCGCTGGTCACCACGCCGCCGGGGCTGTTGATGTACATGCTGATTTCCTTGGACGGGTTTTCCGCCTCAAGAAACAGCAGTTGCGCCACGATCACCGTCGCCATCTCGTCATGGACGGGGCCGGAAATGAAGATGATCCGCTCTTTCAGCATGCGCGAAAAGATGTCGTAGCGGATGGATCCGCGGGCGTTGGTTTCCTCGACCGTGGGGATGATGAAGCTGGTGAACTGCGCTAAGGGATCATGCATGGGCGTCCGCCTCTCGTGTCATGGAAGTGTTATTCGGTGACTGCTTGCCAGAGTCTTAGTGGTGCGCACCGGGGCCTGCAAGGGCAGCCCCCCCGAAACGGCAAGATGGGTGCGGGCCGGTCGCCGCAGGTTGTCCACCGCGGGTTGCCCAAGGCCGGGCATTGCGCGCTTGGCTTTCGCGCCGGCCCGTGCAGATTGGGGCCAGCCAAAGGCAGGTGGGGGGCATCATGCGGATTATAGGGCGCAGTCTTGTGCTGCTGGTACTGTCGTCGCTCGCGGCGATGCCGCTGGCAGCGGCGGCCTGTACCACGCCGGACAACCTGGCCTCGGTGCGCGCAGCGCTGGTCGAAGGCATCAATGCACAACGTTCGGGCAACGGGCTGGCGGCTCTGGCGCCATCGGCGCAACTGGCCAAGGCGGCGCAAGATCATGCCTGCGACAGCGCCGGGCGCAACACGATGTCGCACACCGGCAGCGATGGGTCCAAGTTCGGCACGCGGATCAAGAGGTCGGGCTATCGCTATCGCAAGGCGAACGAAAATGTGGGCTTCGGGTTTCGCAATCCGGGCGCAATGGTCACGGGCTGGATGGCGTCGGACGGGCATCGGCGCAACATCCTTGCGCGCGGCACCCGCGATATCGGTGTGGGCGTGGCCACCGGCAGCGACGGACAGGTCTATTGGGTGATGCTGTCGGCGGGCCGCTGACCGCTAGCGCGCCAGCACCAGTTCGGCGCGCAGGCCACCCAGCCGGTCACTGTCACCCAGCCGCAACTGCCCGCCATGGCTGAGCGCCACATCGGCGGCAATCGACAGGCCCAGCCCGACGCCGCCGCCGCGATTGGGGTCGCGCGCGCCGTCCAGCCGGGTAAAGGGCAGGATCGCCTCTTCGCGCCGGTCCGCCGGGATGCCCGGACCGTCATCCTCGACCACCAGCCGGACCGACCGCTCACCCAGCAGCAGCGACACCTCGGCCCGGGTGCCGTGCCGCACCGCATTGCCGACCAGGTTGTCCAGCGCCCGCGCCACCGCCATGGGCCGCAACGACAACATGCCCGCCGCCCCGGCAGGTGGCAACCAGCGCACGTCATGCCCCGCCCGCACCGCGTTTTCGACCACCGCCATGGCCAGTGCGGCGGGATCGGCGGGCCGCGCCTCCTCCATCGCGTCGTCGCGCACAAAGGCCAGAAATTCATCCACCATCCGCTGCATCTGTGCGACATCACCGGCCAGCGCACGCGTCTCGTCATCCTCGGGCAGCATCGCAAGGCCCAGCTTCATCCGGGTCAGGGGTGTGCGCAGGTCGTGGCTGATCCCGGACAGCATCAGGGTGCGCTGCTCGATCTGCCGCTCGATCCGGCCGCGCATGTCGAGGAACGCCTTGCCCGCCGCCCGCACCTCTTGCGCGCCGCGCGGGCGGTAGGGCAGGTGCTGGCCCTTGCCGAATGCCTCGGCCGCCAGTGCCAGCCGGGTGATCGGGCGCAACTGCATGCGCAGGAAATAAATGGCGACCAGCGTCATCAGCACCGAGGTGGCGATCATCAGCACCAGCAACTGATGCGGGTTCGACGCCGACACCCGACGGCGCGGCACGGTGATGACGGCATCCTGCAGCCACAGACGCACCTCGCGGGGTGGCCCGTCGACCAGCTCCACCGCCTTCACCCCGGCCAGATCATGGCGCAGCGTGGCAATCACCACCCGCCCCGACAGATCCCAAAAGCCGCTGATATCGGCAGCAGGCGGCGCGGCGATGGCCGGTGCAATCTGCATATCCAGCGCCGCCGCGATTGCGTCCGCCCCCGCGATGCCGCCCGGATCCTGCAGCCGGTCCGCAAGGATCTCGATCTGCGGCACCAGACCTTCGGTCATCTGACGCGTCACCCCCTCGAAATGGCGCTGGATGAAGTTGATCGACACGACAAGCTGGATCATCACCACAGGAATGACCAGAATCAGCGCCGAGCGGCCATAAAGGCTGCGCGGCAGCATGGATTTCGGGCGGATTGTCATGGGCGGGCAGCGTAACGCTGCAGGGCGTTGGATGAAAGGGGCAGGCATTGGCAGCAGGACGTGACACAGGTCAAGATGTGCCGATCCGCCGGGTTCTGGCCCCGAACCCGTCACCGATGACCCACACCGGCACCAACACCTGGATCGTGGGACAGGGCCGTGTCGCGGTGATCGACCCCGGCCCCGCCCTGCCCGCGCATCTGGCGGCGATCATGGCTGCGCTGGCGCCGGGCGAAACCGTCAGCCATATCCTCGTCACCCACGCGCATGCCGACCATTCGGCCCTTGCCCCCGCACTGGCCGCTGCGACCGGCGCGCCGATGCTGGCCTTTGGCACCGCGACCTCGGGCCGCAGTGCCCGCATGACCGCCCTTGCCGCCGCCGGGCTGACCGGCGGTGGCGAGGGGCTGGACCATGACTTTGCCCCCGATGCCCTGCTTGCCGATGGCGAGACGGTGGATGGACCGGGCTGGGCCCTGACGGCCTTGCATACGCCCGGGCACCTCGGCGGTCATCTGTGCCTGACCCTCGGGGATCAGTTGTTCAGCGGCGACCATGTGATGGGCTGGGCCCCGTCGCTGGTGTCGCCGCCCGATGGTGATATGGGCGACTACATGGCGTCGCTGCAGCGTCTTGCGGCAGGCCGGTGGCGGCGCTTCCTGCCCGGTCACGGCGACCCGGTGGATGACCCCGCGCACCGCCTGACCACCCTCATCGCCCACCGCGAGGGGCGCGAGGCGCAGATCCTGCAAAGCCTGTCCAAGGGGCCCTTGACGCTTGCCGCCCTCGTCGACGCCGTCTATGCCGACACCCCCCCCGCGCTTCACCCAGCCGCGATGCGCAATGCCCTCGCACACCTGATCGACCTTGCGGGGCGGCAACGCGTCACGGCCACACCCACCCTGTCACCTGCCGCAACCTTTGCCTTGGGTTCCCCGGCCATCTGACAAGGCCCCAGATTTTTCCCAAAGTGTTCTGGACGCCCCCGCTAACCCTTGCTATAGCCCCCCCGTGTTCCGGCGTAGCTCAGCGGTAGAGCAGTTGACTGTTAATCAATTGGTCGTAGGTTCGATCCCTACCGCCGGAGCCAAATTCAGCATCTGATACAAAGACCTGAAGTGTGCCCGATCGCGCACGGGCTGCTCGCGTCGTGTCACGGGAAGCGTTCCACAGCCCACGAGGCTGGCGATTTGTCCTCCACGCGCTGATGACCCGGCGACGCGTGGCGATTTCCTGTTCTGTGTGATGCTTGGCGTCCGTGGCCAGCTTACGCAACGTATCGCAAAGCTATCTGGACTATCCGCTTCGCCAGACAGGCAAGCGGCACGGACCCGCGCCCTACCCCTCGAAACCCGCCCGCAACGCCGCAATCAGCGCGGCCAAGTCGGGTGGCAGGGGGGCCGCGAACTCCATCACCCGGCCTGTCACCGGATGGGTGAACCCCAGCGTGGCGGCGTGCAGCGCCTGCCTTGGAAAGCTGTTGCCGATGTCCGCCGCCTCTGCCCCCACCACACGGGACGACAGCCGACGCGGGCCGCCGTAGACCGGATCGCCCAGAAGGCCGTGGCCTGCATGCGCCATGTGAACCCGGATCTGATGCGTCCGTCCCGTCTCAAGCCAGCATTCGACCAGCGACGCCACGCCGGCAAACCCCTCGGTCACCCGCACCCGCGTCACCGCATGGCGCCCGGCCCCGTCGGCCACCACGGCCTGACGCTGCCGGTCGGTGCGGTGGCGGTCGAGGCCGGTCGCGATGCGGATGACAGCGCCCGCCTCGAACCCGACACCGCGCTGGCCGCGCAGGCGGGGGTCGGCGGCGTCGGGCACGCCGTGGCAAACGGCAAGATAGCGGCGGTTGACGGTATGCGCCTCGAACTGCGCCGCCAACCCGTGGTGCGCACGGTCGGACTTGGCCACCACCAGAAGCCCGGTCGTATCCTTGTCGATGCGATGGACGATGCCCGGCCGGCGCTGCCCCCCCACCCCCGAAAGCGTATCGCCGCAATGGGCCAGAAGCGCATTCACCAGCGTACCCGAGGGGCTGCCGGGGGCGGGATGCACCACCATGCCGGCCGGTTTGTCGATCACGATCAGATCGGCATCCTCATGCACCACCATCAGGGGGATCGCTTCGGCCAGCGTTTCCGTCTCGGCAGGGGGGTCAAGGCGCAGGGCGTAGACCTGCCCTGCCTGCACCCGCGCCTTGGGGTCGGTCACGGGCAGGCCGCCCAGACTGACGGCACCCTCGGCGATCATCCGCATCAGCCTTGTGCGCGACAACTCCGCCGCCTCTGGCACGGCGCGGGCCAGTGCCTTATCCAGACGGTCGGGGGCATCTTGCCCCAGGGTGACGTGGATGACACCGTCGGACGGGTCGGATGGGGGGAACATGGATCAGGCTCCGGCAACGGATGGGCTTCCGCCCAGCCTTCGGTTTCTCAAATGGCTGGTGATCCTGTTGACGCTCACCATGATTGGCGGGGTGATAACCGTGGTCGCGGTGCTTGTCACCCGCATCCCGGAAACCTTTGGCAGGGCAGCGGGGCCAGTGCTGCCGCCAGAGGTCACCTTGCCTCATGGGATGCGGGCGGGTGCGGTGACGTGGGGACAGGGATGGACTGGCGTGGTGGCGACTGCGGCGGACGGGACCGGGCGCATCCTGATCTTTGCGCCGGACGGCAGGCTGCAGCAGGACGTGCCGATCCTTGTACCGGCACGCTGACCGCACAGGGGGGAATCGCTTGACCTTTGCATCCGTCGCAGGCTGCATTTGTGGCATGTGCCAGCAGAGGACCGCATGATCACCCCCCGCCCCCGGCCCAAGGACGCCGCCGAGGTGGCGCGCCTGCGCGATGAACTGCGGCGCCAGTACCAGTTGTGGCAGCAGGAAACGGGGATACGCCTGATCGCCACGGGGCTGGCCTATGCGATGGGGCTTTTGTACCTGCCGGCCTGGGTCATCCTGCCGCTGGCAACGGTCAGCATTGCAGCCGAGATCGTGTATTACCGGCAGTACCGTGACCTTGACATTCTGGCAGGGTCACGCCCCCGCCGTTACCTCCTGATCGCCTGCGTTTTCGTGATCGAGGCCTGCTTTGCCACGCCCCCGGCGCTGATGTGGCATGACGAGAACGCCTTTGCCAAGTCGCTGGCGGTGGGGCTGATGGCCAGCACGATGATGCACCTCGCGACGGTTCGGTCGGTGCATCTGCCGCAGGGGCTGGCGGGGGGGGCGGCGGTTGCGGTCCTGCTGTTGGGGTCGAACGCGGCCTACTGGCTGCCGCGCATGGCGCTGCCCGAACTGCTGATCACCACGGTTTGCGGGTTGGTGACGATTGTCTATTGTCTGGCGGCGATGGTGGCCAACAACCGGCTGCACAGCGAATCGGCCGCAGGCAGCGCCGCTGCGCGCGCGGCGAACGCGGCAAAGGACCGGCTGCTGGCGACGATCAGCCACGAATTGCGCACCCCCCTGAACGGCATCCTCGGGATGGGCCACGCGGAACTGGCCGGGGCGGCATCGCCCGAGGCGCGGGCAAGGCTGGGCGTGCTGGTGGCGTCGGCCGAGGGGCTGAGCGTGATCCTCGACGACATTCTTGACATCTCTGCGGCCCGCGACGGGCGTCTGACGATCCGTCCGGTCGTGGGCAACCCCGCCGATGAGATTGCCGCGACCGCCCTTCTGTTCCGCCATGGCAGCGAGGACATGGGTGTGCCAATGGCGATGACCCTTGACCCGGCCCTGTCAGAGCCCGCCGTTTTCGACCGGCAACGGTTCCGGCAGTGCCTGTCCAACCTTGTGTCAAATGCGCTGCGGCATGGTCAGGGGGCCACGGTGCGGGTGCGGGCGGTGCGGGCGGTGGCACCAGACGGGGGGGCGATGCTGGACCTTGTCGTGGCCGACGATGGCCCGGGCGTGCCCGAGGCCCTGCGTGGCGTGTTGTTCGAGCCGTTTGCCCGGCTAAGCGGGCCCCAGCCCGAAGGCACGCAGCAGGGGCAAGGGTTGGGCCTGTCGATTGCCCGGTCACTCGCGCGGGCCATGGGTGGCGATGTGGTGCTGGAGCCGCCGGGTGCGGATGGGCGCGGTGCCGTGTTCCGGCTGACGCTGGCATTGGGGCCCGCGCCGGATACCGCCATGGCCCCCACGCCCGCGATCCGTACCCTGCCGGTGGCGCCGCCGTCCGGCCCCCTGCCCCGCGTTCTGGTGGTGGATGACATCGCCACCAACCGGCTGGTCGCGATCAGTTGCCTGCGCCTTGTCGGGGCTGAGGGGTTTGAGGCTGACAGCGGGGCTGCTGCACTGGAACAACTGGGCGCGACTGCCTTCGATGTGGTGTTTCTGGACATGAACATGCCGGGGCTTGACGGTCTGGCCACGCTGGCGCGGATCCGCGCGATGGAAGGCCCAGTTGCGCGCGTCAAGGTGGTGGCGATGACCGCCGATACAGGCGATGTCCGGCGCGGCCATTATCTGGCGGCGGGGTGTGATGGATATCTGGCGAAACCGATCACCCCCGAGCGCATCGCCACCACGCTGTCATCCATCCTGACCGCACCGCAGGCCGGGGCGGCATAGAAGCCACACGGATCGGCAGGAAAGCAGCCCGCAAAAGCCGCAAGGGGGTGGACCCCCGCCCCGGTCAGCGCCAATCTACCGCCAACCCTGCAAACAAGGTAACCCCGATGCCCCCCCTGCCCGATGCGACCGACCTTGCGGCCCTTGTGGCCAGCGGCCAGACCAGTGCCACCGAACTTCTGGACGCAGCCCTTGCCGCGACCGCACGGCTGAACCCCGCGCTGAATGCCGTGGTCCTTGTCCAGGAGGACGCCGCACGGCGCACAATTGCAGCGGGCCTGCCGCCGGGGCCGTTCCGGGGGGTGCCGTTCCTGCTGAAGGACCTGGGGGCCGAGGCGCGCGACTTTTCTTCGCACAACGGGTCACGTCTGTTCGCCGACACCCGCTATGCCGGCGATTCGGCGATATTCGAGCGGATGCGCGCCACGGGGGTTGTGACCTTTGGCCGAACAACCGCCCCCGAGGGCGGGATCGGCCCTGCGACCGAGGCGGCGGTCTATGGCGGCCCGACGCGCAACCCCTGGAACCTTGACCATACGCCCGGCGGATCATCGGGTGGGGCCGGGGCGGCGGTGGCGGCGGGGATCGTGCCCTTTGCACACGGGTCGGACGGCGGCGGATCGGTGCGCATCCCCGCATCCTCTTGCGGGTTGTTCGGGTTCAAGCCCACCCGCGCCCGCCTGCCCGACGGCCCCTATGCCGGCGAAGGCTGGGCCGGGATGGCGATTGACGGCTTCCTGACCCGGTCGGTCCGCGACACCGCGGTGATGCTGGACGCCTGCGAAGGCGCCGACCCGGGTGCCCCCTATGCCGCCCCGCCCTTGGCCCATGGCCATGCGCAGGCGATCAGCCGCCCGCCGCGCCGGCTGCGGGTGATGCTCTGCAGTTCCACCTTCACCGGCGAGGCGGTTCATCCGCAGGTGCGCCAGGCGGTGCTGGACGCCGCCCACCTTCTGCAAGACCTTGGCCACCATGTCGAACCCGGCCTGCCAAAGGCGGATATGGCGATGATGATGCGGGCCTGGACCGATATCGTGGCAGTCGGCACGGCGCTGTCGATCCGCAGCGCCCTCAGGGGTCGGGCCATCGGTGATCTGGTTGAGCCGGTGGGGCGCGGGGCACTTGCCCATGCCGAAACCCTGCACCCCACGCGGTATCTTCAGGCGGTTGGCGAAATCCATGCCTTCGGGCGGCAGATGGCGGCGGCGTTCCATGACTGTGACGTGATCCTGTCGGCCACCCTTGCCGAACCGCCCGCCCGCATCGGCCGCTTTGACCATAAGACCAATGATTATGTAGGCTACCGCATCGGCCCCGAAGGTGTGTTCGGCTATTCCCCGTTCTGCGCCGTCTTCAACGCCTCGGGCCAGCCCGCCGCATCGGTTCCGCTTGGTCAG
The DNA here is from genome assembly GCA_038209775.1 of Rhodobacterales bacterium. Lineage (GTDB taxonomy): Bacteria > Pseudomonadota > Alphaproteobacteria > Rhodobacterales > Rhodobacteraceae > JBBQXK01. Next base: position 4,103 of record JBBQXK010000030.1, on the reverse strand, counting down.
GCCGATGGCCTGCCCATCGGCATCCACCTTGCCACCCCCTTCGGCGATGACGAAACCCTGATCGCACTTTGTGCGGAACTTGAGCGCGCCGCCCCCTGGGCGCACCGCCTGCCCCCCCTGATCGCCTGAATGGCTGGACAGCGGCGTCAACCGCCGCGTAACCTCTGACCCGGGGCACATGGGGGCATGACGTGACCGCAGAAACGGCCATCGAGGCGCGCGACGCCGTCAAGGCGTTCGGGCAAGGGGCATCGGCGGTCCGCGCGCTGGACAACGTAAGTGTCGCCATCCGCAAGGGTGAGTTCTTTACCCTGCTTGGCCCGTCCGGCTGCGGCAAGACCACGCTGCTGCGCCTGATCGCGGGGTTTGAGACGCCCACCTCGGGGACGATATTGCTCGACGGGCAGGACATCACCCACCTGCCGCCGAACAAGCGCCCGGTGAACACGGTGTTCCAGTCCTATGCGCTGTTCCCGCACCTGACGGTGGCCGAGAATGTGGGGTTTGGCCTGATGATGCAGGGCCGCCCCAAGGCCGAGGTCGCCGCCCGCACTGCCGAGATGCTGGCACTGGTCAAGCTGGATGCCATGGCCACGCGCAAGACATCGCAACTGTCGGGCGGGCAGCAACAGCGGGTGGCACTGGCGCGGGCCTTGGCACCCAAGCCGAAGGTGCTGCTTCTGGACGAACCGCTGTCCGCGCTGGACCTCAAGCTGCGCAAGGAAATGCAGATCGAACTCAAACGGTTGCAGCACGAGACCGGGATCACCTTTGTGTTCGTCACCCACGATCAGGAAGAGGCGCTGACCATGTCCGACCGGATCGGCGTGATGTCGGCGGGCCGCATCCAGCAATTGGGCACCCCGCGCGAAATCTATACCAAACCGTCGAACCGCTTTGTCGCAAGCTTTATCGGCGAGACCAATTTCCTGCCCGCCACCACCGCCCCCGGTGGCGCGCGCCTTGGCTGCGGCGTCACGGTCGAGGTCGGGGGCGCCCCCAAGGCCGGCCGCGTGACCGTGGCCGTGCGCCCCGAACAGGTGCGCATCGTGGCGGCTGACGAGGCGGGTGCCATCCCGGCCACAGTGGCCGACATCATCTATTTCGGCACCGACACGCATTGCCACCTGCATCTGTCGGACGGGGTCGAGGTGGTGGCGCGGGTACAAAGTGCGGTCGGTGGCGAGGCGCAGTTCATGCCCGGCCAAACCGTGGCCCTGCGCTTTGCGCCGGGTGCCGCACAAGTGCTGGAGGATTAGCGGCATGAGCGCTGCCGAAGAGGCCGCCGCCGTGAAGGCCGACCGCAATGGCTGGCTTTTGTCGACACCGGCATTGGTCGTGCTGTTGGCGGGCGCGATGCTGCCCCTGATGGTGATGCTGGTCTATTCGTTCCTGACGCCGGGCGAATACGGCAACGTCGAGTGGGTGTTCAGTTGGGATGGCTGGGTCGGCATCCTGTTCACCCGCGATGTGTTCGACGACACCATGGTGCTGGCCGACGCGCATCTGACGATCCTGTGGCGGTCGGTCCGGCTGGCGCTGCAGACCACGTTCTTCACCTTTGTCGTGGGCTTTCCGACCGCCTGGTTCATCGCCACAAGGCCGCCGCGCCAGCGGGCGTTGTGGCTGTTCCTCATCACCATTCCGTTCTGGACCAACCTTCTGATCCGCACCTTTGCGATCAACGAGATCATCCGGGGCGAGGGGCTGTTGAACGGCATCCTGTTGTACCTTGGCGTGATCACACAACCGCTGGTCATCATCTACACCGATTTCGCGGTGTTTCTGGGGATGACCTATGTCTTCCTTCCGCTGATGGTGCTGCCCCTCTTCGCCGCCATCGACCGCTTTGACATGCGGCTTCTGGAGGCGGGATATGACCTTTACGCCAGCCGCTGGCAGGTGTTGCGCCGGGTGATCGTGCCGATTGTCAAGCCGGGCATCGTGGCGGGGTCGATCCTGGTGTTCGTGCCGGCCCTTGGCGCCTATGTCACGCCGCGCATCCTGGGCGGCGGCAAGAACATGATGATCGGCAATTTCATCGAGTTGCAGTTCGGTCAGGGGCGCAACTGGCCGCTTGGCGCGTCGCTGTCGGTGATGCTGTTGGTGATCGTGACGGCGGCGCTTCTGATCTATGTGCGGGCCGCGAACCGGGGGGGCACGGGGCATGGCTGAGCGCGCCTTTTCCCCCGCGCGGCTGCCGGGGTTCACCAGCATCGCGATGCTGGTCTTCGTGGCCCTGTACCTGCCGATCCTGATGCTGGTGGTCTATTCGTTCAACGCGGGCCGGTCGGTGGCCGAATGGCAGGGCTTTTCGCTGCATTGGTTTGCTGCGGCCTGGGCCAACGATCAGATCCGCGATGCGACGATCCGGTCGCTGGTGCTGGCCACCTCGGCCGCCGTGATCGCCACCACGGTCGCGACCATGGCCGCCCTTGGCACCACGCGCCGGCGGGCGTTCAAGGGGCAGACCTTCATCTATGTGGCGATCAACCAGCCCCTGATGGTGCCCGAGATCGTCACCGCCGTGGCACTGTTGATCGTGTTCGCGGGTATCAAGGTTGCCACCGGGTATCAGGGCATGGGATACCTTATCCTTGCCCATTCGGCGTTCTGCATCCCCTTTGCCTATCTTCCGATCCGGGCGCGGCTGGAGGGGATGGACCTGACGCTGGAAACTGCCGCCGCCGATCTGTACGCGACACCCTGGCAGACGTTCCGGCGGGTGACGCTGCCGCTGTTGCTGCCCGGGGTGATTGCCGGGATGATGCTGGCCTTTGTCACCTCGCTGGATGATGTGGTCATCACGTTGTTCGTCAAATCGGCGGGGCAGGACACCTTGCCCACCTTCATGCTGGGCCAGATCCGCCGCCAGATCACCACCGAGGTTTACGCCGTATCGACCCTGCTTCTGGGGTTGACGGTGATCCTGCTGACTGCGTTCTTTCTCTTGACCCGCAAACCGGACTGACCGGATTGCCAATAACCTACGGGGAGTTACACCGATGAAGCGACTACTGACCGCCACCGCACTGCCGCTGTTGTTCGCGGGCATGGCCCAGGCCGAGGGTGTGCTGCAACTGTACAACTGGGGCGATTACACCAGCGCCGCGCTGATCGAGAAGTTCGAGAAGGAGACCGGCATCGATGTGACGGTGACCGATTATGACAGCAATGACACCGCCCTGGCCAAGATCGAGGCCGGTGGGCACGGGTTTGATCTGGTGGTGCCTTCGGCCAACTATGTGACGATCTTCAGGGAAAAGGGGCTGATCCAGGAGCTGGACCTTTCGAAAATTCCCAATCATCCCAACATCTCACCCGAGTGGATGAATGTGGATTACGACCCGGGCCGCAAGTTCTCGGTCCCGTGGCAGTGGGGCACGACGGGCATGGGGGTCAACCAGACCGCGTATTCCGGCGACATAAACACCAGTGCGATCTTCCTCGACCCACCACCCGAACTGATCGGTAAGGTAAACGTGACGCCCGAGATGAATGACGTGCTGGCACTGGCGACGATGTACATGGGGGGCCAGCCCTGTTCGGATGATGCAGAACTGATGAGGAAGGTGCGTGACAAGCTGGTCGAAGCCAAGCCGAAATGGCAGTCGATGGACTACAGCATGACCGAAAAGATGGCGGCCAATGACGTCATGGCCTCGCTTTACTGGAATGGCGCGATGTTCCGTGCGCGGTTGCAGAACCCGGACATCAAGTACGGCTATCCCAAGGAAGGGTTCATCCTGTGGATGGATCAGGTGACGTTGCTGTCGGATGCGCAGAACGTAGACAACGCGTACAAGTTCTTGAATTTCATTGCGGATCCCGAGAATGCCGCGATGATTTCGGCCTATGCGCGCTATGCCAACGGCATCGCCGGGTCGGACCCGTTCATGCCCGCAGACATGAAGGACGCACCCGAAATCGTGATTCCGGCGGAACTGGCGGACAAGGGCGTGTTCCTTGGAACCTGCACCGGCAAGGGGCAGGACTATATCACCGCGATCTGGACCGACCTGCAGAAGTGAGGATGCGCCGCCTGATGGCGGCGCATCCGCGGGGGGGGGGTGGGCCCCCCGGCCCCCCCCCCCGAATTGGGG
>JBBQXK010000029.1:0-43562 GCA_038209775.1 Rhodobacterales bacterium | reverse complement strand
GGCGTGGCCGGGGTGGCGCTGAAGGGCAAGGGGGTTGGCGACCGGCTGGCGGCAGCCTGCGCACAGGCCGATCTGGTGGTGATCTCGGTGCCGGTAGACCAGCCGCCCGCGGGCTGTCTGGTGCTGGATGAGGCGGTGCTGGCCCGCGCCGGCGGGCTTGCGCTGTACGCAGAGGGCACAGGCCTGCGCGTGGTGGCCACGTCGGCCAACCGGCGCGTTTGGTCATCGCCGCGCCGGGCCGAAGGGCTGGCGGCGGTGATCCTGCCCCGGGTGGACCGTGTGGCGCGTCAATAGCTGCGGATCAACCCGACCAGACGGCCCTGCACCTTGACCTGATGGTCCGGCAGCATGCGGGTTTCATAGGCAGGATTGGCCGCCTCCAGCGCGATCATGCTGCCTTTGCGGCGAAAGCGTTTCAGCGTCGCTTCGGAATCATCGACCAGCGCCACCACGATATCGCCATTCTCGGCGGTGGATTGTTCGCGGATCACCACGATGTCGCCGTCGTTGATCCCGGCATCAATCATCGAATCGCCCTTGACCTCCAGCGCATAGTGCTGGCCCTTGCCCGACAGCATCGACCCCGGCACCGCCACGTGGTGCGACACCTCGGAGATTGCGGCAATCGGCACGCCGGCGGCAATCCGGCCCATCACCGGCAGTTCCAGCGCATGCACCGCCTGAATTGGCAGCGCGTTGCGAGGGGGTGGGGGATTGTCGACCACAACGCGGGGGCTGAAGCCGGGGCGTTCCATCGCCTCGGGCAGTTTCACGATTTCAAGCGCGCGGGCGCGATGGGCAAGGCGGCGGATGAAACCGCGCTCCTCCAACGCCGTGATCAGGCGGTGGATGCCCGATTTCGACCGCAGGTCCAGCGCATCCTTCATCTCGTCGAATGACGGGGGCACACCGTCCACATCCATCCGTGTCTTGATGAAATCCAGAAGTTCCAGTTGCTTGCGGGTCAGCATCGGCGATCCTCAGGTAAGGCGTGGCGGGGACAAGTTCCGCGCCTGTTCTGCCCGTGTTCTTGGTTTGTGTCAAGCCTGCCATCAAAGCGGCAGAAATTCCACCACGGTGCCAGGGGGTTGCGGTCCGTCGCCGAGCGGCCGGATCAGAAGGGCGTCCGCAGACCCCAGAACGCCCAGAAGGGCAGAGTCCTGCCGGGCAAAGGGTTCGATCAGCGGCAGGTCTGGCCCGGGTGTCAGGCGCGCCCGCATATAGTGGGTGCGGGGCCCGGTGGCATCCACCGGCACCGCAAGGCGCGCCCGTTGGGGCACGGGCAGGGGGGCGGGATCGCCCTGCATCGCGCGGATCAGCGGCAGCATGAAAAGAAGCGCGCAAACCACCGAAGAAACAGGGTTTCCCGGCAGCCCCAACAATAGCGCATCGCCGAAATGCCCGGCCATCAATGGCTTGCCCGGCCTGACCGAAACCTTGTGGAACGCGAGGTTTCCCCCCGCCGCCATCACTGCCCCCGCCACCAGATCGTGATCGCCGACCGACGCCCCGCCGATGGTCACCACCAGATCGGCCCCCGTCGTCATCGCCAGCACCGCCGACAGATCCTCTGGCGTGTCGCGGGCCAGGGGCAGGACGCGGACGATGGCCCCGGCAGCTTGCGCCATCGGGGCAAGGGCCAGGGCGTTCGACGCGATGATCTGGTCGTCACGGGGTTGTTCGCCCGGCATCACCAACTCATCGCCCGTGGCGATGATGGCCACAACGGGGTGGCGGGCGACGGTGATCTGGGGCACGTTCATCGCCGCCAGAAGTGCCAGATCAACCGGCCGGAGGCGGCGGGGCGACAGGGCATCGCCTGCCGAAAAATCCTGTCCACGCGGGCGGATGTGGGTGGCGGCGTCGGGGCGGTCCTTGAGGGTGATGCGGTCGGCGTGGCGGGTGACATCCTCTTGTATCACGACGCGGGTGGTCCCCAGCGGCATCGGCGCGCCGGTAAAGATGCGCACCGCCTGACCTATGGCCACAGTCCCGTGCCATGCCCGCCCTGCCGCAGCCTCACCCACCACAGTGAACTGCGCTCCGGGGCTGGCCTCGCCCGCCACCGCATAGCCGTCCATCGCCGAGGCATCGAACGGCGGCTGATCGCGCGCCGCAATCGCGGGATCAAGCATCCAGCGGCCTGCGGCCTGCGCCAGCGGCACGGTTTCGGATCGCGGCGGGCGGGCGAGGGCCAGGACGGCCGCCTGCGCCGCGTCCACCGTCATCATGGGGTGGCCTCGAACCGGCCGGATTTGCCGCCGTCTTTCAGGATAAGGCGTATGTCGCTGATCACCATGGATTTCTCGACCGCCTTGACCATGTCGTAGATGGTGAGGCAAGCGACCGACACGGCCGTCAGCGCCTCCATCTCGACCCCGGTCTGGCCGCCGGTTTTCACCGTGGCCTCGACCAAAACGCCGGGCAGCGAGGCATCGGGGGTGAGGTCGAGCGAGACCTTGGTGATCGGCAGCGGGTGGCAGAGGGGTATCAGGTCGGCGGTCCGTTTGGCCGCCATGATCCCGGCCAGCCGGGCCACGGCCAGCACATCGCCCTTGGCCGCGCGGCCCGCAACGATAAGGTCAAGCGTTTCCAATGACAGCCGCACCGATCCCCGGGCCACGGCGATGCGGGCAGTGACGGGTTTGTCGGACACGTCGACCATATGCGCCGCGCCCTTGTCGTCGAAATGGGTCAGTGCCATTCAGAGGCCCCCCTGCGCCGTCAGGGGCCGCGACAGGATCGCGCGGGTGGCGGCGGCGACGTCGGCCTGCCGCATCAGCGCCTCGCCGATCAGGAACGCGCGGGCGCCGTATTGCGCGACGTCGGCCAGATCGGCGGGGGTGAAGAGGCCGCTTTCGGACACGATCAGCCTGTCCTCGGGGACAAGTCGGGCGAGGTTTCTGGTGGTTTCCAGTGTAACTTCAAAGGTATGCAGGTTGCGGTTGTTGATGCCGATCATCCCCGATGTCAGCAATGCCGCCCGGTCCAGCTCGGCGCGGTCGTGCACCTCGATCAGCACATCCATGCCGTGGGCCAGTGCCGCAGCCTCCAGTTCCGCCGCCTGTGCATCACTGACCGATGCCATGATGATGAGGATGCAATCGGCGCTCAGTGCCCGCGCCTCGGTGACCTGCCAGGGGTCATAGAGGAAATCCTTGCGCAGGCAGGGCAGGTCGGTCGCGTCGTGCGCGGCGGTAAGGTAGGCATCGTCGCCCTGGAATGAGGGCGCGTCGGTCAGGACCGACAGGCAGGTGGCCCCGCCCTCTTCATAGGCGCGGGCGAGGGCGGGCGGGTCGAAATCGGCGCGGATCAAGCCCTTGGAGGGGCTTGCCTTTTTGATCTCGGCGATCAGGCCATAGCCAGACATGGCGGCACTGCGCAGCGCCCGCTCGAACCCGCGCGGTGTGGGGGCGTCGGCGGCGGTGGCCTCAAGATCGGACAGGGGGATGGCCGCCTTGCGGGTGGCAATCTCGGTCAGCTTGTAGGCCTTGATGCGGTCGAGGATGGTGGACATGGGTTCTCGGGCGGATGTCAGGGTTGGATCATGCCTAGTGCATCATGTTGGCCGAGGGAAGAACGCTTGCACGGGGGGCGTTGCGGGGCAGGTAAGGGAAGGGTTAACGCGGAGTTCCAGGGCTTGGGTGAATGTGGCAAGGACCGGGCGGCAAGTAGCCGGGAACATTGGGTTTTGTGCGTATGCAACCTGTATGTCATCCGTACAGCATCCGTATTACATCCGTATGTACAGTTTCGCTTTTGCGGGCGGTTGGACAGGTTTCAGGCAGACCAGTCGATGGGCCGTTCCCCCCGCGCCGCCAGCCAGCGGTTGATGGCCGAGAACGGGCGTGATCCCAGAAACCCGCGATGCGCCGACAGGGGTGACGGGTGCGGGGCGCGCAGCACCAGATGCCGGGCGGGGTCGGGGGACAGCGCGGCCTGCGCCTTGGCCCCCCAGAGGGCAAAGGCCGTCGGGCGCGTGGTGACCCGGGCCAGAACCTGCGCCGTCAACCCCTCCCACCCCCAGCCGCGATGGCCGTCGGGCTGGCCGACAGGCACGCTCAGCACGGTATTCAGCAAGAGCACCCCCTGACCGGCCCACCCCGACAGATCGCCATGCGCGCGGTGGATGCCCAGATCATCATTCAGTTCGCGCAGGATGTTGCGCAGGGAGTCGCGGGGGGCCTCGCCCTTGGGAAAGGCAAAGGCAAGGCCGGTGGCGCGGCCCGGGGTGGGGTAGGGATCTTGCCCCAGGATCACCACGCGCACGCGGTCGGGCGGGGTCAGGTGCAGGGCGCGGAACAGACGGTCGGGCGCGGGCTGCCAGTCGGGGGCGGCTTGCAGGCGGGTCCAGAGTTGCGGCCAATGGGTGGTGAAGAACGGCAGGTCGGCCCAGCCTTCGGGCAGCGCGGGGTCAGGCAAGTTCGCCGTCGCCCGGCACGCCCGGCATGGGATACAGCAGAAAGTAATCCATCATCACCGCCCGTTCCGACCGCCCGCTTTCCCGCGCCTCGGCCTTGATGCGCGCGCACAGCCGCTCGGCGCGGTTCCACAACTGGTTGCGGTCCCAGTGCGCCACCATTTCGGGGTCGGCCAGCGTCCAGCGTTCGATCAGGTCGGAGGCCATTTCGTCCAGTGTCATGGGCATGTGCCCCCTTCGGCTGTCGTCTGCGCGGATGCCATCACCCCTGCGTCACCCGTGCCAGGATCGCCAGCCGGTCGCGCGCGGCGCCGCTGTCGATGCTTGTCGCGGCCCGCTCCACCCCGTCCCTGAGGCTGTCGGCGTTGCCCGCCACCATCAGGGCGGCGGCGGCGTTCAGCAGCACCGCATCGCGGTAGGCCCCGGTCGCGCCGTCCAGCAGGGCCCGCAGCGCGGCGGCATTTTCGGCCGGTGTGCCGCCCATGATCGACGCAAAGGGATGTACCGGCAGACCCGCATCCTCGGGGTGCAGGGTGAATGCGCGGAAGGTGCCGTGTTCCAGCGCCACGACCGACGTGGGACCGGCGATGGAACATTCATCGGTGCCGTCCGCGCCATGCACCAGCCAGGCCACCTCGGACCCCAGTGCCGCCAGCACTTCGGCCATGGGCCGGATCAGGGCCAGCGAAAACGCCCCGGTCAACTGGCGCCGCGCGCTTGCCGGATTGGTCAGCGGCCCCAGAATGTTGAACAGCGTCCGTGTGCCCAGTTCAAGCCGCACCGGCCCCACATGGCGCATCGCGGGGTGGTGCATCGGGGCCATCATGAAACCGATGCCGGCCTCAGCGAGGCACCGTTCGACCACATCGGGGCCGACCATCACGTTCAGCCCGAGTTCGGTCAGCGCATCCGCCGCCCCCGATTTGGACGACAGGTTGCGGTTGCCGTGCTTGGCCACCAGCACCCCCGCGCCCGCCACGACCAGCGCCGTCGCGGTGGAAATGTTGAGCGTGCCCTTGCCGTCGCCGCCGGTGCCGACGATGTCCATGGCCCCTGCGGGTGCCCGCACCGGGATGCACTTTGCCCGCATGACGGATGCTGCGGCGGCGATCTCGTCCACCGTCTCGCCCCTTGTGCGCAGCGCCATCAGGAACCCGCCGACCTGCGCCGGCGTCGCCTCGCCGTTGAACAGGGCGGTGAACGCCGTCACCGCCTCGTCCCGCGTCAGGGAGCGGTCGGCGGCGATGCCGATCAGCGGTTTGAGGGCACTCATGCAGGCACGCGCGCAAGGTCGAGGAAGTTGCGCAACAGCGCGTGGCCGTGTTCGGACGCGATGCTTTCGGGGTGGAACTGCACGCCCTCAATGGGCAGCGTTCGGTGACGCAGGCCCATGATGGTGCCGTCGTCCAGCCAGGCCGTCACCTCCAGGCAATCGGGCAGGGTAGCGCGGTCGACGATCAGCGAGTGGTAGCGTGTGGCCTGAAACGGTGACGGGAGCCCGGCGAACACGCCCTGACCGGCGTGGTGCATCGTGCCCATCTTGCCATGCACGATCTCGTGGCAGCGCACGACGTTGCCGCCAAAGGCCTGCCCGATGGTCTGATGACCAAGACAGACGCCAAGCAAGGGAATGCCCACCTCGGCGGCGGCAGCGGTCAGGGCCAGGCAGATGCCCGCCTGTGCGGGGTCGCAGGGACCGGGTGACAGCACGATGGCCGTGGGGGTCAGCGCCATCGCTTGCTGCACGTCCAGCGCATCGTTGCGCACCACGCGCACCTCGGCCCCCAACTCACCCAGATAGTGGACGAGGTTCCAGGTAAAGCTGTCGTAGTTGTCGATCAGAAGCAGCATGTCACGCCCGATACCCCTGGTGTCGCGGCCCGCCCCGGCCCCTTGCCCGCCGTTATCACCGATCCGCCCCCGCCTGTAAACCGGAGGCCCCTGCCGTTTCATCTTTGCGCCAATATCCCGGGGGTCCGGGGGCTGGCCCCCGGTCCGGCAGATGCAATCAGGCCCGCGACTGGCGTTTGCGGTCGTTCGGGTCCAGCAGGCGCTTGCGCAGGCGGATGACCTTGGGGGTCACCTCGACCAATTCGTCGTCGTCGATATAGGCAATCGCCTCTTCCAGCGACATCCGCACCGGGGTGGTCAGGCGCACCGCCTCATCCGTGCCCGAGGCCCGGACGTTGGTCAGTTGCTTGCCCCGAAGCGCGTTCACCTCAAGGTCGTTCTCGCGGTTGTGTTCACCGATGATCATGCCGGTATAGATCGCTTCCTGCACACCGATGAAGAACCGGCCGCGATCCTCGAGCTTCCAGATCGCATAGGCCACCGAGATGCCGTTTTCCATCGAGATCAGCACGCCTTGCCGCCGCCCCTGGATGTGGCCCTTGAACGGCGCCCAGGAATGGAAGATGCGGTTCAGAACGCCGGTGCCGCGGGTGTCGGTCAGGAACTGGCCGTGATAGCCGATGAGGCCCCGCGACGGCACGTGCGCGACGATGCGGGTCTTGCCGACGCCCGCCGGTTTCATCTCGACCAGGTCGCCGCGGCGTTCGCCGGTCAGCTTGTCGATGACGGCGCCGGTGTATTCGTCATCGACGTCGATGATGACTTCCTCGATCGGTTCCAGCTTGCCGTCCGGGCCGTCCTGCAGGATCACGCGCGGGCGGGATATCGACAGCTCGAACCCCTCGCGGCGCATGTTCTCGATCAGAACACCCATCTGCAGTTCGCCGCGACCGGAGACTTCGAACGCATCGCCGCCGGGGGTGTCGGCGATCTTGATGGCGACGTTGGTCTCGGCCTCTTTCATCAGGCGTTCGCGGATGACGCGGGACTGCACCTTGGTGCCGTCCTTACCCGCAAGGGGGCTGTCGTTGATGCCGAAGGTAACGGTGATGGTCGGCGGATCAATGGGTTGGGCATGCAGCGCGTCATCGACCGAGGGGTCGCAAAGGGTGTCCGACACGGTGGCCTTGGTCATCCCCGCAAGGGTGACGATGTCGCCCGCCAGTGCCTCGTCCAGCGAGGTAAGGGTCAGGCCGCGGAACGCCTGGATCTTGGTCACGCGGAACTGTTCGATCTTGTCGCCCTCGCGGGTCAGCGCCTTGAGCGTGGTGCCCACCGTCAGGCGGCCCGATTCCACGCGGCCGGTCAGGATGCGGCCGATGAAGGGGTCGGCGGACAGGGTGGTGGCCAGCATGCGGAACGGCTCGGCGGTGCGGGGGGTCTGGGCCGGCGCGGGGACGTGTTTCATCACCAGATCGAAAAGTGCTGTCAGATCCTTGCGCGGGCCGTCGAGGCTGTCATCGGCCCAGCCTGCGCGGCCCGAGGCATAGAGGTGCGGGAAATCAAGCTGGTCGTCGTCGGCGCCAAGGTTGGCGAACAGATCGAACACCTCGTTCAGGGCGCGGTCGGGTTCGGCGTCGGACTTGTCGACCTTGTTCAGGATCACGATGGGCCGCAGGTTCAGCGCAAGCGCCTTGGCCAGCACGAATTTCGTCTGTGGCATCGGTCCTTCGGCGGCATCGACCAAGAGCACCACACCATCGACCATGTTCAGGATACGCTCAACCTCGCCGCCAAAGTCGGCGTGTCCGGGGGTGTCGACGATGTTGATGCGCCCGCCCGCCCATTCGACCGAGGTGCATTTCGCCAAAATGGTGATGCCGCGTTCGCGTTCGATGTCGTTGCTGTCCATCGCGCGTTCGGCCACGGCCTGTCCGGTGCGGAAGGCGCCCGACTGTTTCAGAAGCTCGTCCACCAGCGTGGTCTTGCCATGGTCGACGTGGGCGATGATGGCGATGTTGCGGAGTTCCACAGGAGGCGTCTCTTTTCGGGCAAACAGGGGTTTCGGGGCGGGCCTTACAGGCTTTGCCGCCGGATGGCCAGTGGCGGGGTTGCGCCGGGTTACTGGGGCAGGACCGGGGGCCAGCCCCCGGACCCCCGGGATACTTGGACAAAGGTGAAATGGGGGGTATCAGCCGCCGAGGGCGCGGTTCAGATACTCGTCCACCTTTTCCAGATAGCCGATGGTGGTCAGCCATTTCTGGTCGGGGCCGACCAGAAGCGCGAGGTCTTTGGTCATGTGGCCATCCTCAACCGCATCGACGGTGACCTTTTCCAGCGTGGTGGCGAACCGCAGAAGGGCTGCGTTGTCGTCCAGTTTCGCGCGGTGTTTCAGGCCGCCCGTCCAGGCGTAGATCGACGCGATGGAGTTGGTCGAGGTCTGTTTGCCCTGCTGGTGCTGGCGGAAGTGGCGGGTGACGGTGCCGTGCGCCGCTTCGGCCTCGACCGTCTGGCCATCGGGGGTCATCAGGATCGACGTCATCAGGCCGAGCGAGCCGAAGCCCTGTGCCACGGTGTCCGACTGCACGTCGCCGTCATAGTTCTTGCAGGCCCAGACATAACCGCCGGACCATTTCATCGCGGATGCCACCATGTCGTCGATCAGGCGGTGTTCGTAGTGGATGCCCTTTTTCTTGAATTCCGCCTCAAATTCCGCCTCATATATGGTCTGGAACAGCTCCTTGAAGCGGCCGTCGTAGTATTTGAGGATGGTGTTCTTGGTCGACAGGTACACCGGCCAGCCGAGGTTCAGCCCATAGTTGAGCGAGGCACGGGCGAAATCAGCGATGCTGTCGTCAAGGTTGTACATGCCCATATAGACGCCGGCCGATGGGGCATCGTAGACGTCACGCTCGATAGTTGTGCCGTCGGTGCCGACGAATTTCATGGTCAGCTTGCCCGGGCCGGGAAAGTGGAAATCGGTGGCGCGGTACTGGTCACCAAAGGCGTGGCGGCCGACGACGATGGGTTTGGTCCAGCCCGGCACCAGACGCGGCACGTTGCGGCAGATGATGGGCTGGCGGAAGATGACGCCGCCAAGGATGTTGCGGATCGTGCCATTGGGCGATTTCCACATCTGTTTCAGGCCGAACTCGGCCATGCGGCCCTCATCGGCGGTGATGGTGGCGCATTTGACGCCGACGCCGTGCTGTTTGATCGCATGGGCGGCGTCGATGGTGATCTGGTCGTTGGTGGCGTCGCGCACCTGGATCGACAGGTCGTAATATTTCAGGTCGATGTCGAGATAGGGCAGGATCAGTTTTTGCTTGATGAAGTCCCAGATGATCCGGGTCATCTCGTCGCCGTCAAGCTCGACAACGGGGTTGGCGACTTTGATCTTGGTCATCGGGGGCTCCACGCGGGGACTCGGTTGGATGCTGCATAGCAGAAAGTCCCCGATGGCAGAAGCGGTATGCCATGGTATGCAGCCGATGATGCGACCTACCCTGTGTTGCGTGCACCCCGTCGTGTGAAAAGCACGAAGAGCGTCATTGCAAAGGCGATGGGAAGCAACAGGATCAGTCTGAACGCAGAGTCTGTACCTTTTCGGTCGCAATCATGCTGGCTGCTGCCCGGAAACATCAGCCAAAGCCCGAAGCCGAAGAGCGCGATAGCTGCTGCCCACGCCTTGCGATCAGGTGCGTCCGTGCCCAGAGAAAGCACCAAGAGCGGGATGACCGGCATCCAGTAGACCCACATCGTGTTCAGGCCAGGTGGCACAAGAAGACGCCACGATAGCGGCACTGCAGGGGTGTCTTGGATGCAGGCGCGCCAGTCATTGTGGCTCAGGTTGTCGAAGACGACAAAAGCGAACCCGACGAGGACAAGACAGCCGAAATAGGATAGCCTTTTCATCTCGCAAGAAAGGGTTTTGCCAGCTCTCGCACCCACGCCCAGACCTGTGGCGCGCCGCGGGAAATCTTGGTGCCGACGCGCGCGTCCAACTGGTCCAGCGTCACGTTGTAGGTCGTCCACGTCCCGCCCCCCGACATCAGGTTGGCCATGACCGGCTGCACCCGGTCAAGCGATTTGGCGAACACGGCGTCGGGGGTCTCAGTCGCCTCGAATTCATCCCAGAGCGCGCGGAGGGCCGTGGCCTGATCGGGCGGTAGAAGGCCAAAGATGCGGTCGGCGGCGTGTTGTTCGGCGGCGATGGTGTCGGGGCTGGCGTGGGCCTGACCGCCTGCCGAGTGGATGGGGACATCGCCGGTGTCGATCTCGACCAGATCATGGATCAGAAGCATGCGGATGACGCGGTCGATGTTCACGCCGGGGGCGGACTGGTCGGCCATGACCATGGCATAGAGGGCGAGGTGCCACGAATGTTCGCCTGAGTTTTCGGGGCGTGAGCCGTCACACAGAGTGGTGGCGCGCAGGACGGATTTGAGGCGGTCCGCCTCGTTCAGGAAGGCGAACTGCGCCTCCAGCCGGCCATCGCCGGGGGTCGTCAATGACCTGTGTCCGAACCGCGCGGGGCCTTCGGGGCCTCGGCCCCGGTGCGTTTGGCGTCGACCGTGCGCTTGATGAAATCCATCGTGCGGCGTTCGGCAAGGCGGGCGCGGATGGCAAGGGTATAGGCCTCTTGCACGGTGGGGGACACGTCGCCGATCACCTTGCCGACCTTGTCATAGAACCGGTCATCGCCGATCACGTCCATCGCGGCCATGGTTTCGCGCGCCAGAAGGTCGGCGATGTCATCGACGATGCTCATGTCAGCGCGAAGCCTCGGTCAGGCGGCGACGGACGTAGTCGGAGACCGTCTGGATCATCGGTTTCATATGCGCCTCTTCGTCCTTGAAGAAGTGGTCGGCCCCTTCGATCTGGGTATGGGTGATCTTGATGCCCTTTTGCTCGTGCAGTTTGTTCACCAGAATCGTGGTGTCTTTCGGCGGGGCCACCTTGTCGGCGGTGCCGTTGATGACAAGGCCGGATGAGGGGCAGGGGGCGAGAAAGCTGAAGTCGTACATGTTGGCGGGGGGCGACACGCTGATGAAGCCGGTGATCTCGGGCCGCCGCATCAAAAGCTGCATGCCGATCCATGCGCCGAACGAGAACCCCGCGACCCAGCAGTGTTTCGCGTTCTGGTTCATCGACTGGAGGTAATCGAGGGCGGATGCCGCATCCGACAACTCGCCGATGCCCAGATCGTATTCGCCCTGTGACCGCCCGACACCGCGGAAGTTGAAGCGCAGAACGGTGAACCCCAGCGTGTAGAACGCGTAGTGCAGGTTGTAGACCACCTTGTTGTTCATCGTGCCGCCGAACTGCGGATGCGGATGAAGGACGATGGCGATGGGGGCGTCGCGGTCTTTTTGCGGGTGGTAGCGGCCTTCAAGGCGCCCTTCGGGGCCGGCGAATATAACCTCGGGCATTGTGTGGACTTTCCCCCGGTCGACCCCCGTGGACAAAACCGGGGCGTTGACTTAGCAGCAATGAACCGGGCCCGCCTGCACGGGAACCCGAAGGCTGTGAGTTAAGCGGCCCCGGGCATGACGTCAATGGACCGATGGGGAGATAGCGATGAAACTCTCGACCAAGGGGCGGTATGCGATGGTGGCGCTGGCCGATCTGGCGCTGGCGGGCAAGGAGGGTCTGGTGTCGCTGGCCGAAGTGTCGCGGCGTCAGGACATCAGCCTGCCGTATCTGGAGCAGTTGTTCGTGAAACTGCGCCGGGCGGGGCTGGTCGAGGCGGTGCGGGGGCCGGGGGGGGGCTATCGGCTGGCCCGGTCGCCCGATGCGATCCGGGTCAGCGAGGTGATGGAGGCGGTCGAGGAAACGGTCGATGCGCTGCACACCGGGGCGGGGGCATCGGGGGGCGTGTCGGGGACGCGGGCGCAATCCCTGACCAACCGTTTGTGGGAGGGGCTGTCGGCGCAGGTCTATGTGTTCCTGCACCAGACGCGGTTGTCGGATGTGGTGACCAACAAGATGGTGCCCTGCCCGGCGGTGCCGGTGCTGTTCCGGGTGGTGGATGAAGAGTAAGGAAAGCGGGGGCCAGCCCCTGCACCCCCGGAGTATTTGAGCCAAGATGAAATCGGGGACGCGGGTTTATCTGGACTGGAATGCGACGACGCCGCTGCGGCCCGAGGCGCGGGCGGCGATGCTGGCGGCGATGGAGGTCGCGGGGAACCCGTCGTCGGTCCATGCCGAGGGGCGGGCCGCAAAGGGGCTGGTCGAGCGGGCACGGGCGCAGGTGGCCGCAGCCCTTGGCGCGCAGGGCAGCGATGTGGTGTTCACGAGCGGCGCGACGGAGGCTGCGTCATTGGCCTGTGCCGGGCGCGGGCTGCACTGCGGGGCAGTTGAGCATGAGGCGGTGCTGGCCTGGTGCGCCGATGATCTGGCTGTCGATGCGGGTGGTCTTGTCACGGTGACAGATCCGTCACGGGCGGCTGTGCAGATGGCCAATTCCGAGACAGGGGTGATGCAGGACCTGCCGCAGGGGCTGGCCGTCAGTGATTTGACGCAGGCGTTCGGCAAGGTGCCTGTGGCGTTCGACTGGCTGGGCTGCACAATGGGTCTGGTGTCGGCGCACAAGCTGGGCGGGCCGAAGGGCATCGGCGCACTGGTCGTTCGGCAAGGGATCGAGGTGCCGCCGCAGATGCGTGGCGGCGGGCAGGAGATGGGGCGACGGGCGGGGACCGAGAACATCATCGGCATCGCAGGCTTCGGGGCGGCGGCTGAGGCTGCGGCGCGCGATCTGGCGGATGGAGTCTGGGAGCGGGTGGGCCAACTTAGAAATATTCTAGAACAGGCATTGTCTGTCGATCTGAATAAGACTAATTTCGTCGGGAATGGGGCGGAACGTTTGCCCAACACCCTGTGTCTGCTGGCCCCCGGATGGAAAGGCGAGACGCAGGTGATGGCGATGGATCTGGCGGGGTTTGCCGTATCGGCGGGATCGGCCTGTTCCAGTGGCAAGGTGCGGGCAAGCCGTGTGCTGCGCGCGATGGGCTATGACGAGGCTGCGGCGGGGGCGGCCATCCGCATCTCGCTGGGGCCCGCCGTGACGGAAGAGGATGTGCTGCGCTTTGCCCAAGCGTGGTTGAAGGGATACCGCAAGCACAGCGCGCGGTCCTCCGGACAGACAGGAGATGCGCGATGAATGACATGCCGGTACTGGACACCGAGGTGCGCGACGGCGTTGACCGCGAGACGATCGAGGCCGTGCAGGCGATGTCGGGCACCTACAAGCACGGCTGGGCCACCGAGATCGAGACGGAATATGCGCCGAAGGGCCTGTCCGAGGACATCGTTCGGCTGATCTCATCCAAGAACGGCGAACCGGAATGGATGCTGGACTGGCGTCTGGCCGCCTATCGCCGCTGGGTGAAGATGGTGGAACCGACCTGGGCGATGGTGAACTATCCGACCATCGATTATCAGGACCAGTATTATTACGCCAAGCCCAAGAGCATGGGCGTAAAGCCGAAATCTCTGGACGAGGTTGACCCCAAGCTGTTGGCGACCTACGCGAAACTGGGCATCCCGCTGAAGGAGCAGGCGCTGTTGGCCGGCGTCGAGGCACCCGAGGGTGAGCGGCGGGTGGCGGTGGACGCGGTGTTCGACAGTGTGAGCGTCGGCACCACGTTCAAGGCGGAACTGGCCAAGGCCGGCGTCATCTTTTGCTCATTCAGCGAGGCGGTGCGTGAGCATCCCGAACTGGTGCGGCAGTATCTGGGGTCGGTGGTGCCGCCGTCGGACAACTTCTTTGCGACGCTGAACTGTGCGGTGTTTTCGGACGGGTCGTTCGTCTACATCCCCAAGGGTGTGCGCTGTCCGATGGAGTTGTCGACCTATTTCCGCATCAATGCCGAGAATACCGGGCAGTTCGAACGGACACTCATCATCGCGGATGAAGGGGCTTATGTGAGCTATCTTGAGGGCTGCACGGCCCCCAAGCGCGACACCAACCAGTTGCATGCAGCGGTGGTGGAGCTGGTGATCCTGAAGGATGCCGAGGTGAAGTACTCGACCGTGCAGAACTGGTATCCGGGCGACGAGAACGGCGTCGGCGGCATCTACAACTTTGTCACCAAGCGGGCCGATTGCCGGGGTGACAGGGCGCGGGTGATGTGGACCCAAGTGGAAACCGGGTCGGCGATCACGTGGAAATACCCCAGTTGCATCCTGCGGGGGGATGATTCCCAAGGCGAGTTCTATTCCATCGCTATCGCGAACAATGCCCAACAGGCCGATACCGGCACCAAGATGATCCATCTGGGCAAACGCACCAAGTCGCGCATCGTGTCCAAGGGGATCAGTGCGGGGCGGGCGCAGAACACCTATCGCGGTCTGGTCAGCATGCACCCCAAGGCGACCGACAGCCGCAACTATACCCAGTGCGACAGCCTGCTGATCGGCGACAAGTGCGGCGCGCATACGGTGCCGTATATCGAGGTGCGGAACTCCTCGTCGCGTGTGGAACATGAGGCGACCACTTCCAAGGTCGATGAGGACCAGTTGTTCTATTGCCGGTCGCGCGGGATGGACGAGGAAGAGGCGGTGGCGCTGGTGGTGAACGGGTTCTGCAAGGACGTGCTGCAGGCGCTGCCGATGGAGTTCGCCATGGAGGCGCAGGCGCTGGTGGCGATCTCGCTTGAGGGGTCGGTCGGGTGATACGGGGCCTGTGGCAAGGAATTGCCGTGGGTTCGGCCAGTGCCATCGGATTTGCCCTTTACTTGCGCAAGATGTCGCAGGCGGATATGCGCGCGATGGTACTGCCCGCCCATATAGCGGGTGCCATCGTCGCGTGATCCCGCCCGGGATCCGCGCCCTGATCTGAGAGCGAGGCTGACATGATCATGACGACGACGCCCACCATCGAGGGCAAGAAGGTGACGGACTATCTGGGGATCGTCGTCGGCGAGGCCATCATGGGGGCCAACATGTTCCGTGACCTGTTCGCGGGTATCACCGATATCATCGGTGGCCGGTCAGGCGAGTATGTGGGCGAGATGGCGACGGCCCGCGACACCGCCCTGCGCGAGTTGGAGGCGCATGCGGCCGAACTGGGCGCGCATGCGGTGATCGGGGTCGATCTGGATTACGAGGTCATCAACAACATGATGATGGTCACCGCCTCGGGCACAGCGGTCAAGGTGGCGTGACGGCATGCGGCGCGGGTCCGACCCTGGTGGTGCGCCCGAGGCGCTGGCCCTGCTGCTGCAGCGCCTTGACCTGCCACGCCGCACGCGGATCGTGGATGTGGGGGCCAACCCGTTGGACGAGGCCCCCTATGCCGCGCTGCTGAAAGTCGGTGGTTGCGACGTGGTGGGGTTCGAGCCGCAGGCCGAGGCCTTTGCGAAACTGGAGGCGGCGAAGGGGCCGTACGAGACCTATCTGCCGTTTGCGGTGGGTGATGGCGGGGAAAAGACGCTGCACATCTACCGCCGTTCAGGGTTCACCAGCATGTACCGGCCCGATGCGGCCGCGACCGGGGCGCTGGGGGCCGAAGGATGGTCCAAGGTGGCCCGCAAGGAAGTGCTGCAGACCGTGGCCATCGACCGCGATGACCGGGTGGGCCCGTTCGATCTGATGAAGATCGACATTCAGGGGGGCGAGGTGGATGTGTTCCGGGGCGCCGCCCGGGCCATCGCGAAGGCGACGGCGGTGATCGTCGAGTTGCGGTATTTCCCGATCTATCGCGGTGAGCCGATGGCGGGCGGCGTGGATGACGAGCTGCGCAAGCAGGGTTTCATCCTGCACAAGTTCCTGTTCACCAAATCCCGCATGATCGCCAATTCGCAAGGAGCGCAGTTGCGCGAACGGCGGGTACAGGATCAGGCCATCGACGGCGACGCCGTGTACCTTCGCCGGCTGGAGCGGTTGCCGGATTGCGATGATAACCAGTTGAAACATCTGTGCATTCTGGCGGCGGGCGTGTTTCACAGCCATTCGCTGGTGCTGCATGTGCTTGACCTGTTGGTGGCGCGGGGGGCGGTTGGGGCGGACTTACCTGCGGCCTATGTCGCGGCATTGCCGGCGGACTTCAGGGTGTCGGGGTGACCGAAGCGATGACACGCCCAGAACTGACCATGCCCGAGCCCGAGGCAGAGCTGCTGCGCGGCACTTACGGGGGTGCGTCGGTCATTCTGGAGTACGGCACGGGGGGGTCTACGCTGGTGGCCGCGGGCATGCCGGGCAAGACGGTCTTTGCAGTGGAAAGCGACCGCCGCTGGTTGTCGATGATGCGCGACTGGATTGCGGCGCATCCCGGGGCTTCGCCGGTGCATCTGCACCAGGCCGACATTGGTGCGACCCGCCGCTGGGGCCATCCGCGCAACGAAATCCGCTGGAGGCAATATGCGGATTACCCGCTGGGGGTGTGGGAGCGAGACGATTTCCAGCACCCCGACGTGGTGCTGATTGACGGGCGGTTCCGGGTGGGCTGTTTCCTGGCGACCATCCTGCGGATCGCGCGCCCTGTGACCGTGCTCTTCGACGACTACACCCCGCGCCTTGGCTACCGCGCGGTCGAGGAATGGTTTGCGCCGTTTGCGATCACCGGCCGGATGGCCGAGTTCCGCGTGTCGCCGGTGGCGCTGGACCCGGCCCGTTTGCGCCACGTCATCGGCCTGATGCAGGAACCCGCATGATGCATCAGGTGATTGATGCGGTGGTCGACGGGGTCGCGGTGCGCTTTGCCGTGGCCGACGCGGGTGACAAGATCCAGGCCAAGCATGCGCAGGGCAAGTTCTGGGAACGCGATGAGATGGCGGTGATGGCCGCACACTTTCTCCGTGGGGGCGTGTTCGTGGACATCGGCGCGAATGTCGGCAACCATACGCTGTATGCCGCGCTGTTCATGGGGGCGTCGCGGGTGATCGCGTTTGAACCGAACCCCCCGGCGATGACGCTTCTGCGCGCGAATGTCGCGCTGAACGGGCTGGATACCACCGTGGACCTGACCCATCTGGGGTGGGGGATGTCGGATGTCGAAGGGGCGGGTTTTTCCACTGTGACCAAACGTGCCAATCTGGGGGCCACGCGGCTGGTCGCGGATGGGCAGGGCGGTATCCCGGTGCGAACGGGGGATGTGATGCTGGCCGGTCAGCGGGTGGATTTCATCAAGCTGGACATCGAGGGGATGGAGATGCAGGCCCTGCGCGGGCTGCACGCGACCATTTCCAGCCACCGCCCGCCGGTTTTTCTGGAACTGGACCACGTCAACGCACCCGCATTCCGTGACTGGATGGCGGACAACGATTATGTGATTGCCCACGAGGGGCCGCGCTACCCTGCGAACCAGGATCTTCTGGTTCTGCCCAAGGAAAAGAAAAATGCTTGAAATCAAGAACCTGCACGTCAAACTGGAAGCCGAGGACAAGGCCATCCTCAAGGGCGTTGACCTGACAATCGGCGCCGGATCGGTGCATGCGATCATGGGGCCGAACGGATCGGGCAAATCGACGCTGTCCTATGTGCTGGCGGGGCGCGAGGGCTATGCGGTGACGGACGGCAGTGCCACGCTGGACAATGCTGACCTTCTGGCGATGGAACCCGAAGAGCGGGCGGCGGCGGGGCTGTTCCTGGCGTTTCAGTACCCGGTCGAAATTCCGGGGGTGGGCAACATGACGTTCCTGCGGACGGCGGTGAACGCCCAAAGAAAGGCGCGCGGCGAGGCGGAGATGAGTGCGGGTGAGTTCCTGAAGGTGGTGCGCGCCAAGGCTGCAAGCCTGAAGATCGACGCCGACATGATGAAGCGGCCGGTCAACGTGGGGTTTTCCGGCGGCGAGAAGAAGCGCAACGAAATCCTGCAGATGGCCATGCTGGAACCGCGCATGTGCATTCTGGACGAAACCGACAGCGGCCTTGACGTGGACGCGATGAAGCTGGTGGCCGAGGGGGTGAACGCCCTGCGGGATGCCGGGCGGTCGTTTCTGGTCATCACGCATTATCAGCGGCTTCTGGACCATATCCGCCCGGATGTGGTGCATATCATGGCTGATGGGCGCATCGTCAAAACCGGCGGGCCGGAACTGGCGCTGGAGGTCGAGACGAACGGCTATGCCGATATCCTGCGCGAGGGGGCGTGATGGTGTTGCCGCAGGCCAAGGCCGATCTTCTGGCCACCCGGATCGCCGGTTTGGGGTTCCGTGCCGAAGGCTGGGCCGCACCGGCGCGCGAGGCCGCACTGGCGCGGCTGATGGCGATGGGGCTGCCGACCAAGCGCGATGAATACTGGCGCTATACCGATCCGGCCAGCCTGACGGCGCCCGCGCCGATGCCGGTCAAGGTCTTTGCGCCGGATGACGAAAGCCCCGCCTTTGACGGCATCGACAGCGTCCGGCTGGTGTTCGTGGACGGCGTGTTTGATGCGGCCGCTTCGGACGACCCCGCGATGGCGGGCGTCGAGATCGAGCGGCTGGAGGTGGCGGCGCGTGCCGACATCCACTGGGCGCGTGACGTCTATGGCGTGCTGGAGACGCGGGGGCAGTCACCCGTCGCACGGCCCTTTGCCAGCCTCAACACGGCCTTTGCAGGCGACGGCGTGCTGATCCGCGCCACGGGGCGGGCGGTGATGCCGGTTTCGCTGATTTATCGTCATTCGTCAGAGGGTTCTGATGCGATCCTGCACCATTGCGTGAAGATTGAACCCGGGGCGGAGATCACCCTTCTGGAAAGCGGCTCTGCTGCCGCACGCCTTAACTCCGTGATGGAGGTCGAGGTGGGCAATGGCGGGCGGTTCCATCATGTCCGCCTGCAGGGACGCGCCCACGAACGCCGCGCCGTGACGCACATCTTTGCCCGGCTGGGCGCGGAGGCCCTGTTCAAATCCTTTACCCTGACCCGCAACGGCCACCTGACCCGCAACGAGGCGGTGATCGAGTTGTCGGGCGATGACGCGGCGGCGCATGTTGCCGGGGCGGCGGTCGGTGACGGGCAATTCCTGCATGATGACACGGTGTTCGTGACGCATGACGCACGGCGGTGCGAAAGCCGTCAGGTGTTCAAGAAGGTGCTGAAGAACGGTGCTGTGGGCGTGTTTCAGGGCAAGATCCTGGTGAAACAGGGTGCGCAGAAAACTGACGGTTACCAGATCAGCCAGAGCCTGTTGTTGGACGAGGACAGCCAGTTTCTGGCCAAGCCGGAACTGGAAATCTACGCTGACGATGTGAAGTGCAGCCACGGGTCAACCTCGGGGGCGATCGACGAGACGGCGCTTTTCTATCTGCGGTCGCGCGGGGTGCCGGCGGCTGCGGCCAAGGCGCTGTTGGTGCTGGCCTTTCTGGCCGAGGCCCTTGGCGAGATCGAGGACGCTGGCCTGGCCGAGGACATCCGCTTGCGTCTGGAACTGTGGCTGGTGCGGCACGAGGACCGATGACGTGGCTTTCCTGACCGACATCGTGGAAAGCTGGCGGCGACCGGCGGCGGTGGTGCGGCGGCACCTTGACCGGGGGCAGTCGGAACCGTTTGCCTTCACGCTGTTGCTGGCATTCCTGATCCTTGCCTTCATCGCGCAATGGCCACAGGTCGCCCGGGTGACTGCCGAGACGCCGGATGTGCCGGTGGCGCCGCAGATGCTGGGCCGGGCGATGGCTTTGCTGGCGACCATCCCGCTGTGGTATGCGCTTGCGGCGCTTGGCCGGCTTGGGGCGCGGGCGATAGGCGGACGGGGCACATGGTACGGCGCGCGGGTGGCGCTGTTCTGGGCGCTGTGCGCGGTGACGCCGCTGGTGCTGCTGACCGGGCTTGTCGGTGGAATGATCGGGCCGGGGGTGCAACTGGCCACCATCGGGGTCGTCACGTTTGTAGCCTTCGGGTTGTTCTGGCTGGTGAACCTGCGCGAAACCGAACGGGGGCAGCCGGAATGGACCTGAGCCTTGCGGCCCTTCTGATGCGGGTGCGTGACACGTTGGCCGATCCGCGCGGCGGCGCGCGCAAGATCATGGCGCTTGGGGTGCCCGCCCGGACTGGCTGGGCGGCGATTGCCCTTTTGGCCGTGGTGTCAACGCTGATGGCCTATGGCAGCTTTCACCTCAGCCCTGCCGAGACGCGCAGTTTCTTTGCCGAAGCCATGGCGATCCCCCTGCGCACCGCGTTCCTGCAACTGTTCGTCTGGGTTGCGGGCACCTTTGCGCTGTACCGTCTGGGCCGGATGCGCGGCGGGCAGGGGACGCTGGACCAAACCATCGCACTGGTGGCGTGGCTGCAGGTGGTGATGCTGGTGCTGCAGGTGGTGACGCTTGCGGCGCAAATGCTGGTGCCGCCGCTGGCCGGGCTGATGGCGCTGGCCGAGATCGGGTTGTTCTTCTGGCTTTTGGTGAACTTCACGGCAGAACTGCACAGGTTCAAGTCGCTGGCCGCGACGTTCGCGGGGGTGCTGGCGGGGATCTGCCTGCTTTTCCTGATGCTGGCGGTAATCCTGGCGCCGTTGATCGGGTCGATTGGTACGGGGGGCTAGGCGATGTATGACGTGGAACGGGTGCGGGCCGATTTCCCGATCCTTGGCCGTGAGGTGAACGGCAAGCCGCTGGTGTACCTTGACAACGGGGCATCCGCGCAAAAGCCGCAGGTGGTGATTGACGCGGTGACGCGGGCCTATTCCCACGAGTACGCCAACGTCCACCGGGGCCTGCATTATCTGTCGAACCTCGCGACCGACAATTATGAGGCTGTGCGCGGCAAGATCGCGCGCTTTCTGAACGCCGGGTCTGACGACGAGATCGTGTTCAACTCAGGGACGACCGAGGGGATCAATCTGGTGTCCTATGGCTGGGCCGCGCCCCGGCTGCAACCGGGCGACGAGATCATTCTGAGCATCATGGAGCATCACGCCAACATCGTGCCCTGGCATTTCCTGCGCGAACGGCAGGGCGTGGTGCTGAAATGGGTTGATTGTGATGCGAACGGCGACCTTGATCCACAGGCGGTGCTGGA
Source organism: Rhodobacterales bacterium (assembly GCA_038209775.1). Lineage (GTDB taxonomy): Bacteria > Pseudomonadota > Alphaproteobacteria > Rhodobacterales > Rhodobacteraceae > JBBQXK01. The sequence continues at coordinate 22,411 of JBBQXK010000029.1, read as the reverse complement.
TGCCATCGGCCCGCGCACCCGGCTGATTGCGGTGACCCACATGTCGAACGTGCTGGGCACGGTGGTCGATGTGGCCGCGATCTGTGCCGGCGCGCGGGCACGGGGGGTGCCGGTCTTGGTGGACGGGTCACAGGCGGCGGTGCATATGCCGGTGGATGTGCAGGCGCTGGACTGCGATTTCTACGCCATTACCGGGCACAAGCTTTATGGTCCCAGCGGGTCGGGTGCGATGTTCATTCGCCGCGAGCGGATGGCCGAAATGCAGCCCTTCATGGGCGGCGGCGACATGATCCGCGACGTGGCGCGCGACAGCGTGACCTGGAACGACCCGCCGATGAAGTTCGAGGCGGGTACACCGGGGATCGTGCAGCAGATCGGCTTTGGTGCAGCACTGGACTATCTGACAGCCCTTGGGATGGACAATGTGGCGGCGCATGAGCGTGGCATCCGCGACTATGCCCGGGCCCGGCTGGCGGGGCTGAACTGGCTGTCGGTGCAGGGGAATTCGGCGACCAAGGGGGCCATCTTCAGCTTTACGCTGGACGGTGCCGCGCATGCCCACGACATCTCGACCGTCCTTGACCGCAAGGGGGTCGCGGTGCGGGCCGGCACGCATTGCGCGATGCCTTTGATGGCCCATATGGGGGTCACGGCCACCTGCCGCGCGTCGTTCGGCCTGTACAACACCCATGCCGAGGTCGATGTGCTGATCGAGGCGCTGGAGTTGTGCCACGACCTGTTTTCCTGAGGCTTGCACGGCCCCCGCCCTGCCGCTATACGCAACGGCGCAGGCACCCGTAGCTCAGCTGGATAGAGCGCTGCCCTCCGAAGGCAGAGGCCACACGTTCGAATCGTGTCGGGTGCGCCATCCCTTTTCGCAGGGTGGTGCGGTCGGGGATTGACCTCGGATGCCGGAGCCCGTTTTGTGCCAACGCATCAAAAGGGTGGCGCATGCCGAAATCAGTCCGCGACTATATCCGCACCATCGTCGATTTCCCGCATGAGGGGATCCTGTTCCGCGATGTGACCACGCTGTTCGCCGACCCGCGCGGGTTTCGCATGGCGGTGGATCAGTTGCTGGCCCCCTATGCGGGCATGCGCATCGACAAGGTGGCGGGGCTTGAGGCGCGGGGGTTCATCCTGGGCGGGGCGGTGGCGCACCAGTTGTCGACAGGCTTTGTGCCGATCCGCAAGAAGGGCAAGCTGCCGGGGGCGGTGATCAGCCAGTCCTATACGCTGGAATACGGCGAGGCGGTGGTCGAGGTGCATCAGGACGCGATGAGCCCGGGCGAGAAGGTGCTGCTGGTCGATGATCTTCTGGCCACTGGCGGCACCGCCGAGGCTGGGATACGCCTGATCGAGCGGCTGGGGGCCGAGGTGGTGGGCTGTGCCTTTGTGGTGGACCTGCCCGACCTTGGCGGCCGGGCGAAACTGACGGCGATGGGCATGCAAGTGCATGCGTTGTGCGAATTCGGCGGGCTTTAGGGCCGTCAGGGGAACGTTGGCTGCGGTTCCGGGCGGGGCGCCTGAGTATTTTTGCAAAGAAGAAATCGCAAGGCCACAGGGTTAAGGCGCGGTAACCAATTGGTAAGGGAATCACTCTAGATCAGTGTTTGTCGGGCTACCCACCCGATAGCTGCTTGCAAAACACGTGACCCAACACACCCCAATGCCCCGCCGGTTCACCCCGGCGGGGTTTCTTATTCCGGCAGGTTGGCCAGATAGCCCATGACCGCAGGCCGTACGGTTTCTGCGCCCGCGGCAATTGCACCCCCGATAGTGGCGCGCAGGTCATCCAGGTTCGCGCGGCGCAGCAGGCTTTTGACCGGCCCGACCGAGGCCGGACGCATCGACAGGGAGCGCATCCCGATTGCGGCCAGACAGACCGCCTCAACCGGGCGGCCCGCATCCTCGCCGCAGAACGACAGCGGCGTGTTCGTCTCGGCGCAGCGGGCGACGATGGTTTCGAGAAAGCTCAGGAACGACGCGTTCAGAATGTCATAGCGCCGGCGCACCCGTTCATTCTCGCGGTCGGCGGCGAAGAAGAACTGTTTCAGGTCATTGCCGCCGATCGACACGAAATCGGTCGCCTCAAAGAACGCACGGGGCGCGTAGGCAAGGCTGGGCGTTTCCAGCATCGCGCCGATCTCGAGGGTGGCCGGGGTGGGATATCCCGCTGCCGTTTCGCGGGCAAGCTGGGCCAGGACGTGGGCGCGGGCCGCCAGAAACTCGGCGTGTTCGGCGATGAACGGGAACATGATGGCCAGAGGCCGGCCGTTTGCCGCCCGGAACAGCGCCTGTGCCTGCATCCGCAGAACACCCGGCTTGTCCAGCCCCACCCGGATCGCGCGCCAGCCCATGGCGGGGTTCGGCTCGTCATTCGGCTTCATGTACGGGAGCACCTTGTCCGACCCGATGTCGAGGGTGCGGAACGCCACCGGGCGCCCTTTGGCGGCATCCATCACGCGGGCGTAGAGTTTCGCCAGCTCATCCCGCTTGGGCATCCGGTTGCGGATGAGGAACTGCAATTCTGTGCGGAACAGGCCGACGCCTTCGGCCCCCGACCCCTCAAGACTGGGCAGGTCAGCCATCAGGCCTGCGTTCATGTAAAGCGCCACCGTCTTGCCGCAGCGGGTGGTAGCGGGCAGGTCGCGCAGGCCCGCATAGCGTTCCTGCGCCTTGGCCTGCATCGCCATCTTGTCGCGGAAGGCCGAGGTGATGGTGTCTTCGGGGCGCAGGTGGACCACCGCCTGATCGCCGTCAACCAGGATCGGATCGCCGTTCAGCGCCTCGGCCACGATGCGGCTGGCGTGGATCACAAGGGGGATGGCAAGGGCGCGGGCGACGATGGCCGCGTGGCTGCCGACCGACCCCTCTTCCAGCACCACGCCGCGCAGTTTGCGCCCGTATTCAAGAAGTTCCGCCGGGCCGATGTTGCGCGCGACAAGGATCGGGTTTTCGGGCATCTGCGCGCCGGTGTCGCGGCCCTGTCCGGTCAGGATGCGCAACAGGCGGTTCGACAGGTCATCCAGATCGTGCAGGCGTTCGCGCAGATAGGCGTCGGGCACCTGTCCGAGACGGGCGCGGGTGGCCGATTGTTCCTTTTCCACCGCCGCCTCGGCCGACAGGCCCCGCGCGATGTCCGCCTCCATCCGTTTCAGCCAGCCGCGCGAATGAGCGAACATGCGGTAGGCCTCAAGCACCTGTTTCTGGTCCTTGTCCAGACTTTCGGCCGACAGAAGGTCATCCACCGACACGCGCAACTGGCCGACGGCATCACGGATACGCTCGATCTCGGTCAGGGGGTCGTCGGCCACCGGGTTGGTGACCACCACGCGCGCCTCGTGCAGCCAGACGCGGCCCTCGGCGGTGCCTTCCTGGCCGACGGTGCCGCGAAACATGGCGGGGTGGCGGTGCAGTGCCTTCATCGCCTCGCCCTCGCCGGTGAAAACGCCAAGCTCGGTCATCTCGGCCAGCACCATCGCCACCACTTCGATGGCATAGACCTCATCCTCGGAATACTGGCGCGCGACGCGGCTTTGCACCACAAGCACACCCAGTTTCTCACCCACCCGCTGGATCGGCACGCCGAGGAACGACGAAAACACCTCTTCGCCGGTTTCGGGCATGAAGCGAAAGCCCTTGGCGGATGGCGCGTCGGCGGTGTTCACCGGGCTTGCGGTGCGCGCGACGCGGCCCACCAGCCCCTCGCCCAGCCGCAGGCGGGTCTGGTGGACGGCGGCCTTGTTCAGCCCTTCGGTGGCGCAAAGCTCCAGCGTTTCGGGGTCACGGAAAAGGTAGATCGAGCAGACCTCGGTGCCCATCGAATCGGCGATCAGGTGGGTGATGCGGTCCAGCCGGTCCTGTCCGTGGCCGGGTTCGGCCAGACTGTCGCGCAGGCGGCGCAGCAGTTTTCGGCTTTCGCTTTCGGTGCGGTCGGACATGGGCGCTTTCCGGTGGGGTCATGGCGGTTAGACCATATGCCGCCGCATACGGAAAGGGCGGCGGATGGATCGCCCCTTGCCGGGGATTGCGCGGCAGACGTGCATCAGATCGTCCGGGTCGGCGATCAGTGTTGTTGCGACCTTGTTCTGCATGTCGATGGTCAGGAAGGAATGGCCATGTATGAACGTCCTCAGGATACCGGCGCAGGGCTGCACCTGCCGTGCTTCGGCGGGAAATCCCAGACGCAGGGCCGAAGCCAATTCTGGCGAAAGACATGCAGAAATGACTGACCGGACGGGCAGGGGCTCTGACGACGCTGAAGCGAGGTTGCAACCTCAGCCCGACCTGCAAGCATCAGGTCGGGCATCCGGTTGCAGCGTCAGGCGACCTGGCGCATCTCGTGGCCAAGGCGGGCATAGTTGACGGCCATCAGCCCGTTTGACCGCATCACCAGTGCATCCGGCCGCCGCATCGCGACGTCCTGCGCCATCACACCCTCGAACACCTGCGGGGTGAACTTGTAGCGGTAGCGCCAGACGGGAATGGAATCGGCGGTCAGGCCCACCCAAGTGGCATCGGTCTTGAGCCTGCGGTCGGATTCCATAATCACCCCGCCTCCGCCTACACCTCCGCCTCCGCTGCTTGACGAACTGGACGCCGCCGCTGCCACGAGGATCAGCAACAAGAGCGGGATCAGGATGCCGCCGGCACTGGAAGAGGTCCGTTCCGCCACCACCTCGACCGGCATCGTCGGCTCTGCAAGGCCCCCCGCCACAGCAAAGCTGCCACTCAGCGCAACGACGGCACAACCGCCCAACAGTGTACGACGCATTTCAATCCCCCTTGGTTCCGATGCAGCTATGTTCAAACCCTGCGATTGTCAGCCAATTCTGTCAAGCTTTCGAACGCCCTGCGGAATGCATGTTCCCTCGGTTGCGAATTCTCAGTAGCGTTATCGATGACACAACCGGCATCCGGGCATGGCACTGCGCCCCGCGCAACCTTTGCCCGGGCAGCACAAAAGGGAGACGATGATGGCGGATTCGGCTGAACCGAATGGCACTGACGGCACAATCAAGCCCACGACTGTGGCACGCAAGGAACTGGCCATACGCGTGCAAAAGGCGACGGGTGCCAAATTGAAAGACGTGCAACTGATCATTCGGGCGACGTTGCAGGAGATGAGTGATGCGCTGAAGGCCGGCGAACAACTGCGCCTGCCGCCGTTCGGGGCCGCCCGGGTGTTGCGCCCTGCCGACCCTGTAAGCGGCGAGGGCATGCGCGTGGCGCTGCGCGAGGTCAAGGCCAAGGCGCCGAAGCCCGACGCTTCTGGTGCGGCGGTCAAGGAGGTCAAGGCTGTTGCCGCTGTGAAGGCCGACAAGGCAGCCAAGCCGAAGCCCAAGCCCAAGCGGGCCGCGCCTGTCAAACAGGGCCTTGCGGCAAAAGGCAAAGCGGAATAAGACGCCCGCCGGGGGCGATTAGCTCAGCGGTAGAGCGCTTCGTTCACATCGAAGATGTCAGCGGTTCAAATCCGTTATCGCCCACCATTCCCCATTGCGACAAGGCGGCGCGATCACGGGATCGGCCGCCTTTTCTGCATGGCCCGCGCCAGACGCCATTGACCGACACCCGCCTGCCGTCGCAGCCTCTGCCCGCATCCAGATGCGGAGGAGATCGCGATGATACGGCTGCGGGGGGGATTGCTGGTTCTGTGCGGCGCGTTCCTTGGCGGGTTCGGCCTGTGGCTTTTGTATCTGACGATGGGATGGGCCTATCCCGGTTTCGTGCCGGCTGATCTGGTGCCGAACGGGATTTCGCTGAACCTGGACGGCCCGCCTCTGGTCAGTCTGCCGGGATTGGCCGCACTGGTGCTGATGGGCATTGGCGGGGCGTTTGCGCTGTTGGGGCTGGGTATGCTTGTGGCCGGGCGGCGCATCCGCCTGTTGGTCAACATCGTGTTGGCTTTCGTGGTGATCTATGCGGCGGCGATGGCGATGGTGCTGATGTCTTCGCCCGGCTGACCCCCGGCGATTTGCCTGTTTCACCTTCGCGCCGTGGCCGGTATAGCTGCGGCGGTTTCAACCTGAGACAAGGATCAGTCATGGCCAATGTCGTCGTCGTGGGCGCCCAGTGGGGCGACGAGGGGAAGGGCAAGATCGTCGACTGGCTGAGCGAGCGTGCCGACATCGTCGCGCGGTTTCAGGGTGGGCATAATGCGGGCCATACGCTGGTCATTGGCGGGGTGGTCTACAAGTTGTCGCTGTTGCCAAGCGGGATCGTGCGGGGGGGCAAGCTGAGCATCATCGGCAACGGTGTGGTGCTGGACCCCTGGGCGCTGTTGTCCGAGATCGACAAGCTGGGCGCGCAGGGGGTGCATGTGACGCCCGAGACGCTGATGATTGCCGAGAACACGCCGCTGATCCTGCCGATCCACGGCGAGTTGGACCGCGCGCGTGAGGGCAATGCCGGGCTGGCCAAGATCGGCACCACCGGGCGTGGGATCGGGCCGGCCTACGAGGACAAGGTGGGCCGCCGGTCGGTGCGGGTGGCGGACCTGGCCGACGAGGCGACGCTGGATGTGCGGATCGGGCGGCTGTTGACGCACCACAATGCGCTGCGGGCGGGGTTGGGTCTGGGGGCGGTGGACGAGGTGGCGCTGAAGGCGCAACTGATGGAGGTGGCGCCAAAGGTGCTGCCCTTTGCCAAGCCGGTCTGGAAAGTGCTGCAAGACGCCCGCCGCGCGGGCAAGCGCATCCTGTTCGAGGGGGCGCAGGGGTCGCTTCTGGATGTAGATTTCGGGACTTATCCGTATGTTACATCGTCCAACACGCTGGCCGGCATGGCAGCGACCGGCACCGGGATGGGCCCCACGGCGATTGATTTCGTGCTGGGCATCGTCAAGGCCTATACCACGCGGGTCGGCGAGGGGCCGTTTCCGACCGAGTTGTTCGATGCCGACGGGGCGCGGTTGGGCGAGCGCGGGCATGAGTTTGGCACGGTAACCGGGCGCAAGCGGCGCTGCGGCTGGTTCGATGCGGTGCTGGTGCGCCAGACCTGTGCCACCAGCGGGGTGTCTGGGATTGCGCTGACCAAGCTGGACGTGCTGGACGGGTTCGAGACCTTGCGCATCTGTACCGGGTATCTGCTGGACGGGGTGAAGCTTGACTATCTGCCGACGGCGGCCAACCTGCAGGCGCGGGTGGTGCCGGTCTATGAGGAGATGGAGGGCTGGCAGGAGAGCACCGCCGGCGCGCGGTCCTGGACGCAACTGCCTGGGGCGGCTGTGAAATATGTCCGCCGGATCGAGGAATTGATCCAGTGTCCGGTGGCGCTGCTGTCGACGAGCCCGGAGCGGGAGGATACGATCCTGGTGACCGACCCCTTCGCAGACTGATGGGGCAGGACCGGGGGCCAGCCCCCCATGCCACCGGTCTCTTGAACCGGTGGCGTTCCCGGTGGCAAACCCCGGGATATTTGGACAAAGATGAAAGGGGAGGCGGTGTTCGATCTGATTGTCAGGGGGGGGGCGCTGCCGGATGGGCGGGTGGCGGATATCGGCATTCGGGGTAACCGGATTGTGGCCGTCGAGGATCTGCGCGCTGCCGAGGCGGGGCAAGTGATTGATGCGGCGGGGGATCTGGTTTGCCCGCCGTTTGTCGATCCGCATTTTCACATGGATGCGACGCTGAGTTATGGCACGCCCCGGCTGAATGCGTCGGGGACGTTGCTGGAAGGGATTTCGCTTTGGGGTGAGTTGCGCGAAATTGCCACGGTGGATCAGATGGTTGCGCGGGCTGTGGCCTATTGCGACTGGGCGGTATCGATGGGGCTTCTGGCGATCCGGACCCATGTGGATACGACACCCGACCACCTGCGGGGGGTTGAGGCGATGCTGGAGGTGCGGCGGATTGTGGCGCCTTATCTGGATTTGCAACTGGTGGCGTTTCCGCAGGATGGTTTGTATCGGACGGCGAGCGGGCGGGACAATCTGATCCGGGCACTGGATATGGGGGTGGATGTGGTGGGGGGCATACCACATTTTGAGCGGACGATGGAGGAGGGGGCGGCGTCGGTGCGCGACGTGGCGCGGGTTGCGGCGGAGCGGGGGTTGATGCTGGACCTGCATTGCGACGAGACGGATGACCCGATGAGCCGCCATGTGGAAACGCTGGCGCGTGAGGTGACGCGGCATGGGTTGGGGGCGCGGGCGGCGGGGAGCCATCTGACGAGCATGCATTCGATGGACAATTACTATGTGTCCAAGTTGCTGCCGCTGATTGCGGAATCGGCGATGTGCGCGATTCCGAACCCCCTGATCAACATCATGTTGCAGGGGCGCCACGACAGCTATCCGCGCAGGCGGGGGCTGACGCGGGTGAAGGAGATGCAGGCGCTTGGGATTACAGTGGGTTGGGGGCAGGATTGTGTGCTGGACCCTTGGTATCCACTGGGTACGGCGGACATGCTGGATGTGGCTTTCATGGGCCTTCATGTGGCGCAAATGTCGTCGCCCGCCGAGATGGCGCGGTGTTTCGATATGGTGACCAACGCGAATGCGCGGATCATGGGGCTGGAGGGGTACGGGTTGGCCCCGGGGTGTGCGGCGTCGCTGGTGGTGCTGGATGCGGGCGATCCGGTCGAGGCGGTGCGGTTGCGCCCCGACCGGCTGTGCGTGGTATCGCGGGGTAAGGTGGTGTCGCAAAAGACGCGCAACGATGCGCGGCTGGGGTTGCCGGGGCGACCGGGGACGGTGCGGCGGCGGCATCGGGGCTGACATTTCCGGCGTATTCGGGGTGTATGTTTTCCGTATGCGATCCGTATGCTGTCTGTATGTACAGGCGTTCGGTGCTTCCGGCGGTTTGGCAACGGGGGGAAGATGTTCGATCTGGGGGGAAAGCGGGCGCTGGTGACCGGGGCATCGGGCGGTCTTGGGCTGCATTTCGCGCAGGTGCTGGCCCGGGCGGGGGCGGAGGTGACGCTGGCGGCGCGGCGGGTGGCGGCATTGGAGGCGGGGGTTGCGATGCTGGGCGCGGGGGCGCGGGCGGTGGCGCTGGACGTGACCAATGCGGCATCGGTGGCGGCGGTGATGGCCGAGCGTTTCGACATCGTGGTGAACAATGCGGGGGTGGCGCTGGACGGACCGGCTTTGCACACCACCGAGGATGACTGGGCGCGGGTGATCGACACCGACCTGACCGGCGTGTTCCGGGTGGCGCAGGGGGCGGCGCGGGCAATGGTGGCGGCGGGGCAGGGGGGCAGCATCGTGAACATCGCGTCGATTGCAGGGCTGCGGGTGGCGGGGAATATTGCGGCCTATGCGACGGCCAAGGCGGGGGTGGTGCAACTGACCCGCGCGCTGGCGCTGGAATGGGCGCGGCATGGGATCAGGGTGAATGCGCTGTGTCCGGGGTATGTGGAAACTGATCTGAACCGGGACTTCTTTGGCACCGAGGCCGGGCGTATCATGATCCGCCGTATTCCGCAGCGGCGGTTGGGGCGGATGTCTGATCTCGATGGGCCGTTGTTGCTGTTGGTGTCGGAGGCGGGGGCGTACATGACGGGGACCGAGATTGTGGTGGACGGCGGGCATCTGGTGTCGTCGCTGTGATGGATTTTGTCATCAGCCACCGCGTTGAGGATTTCCGTGCCCGGATTGCGGCGTTTGTCGAGGACCGGATTTTGCCGGTCGAGGCGGACAGGGCGAACTGGGATGCGCATGGGAATATCGCGGAAGCGCCCCTGGGCCGGCTGCGGGCGCAGGCTATGGCCGAGGGGCTGTGGTGCCTGCAACTGACGCCGGAGAGTGGCGGGCAGGGGTTGGGCTTTGTCGGCATGGCGGTTTGCTATGAGGAGATGAACCGGTCGATTTTCGGGCCGGTGGTGTTCAACTCGGCGGCCCCGGACGATGGCAACATGATGGTGCTGGAAAAGGTGGGGACCGCGGCGCAGCGGGCGCGGTGGTTGGCTCCGATTGTCGCGGGTGAGGTGCGGAGTGCGTTTGCGATGACCGAGCCTGCGCCGGGGGGCGGGTCTGATCCGGGGATGATCGGGACCACGGCGACGCTGGTGGGGGATCGGTATGTGATCCGTGGGCGGAAGTGGTTCATCACCGGGGCGGCGGTGGCGCGGCATTTCATCCTTGTGGCGCGCACGTCGGGTGATGTGCGGCGGGGGCTGACGGCGTTTCTGTTCGATGCGGGGGCGGCGGGGTGGAAGATCGACCGGCGTATTCCGATCATGGGACCGGAGGAGCATGGCGGGCATTGCGAGTTGAGCTTTGACGGGCTGGAGGTGCCGGTTGCGGATGTGCTGCTGGCCGAGGGCGACGGGCTGAAGCTGACGCAGATGCGGCTGGGGCCGGCGCGGCTGACGCATTGCATGCGCTGGCTGGGGCTGGCGCGGCGATGTGTTGAGGAGGCGACTGCGTATGCCAGCACGCGTGAGGGGTTCGGGGTGCGGCTGGCCGACCGCGAATCGGTGCAGATCATGCTGGGGTCGCTGGCGATGGATATCGAGATCGGGCGGCTGTTGGTGATGAAGGCCGCGTGGGAGTTGGACCGGGGCGGGTTTGCGAAAACCGAGGTGTCGATGGCCAAGGTGCATGTGGCGAACCTGTTGCACCGGGCGGCGGATGTGGCGATCCAGATCAACGGCGCGCGGGGGTATTCGGGCGATACGGTGCTGGAATGGATCTATCGCTATGCCCGGCAGGCGCGGCTGGTCGATGGCGCGGATGAGGTTCACCGGATGGTGCTGGCCCGGGCGCAGGGGGCTGCGGGGCGTGGGTTCTGGCATTGGCCGGTGGGATGAGCCCTGATTTCGATCCGGAGCGGCTGGGGCGATGGCTGGACGTGCGGTTTGGCGCTGGGGCGATGGCGTTGGAGCGGATCGGGGGCGGGCAGTCGAACCCGACGTATTTCGTCACCCATGGCGGTGTGCGGATGGTGCTGCGCAAGAAACCGGCGGGGCCGATCCTGAAGGGCGCGCATGCGGTGGAGCGGGAGTATCGGGTGCTGGCGGCGCTGCATCCGGCGGGGTTGCCGGTGCCGAGGCCCTTGGTGATCGAGGAGGATGCGGCGGTGCTGGGGACGCCGTTCTATCTGATGGAGCGGGTGGAGGGGCGGTTGTTTTCGGACTGCGCCCTGCCGGAGGTTCCGTTGTCGGAAAGGCGGGCGTTGTGGATGGGGCTGGCGGATGCGCTGGCGGCGTTGCACGGGGTTGATCCGGCGGCGGTGAGCTTGGGCGATTACGGGCGGCCGGGGGATTACTTCGCCCGCCAGATGGCACGCTGGACGGGGCAGATGGAGGCGAGCACGGGCACGGTGCCGGGTTGCTTGCGCGATCTGGCGGCGCGGTTGGGGCCGTTGTTGCCGCCGGATGACGGGGCGGTCAGCATCGCGCATGGGGATTTCCGGCTGGGGAATGTGCTTTTTCACCTGACCGAGCCTCGGGTGGTGGCGATCCTGGACTGGGAGTTGTCGACGCTGGGGCATCCCTTGGCCGATCTGGGGTTTGTGGTGATGCCGTGGCATTCGGGGCCAGAGGAATATGGCGGGATACTGGGGCTGGACCATGCAGCACTTGGGTTGCCGTCCGAGGCGGAGTTCATTGCGCGGTACATGGCGGGGCGGCCCGGTTCGGCCCGGCTGATGCCGTTTCACCGGGCGTTTGCGATGTTCCGCTTTGCGGTGATCTTTCAGGGGATTGCCGACCGGGTGCTGTCGGGTACGGCGTCGGGGGCGGATGCGGCGCGGCTGGGGCCATTGGCGGGGCGGTTTGCGGTCCGCGCGATGGCGGTGCTGGATGGGCAGACGCAAGGGGCTTGACCGGGCGCGCGGCGGTTCCCATTCTGCGAGAAAGCATTTTCGAGAAGGAGCGGGCAGGTCATGGGGGCAACCGACTATCCCATTGAGGGTGACAAGCTCAAGAAACTGATCAAGAAATCGCGGCAGGTGCCGATCCCGTTCGGCTTTAACCCCGGCACGTCGGAAGACGAGGACGAATATCTGGCCGCCCATCCGCGCAAGGCGCCCGAGATTCTGGGCAAGCTGGCGATGAATGAGGGGGCGGGGACGAAATCGGCGTTCGGCACCTTTGCGGTCGATGGCAGCGAGGTGCATCTGACCTGTTTCCGCACCATCCCGCAACTGGCCAAGAAGTTCAAGAAGTACCTGAAAAGGTTCAAGATAACGCTTAACTGCGTGGTCATGGACCCCGAGGGCAACGTGATCGACAGCGATGTCGAGACGCTGGACGACTGGTTTCAGGAGGTCGAGGACCGCGAGGATGCGGCAGAGGATGCGGCCGAGGCGGCGGCAGCGGCGGATGTGGAGCCTGACAATGACGGGATCGACCCGGCCGAACTGGCCACCCGCCTGCGCGCGCTGCAACCCCGGATCGCGGTGGCACCGCCGGGGGTGATTGACCGGGTGGCTGCGGGATTTGCCGGGGCGGTGGGGCTGATCAAGGCGGGGCGGCTGGAAGAGGCCAGCATCTCGATAGCGCAGCTTGAGGCGATCATGGCGCGGCTTGCGGCGGCGCCCCGTGTGGCGGCGCAACCTGTGGCAACTGCCCAAGCGACGCCCGCCGATGCGCCGCCGAGCCCGCCCGACCCCCGCCTGCCGCGCCTGCGTGAGGCGGTGGGGATGCTGTCGCAGAAGGTGGGCGCGGCGATGGGCAGCGGGGCCGGGCCCCTGCTGGACGATCTGGCGCGGATCGGGGGGATGATCGACGCCGGTGAGGCAGAGGCGGCGCTGGGTGCCTTGCGCACGGTGCAAGAGGCGCTGCGCGCAGCGCAGGCGGCGCGCGAGAAATGGGAAAAGGTGCAGGCGTCGCTGGAGCCGATGGTGACGCAGGCGCTGTCCAGCCGCAGCGTGGCCGATGTGGACGGGCTGCGCACCCGCTGGACCTTTGCCACCAACGTGGCCGCCGAAAGCGGGTGGGAACGTGCGCTGGCCGCGGCGCCCGGCATCATCGCGATCCTGCGCACGCCGGCCACAGGCCCCGCCGACGATGCGCCGCCGGTGGGTGTCGTCGCGTTCCAGCGGGCGCGCATCGTCTGGCAATCGGCCCGTACCCGCATGGTGTCTGAGGCGCAGAAACTGGTGGACGAGATCATCGCGCAATCGGGCGACGACGAGGATGCCGCCGAGATTGCCGGTGCGGGACGTGAGATCATGGCCGAGGTGGGTCAGGTCGATGACCGCCTGCATGCTGTGCTTGACCGCCTGACGGTGGCCCCCGAGGGCCGCGAGCGTGACGCGCTGAAGCGCGAAGCCACGGGCGTGATAGCGGAATATCGCCAGATCCTAGCGGGGGGGATTTTCCCCTTGCTGAAGAACAACCCCTTTACCACCGTCGCTGTTGCGGAAACCGCCGATGCGGCGCTGACCGTTGTGGCCGTGGCGCTGGCCGCGTGACGAAAGGATTGACCGATGCCAAAGTCATTGACCGACCAGCAACGCGAATGGCTGGACGCCGCCCTGCGGTCGAAGGGCCGCTTTACGCTGGCAAAGTCGGTGCGCAAGAGCTGGGATGACTATGTCCGCCGCCGTGACAAGGCGGCCCTGGGCAGTGCGGGCCTGTTGCCCGATGATCCGAACAAGCAGTTGGTCGATGACGGGCTGAAGCGGGCCGATGCGCTGGCCAAGGATGGCAAGTTTGCCGAGGCCTACAAATCGCTGGACACGATCAAGAAGATCGGCGGTGCGGCATCGGTGGAACGGGCGCGGGCGGTGTCGGTGGGTGATCTGGGGGTGCGGCTGAATGTGGTGCGCTCGGTCCTTGGGGATTGCGTGTCGCTGTGTGACTTTGCGGTGCGCCATGCCGAGGCGCTGTTCAACCGTATGGCCGATATCGAACCCGCGTCAGCGAAGGACACCCTGAGCGAGGCCGCGCTGCGGTTGAAGGCGTTCGCGCTGGAAGAGCCGGTCTGGCGGGCGGAACTGATGGGCTGCGAGGAATGGGCGACGCGGGCGTCGATGGCGGTGATAAGGGGCGATGTGGCAAATGTGCTGGCCGGGATCGACCGCGATATCGCGGTGCATCAGGCGGCGGGACACCGCGATCTGGTTCAGGCCCATGCCGACCGCGCCGCCGAATACCGTGTCACGCTGATGTCGGACAAATTCTACAACAATTTCGGCCAGCATCTGAACATGAACAATGCGAACCGTGCCCGCTATGACACCGAGATAAGGCGCATCAGGGATATCTCGCGGTTCCGCGACACCACATCGAGGGGCGCGCCGGACGAAAAGTCGACGGCGGCGCAAAAGGATCTGGAGGGGACATCCGAGTTTGCCTGGGTCGAGGAGGACGAAAAGGACCGTGTCACGGCATCGAGGCAAGTGCTTGCCATTGCCGGGTATCGGGACAGGGCGCTGGCGGTCGATACGCAGAACCCCGCCGTCAGGCGGTCACCCGCGTTGGGCAGGTTCGATCCCGATGTGGTGTTCGATGATCTGGTGGCCGATCTGTTCGGACCGCAGGGTGTGCCCGACGACATCACTGTGGAGCAGGCTGAACAGCTTATCGGCCGGGCGCGGGGCAAGTTGCATGATGTGCTGGTCAACATCGACCCGCAGAGCGACGAGATGTTCGACCTGCTGCTGTCGAGCGAAAAGGCGCTGGCACGGATGTGCAACCGCGCGATGACCGGGATCGACAGTGACGAGGGTCTGAGCCAGTCGCACAAGGCGATGCTGCCGAAGATGGCCGCCGAGATGCGCAAGGAGATACTCGCCAGTTCGCCCAACCGGATGAAGGACGACGCCAGCGAGATCACGGTGAACGGCCAGGTCTTTGCGCTGGTCGGGGTGATCGGCGAAGGGTCGAACGGCGCGGTGCGACGCTATTCCGACGGCACGCAGACGTTTGTGGTCAAGTCGCTGAAGAGCAATTCGGCCAACAGCGACGATGACGAGCGTTTCGACAACATGTCGGGCGAAATGCGCACCCACCGGCAGTTGATGACGGGCGCGGATGATGGCGTTTCGGATGCGACCAACATCATCGCGATGACCGGGGCCGCCGTCAGCAATGACGGATCGCTGCACATGATGATGGAAGAGGCCGAGGGTGGCGACATGGGGACCGTCGGCAACAACATGGTGATGCTGCAGACGATGGGCGTCATCCCCGAACAGGCGCGCAAGGTGCTGGCGCTGGACATGATCGCGCAGACCGTCAAGGGCATGAAGGCAATGCAGGAACGCGGTCTGGTGCAGAACGACCTCAAGCCGCAGAACCTGATGCTGAACAAGGACGGCACGGTCAAGATCATCGACTTTGGCGAAAGCATGTTCGTCGATGACACGACCGGCGTGATCCCCGGTGCGGACGAGGGCGGCTACAACACCTCGCCCGGCTATTACGCACCCGAGCATTATGAACCGGGTGCAACGGTGGATTCCAAGGCCGATGCCTTTGCCCTGGGCGGGATCATCAAGGTGATGCTGAACCCGTCGATGAGCGAGTCTGCGACGGATACCGGACCGGAACCCGTGACGGCGATGGGGCGGCTGACCAAGGCGCTGGCCGAGCAAGATCCGGCAAAGCGCCCGTCGCTGGACGGCGTGCTGATGTCATCGCTGCTGGATCAGGCGGCGACCGACAACAACCCCGAAGATGTGAAAGACCTGCAAAAGGCCGCAGCCGGGGTAAACGTGGCGCTGAAGGGGGTCAAGGCGACCATCTCGGCCTCTGACCTTACCGAAAACTGCCCTACGGGCAAGTACGTCGACCCGATGTGGTTGCCCTATCTGAACAAAGGCCTGCACGAGGGGGCCGACGTGCCGATCACCGCGTTCAACACGATGGTCGTCAAGCTGGAAGATTACATCCGCGATACCGAGCAGAAGATGCGCACGGGTGACCCGGCCCATGCGATGGGTGCCCGCGAAAACATCGCGAAGGCCAAACAGCAACGCGCGTTCTGGATGGCCGAAGTGAACCGCCAGATGGAAGAGATCCGCGCCGAGGGCCGGCGCGAGATCGAGGCGGCGGTGAACGACGAATGGAACGAGGTAGAGGTGCCCGATCCGGGTGGCGGGTACAAGCAACTGTCGGACGCGGTCAAGCTGCGCGACCGCCAGATCGCCGCGATCCCCACGTTGCAGCAAGGGTTCTACGACATGGCGCTGCGTGATCCCGTGGGGGCGCAGGGGGTGATGGATGCCACGAACCGCACGCTGGTGGCGATGGACGCGCAGATAAAGGCGATCAACGCCGAGATTGAGCGGCTGGTCGGGCCGAAGGGCAAGTATGTGCTGGCCGAGGCGAAGCTGACCGAAGTGGCGGTCCGGTTCGGGCCCGCCGTGCGCCGCCCGACGATGCCCGAAGAGGCACCGCCCGAGCCCCTGCCGCCGATGCCCGTCGAGGAGGGCGTCATTCCGGTGCCGCCGCCCCTGCCCGAGAAGAAGGTCGCCAACTGAGGCGCGTCACGCCCGTGCCGCCGTCACCTCGACCTCGACCAGAAACTCGGGCCGGGTGAAGCCGGACACGATCACCAATGTGGACGCGGGCAGGCGGGTGATGCCCGCAAGCCATTCGTCACGCGCCGCCATGTAGCCCGCCATATGCGCGCGGTCGGTGACATAGGCGTTGATGCGGATGACGTCCGCGGGGCCCATGCCCGCTTCGGCCAGGATCGCCGCGCAATTGGCCAGCGCAAGCCGCGCCTGTGCCATCGCACCGTCGGGCACCGTGCCGTCACGGGCCAGCGCCAGTTGGCCCGAGGTGACGACGATGCGCGCGCCGCCGGGCACCTCGACCCCGTGGGCATAGGCGGCGAAGGGGGGGCTGATCGAGGGCGGGGCAAGCATGCGCATGGGTGGGTTCCTTTTGGGCCTGAGATTGCCACGCAGGGCGATCCGCCGGGGGGCTCGGGGGTGGCAGGCGGCGCCTCCATGCCGATCTGCACAAGATTTAGGCGCATGTGGCAAGGGGGTGCCGCCGATGCGGGCAGATTTCCCGCAAATTGGGCTTTCCTGTGCGCCCCCTCTCGCCGTGGCCGCAGGCCGTCCTAGGCTGTGGGACAGAGAATCATGCCCCCGGAGGTGCCCCGAGATGACCCTGACAACCAAGACTGCCGGCGCGCTGACGCTGGCTGCATCGCTTGCCCTGTCGACCGCCGCCTTTGCCGAAAACGCCAAGGTGATCTTCGGGTCGAACTGGCTGGCGCAGGCGGAACATGGCGGGTTCTATCAATCCGTCGCGGATGGCACCTATGCCGCCTGCGGGCTGGATGTGACGATCCAACCGGGCGGGCCGCAGGTGAACAACCGCGCGCTGATGATCGCGGGCAAGGTCGATTACCACATGGGTGGGAACCTTCTGGAAGCGTTCAGCGCGGTGCAGGAGGGTATCCCCATCGTGGCGGTGGCGGCGGCGTTCCAGAAGGAGCCGCAGGTGATCCTGACCCACCCGGGCAAGGCCAAGACGTTTGAGGATATCAAGGCGCTGCCGACGATCTTTATCGGCGACCAGGGCTTTGCCAGCTTTTACCAGTGGATGATAAACTCGTATGGCTTCACCGCCGAACAGCGGGTTCCCTACACCTTCAACGCGGCCCCGTTCATTGCCGACCCCGAAAGTGCGATGCAGGGGTATCTGTCGTCGGAACCCTTTGCGGTCGAGAAAGAGGGCGGGTTCAAGCCCGACGTCTGGCTGATCGCCGATGCCGGTTATTCGACCTATTCCACGCTGATCGAGACGATGGCCGCCACGGTCGAGACCAAGCCCGAGCAGGTGACCTGCTTTGTCGATGGGTCGATCAAGGGGTGGTACAACTATCTGTACGGTGACAACGCCGCCGCCAATGCGATGATCAAGACCGACAACCCCGAGATGACGGATGAGGCCATCGCTTATGCCATCGAAAAGATGAAAGAGGCGGGGATCGTGGATTCGGGCGACACCGAAACCATGGGGATCGGGGCGATGACCGATGCCAAGGTGAAGGATTTCTTCGACAAGATGGTGGTGGCGGGCGTGGTGTCGGGCGACATCGACTATACCAAGTCATTCAATACCAGCTTTGTCGGCAAGGGTGTTGGGATGGACCTGAAGAAGTAACGAAAGCAAGGCGTTCCGGGGCGATGTTCATGTTGTTTTCCCGGAACGCACAGCGCGATGCCTGATCCAGCGCCTGTCATCCAACCGCAAGGCCAGCGTCCCCGGGTGCTGGACCTGTTGCGTGTTGACAAGACCTTTGCCGGCGGTGTGCAGGCGCTGAGGGCGATGTCGCTGTCGGTGAACGAGGGCGATTTCATCTCGCTTCTGGGGCCGTCGGGGTGTGGCAAGTCGACGGCGCTGCGGCTGATTGCGGGGCTGATGCCGCCGACGGCGGGGCGTATCCTGTGGAACGGGGGCATGAACACCGGCGATCTGGGTGTGGTGTTTCAGGAGCCGACGCTGATGCCCTGGGCCACGGTGGCGCAGAACGTGTGGCTGCCGTTCCGTATCCGGGGGCAGTCGTTTGCAAGCGTTCAGGGCGAGATTGAACAGGCGTTGGCGCTGGTGGGGCTGGACGGGTTTGCGGGATCTTATCCGCGTGAATTGTCGGGCGGCATGAAGATGCGCGTGTCGATCGCGCGGGCGCTGGTGACGCATCCAAGGTTGATCCTGATGGATGAGCCGTTTGCCGCACTGGACGAGATCACGCGCCAGAAGCTGAACGATGACCTTCTGGCGTTGAAGGCGCGGATCGGGTGTACGGTGATCTTCGTCACCCATTCGGTGTTTGAATCGGTGTTCCTGTCGGACCGCATCATCATCATGGCGCCGCGTCCGGGCCGTGTGGTGCAGGAAATCACCGTCGATGCGCCCTACCCGCGCGATATCGCGTGGCGCACATCGCCCACCTACGGCGCCTATGCGCTGGAGGTGTCCAAGACGCTGCATGCGGCGATGGAGGCGGCATGACCGACGCGCCGATGCCCGCCACCCTGCCGGAAGACGCCGACGAGGCCCGGCGTTTGCGCGCGAAGCGGATCGAGGGCGTGGCGAAGTGGGTGCTGCCGGTGGCGGTGCTGGCGCTGGGGGTGTGGTTCTGGGACCGGATCGTGGTGTGGAATGCGATCCCGCACTACATCTTGCCGGGGCCTGGGCTGGTGATCGAGACGCTGGTCAAGGATTGGGCGCTGTTGTTCTCGGCGCTGTTGGTGACTGTGCAGATCACGCTGATGGCGCTGGCGGTGGCGGTGATCGGCGGCGTGGGGTTGGCGGTGCTGTTCAACCAGAGCCGCTGGGCGGAGATGTCGTTCTATCCCTATGCGGTGATTTTGCAGGTGACGCCGGTGGTCAGCGTGGCACCGCTGATCTTCATCTATGTCGACAACCGGCTGGTGGGGCTGCTGTTGTGCGCGTGGATTGTTGCGTTCTTTCCGATACTTGCCAATACCACGCTGGGGCTGAAATCGGCCGACAGCAACCTGCGCGACCTGATGACGATTTACCGGGCCAGCCGCTGGCAACGGCTGCGGTATCTGCAACTGCCCTCGGCGCTGCCGTATTTCCTGGGGGGATTGCGGATTGCGGGGGGGCTGAGCCTGATCGGGGCGGTGGTGGCGGAGTATGTGGCGGGGACGGGGGGGATCGGGTCGGGGCTGGCGTTCCGTATCCTTGAGGCGGGGTACAGGCTGAACATTCCGCGCATGTTCGCAGCGCTGTTGCTGATCGCGGCGACGGGGGTGGTGATCTTTGCCGGGCTGTCGTTCCTGTCGCACATGCTGCTGCGCAAGTGGCATGAATCGGCATTGAAGCGGGAGACGTGATGGATTTCCGAAGCCTTCCGCCCGGTCCGTTGCGGCTGTTGAATGTGACCGTGCCGGCCTGTCTGATTGGTGAAGCGGGCGATCTTGTGCGCGCCTCGCTGACCATCGACAACGGGGTGATCGGCGACGGGCCGGGGGTGCCGGTGGATATGGGGGGCGCGATGGCGCTGCCCTGTTTTGTCGACGTGCACACCCATCTGGACAAGGGTCATATCTGGCCACGCAGCCCGAACCCCGATGGCACGTTCATGGGGGCCTTGGGGGCCACGGGGGCCGACCGGACGGCGCGGTGGAGCGCGGCGGACGTGCGGGCGCGGATGGATTTTTCGCTGCGCTGTGCGTTTGCGCATGGGACGCGGGCGATACGGACGCATCTGGACAGCATCCCGCCGCAGGATGACATCTCATTCGGTGTGTTCCGCGAGATGCGGGCGGAATGGGCGGGGCGGATAGAATTGCAGGCGGTGTGTCTGATCGGGGCGGAGGGGTTTTCCGTGGACGGCCCGTTTGCCGGGACGGCGGCGATCGTGGCGCGGTCGGGGGGTGTGTTGGGGATGGTGACCTATCCCCTGCCTGACATCGCAGACCGTATCCGGGGGTTTCTGGGGATGGCCGCACGGCTGGGGCTGGCGGCGGATTTCCATGTGGACGAGACGCTGGAGCCTACGTCAAACACCCTGAGGATGATCGCAGAAGCCGTTCTGGAGACAGGATTTTCCGCCCCCGTGGTGGTGGGGCACTGCTGTTCGGTATCGGCCATGGCCGAGGGTGAGGCGATGGCGACGCTGGACCTTGTGGCGAAGGCAGGGCTGCACGTCGTCAGCCTGCCGATGTGCAACCTTTACCTGCAGGACCGCCACGCGGGCCGCACGCCCCGGATGCGGGGGATCACGCTGGTGCATGAGATGCGGGCGCGGGGGATCAACGTGGCTTTCGCGTCGGACAACACCCGCGATCCGTTCTATGCCTATGGCGATCTGGACATGCTCGAGGTTCTGCGTGAAGCAACGCGGATCGGGCATCTGGATCATGCGGGGCCGGACTGGGTGCAGACGGCGCTGGCCAACCCGGCGCGGGCCTGCGGGTTTGGGGCACCTTCGCTGTTGCCGGGGGCGCCTGCGGACCTGATCCTGTTCCGCGCGCGGGACTGGAATGAGCTGTACGCAAGGCCGCAGTTCGACCGGATCGTGATCCGGGGGGGCGTGCCCATCGACCGGCGGTTGCCGGATTACGCCGAGCTTGACCCCCTGATGAGGACCGCATGAACATAGACGCAGCGCGCGCGGCCCTTGCGCATCTGGAGATTGACGACAACCCGGTGTCGGTGCGGGCCAAGTCACGCGACTTCTTCTGGTACTCGCCGGTTCTCAAGGCGCGGCTGGATCATGTGACGGCGGATTTCGTGGTGGCACCCCGCACCGAGGCTGAGGTGATCGAGGTGCTGCGGGTCTGCCACGAACATGAGGTTCCGGTCACAACACGCGGGGCAGGCACGGGAAATTACGGACAGGCGATGCCGCTGGCGGGGGGCTGCGTGCTGCATCTGGTGCATATGAATGCAGTCAGGGCGGTCCATCCGGGGCGGGTGATCGTCGAGCCGGGATGTCTGTTGAAGGATGTCGATGCGGCGGCCAATGCGACGGGTCAGGAAATCCGCATGTTCTCGTCCACCTGGGCAACCGCGACCATCGGCGGGTTCATTGCGGGTGGGTCGGGGGGTGTAGGGTCCTGCACATGGGGGGCGCTGCGCGATCTGGGCAACATCATCCGGCTGCGCGTGGTGACGATGGAGGCGGAACCGCGCGTGCTGGAGTTTACGGGGGAAGAGTTGCACCGGGTGAGCCACGCCTATGGCACCAACGGGATCATCACGGAAATCGAGATGCCGCTGGCCCCGGCCTATACCTGGGTCGAGATTTTCGTGGCGACGCCGGATTTTCCGACGGCAAGCCGCTTGGGCAGCGATCTGGCTGATCAGGACGGTATCCTGAAAAAGCTGGTGTCGGTATACGAGGCGCCGATTGCGCAGGAGTTCTTTCAGCGCGTCACCCCGCATGTGCGGGCGGGCGAGGCGCTGTTGGGGCTAATGATTGCCCCGCATGCGATGGACGGGTTTCTGACGTTTCTGGCGCGGTATGAAGGGGCCCGGCTGATCTGGCGGTCGGATACGCCGGACTGGCCGCGCGAGCCGGGGCGGGTGTTTGAATACGGGTGGAACCACACCACCCTGCGGGCGCTGAAGGTGGACCCGAGTGTCACCTATCTGCAGGTGCGCTACGGCGCCCCCGACCATGTGGCCAAGGTGGAGGCGGTGCGGGCGGCGTTCCCCGGGGGCGAGGTGATGCAGCATCTGGAGGTGATGCGCGAGGGCGGGCGGACGATGTTCGCGGGGCTGAGCCTTGTGCGGTTCACCACCGAGGCGCGGCTGGATGAGATCGTGCGGATACATGAGGACATGGGCTGCATGATCTTCAACCCGCACCGATACACGCTGGAGGAAGGCGGGCGGCAGACGGTGGATGCGCGGCAGTTGGACTTCAAGCGCGAGGCCGATCCGAAGGGGCTGTTGAACCCGGGCAAGATGATTGCCTGGGATGCGCCGGAGTTCGATTATTCCGGGGTCTATGCCTATCACGGTTTGCGCCCTTGACGGGCGCCGGACCGGGGGGGCTGCCTGCCCCCCCGGACCC
>JBBQXK010000028.1:0-45103 GCA_038209775.1 Rhodobacterales bacterium | reverse complement strand
GCCACAAGATCGAGAACATGTTCGCCCGCCTCAAGGACTGGCGCAGGATCGCAACCCGCTATGACCGCTGCCCGATCCTGTTCCTCTCGGCATGCGCCCTCGCAGCCATCGTCATCTATTGGTTATGAGTCTGGACCGTAGCCTCGATCATAGACAGTGTGGTGCCGAACTGACGACATAGTCGATCACAACATGAAAATTGCACAGCAAACTGCCGCGTTGCGGAGTTTCCACACAGCCTCGGCCCAGATCGATCTCACTGGTAAATCCAGATAGCCAGAACAGTGATACAGGTGGCTCAGTGTACCGTACTCAACTCTCCAGCATCATGCTATTCTGAGACAGTGAATTAATGTTCGTGGGCCGACCTCACCCACGCACTGAACGAGGTCCACGCACTCCTCAACGGCGAGCATGGCGCACTACGTTGGGAATTTTTTATGCCCGCAAAGGATGGGACTGAGATTGGTTAAGATCGACTGGGTGCTGGTCGGCTTCGGCTGAAGTTTCCCTCAACCGTCGATGGGATAAAAGCACGCCGTGCGGTGTCCTGTGGCATCAGTTGTCAGTACCGGATTTTCTGTCCGGCACCGTTCCGAGGCAGAGCTACAACGCGCCGCGAAAGCACAGCCTTTGGGCAGGTTGAACGGCGACGGAATCTCGCCCTGCAGGGTCGCAAGATCGCGGCGCAACTGCGGGTCGGGGCTGAAATTGCTGTCCATCAGGGCGCGGGTATAGGGATGGCGGGGGGCGGCGTTCGCCGCTGGCAATTCTTCCACCACCGCGCCCAGATACATCACCACGATCCGGTCGCAGAAATAGCGCACCAGCCCCAGGTCGTGGCTGATGAACAGATAGGTCAGGCCAAGGCGCTGCTTCAGGTCCTCCAGCAGCGCAATAATCTGCGCCTGCACCGACACGTCAAGCGAGGCGGTGGGTTCGTCCAGCACAACGAAATCCGGCGTCAGGGCCAGCGCGCGCGCTATACCGATGCGCTGGCGCTGGCCGCCCGACATCTGGTGCGGATAGGTGGCGGCCAAGGCGGCGGACATCCCGACCTGAGCCAGCAAGGCTTCGATCTTGGCAGCATCGACCGACTGGCCCTGAACGCGAAACGGCTCTTCCAGCACATCGCGGACGGTAAAGCGCGGGTCGAGCGAGGAATAGGGATCCTGAAACACCATTGACATGCGGCGACGCAGCGTGCGCAGGGCGGCGGCAGGCATGTGCGTCAGATCGGTATTGTCAAAGGTCAGGTTGCCTGACGTCGGCTGCAGCAGTCGCAGCACCAACCGGGCAAGGGTGGATTTGCCGCAACCGCTTTCGCCGACGACGCCAACCACCGACCCGCGCGGCACGTCCAGCGACACGTCGCGCACGGCCATCATCGAGCGTGTCGGTTTCAGGAACCCGCCTGGGGTGTCGAACCGTTTGGAAAGACCCGTAACCGTGACCAGATTGTCAGCCATGCGGGCCACCTTCCAATGGGTGGTGGCAGGCGATCATGCCATCAGCGGCATAGGGCATCGGCGCAGGAACGACGGTCTTGCATCGGTCCTGTGCCGCAGGGCAGCGCGGATGGAAGCGGCAGCCTTCGGGATAGCGCGCGACCGAAGGCACCGCACCCGGAATTCCACTCAGCGCACCCGGCGCCATGTTTGCGCGCGGGATGCAGTCGACCAGCGCATGGGTATAGGGATGCGCGGGCGTGGCAAACAGCGGAAACACCGCCCGCGCTTCGGCCAGACGGCCGGCATAAAGCACCGCCACCTTGTCGCAGACCTGCGCCACCACACCCATGTCATGCGTGATCAGGATCAGGGCCAACCCGCGTTCACGAACCAGGGTGGCAAGGATATGGATGATCTGCGCCTGCACCGTGACATCCAGCGCGGTGGTGGGCTCATCCGCGACGATCAGGTCGGGTTCCCCCGCCAGTGCCATCGCGATGACGATGCGCTGCTTCATCCCGCCCGAAAGCTGATGCGGATAGGCCTCGCAAATCGCCGCCGCCTCGGGGATGCGGAGTTGCGTCAGGATGTCGACGGTGCGGGCGCGGGCGTCCGAGGCGCTCTTGCCCAAATGCAGACGGCTCATGATGTCGACCTGCGGGCCGATGCGCTGCACCGGATCAAGGGCCGTCATCGGGTTTTGGGTGATGAAGGCGATGCGTTTTCCGCGCAGCTTGCGCAAGGCGGCTTCGGGCTGGGTCACCAGTTCGGTGCCATCAAAGCGGATAGACCCCGCCGTGACCCGCCCCCCGATCAGCGGCAACAAACCCGTCACGGCCAGCGCCGTCAGCGATTTCCCCGACCCGCTTTCGCCGACAAGACCAAGGATCTCGCCCTTGTCGACGCCAAAGCTGATGTCACTCAGCGGGTTAATCCTGGCAATGCCGACCGACAGCTTTTCAACCTCAAGAAGCATGGCTCAGCCTTCCCTCATCCGGTTGCGCAGATCAAGGGCGCGGATCAGCGCATCGCCATAGAGGTTGATCGCAATGACCGTGATCGCCACCGCAAGTCCGGGGATGATGATGATCCAGGGTGCGCGGAACATCAGCGCCGTGCCCGATGACATCATGCCGCCCCAGCTTGGGGTGGGCGGCTGTGCGCCAAGCCCGAAGAAGCCCAGCGTCGCCTCAAGGATGATCGCGTCGCCGGTGGCAAGCATCGCAGACACCAGCACCGGGGCCAGCGCATTGGGGATCAGGTGGCGGAACAGGATATGGGTGTGCGATGCCCCAAGGCTACGCGCAGCTTCTACATAGGTTTCATTCTTGATCGCCATGATCTGCGCCCGGGTCAGACGGGTGAACTGCGCGAGGTAAGCAACGGCAATGGCCGCCATGGTGCCGGTGACGCCGGGGCCGATGATGGCCACCAGGATCAGCGCCACAAGGATTTCGGGGAACGACCAGGTAAGGTCCACCACCACAGTGACAGCGCGGTCGAACCGCCCACCGAAATAGCCCGCCGCAGCCCCCAGCACCATGCCGATAAACACCGAGATACCGATGGCAACGGACGACACGGTCAGCGAGGTGCGTGCCCCATACATCATCCGCGTCAGCACATCGCGTCCGAACTCGTCCGTGCCCAGCCAATGGGTCGCGTCGGGCGGGCTAAAGGCGTTGGGCAGGTTCTGGATGTCATAGCCATAGCTGGTGAGATAAGGCGCGAACACTGCGACCAGCACAAGCGCCAGAATCCAGCCGCCCGCGATGGCGCCCTTGACGGTAAACA
The DNA here is from genome assembly GCA_038209775.1 of Rhodobacterales bacterium. Classification (GTDB taxonomy): domain Bacteria; phylum Pseudomonadota; class Alphaproteobacteria; order Rhodobacterales; family Rhodobacteraceae; genus JBBQXK01. The sequence continues at coordinate 41,858 of JBBQXK010000028.1, read as the reverse complement.
ATGCGCGGATGACGGCAATCTGGCCCAAACGGCTATGGCGGATCGACGGGGGTGCGACGGTGCTGGTCATGCAATCGCCGCCCGGACACGGGGATCCATCGCCGCCTGCACGATGTCGCCAAGCAGCGTGCCCAGCATGACCGCCATGGCCAGCATCAGAAGGCAGGCCTGCACGACAGGATAATCATGCTGGTTCAGCGCCTTTATCAGCAAGGTGCCAAGACCGGGGCGGGCAAAAACCACCTCTACCGTGACAGCGCCTCCCAGCACCCAGCCGATCCGCAGGGCGAGGATTGTCACCACCGGGATCAGCGCATGGCGCAGCACATGGCGCAACTGGATCCGCATCGGATGCATGCCCTTGGCGTGCAGCAACATGACGAAATCGCGCTGTGCGGCCTCGATCATCGACACGCGGGTGATCCGCGCAACCAGCGCCATGCCGCCCAGACCGATGGTCAGCACCGGCAGCACCAACGAGGTCCAACCCCGCGCGCCCGATACCGGAAACCAGCCAAGCTGGACCGCGAACAACAGGATCAACAGCAACCCAAGCCAGAAGCCCGGCACGGTAGAGCCCAGCAGCACACCGCCCATCAGTGTCTGATCGACCCATGTGCCCTGCTTCAGCGCCGCAATCACCCCGACCGTGATGCCAACGACGGTAGAGAACAGCAGCGCGCTCGCCCCAAGCGCCAGCGAATAGGGCAGCGCCTGCCCCACCAGATCGATCACCGGGCGCTGACCGACGATGGCGGTACCCAGATCGCCGGTCAGCACCTTGCCCAGCCAGATGGCGTATTGAACGGGCAACGGCCGGTCCAGCCCATAGCGCGCTTCGATTATGGCGCGCTGTTCGGGGCCGGAGCCGACGCGCAACAGATTGTCCACCGGATCGCCGGGGATCAGGTGGATGATTGAAAAGATCACCACCGACACCGCCAGAAACACCGGGATCAACAGCAAAAGTCGTTTGATGGTATAGCCAAGCATCAGGAATATCCCCACCGAAGGGCGAAAATGCCCGGCCCCGGTAACGGGGCCGGGCCTTGGCTCAGGTCATTTTATTTCCATCGACAGGATCGTCTGGCCGTTGATGCGCGGTGCGCGGATCTTTGCAGGCATCACCAGACGGTCGGTGTTGTAGCTGATGATCTGCACCGGCTGATAGATCGGCGCCATGGTGAACTGCGACAGGACATATTCGTGATAGGCCCGGAAGTTTACGATCCGGTCAGCCTGGGTGACGGACCCGCTCATTGCCTTGACGCGCAGTTCCTCGGCTTTGGGGTCGTTGAACATCGATACGTTCGGGTAGCCCAGACGGTCGCCGCCAAAGAACCAGTCAACGATATCGGCGTTGCCCCACCAGTAGGACCGCACCGCCAATTGCTGCTCGCCGGTCTTGTACTGGTCGCGGATGGTTGAACTGTCGAACGTTGTGATCTCGGCCTTCATGCCGATGGCCTTCAACTCTGCCTGCACAACCTCGGACAGGCGACGGAACGAGCCATCGCTCTGCGACCACAGCGACACATCCAGCGGCTTGCCATCCTTCATGCGGACGCCGTCGGCGCCCATCATCCAGCCCGCCGCATCCAGCAATTCACCCGCTTTGGCGGGGTCGTAGCTGATCAGATATTTCGGATCGACCTGACTTTCGGGCAGCGATGAGATCAGGAACTGATGCGCCTCGGCACCAACACCAGAGTAGACGCTGTCCAGAATTTCCTTCTGGTTGATCGCCAGCGCCGCCGCCTGCCGCACGTTGATGTCGTCAAACGGGGCCTTGGTCACGTTGATCGGCATATAGACCACTTCCAGACCCGGCAGGGTCAGGGTGTTGATCTGCGGTTCTTTCTTCAACTCACCCAGAAAGTCGGTCGGAACCGACATTAGCATATCCACGCCGCCGGTCTTCAGTTCCAGAAACGCTGTGCTGTCCTCGGCAATCTCGCGCAGGGTGATCTTGGCAATTTTCGCCGGGCCCTTGTTGTCGGCAAGTTCCGACCCCCAGGTGTAGTCGTCATTCCGCACCAGCACGGTTTCCGACCCGATGGCGAAACTTTCCATCTTGTAGGGGCCGGTGCCCACTGCCTCGGTCACGCCATAGTTTGCGCCGTCCGCGACATAGGCTTTGGGTTCGATCACCCCCATCGTGCTGCTGGCCAGGTTGAACAGCAGGTTGGGATCGGGGTTTTTCATCGTCAGCTTGACAGTCAGATCGCCGACCGCTTCGGCCTTGTCGATCGACTGGGTGGTGAAGGAATTGTCGGTGCCTGCAAAAAATCCAAGCCAAGCCACGACGGCGGCGGCGGTCAGCGGCTCGCCGTTGTGGAATTTGACGCCGGGCTTGATTTCGAAGGTCCAGGTCATACCATCGGGGGCTTCGACCCAGGACGCCGCAAGGCCGGAGTGAAATGACTGGTCAGCGTCCTGCACAACAAGTGTGTCATAGATCAGATAGGCGCCAAGGTTGGTGTTGCCCTGACGGATGATATCATAGCTGGGCACGCCCACTTCGGAAAGCGGCAGCACGAACACCGCCTCTTGCGCAAAGACGGCCGGAGCCATGGACAAAAGCGCGCCCAAGGCGACGGATGAGGCCAGAAGCCCCCTTTTCAATCGCATGTTCATTTTGGATCCCTGTCTGTTTTTGTGAGAGTTTTTGAAGTGTCTTTTCGTTTGCTTTCGCTTCGTCTGGCCCGTCCCTCGCCGGTGTGACCGACGAGGTTTCCATAGAGTTCGGACACCTGGGCCATGCGGGTTTCCACCTCGGCCCCCAGTTCGTTGAACACGCCATTGATCATCTGACCGATCAAACTCGCCATCGGCGAGGTCGCATCCCAGAAGTGGTTCAACTCGGTCGGAACCGCGAATACCTCGGCCGCAACCCCACGCGCCCAGTCACAATAGGGGTCGGTGATCAGCGTGACGCTGATGCCCGCCGTCGTCGCCTTGGTCGCCAGATCCCGCGTCAGCCTTGAATAGCGCCGCGCGTCGATCAGCACGAGGCTGGTCTGCGACGGATAAGACAGCAGAACATCGGCAAAGCTGCCACCCTCAAGATCAGCAAGCTGCACTCCGGGCCGCAGGTATTGCAGACCATGCGCCAGTTGGCTTCCCAGATAGCGTTCGGTCTGGAACCCCGCGACAAACACAGTCGCACAAGATGCCAGCCGCGCGATCATGCGTCGGAATTCCGGCCCCGCCGCGATCTCATGCACGGTGACGATGGCCGCCAGTTCCTTTTCCAGCGCCAGTGCCGCTTCGCCATTCCCCTTCTTGGACCGCTGGTGAAAATCGCGCAACCGATCACCGATCAGCCAGGCGCGGTCACCCAGATCGGCCTGAAGATGCGACTTCAATTCCTTGAAGTGCTGGTAACCGATGCCCCGGCAATAGCGCCCGATGGACGCCTCGGACACACCGATCCTTGCCGCCACGGTCGCCGCAGTGTCGAAGGGCAGGCTGCGCAGATTGTTCAGCAGATATTCCGCAATCGCTGATTCCGTCGGGGTTGCTGCTGCCTGACTGGCCGTCAATCGCTTGCGAAGGTTGGAGGACTGGGCGTTCGGGTCCGCTGTTCGCGTCATTCCTGTCCTCCTTTGATTCCCCAAACTATGTTAGAAAACTTTCAGAGAGTCAATCTTGCAAGAAATCTGATTTCCCCATACGGTTGAAGGATCAGCAACGGGGAGGGATTGATGCCTGAGTCATACATAGCCTTGCAGATTGATAGCGCAGAGGTGCGCCTGGTCCGTCTGCCCCTTCTGGTGCCCTTCGTTATTTCCACCGGCACGATGCACGAAAAGCTGTTCCCGCTGCTGACGCTGCGGTCAGGCAAGCTGGAAGGCTATGCAGAAGGCGTGATGGACCCTTTGCCCGACTATCTGGAGGAAACCCTGTCCGGCGCGATGCATCTTTTGCGCAAGGTGCTTTTGCCCCGGATCGTCGGACAAAAATTCGAGAACCCGCAGGCACTTGAGGCCATTCTTCGCCCTTGGCGTGGACATCAGATGACCAAGGCCATGGTCGACATGGCGTTTTGGGACCTCTGGGCGAAATCGCTGGGCCTGCCGCTGAAAACGCTGCTTGGCGGGACCGGAGATGCGGTCGATGTCGGCGTGTCGCTTGGCATCGGGCCGATCGACGAAACCGTGGAGCGGGTGCGGGCGCATCACGAACAGGGCTACAAACGCATAAAGCTGAAGATCATGCCGGGGCATGATGTGGCAATGGTCCGCGCTGTCCGTGCCGCGTTCCCCGATATCCATCTGAGCGTCGATGCCAACTCCTGCTACACCTTGGCCGATACGGCCCTGATGCAGCAATTTGACGGGCTGAACCTCGATTACATCGAACAGCCGCTGGCCTGGAACGACATCCATGACCACGCGACCTTGCAACGACGCCTGACGACGCCGATCTGCCTAGACGAATGCCTGCGCGGCGCGGCAGAAACCCGACGCGCGCTGCAAATGGATGCGACGCGCGTGGTGAACATCAAGCCGGGCCGGTCGGGGGGGCATCTGGAAAGCCGCCGGATCCACGACCTGTGCGCGGCCTTTGATGTGCCGGTCTGGTGTGGCGGGATGCTGGAATCGGGGATTGGCCGAGCCCACAACATCCACCTGTCAACCTTGCCGAATTTCACCAAGCCGGGTGACATTTCCTCGGCCAGCCGCTATTTCGCCCGCGATATCATCGTCGAGAAACTGGAGGCCGCTGGCGGCCGCATGCCGGTCCCGCAGGGAGCGGGCATTGGCGTGCATCTGGACCACGACTTTCTGGCCAGCGTTTCGACCGATATCAAGACTTTTGCGGGATGAAGGATGTCACCATCCGGGACCTGAACGGCATGCCGGATTTCTTTCAGGCCGAGGCGTTGCAACGCGCTGTCTGGGGCGAGGATGACGCCACTGATCCCGCCGATCTGATGATGGTGATCCAGGCCGAAGGCGGTCTTGCAGCCGGGGCGTTTCGCGGCGACGCGCTTCTCGGCTATGTATTCGCCTTCCCCACGCGCACCCTCGATGTGCAGCACTCGCACCGCCTTGCTGTTCTGGCCGCGGCGCGCGGGTTGGGGCTGGGTTTGGCGTTGAAGTGGTATCAGCGCGACTGGTGCCTGTCGCGCGGCATCACTCATGTTCGCTGGACCTATGATCCGTTGCGCGCGGCCAATGCAGCGCTGAACATCCACCGCCTTGGCGGGCAGGCCAGCACCTACTATCCTGATTATTACGGCGTGATGGCAGGCATCAACAAGGGCACCCCATCGGACCGTCTGCTGGTGGATTGGCATCTGCAGGATCCGCATGTTGTAGCATGTTCCCTTGGCAGGGTCGGCCTTGGCGACAGTCTATCTGCAAACACGCTTTCCGTCAGGATTCCTCAGGATTTTGGGGCTCTGCTGACGCAGAACCCGCCAATGGCCGCTGAGGAAAGGCTTCGTGTGCGTTTAGCGCTGCAGGACGCATTTGCATCTGGCAAGCGTGTGAGCGGGTTCGATGTCAAACGCCAAGCCTATCTGCTGGTATGACAATGGGCTGAGACCCGGTGGCTAGAACTATCCTAATTGATGGCATCAGTGACCTACGGCAAATTGCATTATGCCGTGGGTTCTCGCCATCAAGTTTTGTAAGGAAGTACTGCAACCGTTCTGCATAGGGGAGTGGACAAAACATGGGGGTCACGCGGCGCGTCTGCTGTTCGCGGCCGTCAGGCGACCGTCGAGGACGGCGGCCCGTGTGACGGCAACGCGGTGAGCCCCTTTCGGCGACCGCCTCATCCTTCTGCGCTTTCTCATGCGGGCATTGGCAATGTCATCGACCGAACCTTCTGCGCGGGATGACAAGATCGGTAGTCCACCCCGATAGCGGCGGCCATAGTTCAGACGAGATTCCATGTCGTTCGCAAGATAGGTGTACAGGGTCTCGCAGCGTGCCTGCACGCGCGCGGCAGCCGCGCGGACAGCCTGAGGTTCTTCCGCAAAGCCGCCACAATCGTGCATGAGCCCCTTCAGGTAGGTTTCCGCGACCCGTGCTCTGCCGTGCCACAACCACCAGCGTAAGCTTTTCGCGGGGCGTTGGAACAGCACTGGATGGCCGACAAAACCTTGTGTCTGGACAAGCCCTGAACAGCTGCCTCGACATGTTGCAAACGCATGGAGATGTGCCACCAGTCGAGGATATGCTGAACCGGGCCGTCACCGCCCATGGTATTTCGGATGAGGTTCGGGAGAGCTGGCTCGCCGTCCGAAATGACCGTCAACAGACGGCCCGGCTTCCATCCAAAGGCCGACAGCTCCTCGCGCATACGGTTGCGTGGCGATGCAGTCGCATTGACGACCAAACCAAATCACCGGCACGTATTTCGGCTTTCAATCTTACCGACCACAAGATCCAGATGTCGCTTCTGATATTCCGGGCGACAGCGGATATGTGCACCGTCTAGGAAAACCGTCAAACCACCTTTGGGCGTCACATCAGCGGGACTGCTTGAAGCCCTGCGACTACATTCGAGCCCCGTGGCAACTTTACCCAACCGGTCACGAACCGTCGTGTGATGGGACGGGTGGCAGGGCAAGAAGCTCTTCATCAGCCGCGCGGCCTCGCGAAAGGAATGCCGAGACCCGAGCTCCGCATGGAGCCGCTGCAGTTCTGGAATGTCGCGGTCCGGAAAGAAAAATGCCAACGGCGAAAGAGGCCCGCCGGGCATCGCCGCTGACCTCGCATCACAGGAACAGCGGCAGCGGCGCGCGCGGCTTTGACCCGAACCCGCCCAAAGAGCGTGTCGAAAACGCGCGTGAGATAGTCATGGATGGTGCGAACCGAGGCGCAATCCGGGCATACGCGACTCTCTCGGGTGATCTCCTCGACTTGGTCTTCAAGGTTCGCCTTTTGGATCTGTTCGACGATCCGCTTCCCATCTTCGAGGCGCAGCCCGAACCCCTCTGGGCAGGTGACCCGGTACGGCCGAGATGTACCATCAATCTGATGAGTGCGCTTCTCCCCGTTGTCAAAGGTCGTTTCGATCGAAATCCGAACGTCCATAGCAGTACCCTTCGCAGAAAGCTTACCGTAGCACGGGCCAGTCCACCGACGACGACCCCCGTGTTTTGTCCACTCCCCCGCTGCCTACGAAAACTGCCAACCTGTGGCGTCAATGGACGCCGCCGGTGATGATCCGCTCAACCTCCGCCACGGTCGTTGTCTTGGGGTCAATATCATCAACAACGACCGTACCAAGCCGCATGACAGCGATCCGGTCGACGACCTGAAAGACGTGGTGGATGTTGTGGGCGATGAAGATGCAGGAATGCCCGGTATCCCGCGCCTGCCGCACGAATTGCAGCACCCCTTGCGTTTCAGCCACGCCAAGGTTGTTGGTCGGCTCATCCAGAATGATCAGGTCGCTTTCGAAGTGCATCGCGCGGGCGATGGCCACAGCCTGCCGTTCCCCCCCGGACAGCGCTGAAATCGGCGTCGAGGGCGGGATGTTCTTCGAGATGCCGACCTGCTTCAACAACTCGGACGCCACACGCTCCATCATCGGCAGGTCCAGTCGCCCGAAGGGTCCGCGTGTGGGTTCACGCCCCAGAAACAGGTTCCGCGCGATCGACAGTTGCGTGACCAGCGCCGAGTCCTGGTAGATCGTCTCGATCCCGTTGGCGATGGCGTCGGTGGTGCTGGTCATCTCGATCTTGCGACCCTTGATGTGGATCTCGCCGCTGGTGGTCGGGACCGCCCCCGACAGCACCTTGATCAGCGTGGATTTCCCCGCTCCGTTGTCCCCCAGAAGGCCCACGACCTCGCCCCGGTTCACGGTCAGGTTCACGCCGTCCAACGCCCGCACCCGGCCGTAATACTTGGTGATGTTCTGCATGCGGATCAGTTCTTCGGCCATGGCTCAGCCTCCCGACTGGTGGCGGCGGTCAAGCCAGGAGTGCAGCGCCATCATCCCCAGGATGATCGCCCCGATGAAGATGTTGTAAGCCAGCCCCGGCACCCCGATCATCACGATGCCATTGCGCATCAACCGAAGGATGAAGATGCCAAGGATCGTGCCGATGATCGTGCCGCGCCCGCCCAGCAGGGACGTGCCGCCGATGACGACCATGGCGATCACCTCCAACTCATATCCGGTGCCGGAGTTCGGGTTGGCCGCCGAGGTGCGGATCGAACTGATCACACCGGCAAAACCCGACAGCACGGCAGACAGCACGAACAGGCCGATCTTGACCCGCGCCACCTTGACGCCACGGGCGGCAGCGGCATTGGCGTTGCCACCGACAGCCTGAATCCAGTTACCCGTGCGGGTGCCGGTCAGGACATAGTGCAGAACCAGCGCCACTGCGACAAACCAGAAAAGTGACATGTAAAGCCGCAGCGGCCCGAACCGCACATCCCCCACCAGCGCCGAGGCCAGCCATTCGCCCTCCGCGCTCCAGGTCCGCTGAGGGAAGCCGTCGGTGATGTAAAGCGCCGTGCCGCGTGCGACCAGCAACATGCCAAGTGTGACAAGAAAGGACGGGATCTTCAGCGCGGTCACGAACCAGCCGTTGATCAGCCCGATCAACACTGCCACCGCCAGCGCGATCATGAACCCGCCCGCCAGCGAGGTGACGCCGCTGTTGAACAGGCTCCACATCAGCACCGGGGTCAGGCCAAAGACCGCGCCGACCGACAGATCGAACTCTCCCGCCGTCATCAAAAGGGTCATGGCGAGGGCGATCAGACCAAGCTCGACCGTGAAGGCAAGGGTGTTCGAGATGTTCAGGACCGACAGGAACGCCGGGTTGATCGAGGTAAACGTGACGATCAACAAGGCCAGCAGAATGGCCGGGCCCGCCTCGGGCCGGGCAAGGACCCGTTTGGCAAGGTTCTGGGTTTCCACAGGAAATCCTTCGTGGCTGGGCAGGATAGGGGCAAGAAAAAGCCCCGCTGCCGTTCGGGCAGCGGGGCCGGGGTGGCGTTACTTGCCGCCCATGATGTCCGCGTAGACCTGCGCGGTGTCCTTTTCATACAGCGCGCCGGTGAACACGTCGAAAGCCGCCGGCGTGCCGCCCGCCTGCATCGCGGCAAGCGACAGGGCGATATAGCTGGTGGCCTGCGGGTCTTGCCACTGGGCCGCACTTACATAACCCTCCAGCACCGCCTTGGTCGTATCCAGCGAGTTGCCCCAACCGACCGCCGGAATGTCGCCCGGCTTGACACCGACCTGGTCATAGACGCGCTGGACCGACCCGGTCACCAGATCGCCAAGCCCGATGATCGCATCCACCTTGTCGCGGTTCGCGGTCAGGTAGTCCGACATCCGGGTGATGATCTCGGCCTGATCCAGCGTGGCATCCGTCACCTCCCAGGTGATGCCAAGCGGCGTGAAGACGCCTGATATCCCGGCCTCTTCCTGCACGCCGTAGGTGGCACCGGGCACCTCGACCGGCATCCAGACAAAGTCACCGGCTTCGACCAGCTTGTTGTCGACCAGATACTGCGCCCAGCCCGCGCCCACGATCTCAAGGTCCGCGCCGACATAGGCGTCGAAGTCTGCGGTCGGGTCGGGGGTGTTCATGTTGATCATCGGGATACCGGCAGCGACACCCTCGGCCACCACCTCGACAAGCGACCCCGGATCAGGGCTGGAGGTGACGATCCCCGCAGCACCAGAGGCGATTGCAGCCCGTACCGCCTCTTGATGCGACGGCACGTCGCCGGAATGGAACGAGGTGTTCACCGTGTTCCCGGTATCGGCTGCCCAGCGGTTGGCGCCGTCCAGAAAATAGGTCCAGACCGGGTCGGCGGGCGAGCCGTGCGAGATCCAGTAATAGGTCTTGCCTTCGGCCATTGCGACCGTGCCGGTTGCGACTACGGCAACCAGCGCCGTCGTCACGCCAAGGAATGTTCTGCGAAGCATAGGGGTCCTCCTCCAGGTCCATCTGCGGGCGGGGCTTCTGCCCTCATGCGGTGGATTGACGCAGGTTGGATGGGGGGACGCAAACTGAAGTCACATCAGATCACATCAATCAGCGGCGATTCTTTTCGGTGGCGGACCGGGCGTTGTGCTACCGTTCCGCCTCAACAACGACAGCGAACCAGGCATGACGCGCAAGGCCACGATCACCGACATCGCCGACATGGCAGAGGTGTCCACCGCCACCGTTGACCGGGTGCTGAACGGCCGACCCGGGGTGTCTGCCGCCAACCGCCAGCGGGTGAACATCGCCGCCAAGGCGCTGGGTTATCTGCCATCCGAAGACAAGATGACGCTACCCTCGCGCCCCGCCCACCTGGAATTCTTCATCCCACTTGGCCGCAGCGAGTTCATGCACAACCTTGCCGCGACGATCCGCGATTTCGCCGCCAGCTTGCCCTTGGTCGCGTCCTGCCGCATTCATCCGATCGACGGGCTGTCCCCCGCCGCTGTGGTCAAGGCGATCGAGAAGACCGCGCTGCAGACCAGCGGCGTCGGGCTGATCACCGTCGATCATCCGATCTGTCGCAATGCCATCCGCCAGCTGTGTGAGGCGGGGCTGCGGGTGATCACCATCGCCTCGGACGTGCTGCAGACCCCGCGTTCGGCCTATGTGGGCGTCGATAACCGCGTTGCGGGCCGGACAGCGGGGCTGGTGATGGGCCGCATGGCACGCGACAGCGGCGGCTCTGTCGCCCTCTTCCTTGGCTCGCGCTCCTATCATGGGCATGAAGAGCGTGAGGCTGGCTTTCGTGCTGTGATGGGTGAGCAGTTTCCCGGTCTTGTGATCCTTCCGGCCATCGAGACGGACGAAGACAACGCGACCTCCTACGCCGCAGCCTCCCGGATTTTGCAGGGCCGGGACCGGATCGTCGGCGTCTATTGCGTCGGGGCGGGCCGCACCGGCATCGCCCGCGCGGTGGCCGAGCGGGGCCAGAAGCGCCCCTTTGTGGTGTTCCATGACCTGACGAACGTGACCCGGCAGTTGCTGGCCGAGGATGTGATTGATGTGGTGATCGACCAGAACGCCCGGCTGACGGGAGAGCAGTCGGTGATCCGCTTGCTTGGCTCTATCGCGTCGACGGCACCCTTCCTGACGTTGAAATACATCGAACCGCGCATCATTCTGCGTGAGAACATTCCGGTGCGTTAACCCGTCGGAATCCATCAGACTCTGATGTCTTCTTTCGGTATTGCCCGTATCTTCCTTCTGTTTCTGCGCGCGTCTTGGTCGGAAGGCGTCAACCGAGCCTAGATTTCCAGCTGCGTGACAGCCCCGACCGCCACCTCTTGCCCCGTCCGGCGAGAGCGGATCGCCGCGAAGGCGAGGGCGAGGCTGTGCAGATTCTCCTCTGCCCCGTTCGCCGGTTCGGTGCCCTCCTCGATGGCGACCAGAAGCGCGCCCATGGCCCCCCGGAACCCGTCGTTGAACCATGTGCCCTGCAACCGGGGCCGCGCAATGCCCTTGGCGGTGGTCAGCGTCACCGCCTGCTGCCCTAGGTCGGGTCCGTCGCTGGTCAGGGTGCCCTTGGTGCCGGTGATCACCGTCGCATCGCGCGGGCCGAAGGGCGTGGAGCCGTCAAACACCAGCGACGCCTGCCCCCGGTCCATCCGGATCAGCGCCTGCGCCACAAGCGGGGCCTTTGCGGTCTGACCGGGCGCGGTGCTGGCGCTGGCAAACACGGACTTTGCCCGATCACCGACGATGCTTTGCACGAAATCGAACCAGTGGATGCCGAAGTCATACAGGATCAGATCCTGTATCTTCTCGAACGGGGTTCCCGCAATCCAGCCGTGGTTCCAGTGAACGGCGGAGTGGACGCTGATCACCTCACCCAGCAGCCCCGCCTGCACCGCCGCGCGCATCCAGGCCATGTGGGGCGACCAGCGGCCGTTCTGGTTCACGGCCAGCTTCACGCCGTTGGCGTGGGCCAAGGCCACCAGCCGCGCGCCCTCGGCCAGATCAAGGACGAAGGGCTTTTGCGACAGCACATGCTTGCCCGCGTTCAAGGCCGCCTGAATGATCGGCAGCCGGTCAGCGGGGTGGGGGGTGATGTCCACCACATCAATCGCCGGATCGGCAAGGATGTCCTGCCAACGGTCGGTCACCAATGCGGCGGGAGCGAATTCGGCGGCCTTGGCTTCCGCCTTGGGAAGTGTCCGGTTGCAGATCGCAGCGACCTCCCACCCCGCGCTGCGGTAGGCGTCAAGGTGCGCCGCGACGATGCCCCCTGCCCCGATCACCCCGATCCGGGGCCGGTAGTTGCGGGGCATCGGCGGCTGGTAGGGCAGGTCTGGCGCGTCGATCTCGGCCAAGGTCTGCGATTTCAGCGCATAGCTGTCGGCGTCCGGCTCGCTCATGGCAGCAGCGCCAGCGTGCGTTTCTCGTGGGCTGACTGGGCCGCCGTATCTACGATGCGTTGTGCGACAAGGCAGAGCGTAGTGTCCAGCGGGCCGGTGAGCGCAGCACCGGTTTGCAGGCAGTCCAGCACGTGCTCGATCCCGTTCCTTTGCCCCTTTGACAGGGGGTCGGCCTTTACCGGGTGCGGTGTCGGGTTGGCGCGGGTCTGCACCGTGACATGGTCGGCGTAATCCCAGCTGGCAATCGTGCCATCGGTGCCAACGAAGACAAAGCCGCAGTTCGGCTGTGGCTGGATCGTCCAGGGGTCGGTGAAGGTGCCCCAGCGCGTCTCCATCTTCGACAGGCCACGCGCGTAGCGGCAGATGGTGATGGCGTGCTGGTCAACCTCGATGCCGGGGGTGTCGTCGGTGACCGAAGTCACCTCCAGCGGAGCCTCGCCGTTCATGAACCAGGTGCCCAGTGTGGCCCCATAGCCAAGGTAGTCGAGAAGGCTGCCGCCGCCGCTTGCGCGTTTGTACCACCAGGAGTCGGGCTTTTGCCGCTCTACCTCCTCGGGCGTCACTTCGACCTTGTCGGCAAGGTGATAGAGCGGCCCCCGGTTGCCGTCGTAGAAATGCAGCTCTCGCAGTTGGCCGATCCGGCCTTCGTCGATCAAGCGCTTTGCCGTGATGTGCGACGCGACCCAGCGCAGCGGCCAGTTGATCGCGAGGATCTTGCCCGTAGGCGCCATCGCCGCGATCATCGCGCGGGCATCGGCGGCCGAGGCGGCGAAGGGTTTCTCGACAAAGACATGCACGTTGTAAGCCGCCAGCCGTTCGGTGTATCGTGCGTGGTCGGCGGTGGCCGCGCAGAGGATCGCAAGGTCGGGCTTTTGGGCCATGCAGGCGTCGAAGTCGGTGAAGACCTGCCCTTCAGGGATCGCGAACGCGTCGACCGCCCGCTGCATCACCGCGCGGTTGGGGTCGTAGATGCCGACCAGTTCGGCCCCTTCGTGGTCATGCACCATGCGCAACAGGTCGCCCATGTGCATGTGGTCAAAGCTGATACCGACGATGCGGATTTTCGACATGGGCGTCTCCCTTAGCTGCGTTCGGTCAGGCGGATGTAAAGGGCGGTCACCGCCAGGATGATGAGGCCAAAGAGGATGCGCCTCCCGCCTTCGGGGATCTGCATCAGCGTCAGCATCGTGGTCAGCACGGTCAGGATCAGCGCGCCAAGGATGGTGCCGCCATAGCCCCCGCGCCCGCCGAAGATCGAGGTGCCGCCGATCACCGCTGCGGCGACCGAGGGTAGATCAAGCGGCAGGGCCAGCGACAAGGATGCCGTCTTGACCATGCCAAGATACAAAAGCCCCGAAAGCCCCGCGATGACCCCCGAGAGGGAGTAAAGCGCGAGATGCACCTGCCAGACCCGCACGCCGGACAGCCGTGCGGCGGACTCATTGGACCCGATGGCGTAAAGGAGGCGGCCGAACCCGGTGCGGCGCTGCGCCCACAGGATCAGGGCGGCAAAGGGGATGAAAAGGAAGAGCCCGTTCGGCAGGCCGAAGGTGCGGCCGGTGCCAAGCCAGACCAGCACCTCGGGGTAGATTGTGCCGGTCGAGATGACGGAGCGCTGGTAGACCAGAAGGCACCCCGTGGCGATCAGCCCGGTGCCCAGCGTCATGATCAGCGGGTGGACGCGGGCAAAGGCCACGCCGATGCCGTTGACCACCCCAATCAGAAGGGCGCAACCCATGGCGATGCCGATGGCGGCTGGCGCGCCGATCAGCGGGGTGGCGGTGGCGGTGACATAGGCCGCGATAGTGGCCGCCGTGCCGACAGACAGGTCGATCCCGCCGGTCAGCATGGTCAGCGTCTGGCAGGCGGCAAGCATGGCCAGCGGGATGGCGATCTTGAGGGTATTGCTGACCCAAAAGGTGCTGAGGATCGCCGGGTTCAGGATCGCCAGCACCGTGATCAGTGCAAGAAGGATCAGGGTCAGCGGAAACAGCGGCTGGTCCACTATAAGGCGGCCAAGGCGGGTCATCGGGCTTATGGCTGTGGTCATGCGTGACGCCCCCGGGTGGCAAGGACGGCACCGAACATCACGACGGCGACCATGATCGTGCCTTCTATGATCGCAGCGATGTTGGGGTCGACGGACAAAAGCGTCAGGTCAAGCCGCACGAAGCGCAAGACGAAGACGGCAAGGATCGGGCCAAGAAGGCCTCCCCTGCCGCCGCCAAGGACAACGCCGCCAAGGACGACAGCGGCGACCGAGGCGAGGAGGTAGGGACCGGGGATCGGCTCGCCGATGCCGGTGGCCATGGTGACCGACAGCCCACCGAGGGCCGCGAAGACACCGCAGACCGCATAGGCTGCGATCCGGGTACGCCCGACCGGGACGCCAGAGCGGAAGGCGGCCAACGCGTCGGAGCCTACGGCGTAGAACATCAGGCCCAGCTTTGACCGGCGGATCGGCAACCAGATCAGCGCAACAAAGACCAAAAGGAAAACCAGCGCCTTTGGCAGCCATTCGGTCAGATGCGCAGGCACGCCGGGGATCGTGACCCCACCGACCGCCAGCGCACGCAGCCAGGGCGCTGCGGCCCCGCCGGGGGCGTTCAGGATCAGCAGTGCCACACCCTGCCAGACAAACAGCATTGCCAGTGTGACCACGATATCCGGCACCCGGGTCAGCACGATCAGGCTGCCGTTGATCGCGCCCATCAACGCGCCTACCGCCAGCACCGCCACGACAACCAGCGCCGCCTGCCCATCCGTGGCCCCGTCCATCAGAACGGCGGCGGTGACGCTGGCGACAGACATCATCGCGGCGACCGACAGATCAATCCCCCCCGCGATGACCACGACTGCCATGCCGACCGTGGCGAAAGCGAAGGGCAGCGCCGAGCGGGCCACCGAGTCCAACCCGCTGACGCCAAACTCGGGCTGGATCAGCTTGGTGGTCAGCAATAGCAGGACCAGCAGCACCGCCAGCCCCAACGTCCAGGCATTCGCTTCGATCAGGCGCTTCATGCTGTGGCCTTCTGGGTCAACCCGTAAGCCGCGCGCAGCAGTGTGGGTTCATCGGCGTCGGCAGCGTCGATCACATCGACGACCCGACCGTTGAAGATCACCACCGCACGGTCACAGGCCTGCGGGATCTCTGCCAGCTCTGACGTGTAAAACAGCACCGCCGCGCCTTGATCGGCCAGTTCACGCACAAGGGCGTAGATCTGCCGTTTGGTACGCACGTCGATCCCCCGCGTGGGGTCGAAGAGAAGCAGCGTCTCGACCCCCTTGGCGATCCAGCGGGCAATCGTCACCTTCTGCTGGTTGCCGCCCGACAGCCTGCGCACTTCACCTTGCGCGCGGGTGTCGATCTGCAACCGCTCGATGGCCGAGGTGACGCGCGCGCCTTCATCCCGCATCGGGATGGCACCCCAGTTGCGCACGTTGGCAAGAAGAGGCACGGCGATGTTTTCACGCACCGACCGTTGCATCAAAAGGGCATGGGCCCGGTCGCCGGGCACCAGCGTCAGGCCGGCGGCGATGGCGTCGGCGGGGTGGTGAAAGCTGACGGGTTTGCCATCAACCTCGACCGTGCCGCCGGTCGCGCGGCGGTTGCCGGCAAGGACATCGAAAAGCTCATCCTGCCCTTGGCCTTCCAATGCGACGACACCCAGAACCTCACCCTTGTGCAGGTCCAGCGACACGTCGGCCAGACGGGTTCCGGTCCTTAGCCCGCGCACCCGCAGCCTTGGGATGCCTGCGGCCCCGGCCGCCGCGTGGCGCGCCTTGGCAACGGCGGTGACCTTTGCGCCCAACATCAGTTCGACCACCTGGTCTTCGATCCCCGGCTCGATGGCCAGATCGCCAACCGTCTGGCCATCGCGCAAGACGGTGGCCCGGTCGCAGATCGCGGCGATTTCGGTAAAGCGGTGCGAGATGTAGATCACGGCGCGCCCGGCATCCGCCTCACTGCGCACGACCTTCAGCACCCGGTCCACCAGATCGGTCGGCAGGGCGGCGGTCATTTCGTCCAGCATCAGCACGTCCGGCTCTACCGCCAAGGCGCGCGCAAGGTCGAGGATGCGCAGGGTGGCCAGCGGCAAGCGCCCGATCATCGCATCCAGCCGCAGGTCGGGGATGCCAAGCGCGCTTACCCAATGGCGGAACCTGTCGACCGGCGTGTCGCCAAGGCGCAGGTTGTCCACCACCGTGAGGTCGGGGATCAGCGAGGGTTCCTGATAGACCGGCACCAGCCCCGACCGCCGCGCCCCGGCGGGGGAGTGGACAGCGCTTTCGCGGCCCTTGATCAGCACCTGCCCGGCATCGGGCCGCAGCGCGCCGGTCAGGATTTTCACAAAGGTCGATTTGCCCGCGCCATTTGCCCCCATCAGGGCGACGATCTGCCCCCGGTGTACCTGCAGCGAGGCGTCGCGCAGGGCGACAACTGCGCCAAAGCGCTTGGCGACGCCCTTGGCATCAAGGATGGCTGTGCTGGCTTCGGTCATGAAGGGGATATCCGCGAAGGGAAGGGTGGCCCCCGGGGGAGTGCCGGGGGCCTTGTTTAGATCAGACGGGCTGGGCTATTCGCCCGGGCCTTTGCAGGCGATGATCTGATCCATCGTATAGGTGGTCCAGCCCTCGATCGAGACCGACACCGGCCATTCCGGCGACAGGTTCGGGTTCGCGGCAGCGGCGAGCTTGGCCTTGCCTTCATCCGTCACGTTTTCCCACAAGGCGGGGTTCACCAGCACCGTCTTTTCAGCGGGTATCTTGCCGTCAAGGATCTGGATCGCCAGCGCGACACCCGCGCCGCCGACCGAGCCGGGGTTGGTGACGGCAGCGCCTTGCAGCCCTTCAACGCTGGAAAGCTGGGCCACAAACCCGGCATTGTCGGCACCGACGATCGGCACCAGAGGCGCGCCGCTTTCGGTGAAGGCATCCACGATCACGTTGTCGATCCCCGAGGTCCAGACGCCCTGAAACGGCACGCCCGCTGCGATGATGTCGTTGATCTGCTGCTTGCCCTGATCCTGCTGCCAGCCGGTGAACACCTCTTGGGCGACGGTGATGTCCGGAAACTCTGCCATCGCCTTCTTGAAGCCGACGTCGCGGTCATTGTCGGCACCCGCACCGGCAGCACCGCGCATGTAGACGACCGCACCTTTGCCGCCCATCTGTTCAAACAGCCACTTCGCACCCAGATAAGCGTATTCGGTCTGGTTGTTCGACAGGATGTAGGCCGAAGGCTCGGTCACCGCCTGGTCAACGGCGACGACGACGATACCGGCGTCGGTCGCTTCCTTGATCGCGGCGTTGATCCCTTCGGCGTTCGACGGGTTGACCACGATGGCGTTGACACCGGCCTGGATCAGGTTGCGGATATCCTCAAGCTGGCCCGCCGCGTCGGTGTTGCGGTGGGCGATGTTCAGGCTGTCCACCTTGCCCGAAGCAAGCGCTTCGGCCTTCATGGCGCAGACCATCTCTTCGCGCCAGCCATTGCCCTGCACGGTGTTCGAGATGCCGATCTTGTAGCCTTCGGCCGAAGCCATGCCGGCAAGGCCCAGCGCCATGGCGGTTCCAAGCATCAGTCTTTTCATGGTGATCCTCCCAGATCTTTGGTTGTCTTTCTGTCGTACTGCGCCCGTCTGTCTGTCGGCCACGGGCGTTCTTCCACGCAGGGCGCATCGCGGCGCACCTGCGCTTTTTCTTTGATGTAATCCTTTTCATAAATCATGTAAAGCTTTACATTCGCACCAAGCCACGAAACAGTTGCGTTGGAACTGCCCGAAAGATGACACCAATGACCCGCCCGACGATAGACGAGGTTGCCCGGCTGGCAGGCGTGTCCATCGCCACGGTCAGCCGCTGTCTGCACACGCCCGACATCGTGGCGGCCAAGACCCGCGACCGGGTGCTTGGTGCGGTGCGGCAGACCGGCTACACGCTGAACGCGGCGGCGCAGTCCTTGCGGCAGCGGCGGTCGAACGCGGTGCTGGTCGTGGTGCCGGACATTGGCAACACCTTCTTTTCCGAAATCCTTGGCGGGATCGAGGCCGAGGCTTCTGCTGCCGGTCTGACCATGCTGATCGGTGATACCGGGCGGATGAAACCTCGTGAGGATGCCTATGTGCGCTATCTTCTGAACGGTCGGGCGGACGGGGCGCTGCTGCTGGCCGATCCGCAAGCGGCTTGGTTCGACATCCCGACGCTGAACGCCCTTGGTATCCCGCCCATCGTGACGATTTCCGAGGTCGGCCCCGACAGCGGCCCGGTCACCGTATCCATCGACAACGAGGGGGCCGCCCATGTCGCTGTCAGCCACCTGATCGCCCAAGGCCACCGCCGGATCGCCCATGTCGCTGGCCCCGAAAGCAACATCCTGACCGCGCAGCGGGTGGCAGGCTATCGCCGCGCTGTCGCCGAGGCGGGGCTGACGCCCGAGCGGGAACTGGAGTTTCCCGGCGACTTTGGCCTTGCCGCCGGGCGTGCGGCGTTTGACCGGTTCCGGGCGTTGAGCGACCGGCCCAGCGCGCTGTTCTTTGCCAATGACGAGATGGCGATGGGGTTTCTGTCCACCGCCTATGCCGCAGGCGTGCGGGTGCCGCGCGATGTCTCCATCATCGGGTTCGACGACATCCACTTCGCGCAATCCTGCATCCCCGCACTGACCACGATCCGCCAGCCAAGGGCCGAGATGGGGGCTACCGCGATGCGCCTGCTGCTGCAGATCATCGCGGGTGAGGCCCCGGCCTCTGTCCGCTTGCCCTATGACCTTGTGATCCGGGGCAGCACAGCGCCGGTCTAGGATGACAAGGGGGAACACGCGCGTCATTTCACGAACGGCGCCAGCACGTCACGCGCCAGCGCAAAGCCGCGTTTGATCTGGTCGTCGCTGCCTTCGAAATTCCGGTCCTCGTGTTCGATGATCACCGGCCCGTCATAGCCCGCGCGGTAAAGGCTGGCGAAAAAACCGGGCCAGTCCACCTCTCCCAACCCCGGCATCCTTGGAACCTGCCAGCCCATCCCGGCGGACAGGATGCCGTGGTCATAAAGCCCGTCGCGGTCGATCATCAGGTCCTTGGCATGCACATGCACCATGCGCGGCCCGAATTCGCGCACGAAACGCCCGGCGTCGATCATCTGCCACACCAGGTGGCTGGGGTCGTAGTTCATCCCCACCGCATCGCCCCAGGTGTCGAAGATCCGCCGCCAGACTATCGGCGAGTAAGCGATGTTGTGCCCGCCCGGCCATTCGTCGTGGGAAAAGATCATCGGGCAGTTCTCGAAGGCCAGCGTCACGCCGCTGGCCTTGGCATGGGCGACGACGGGGGCAAAGATCGTTTCGGCGCGGGTCCAGTTCTGGTCGACCGTCAGCGTCCGATCCCCGCCGACGAAGGTGTTCACCACCTTGACCCCCATCATCCTGGCGGCGGTGATGACCTTGGTCAGATGCCCGATCACCGCCTCGCGGTGCGCGGCGTCGGCGTGGAGCGGGTTCGGGTAGTAGCCGAGGGCCGAGATGCTGAGGCCCTTGGCCGCCAGCATTCCGGTGATCTCTGACCCATGGGCCGGGGTCATCACCTCGACCGGGAGATGGGCGGTTCCGGCATAGCGGCGCTTTTCGGCGCCTGCTGTGGGCCAGCAGGCGATTTCCAGTGCCCGAAAACCGGCCCCGGCGGCGTAGTCGGCGACCCCCTCCAGCGTGGTGTCAGCGAACGGTGCGGTCAGAATACCCAGTTGCATGTCAACCCTCCCCTCCGGCCACATCAACCCATGCGCCCTTTGCTGCACTGGCAAGCACGGCGTCGCAGAAGAGCATCTCGTGGTGGCCATCCTCGAACGTCGCCCAGGTGGAGCCCGGCCCCCGCCCGCCCTGTGCCACATCGGCATAGACCTGCCGGAAAAGCGCATGGAACGTATCGGCAAAGCCTTCGACATGCCCCCCCGGCAGCGCCGCTGCAGCGGCCCCGGTAGCGTTCATCAGCCCGGGATCACGCTGCAGGATCTGGTTCGGCGCGTCGCGGTGGCCGACCCACAGGTGATCCGGCACCTCGGACGCCCATGCCGCCGAGGCTTTTGATCCCGCAATCTCCCACTCCATCGCGTTCTTGCGGCCCTGGCTGATCTGGCTGGTGGACATGACGCCGCGCGCGCCGCCGACAAAGCGCAGAAGGATCGTCGCGGCATCATCGGTGGTTACAGCCCGCGTTTCTGTAGCACCTGTGGCGGCAGCGAAGGTCTCTACCGGGCCGGTCGGACGCCGACGCTCAGGGTGCACGGTGACAAGGTCCGCCATGACCGACGCGACGCGCAGCCCTGTGATGAACCCCACCAGATCGACCCAATGGGTGCCGATGTCACCGACCGACCGCAGGGCGCCGCCCTCATCCGCCTCCAGCCGCCAGTTCCAGTCGGTGTCATGCGCCAGCCAGTCCTGATGGTACTGGCCGCTGACAAGGCGGATCTGGCCCAGCTCTCCCGCTGCCACCATGCCCCGCGCCTGCTGGTTCAGGGGGTAAAAGCGGGTGTTGTAGCAGACAGCGGCGACCCTGCCGCTCGCCCGCGCCAGCGCGACCATCTCTGCCGACTGGGCCGAGGTCATGGCGAGGGGCTTTTCGCAGATGACATGCTTGCCAGCCGCCAGAATGTGCTTGACCTGATCATAATGCGCGACGTTGGGCGAGGTGACATGGACGACCTGCACTGCGGGGTCGGCCAGCAATTCCTCCAGCGAGGCATAGGCGCGCGGCACCCCAAGCGCCTTCGCCCGTTCGGCCCCCCGCGAAGGGCTGGAGCCAAGGACGCCAGCGATGGGCACCCCCAGCCGACGCAGGGCGCCAAGGTGCACGGTGCCGATAAAGCCGGTACCGATCACGGCGGCGCCAATCTGGAACGGGTCAGGCAACGGAATACCCCCCGTCAATCGCGAGGCAGGTTCCGGTCATGAACCCCGCCGCCTGTGAGGCAAGGAACAGGACCGGCCCGGCGATATCCTCCGGCTGGCCCCAGCGGCCCATCGGGGTGCGAAGGTTTACTGCCGCCACATGCGCGGGGTCGGTGCGCGACCGGGCCGATTGCTGCGTGACGACAAAGCCGGGGGCGACGGCGTTCACCCGGATACCATCCGCGGCCCAGGCAATCGCCAGCGATTTCGTCAGCTGCACCACGGCGGCCTTGCTGGCCCCGTAGGCCGGGTTCCGGGGGCTGCCGAAACTTGCATACATGCTGGCGATATTGATCAGCGCGCCCCCTGCCGATTTGAGCTGGGGATGAAACGCCTCGGCCATCCGGAAGGTGCCGTGCAGGTTCACGTTCACCACATGGGCAAAGAAGTCGGGGGCCATTTCCTCACCCCGCGCAGTGATCGCAGCGCAATTCACCAGCACATCCAGCCGGTCGCGGTCGGCGGCAAACCTGCGCACCGCCGCTCCATCGGTCACGTCAAGCTGGGTATAGGCAAAGCGCCCCGCATCCTCGGGCACAGGCTCCGCCTCGGCCCCGGTGATCGCGACCTGCGCACCTGCGTCCTGAAAGGCGCGCGCAATCGCCGCCCCGATCCCGGCACGGCTGGCCCCGACAACCACAACCTCTGCCCCAGAAAAATCGAACCGGCTGTGCATCATGACGTCCTCCCCCGGCCATCCTTGGTCAAGGCGCGAGTCGTTGCAACGGAATTTCCATTTTTTTGCGATTGAGAATTCTCAACCGATCCAAGGCGGTGTCCCAGCCCCACGATCATCGCCTGCGCGACCACCATCGCAGGCACCTGGCTGCGGAAATGGCCCAGCCGCGCCTCGTTGACATAAAGGACATGGGTGGCCAGCCCGGCGACCGGGCTAAGGGCGTTGTCGGTGATCGCCAGAACCCGGTGCCCGCGCGCCACCGCAAGTTTCGCGACCTCCACCGTTTCGGGGGTGTAGTCGTCAAAGGTCATCGCCAGAAGCGTGTCCCCCGGTCCCATCGCCGCGACCTGCATGCCCCGCATGGCGCCCAGATTGTCGATCAGCTGCGCCCGCCGCCCGATGCTGCCAAGGCCGTAGACCGTATAGGCCCCCAGCCCGAACGCCCCGCGCGCGGCGGCGATATGGACGACCTCGCTGGCGGCCAGCACTTCGACAAAGGCATCAAGCTGGGTGCGGTCCAGCGCCTCTTCGATCCGCAAAAGGGATTGGACGGCGGCTTCGACAAAGCTGGCGAAGACATGGCCGGGCTGGTCCAGATCGCCGATCCCGGCCAGCCGGTCGGCATAGGGCAACCGGGGGCCAAGCAGGCGTTCGCGGAACACCAGTTGCAGGTCGGCAAAGCCCTGAAAGCCCAGCTCTTTGGCAAAGCGGCTGATCGTGGCGGGGGGGACATCGGCAAGATCGGCCAGCCGCACGAGGGTAGAGACCGCGACCTCTTCCGGGTGGTTGAGGAAGAACTGCGCTACCTGCGCCAGCCGCTTTGACAGCTTACCCGACCGGGCCACCAGCGCCTGACGCAAGGCTTCGAAGTCGCGCGGGGCTTCGGGTTGGTTGGCGTCGGCCATCAGATCGCCCCCGCCACTTTCTGTTCAAGGTCGATCAGCGCGCCCGACATCGGGATCGAGGCATCGCACAGCAGGAACACCGCCAGCCGGGCGCATTCCTCTGCCGTGACCAGACGGCCCAGCGGCAAGGCGGCCGCCTGCGCCTCCAGCCAGCCCGGACCGTTCCGCGCGGTCTGCATCGCCACCTCGGCCTCGGTCGCGACCCAGCCGAGGTTGATGCCGTTCACCCTTATCCGGTCGGCCATGTGGGCGCGCGCGGCGTTCTTGGTCAGCGTCTGCATCGCGCCCTTGGTTCCGGCGTAGATCGCCAGTTCCGGGATGCCGCAATGGGCGTTCATCGACAGGATGTTGACGATCACGCCCGCCGCCGTGCGCGCCTGCATGTCGGCAATCGCCGCCTGCATCAGGAAGAACCCGGCGCGGGCGTTGATGGTGAAAAGCTGGTCCCAGACCTCTGGTGTGCCGGTCACGAAAGACCCGCGAGTCGTCACACCCGCCGCATTCACCAACCCGTCAATCCGCCCGAAATGCTCCTTCGCGGCCCCGGCAATCACCGCAGGCGCGGCGGGATCGGTCAGGTCAGCCTCGACCGCAATGGCCGACAGGTCCGCCGCGATGCGCTGCAGGCCCGGCCCGTCGCGGTCGGTCAGCAGTAGCGACCCAACCCCCTCTGCCGCCAGCAGCCGCGCGATGGCCGCACCGATGCCGCTTGCGGCCCCGGTCACGATCACTGCCTTGGCCTCCAGCCCCAGCTTCATCCGCCGATCCCTTTCAGGAACGCCTCCTGCTCCCTTGGGTCCATGGTGACAACGTGGCGCGGCTCTGGATAGGCCCCGGTTGCTACGTCGGCGCGGAACTCGGTGAAGGCGGCGATGCGTTCGGCTTGCAGGCGGTCATGTTCGGCGGCGAAGTTGCGGTAGACCTTGGCGTGGCGCGGCAGGTGGTTGCGGTTTTCGCCAAGGATATCCTCGGCGAACAGGTATTGCGCATCGCACCCCGGCCCTGCGCCCATCGACCACAAGAGGATCTGCAGCCGCTGGCTGATCGCTGTCGCCACCTCGACCGGCACGACCTCGATCTCGACCGCGAAGGCCCCGGCCTCATGATACCGGCGGCATTCGTGGTAGAGGGCAATCGCCGCATCGGAGGTCTTGCCCACCGCCCGGAAACCGCCGGTAAAGGTCGCGCGGCTGGGCACAAGGCCGACATGCCCGACGATGGGCACATATTCCCGCGTCAGATATTCCACCGTCTGCAGACTGCCCGAGCAATACAGCGCATCCGCCCCGGCCTGCAGCATCTGCCCGGCAAAGCGGAGGTAGTCGTCCGGCGTCCCGGCCTCGGTATGTGCCCTGCCGGTCATGCTGAAGACCGCAGGCGCCAGTTCGCGGTAGCGCGGATGGCTGACAAGGTCCGGCGGGACCGAGGCGATGTCGATCCCCGCCGCCTCGGCCGCCGCTGCCTCGTCCAGCGTGAAGTAGCGCAGCATGGTCTTCTGACCGCGGCCCTTGTCGGCCTTCAGATCGGCCACGGTGGGCAGGCGGCGGGCGGTCATATCTGAACCTCGATCATGCCGCCCGCGATGCGCGCCGGGTAGGTCGCCAGCGCCACACAGACCGGCGCGCGCAACGGGGCACCGCTGCGATAGTTGAAGCGGCCATTGTGCTTGGGGCATTCGATGGTGTCGTCGATCACCAGCCCGTCGGCCAGATGCACCTGTTCATGCGTGCACAGCCCATCGGTCGCGAAGGGCGTCCCGTCAGTCGAGCGGTAGACGGCGAAAGTGCGCCCGCCGTGGTCAAAGCGGATCACATCCTCGGGGTCGATGTCGTCGACGGGGCAAACCGCCACCCAGCCGGTCATGCCGCGCCCTCCCGCGCTGGCACAACCTCGTGCAGGTCGGGGCGGAAGGGGCGGGCGGTTGGCGGCAGGACCGGTTCAATCGTATAGGCGGGGTCGGTCCGCTGCCGCCACAGCGCGCGGATCATGCGGGCATAGGCGACCGGGATCGACGGTTCTGGGATCGGCAGGTCACCCTTGATCAGCGCATGCAGACGCGGCAGCGCGTGATAGGGCACCATGGGAAACATATGGTGTTCGACGTGATAGTTCATGTTCCAGTATATCCAACGGCTGATGGGGTTCATGTAAACGGTGCGGCTGTTCAGGCGGTGATCCAGCACATCCTCGGCCAGCCCACCATGCTGCAGAAGGCCGGTCATCACCATGTGCCAGGTGCCATAGATGCGGGGCCCGCCGATCAGCATCACGGGCAGCAGCGACCACGCGGCCAGTGCCCAGAGGATCGCCCCAAGATGCACCGCGATAAACACCCGCGCCCAGAAGATCGCCTTGCCGCGCTCAGCCTGCGGCAGATAGTCGGCCTCATCCGCCGAGATGATCCCGGCGGCATTGCGCAACAGCACCCGGAAATGCAGCCAGACGTCGGGGATGCCGATGAAATGCAGCGCCGCCAGCGCAAGCTGAGGCGGGCGGAAATGGCCGATCTCGGGGTCACGGCCCACGATGATGGTATCGGTGTGGTGGCGGGCGTGGCTCCACCGCCAGCTGACCGGGTTGCGCATCACCATGAAGCTGGCGATCAGGTAGACGGCATCGTTCATCCAAGAGGTCCGAAAGGCGGTGCCGTGACCGCATTCATGCCAACGGCTGTCGCAGACCGAGCCGTAAAGAACGCCGTAGACCGCAAAGAACGGCACCGCCCCCCATGTCCCCCAGGTCAGCACGCCCCCTGCCCCGGTGACCACCAGCAGCCCCAGCCAGATCACGGTATCGCGGATCGCCGGGCCATCTGTGCGCTGCATCAGGTCTTTCATCACCTTGCGCGGCACGTCCGAGTGATACCATTCGGCCGAGGCAAGGCCTGCCGCCGCCGCCCGGGCGTTCTCGGGTCCTGAAAGCGAATAGTCGCGTTTGACAAAGCTGATATCTGTGGCCGTCATTGAGGGGCCTTTCCTTTTAGGTCAAGGCGGGTTTGGTCAAGACGGGCGAATTGCCCAGTCGGTTCAGGATAGTCGCTGTCGGGTTGCCGGGCGATGCCTGCAATCCGTGCTTCACACGCGGCGATGTCCGCTGCCCCGTCAAGGACGGTAAAGCGGCAATCATAGCGACGAGCGTCGTCGTGGTTCAGCCAGATCATCTCGCCCCGCTCGCGCGCAAAACGGTTGCCAAGGACGTGGTGGGTGACGGGTTCTATCCCCATCACGTAATGCCCGGCGCGGAAGTTCTGCCATTGCAGGGCGCAGGGCAGCTGGTCCTGCCGCGTCTCGACCAATATGCCCAGCCCGATCCGGTCGTTGACCAGCGCGACCGGAACCACGCCATCCGCGTCGGCGGCCATCTGGTGTTCCCAGACCTGCTCTTGAAAGCCCGGTATCGGCGGCGGACAGCGCAAGTAGCCGGTGCCCTGTGCGGCAAGGTCAGCGGCATGCGAGGCCCAGACAACCTGCCGGATCGGGGCCAGATAGCGCGCGCCCTCGTCCACCACCGGATAGCCGATGTTGATGTGATACAGCATCATGTGCGGTGTGCGGCAAAAGCCTGCGTTGACCACCCGGTCGGTCAGGCGAATGTCGTTGCCGCCAAGGTCAGCCTCGATGCGGCGGTGCAGTTCCAGCACCTCGCCGAAGACGGCGGCTTGGGTCACCACGCCCTCGGCCCAGAGGATGCAACGGTCGCCCTCCCACCGCTCACCATAGCCGGTCAGGCGCGCGGGGATGGCGCTGATCCGGCCATGCAGCCCGTGGCGCACAGTGGCGCGGCGGGGATAGTCGTAATCGGAGGCGTCAACCTCTTCCGCCCCAAGGATATGGTCCAGCCCCCCCGTCGCAAGAAAGCCGGAGAAGGACCGCACCCAGCCGAGCCCCCCCTCACCTTCGGGTTCATGCAGGCCGGGATGGCGAAAGCCGGTGGGGGAATGCCAGCCGATGGCACGCCCGGCGTGCGAGACCTCGGCGATGTCCATTGCGCGGTCGACCATGACCGAAAAGCAAAGGCCAGACCCGGTGCGGAACTCCAACAGGCGGATGCCCCGCTCTACCCCGTCGGCAAGGGTGACCAGCCGGACGCCGCCGAACTGGGTCAGGCTGCCGGCACGAGCCGCCAGCGACGCCCGATCCACCGATGTGCCGAAAAGCTGCGGCATCGCCAATGATACTCCTCACCTGCCCCCAGGGGACTGCGACCTTGCCCGCCACATTAACGGCACGGGTCAGGTGGGCCAGCGCGATACACATCAGATTCCATCAGTAACCTCGGCACTGGCCGCCTCCCAGCCAACCCGATCGACCCGGCGCAATGCTGGAAGTAGATTTCCTGGCAGTTTGGCGGTGACATGGTTCGGATGAAACCGCGACAGAACGGCGAGGGAATGTTCTCCGGCGGATGGTCGATCACGACAGTCAGATACAGCTCACAGTTGTGGGTCTTGTCATACGTGATGCCGGTGAGCCGGACCTTGTCAGGCGCACCGACCTTGAACTCCCGGTCCCGAGTGTCGGACACGACGACGGCAGGCTTGCCGCCATATCGTCGCGAGCGGCTATTGGACCGACAGTTGCGCAAGTCTCTACCTTGGCACCGCCACCGACACTCGGCTCACATAATATCTGCGCGCGAAGGACAGTCTGAATCCGGCCATCGCAACCCGGACCCATGCTTGGGTTCAAGTCCTTCAAATCAGCTTCGGCAACGCTTGAAGGAATCGAGGTGGCGAACATGATCCGAAAGGGCAAGCTGACACCCGGACCCTGTCCGTTTTCCCAATCTGCGGCGCTGGCCGCCTGACGGAGGGAAACCGTAGCGCTTTATCCAGCCGTCTCTGATGCGTGCGACAGAACCGACAGACATCTGGCGATTGGCAGACTGATAGCTCCTTACTTATAGGTATCACTAATTCGTATAAAGGTGAGTCGTGCGCGTCAAGAGAGCCACTCAAAAAGATGTCGCCCTGCGCGCCGGGGTCTCGCAGGCGGCGGTTTCCATTGCCCTTGGTGGAAGCCCTGATCAGCTTCCGGGCGAGACGCTAGAGCGTATCGCCTCCGCCGCCCGCGAACTGGGCTACATCCCCAACCGCTTTGCTCAGGCGCTGAAGACAAACCGAACGATGACAATCGCTTGCATCGTCCCCGACATTACGAACCCATACTATCCGGCCCTGATCCGGGGCATCCAGTCTGTCGCCGAAGGTCAGAACTACGATGTCATCGCGGTCAATACCGACGGGTTGGCGGAACGCGAACGCCACTTTCTGGACTGGTCACGCCAAGGCCGAGTTGATGGCGTGATTGGCGTGTTCTGGACGCTGCGGGCGCAGGATTTTGTTGATGTTCTGAAAGCTGGCATTCCCGTGGTGCGGATTGAAGCCACGCGCAAGGCCTGCGGCGATATCCCGTTGGACAACATCTATGTCGATGGGTTGGCTGCGTCTTACGCCATGGTCCGCCACCTGATCGACCGAGGCCACCTTCAGATCAGCATGATCGCCGGGCGGGGTGGGCCACAGACGGTGCGGGTTGACGGCTACATGACCGCTCTGGCCGAGGCAGGTGTGGAGCCGGACGTCGTGCTTGATGACACCTTCAACGAAGAGGGCGGGTTTCGCGCGGCGAAGGTGATCCTGGCCCGCAAGACACGGCCAACAGCGATCTTTGCCGCGAATGACCTGATGGCTATCGGCGCAATGCAGGCACTGCGCGAGGCTGGCCTATCGGTACCGGGCGACGTCGCGGTGGCGGGGTTTGATGATATTGCGGCCGCCCGCCTTGTCAGCCCCGGCTTGACCACGGTTGCGCAGTTTCAGAACGAGATCGGCATTCGGGCGGCGGAAATCCTGATGGACCGGCTTCATGGCAAGACTCCCGGAACAGGAACAGCCGTGGAAATGCCGTTTCAGCTGATCACACGGCAGTCGACCTGACCCCAGGCGACTGAACCCAATCTGAGGAGGAGATTGATCATCAACAGACGGCAGATACTCTTTGGGGGCACGGCGCTGACCGCCCTCGCGACCTGCGCAACGACGCTTTTTTGCGCAAGACAAGGCACCGATCAGCTCGTGGTATGAGAACGCCTCGCCCGCCAATCAGGATTTCCTGAAATCTCTGGTTGAAGCGGCCTTCAACGACGCCAACCCGGACCAGCAAGTGACCATCGACTTTCGCGGCAGCGAACTGGACAAGCAATTGCGGGTGGCGATGCTGTCAAGCTCCGGTCCCGATGTCGTCTATACCCCCGGCCCCAGCTACGTGGCATCGATGGCGCAGGCGGGGCAGCTGCTGCCGCTCGACGACTATGCGGCATCGTTGGGGTGGAACGACCGCATCCTGCCGGTGTTCCTCGACCTTGGGAAATATGACGGCAAGCTTCATGCCCTGCCCAAGACCTACGAGACGCTTGGTCTGTTCTACAGCAAGACGCTGTTTGCCGAAAAGGGCTGGACAGCGCCAACCACAATCCCGGAACTTGAGGCGCTTGCCGACAAGATGCTGGCCAAAGGCATGGTGCCCTTTGCTGCGGGCAACGCCGACTGGCGCCCCACGAATGAGCATTACGTGTCCATCGTGCTGAACTCCATCGCCGGGCCGGACAACATGGCCAAGGCACTGAACGGCGCGATTCCGTGGACGTCCGAGCCGTTCGTCACCGCCATCGACACGCTGAACAAATGGTGGCAGGCGGGTTACTTCGGGCCCGACTACTTCTCGCTGACCGGCGAGCAGGCCTTTGCGCAGATCGCCACCGGCAAGGCCGGAATGGCGCCGACCGGCACCTGGAACTTTGCCAACGCACAGACCTACTTTCCGGCCAACAACGCCGAACCGGGCTTTGTCGGCTTTCCAAGTGCCGAAGGCGTGCCTTACCCGATCTATGCGCTCGGGATCGGGTCGACGTTTTCCATCGCGGCCCCGTCCAAGAACCCCGATGGCGCTGCAAAGGTCATCGATTACGTCTTCAGCAATGCGTTCTATGGCACGATGAACACGGTCTGGCAGGGCGAATGGAACGCGCCGCTGCGCGACCTTTCGGGTGTCAAACTGGGTGACGGCGTGATGCCGCTTTACGGTGAAGTGATGGCCGACCTCGCAACGTCGGTAAACGCAAACCAGTATGGCTATACCACCTGGACTTTCCTGCCGCCCGCGACCGACACCTATCTGGTCAGCGGCATGGAAGAGGTATGGTTGGGCAAGACGACCACGCTGGATTTCCTGACCAAGCTGGATGCCTCGTTC
Organism: Rhodobacterales bacterium; assembly: GCA_038209775.1. Taxonomy (GTDB): domain Bacteria; phylum Pseudomonadota; class Alphaproteobacteria; order Rhodobacterales; family Rhodobacteraceae; genus JBBQXK01. The sequence goes on along the minus strand of JBBQXK010000028.1, from coordinate 11,744 downwards.
CAGCAGGAAAAGGCCGAAGGCAAGGTTCCGGCAATTCCGAAACGCTGACGCTGATCCAGGGCGGCGGCGGGGCCGCCGCCCGTTTCCCCTTTCCATGACCCGATCAGGAGGTTGGCCCATGCACAGGCCATACTTGGTGCCGACGTTGGCCATCAACGTGGTGGTTATCCTGATCCCGGCCTGCTTGACGATTGCGCTGGCCTTCTTTCACTGGGACGGGATTTCCACCCTACAGTTCATCGCATTGGGCAACTTCGAGGCGCTATGGGCCGACCGCGTGTTCTGGCGGGCGCTGACCAACAACATCATCTGGACCGCGATCTTTCTGATCGTCCCCATCGCGATGGGGCTTCTGGCCGCAACCATGCTGCTGGTTGTGCGGCGCGGGCGAACGTTCTTTCAGGTCGTGTATTTCCTGCCGGTCATCATCGCCACGGTCATCACGGCGCGGGTGTGGCAGGGGATGATTTACAGCCCTGTCACCGGCGTCTTTGGTCTGTTGCAGCGGATGGGGATCGACGTGGTCAATCCACTGTCGCAGCCATCGCTTGCGCTGTTCGGGGTGGCCACGGTGGACCTGTGGCATTGGTGGGGCTTTCTGTGCGTGATCCTCTTTGCCGCCTTGCGCCAGGTGCCCGCTGTGCAGATCGAGGCGGCACGGCTGGAGGGTGCGACCTTCTTTCAGATGATGCGCTACGTCTTGCTGCCCGGGATCAAGCCTACGATCATCCTGATGATGATCATGACGGTAATCTGGTCGTTTCTGGTCTTTGACTTCGTCTACATTCTGATCCAAGGCGGCCCCGCGTTTGGCAGCGAGGTGCTGTCAACCCTGGCCTACCGCAATGCCTTTTATGACCTGAACGTGGGCCAGGCCGCAGCCGCATCGGTTGTGACCAGCATGTTCGGCCTTGTCGCCACCTTTTTCTACATCCGCGTGCAGTCGAAAGAGGGTGATGCATGAGACTGATCGAAAGCCGCGCCACGCTATACATCACCTATGCCCTCTTGGCGGTGCTGGCCTTCATCGCGCTGTTTCCCATCGCGCTGCTGGTACTGAACTCGGTCAAGTCCGCACCCGAGATTGTCCAAAGCCCCCTCTCGATGCCTGCCACCCTGCGATGGGACAATTTCACCCGCGCTTGGGAGGATGCACGCTTTGGACGAACGCTTTTGAACTCGGCCCTGCTGACAGGCCTGACGATCCTTCTGGTCTGCACCACCGGCTCGGCGGCGGCCTATGTGCTGGCGCGTAAAAAGATCAAGTCGTGGAAAATCGTGACCTTTTACTTGTTGGCCAGCACAACCGCGCCGATTCAATTGTTCCTGTTCCCCCTTTATTTCGGCTTTGCCAAACTGGGCCTCATCAACAACATCTTCGCCGTCGCCGTCGTCTATACCGCGATCTACAGCCCCTTTGCGATCATGCTGCTACGCACCTATTTCCTCGCTATCCCCAAGGAACTGGAAGAGGCGGCTCTGGTCGATGGCGCTACTCACTGGCAGGTGTTCACTCGTGTGATGCTACCGATGGTGTCGCCCGGCATTCTGACCGTCGCGCTGATCATCGGGCTTTATTCGTGGAACGAATTTCTGATCGCCACCACGTTCCTGCAGCAGCAGGACAGGCTGACGGCGGTCGTGTCGTTCTTTCTTCTCAGCGGGCAATACTCCTCTGACTGGGGCGAGATCATGGCCGCCGCGCTGATCATCGTCACTCCTGTCGTCGTCCTCTTTGTCTTTCTGCAACGCCGCTTCATCGAAGGCATGGCGGGCGGATCGGTCAAAGGTTGACCCCTATTTGCAAGGCTTCATCATGACCACCCACACCCTGCCCGTCACGCTGCCCAACGACTACCTGACCCGCGTCTATGCCGGGGTTCTGGGCAAGCTGATCGGCGTTTATCTTGGCCGCCCGTTTGAACAATGGACCCACCCACGCATCATGCGCGATCTGGGGCCGATCGAGTATTACGTGCATGAACGGCTGGGCCAGTCCCTGGTCGTGACCGATGATGACGTGGCCGGCACATTCACCTTCATCCGCGCGCTTGAGGATTACGGGATCACGCCCGACCTGTCAGCCGAGGATATCGGCAAGGCATGGTTGAACTACATCATCGAGGATCGCACGATCCTGTGGTGGGGCGGCAACGGCAACTCGACCGAGCACACCGCCTGGCTGAACCTCAAAAAGGGCATCCCCGCCCCGGCCAGCGGGTCCACGGCGACCAACGGCCAGACCGTCGCCGAACAGATCGGCGCGCAAATCTTTATCGACGGCTGGGCGATGGTCGCCCCTTGCCAACCAAAGCTTGCGGCGAGGCTGGCGGGGCGTGCCGGAAGCGTCAATCATGATGGCGAAAGCGTCTATGCCGCCCAACTGTGGGCCGCGATGGAGGCCGAGGCGTTCCGGTCATCCGACATCGACCATCTGATCGACACCGGATTGACACAAATCCCTGCAACGTCTCTGATTGCACGGCTGATCGTCGACATCCGCCGCTGGCACAAAGCAAACCAAGACTGGCTGGCGACGCGGCAACTGATCGAGGATCACTATGGCTATGCCGCCTTTCCGGGCAATTGCCACGTCATTCCAAACCACGCGCTGATGATCATGGCCGTCCTTTATGCGCCCGGCGATTTTCAGCGCGCCCAGATGATCATCAACACGGCCGGTTGGGACACTGACTGCAATGCCGGCAACGTCGGCTGCCTGATGGGCATCATGCTGGGGCTGGAGGGCATCAACGCAGGTGCGGATTTCCGCAGCCCGATTGCCGACCGGTTGCTGATCTCGTCGGCGGATGGCGGGTCGTCGATCAACGACGCGGTGAAGATTGCCTATTACATCGCGGGGCTTGGCCAGCGGCTGGCCGGGGGGACGGGCATCGAGAAACCGAAAGGCGGCGCGCAGTTCCACTTCTCGCTGCCCGGCAGCCGTCAGGGGTTCCGCACGCAGGCCGGGCACGGGTTAGCAGCCGCCGCCGTCGGCAATGTGGAGCATGGCAGCGAACGCGCGCTTTCCGTGGGGTATCAGGCGCTCGGTCCCGGGCAGGTGGCCAGCGTGACCACCCCCACATTTTCGCCGCCCGATATGCTGAACATGCGGACCTATGACCTGATGGCGACACCGCTGGTCTATCCCGGCCAGACGGTGCGCGCGCGGGTTATCGCAGAACCGGGCAATCGTGGCGGCGTGCACGTCTGCCTCCGCTTGCGGGTCTATGATGCGCTGGACCAGTTGCAGAACGTGGATGGCCTTTCGGTCGGCCGGATCGTCCGCGAAAACGGTCGCCAGATGGTGCAAACCTGCGGCGCGCTGATGGAAATGCCGGCAGGCGGCCATGCCGAGGATGGGCAGGACGTGCAGTTCGGGGTTCGTCCGGAACATCTCGTGATCGCAGCGAATGGAATTCCCTGCGCTGTGCATGTGGTGGAACCAACCGGTTCAGAGACGCACGTTCTGTTCACTGCCGGAGACATTGAGATCACTGCCGCCTTCCGCGAACGCATCCCGTTGACGACAGGTGCCGCAGTGACGCTGAACGCCAACCCCGCCACAACGCACCTGTTTGACAGTGCAACTGGCGGCAAGATTTGACCAGCTTCCCCCGGCTCGCCGGCATCCGCCCAGCAGACAGGTGTTCAACAGGTAGCGACCACAGGGAAAAACTGGGTTGCTGCACCGACAATACCGGCGTCATTGCCACCCTCGGCCGATAACACCCGCAGCGTCGTCATGTATCCTGGCAGCCCGCAACGGCGCGTCTCAGCCTCGATGGGGCCCAACAGGTGGGGGCCGGCTGCCACAAGCCCGCCACCGATGACCACAGTATCGGGTGCAAAGATGTGCACCCAGGATGCGATCGCGCGACCAATCCAGCGTCCGGCCTCGCCCAGCAGCATCTGCGCCTTCCCGTCGCCTGCAAGAGCGCATCGGATCAGGATTTCGGCATTTGCCGACGTCCCGCTGGTTGCCGCCTGTCGCGCGATTGCGCCATTTGCGTCAATCCTCGCCTGTTCCACCGCAAGATCATCCAGCGCCTCGGATGACGCCAGCGCCTCAAGACAGCCGGTGCAGCCCAGACGGCAGCGACGCGCCGACGTGCCATCCACAATCATATGCCCGGCATCGCCCAGGCAGCCGCCGGATGTAATCATCGCAACACCATCCGCGATCAAGGCCACGCCGATGCCGGTCCCGGCTGTGACCATCAGCATCCGCCCCGACCCCCGCCCCGCACCAAACCGCGCCTCGGCTAGCGCGGCTGCGGTTGCGTCGTTTTCCAGCCGCGCCGGCAGACCCAAGCGACCGGTGATCGCCATCGCCAAAGAAAAATCAATCAGCCCCGGCACATTGCCGATGCCGCCCGCCAGGTTGCCCGGGTGGATGGGGCCGGGATAGCCGATGCCGATGCCACCAACGGGCCCTTTTTGCAAAAGAACGCGGATTGCGGCGACCAGACGGTGCGCAAAAGCATCACCCGGCTCATCCGCAATCGCCACGATTCGGGCTCGGTCACGGATTTCCCCCGCGGGAGTCACGAGCTCAATCTTGGTGCTGCTCCCGCCGATATCGACGCCAATCGCGTTCAGCACACCACCCCCTATAGCCGGTAACGGTTGACGTGCAGCATGAACCCGGCGCCCCGGTAGATTGACCTGACATATTCGCAGACCTGATCAGTCTCGGTTGCCGTGACCCGCCAGACGGCAAGGACCGGCGCGCCGGGATCGATACCCAGATAGCGGGCCTCCTCGACCGTTGCAGCGACGGGTTCGAACAGCGCATCCGTCCATGCCGGAACGATGCCCCAGCCGCGCGTCATACGGTCGTAAAGCGAGCCTTCCTCGAACATCTTGCGGTCTGCCTGTGGATACATCGACGCCGGCAGATAGGCATCTTCCAACGCAACCGGCCTGCCATCCATCGACCGCACGCGTCGCACCGCGACGAAGGCTTCGTTTTCATCGACCTTGAGATGTCGGCGAAAAGCATCGGGCAGCCGCGCGTCCTGCGCAAAATCGATCAGGGTCGAGTGCGCCACACCGCCCAACCGCTGCACCTCGGAGGTAAAGCTGTGAAACCCCGACAGGCCCTGCATCCGCGAGGTGGTGGTGAAATAGCCACGGCCCTGTTCGCTGTAGATCGCACCCCGCGCCTCAAGCTGTTTCAGCGCCTGCCGGACCGTCACCCGCGATACACCGAATTCGCGCGACAGATCGCCTTCGGAAGGCAGGGCGGAATAGGCACCGTCCAGCGATTTGATTTCTTCGTTCAGGATTTCTGCGACCTGCATATAAATCGGGGCCGCACCGGCGCGGCGAATAGGCCGTTTGCGGCGCGCTGGTTTGTTTGGGGGGGCGTCAGTGATGGTGGTCATCATTCACCCGTTGTCCTGTTGTCTGGTCGAACAGATGCACCTGATCCACCGCTAGCTGCATGGCAAGCGTATCGCCCGGGTTCACGTGGCGTCGGGCGGGAAGGCTCGCCACCACCTTCTGGCTGCCGACCCGGCCCGTCACGATCAGTTCAGGCCCGGTCAGTTCGATGACATCGACCAGCAGCGGAAAGGTTGGCCCCGTGTCACCATCACGCAGCGCCTCGGCCCGGATGCCAAGGGTGATCTTGCCTGCGGTCGCGGTGGCCGGGCGTGGCAGTGACAGTCGAACATCTGACCCATCAATCTGCAGTCCACCGGGCGCCCATGTGCCTGTCAGCATGTTCATCGGCGGCGCACCCACGAAACTGGCGACATAGGTGGTGGCCGGACGTTGATAGATGGCCTCTGGCGTATCGAACTGTTCGATCTGACCGTTGCGCATCACCGCGATGCGGGTGGCCAGCGTCATCGCTTCGATCTGGTCGTGAGTGACATAGACGACGGTGGTTTTCAGCATCTGATGCAAGCGCTTTAGCTCGGTCCGCATTTCCATGCGCAGTTTTGCATCCAGGTTCGAGAGCGGCTCATCAAACAGGAAGATCTTCGGGTGCCGCACCAGCGCCCGACCGATCGCCACACGCTGACGCTGACCGCCAGACAACTGGCTGGGCTTGCGGTCCAGCAAGGGTTCGATCTGCAGCAGTTGTGCAGTTTCCAGTACGGCCTTGTCGCGGGCTACCGCCGGCACCTTGCGCATCTCCAGCCCAAAGCCGATGTTCCGCCGCACCGAAAGGTTGGGGTAAAGCGCGTAGGACTGAAACACCATCGCGATGTCGCGGTCCTTTGGGTGCATGCCCAGAATGGATTGCCCGTCAATGCTGATGTCGCCGCCGGATGGCTCGGCCAGCCCTGCGATGATGTTCAGCAGGGTGGATTTTCCGCAGCCCGACGCCCCCAGCAGCACCAGAAACTCGCCGCTTTCCAACGCGAAGTTGATGCCCTTCAGCGTCTCGACGTTGCCAAACGACTTGTGCAGGTTCTCGATGGCAAGCGCGCTCATGGGTGATCACTCTGACTGGCGGGGATAAACCGCCGGGGATGGGTGGAAATGGCAAGCGATGCACTGCTGATCCCTTGGCGCAGGCACTGGTCCAGCGGCCGCACGCGGGCATATGCGGCCAGAAAGCCCGCGTTAAAGATGTCGCCGGCGCCAATCGTGTCGATCACCTGAACGGGGTCGGCAGGCTGGACCTGAATCTGCCCCGTGGCATCCAATCCCAAGGCACCCTCCGCGCCACGCTTGATGACAACAAGCGCGTCGGCGGGCATGGCGTCTTTCAGGGCCTTGGCGGCGTCGTGGACAGTGCCAGTGTCCGTCAGGCCGGTCGCTTCGACCTCGTTCAGCAGGGCGATGTGGCTGCGGGCAAGCCATGCCGATGTCAGGGTGCGGGCGGCGGCGGTCCAGCCCTCTGGCGGCCAACCGGTATCCAGCGCCACCGCAATGCCAAAGCGGTCGGCCCAATCAAACACCGCATCATAATCTGCGGCCAACCCTTCGGTGACGAAACTGCCGCACAGGAGCAGGATCCCACCGCGCATGGCCGGCCCATCCAGCGATCCGATCACGCCCGGCGCTGTCATGTCGCGCAAATGCCCGTCGGTGGTCAGGAAGGTGCGTTCGCCGTCCGGGTGCGTCACGCCGACTGAAACGGTCGTGCGGCGCGGGCTGACAGGCCAGTGCGCGCTGTGGTCTGCAAATGCCTTCGCCAGCCACGCGCCAAACGGATCGGCACCAATGTTTGCAGCGAACTGGAACACCTCGCCCATAGCCTGCCAAACCAGCGCCGTGTTGCCCGCAGCCCCCCCGACGCGCAGATCGTCATGGGCCACGATCACCTCGGTCCCCGGCTGCGGCCACGGCGTGACCGGGCCCATGATCAGATCGACATTGACGTTTCCGGCGACGGCAAGGGCGCGCATTCATTCGGTCCTTGTGATCTTACTGGATCGCAGCGGCGTGCCTGCGTCGGCCACCCGCATGGCCGCAAACCCGATCATCAGCCGCTGCGCCACCGGCAACATGGCAAAGACAGCAGCCAGACCGCTGGCCTTGGCAAATGCAAGTGTGACCGCACCCTCTACCGGTGCCAGACCTGAGGCGTCGAACATCACCAACGGTGATCCGGTTTGCACCACAGACCGGGCCATAGCGGTGACCAAAGGCGCTGTTGCGTCATCGCCGCGAAACAGCACCACGCCAAGGTCGGGCCCCAGCATCTCCATCGGGCCGTGCCGCAACTGCCCGCCCTCCAGCGAGAAACACGGCCGCCGCGACAGTTCCGTCAATCCAAGCGCAATCGCCTCGGCCACGCCTTGCAGCCGCCGCCCGGAGGTCACCACGGCCTGCACAGCGGCCAGTGCTGCCACAGCGGGGCTGACATCGCGCTCCTCCGCCGCACCAAGCACGGCAAGTGCCGCATCAGGGTTGACCCCAAGCGCATCCAGCACCGCCAGATGCAGCGCCAGCGTCACCGTCAGGCTGCGCGTTGCGGCAAAGGCGTGTTCGGTGCCGCCATGCCCCACTAGCGATGGGGCAAGCCGCGCCAGCGATGATCCGCCCTCCAGCGTCATGCCAAATACATCTGCGGGTTTGTCAGCCGCTTCAAACCAGCGGATCACCTCAGCGCTTTCGCCCGATTGCGAGGTAACCAGCACTGCCCGCCCCGCCAGCGGCAAAGGCGCGCCAAGCTGTTCTGACAGGGGCATCGCCAGCGCATCTATCCCAAGATCGCGGTACAAGGGTTCGACAATGCGGGCAACGGCATGCGAGCCGCCCATTCCGAGCATGACAAAGCGCCCGTGGCGGCGGATCGCCTCGGCCAGCGCCTGTGCCTGCGGGCGCGCTGCACGAAACGACGCGGTGGCATCGCTGTGTTGACGCGCCATCTCATGGTCAATGGCGATCAGGCCAGCGGGTTTGGGGGTATGTTCGGTCATGGTCATCCTTTGACGCCACCATTGGTCAGCCCGGAAATCAGGGCGCGTTGCATAAGAAGGCCGATCAGCACCGGTGGCAGCGCGGCGATAACGCCGGCGGCGGCAATCATGCCGTAATCTGTGACCCGCCCACCGGTGATGTCGGCAATGGCCACGGTCAGGGTTTTTGCCCGCAGATCGGAAGTGAAAAGAAGCGCGTAGAAGAACTCATCCCATGCCAACAGGAACGCGAACAGCACGGCGGTGGCAATCGTCGGCAAGGCCAGCGGAAGGGTGATAATCCGCAGTGTCTGCCACAGGCTGGCCCCGTCGATCATCGCCGCCGCCTCGATCTCCTTCGGGATGCCGTCAAAGCCGGATTTCATCAGCCACGTGGTGAACGGGGCGAGGATCGTCAGATACACGAGTGCCAGCGTGAACACGCTGTTCAGCATGCCGAATTTGGCCAGCACCATATAGAGCGGCACCGCCAAAGCGACCGGGGGCAGCATGTAGGTGGCGATCACCGCGTTCAGCGACCAGCCGACCGACGGCGTGCGCGATACTGCCCAGCCGGCAGGCACGGCGACCAGAATTGCAGCCACAGTCGCCATGCCTGCCACCATCAGGCTGTTGGCCAACGATGTTGTCACTGCCGCCCCCGCGCTGTTTTCGACCCGTGACAGCAGGGTGGCGTAGCGGGACCAGTCGATATCACTGGGCCACCATGTCAACGGCCGCGCTGACAGGTCCGCGCCGGGCGAAATGCTCATCACGAACAGCCATAGCACGGGGGCAAGGATCACTACGACAAGGACCAGCGCCGCCAGATGGATCAGGACTTTCGCAAGCAGGCTTTGGCGTTCCATCAGGTGCTGCTCCCCGCCGATTTGCGCAGCAGTAAGCCGTAGGTCAGGGCCAGCACGCTGACGATCAGCGTGACGATCAGCGCCAGCGATGCGCCAGACCCGGCCCGCTGAAACGAAAAGCCTTCCTGATACACAAGGATCGACAGGGTGCGGGTTGAATTCGCCGGGCCGCCACGCGTCATGATCCAGATGATGTCGAATACCTTGAACGCCTCGATGGTGCGCAGCACCAGTGCAACCATCAGGGGGCCCGCCAGATGTGGCAGGATCACATAGCGAAATCGCCGGAAAGCGCCCGCGCCATCGACCAGCGATGCTGCCACCGTATCCCGCGGCACCGATTGCAACGCCGCCAACGCAATCAGCGTCACCAGCGGAAAGTTCTTCCACGCGTCGGCCAGAATGATCGCCCACATCGCACTGCCCGGCTCGCCCAACCAGGACCGGTAGGCGTCAATCATGCCGAACTGCAGCAGGGCAGAGTTCGCAGCCCCGTATTCCGGATTGTAGATCAGCCGCCACAGCGTGGCATTCACCACCGTGGGCAGCGCCCAAGGCAGAATCATCAGTGCCCGCAGCAATGTGCGGCCATAGAAGCGTTGGTTCAACAGAAGCGCCGTCAGCACGCCCAGCACCATCTCGATGGTCACCGACACAACGGCGAACCACAGGGTCACCCACAGCGTTTTCTGAAACGCCGCGCCGGACAGCATCTTGGCGTAATTGGCAAAGCCGACATACGCGCCTTCGTTGCCAACCAGCTTGGCATCGGTGAATGACAGCCGCACGGTCTCGGCCAGTGGCCAGCCAATGACGGCCAGCATGACCGTCAGCAACGGAAGCATCAGCAACCACGCCCGCGTGGTCAGCCAGGTGCCAGACATGGGGTGATCCTTGTGCGGTCAGGGGGTCCTCCGGGCCGCAACGCCACCCGGAGGACAAGATCGGTCACAGACCGCTGTTTTCCGCAGCCGCTGCAAGCGCGTCAGCCGGTGTTGCCTGCCCCAGCAATGCCTCCTGAATGGCCTGCTGCAGGGCGACCGACAGTTCCTGATACTTCGGCGTGGTCGGACGCGGATACATTGCGCCAAGGCCGACCTTCGCTGCCGCGATCAGTTCCTCCTGCCCCGCCGTGATCGCCGGATCTTCATAGGACGACGCCCAGATCGGCAGGCTCAGCTTGGCATACTTGTTCTGCACGGGTTGCGAGGTCAGGAATTCGACCAGCTTCCACGCCTCATCCGGATGCGTGCTTGACGCCGTGACACCCAGACCCATGGACCCGTTCATCGCCGACACTTCGGATTTGCCCGCAATACCCGGTGCCGGCACCACGCCAACCATGCCCGCGACCTTGCTGTCAGGTCCGGCATTGGCAAGATTGTACATGTAGGTCCAGTTCAGCGCGAAAGCCGCCTCGCCGTTCTGGAATACCCGGCGCACGTCTTCTTCCAGAAACTCCTTGGAGTTCGGGTTGGTGAGCCCGGCATTGTAGCTGTCAACCATGTAGGTCAGCGCCTCCAGCCCGCCGCCGTTCTGGAAGTCGGGCTTGCCGTCCTTGAGAAAGTCGCCGCCATATGCCGAGACGAGCGTCGTGTAGTCGCAGATCACTGCTTCAGCCTGCGCCCAGCTCCAGGCGATCGGCGTGTCCAGCAGACCTTTGTCCTTGATGATCTGTGCCTGCTGGGTCAGTTCTTCCCAGGTTTTCGGAGGTGCGGCGATGCCAGCCTTGGCAAGGATATCCTTGTTGTAAAACAGATACTTGGTATCCAGAATCCACGGCATTCCGTATTGCTTGCCGTTGTATTCCACCGTCGTCCAGGCACCCGGCAGAACGCCTGCCTTCATGTCGGCAGTCACGCGGTCTGACAGGTCCAGAAGGATGCCACTTTCGGCATATTCGGCGGGCCAGATCACATCGAACAGCACCACATCATAGCCGCTGCCCGACCCTTGGGCGAGAAGCGTCTTGTCGCGCAACCCCTCATAGGGCACAAACTCGAGGCTGACCTTTACGTCCGGATTGGCCGCCGTAAATTCGTCCGTCATGGCGCGGACATCGGCTTCGCTATAGGCCGACTGCGCCATAAACAGGGCGTTCAGCGTTGTTTCGGCAAAGGCCGAGGACGAGAAAGCGGTCAGAACAAACGCTCCTCCGATCCGGGCCAGTTTGATCGAAAGCTTCATCTAACACCTCCTTGTTGGGTTGCATTCAGGCGCAGTTTGCCAGGCATGCCGTCTGGACCCCGCAAGAAAGAACATGCTTCTGGGTCAGATTCGAACCTGATCATCAAAGTTGTATTCTTGTTAATACAAGTCGTCAATCTTTCCGCTTTGCATCCGCTGCGCAATCCATAGGAAGTGGGAAGCGCCTGCGAGCGGCTCTGTTGATGGCGTGGATGCCCCTTCTGACGGCATCGCAATGTGCCAATGTGATGAGTGTTGAAGGCATCACAGAAGGAGAGGACATCCATGTCGGAAGTTACCATCATCGGCATTGACCTTGCAA
>JBBQXK010000027.1:0-45650 GCA_038209775.1 Rhodobacterales bacterium | reverse complement strand
ACACCCTGATTCCAGGCCATCCTCAGGTTCAGCCACGGCGGCAGCACGTCGATTTCGCGCAGCCGATCCAGTTCCATGATGTGGACGACCCAGAATTTCAGCACTTGATCCACGGCGATGATTGCTGCCGCAACCCAGGCTGTCAGACGCATATTGGCGCGCGGAGGGATCGGGTCGGGCACTGCCCGCGCCTCGGTTTTTGGGGCGCGCGGTTTTGTCGCCTTTGGCGCGGGCGATTTGCGCACGGGTGGCGGGGCGGTGCGCTTGGCTTTGGGTTTTTCGGTCATCAGTGTCGAAAATGCCGTGTGCCGGTAAAGACCATCGCCAGATCCAGCCGGTCGGCGGCGGCAATGACTTCGGCGTCTTTCAGCGACCCACCGGGCTGGATCACGGCGCGGGCACCGGCCTCGGCCAAGGCTTCGATGCCGTCAGCAAAGGGAAAAAATGCGTCCGACGCGACAACCGCCCCGACCGTCAGCGGCAGCGGCAAAGACAAAGCCTGCGCCATATCCTGCGATTTGCGCTGTCCGATGCGGGTGCTGTCGATGCGGCTCATCTGGCCCGCGCCGATGCCGACGGTGGCACCCGCCCTGGCATAGACGATGGCGTTGGACTTGACATGCTTGGCCACCGTCCAGGCAAACAGAAGGTCGGCCATCTGGTCAGGCGTAGGCTGACGCGTTGTCACCACGCGCAGATCGGCCTGCGACAGCATTGCCCCGTCACGGTCCTGCACCAGAAGGCCACCTGCCACCTGCCGCACGACAAGGCCGTGCGATGCCGGATCGGGCAGCGCGTCGGTGATCAGAAGGCGCAGGTTCTTCTTGCCCGCAAAGACCGCGCGGGCGTCGGCATCGGCACCGGGAGCGATGACCACCTCGGTAAATATCTCGACGATCTTTTCGGCAGTGGCCCCGTCGAGGGTCTGGTTCAGGGCGACGATGCCGCCAAAGGCGCTGATACGGTCGCAGTCAAAGGCGCGGGTGTAAGCCTCGGCCAGCGTCGCACCCCGGGCCACGCCGCAGGGGTTGGCGTGCTTCACGATCACGCAGGCGGGGCCGTCGCCGGCGGAAAACTCGGCCACCAGTTCAAAGGCGGCGTCGGTGTCGTTGATGTTGTTGTAGGACAACTCCTTGCCCTGCAGTTGGCGGGCGGTGGCGACGCCCGGCCTGCCCGACCCGTCGGTATAGAAGGCAGCCCCCTGATGCGGGTTCTCGCCATAGCGCAGCCCCTGTGCCAGACGGCCCGCGAACACCCGGCGGCGCGGGGTGGGTTCGTTAAGCGCCCCTGCCATCCACCCCGACACCGCCGCGTCATAGGCGGCAGTGCGGCCATAGGCGGTCAGTGCCAGCCGTTGGCGGTACGACAGCGATGTCGCGCCGTCGTGCCGCGCCATTTCGGCCAGAAGGGGGGCGTAATCCTCGGGGTCGGTCACGCAGGCGACAAAGCGGTGGTTCTTGGCGGCGGCGCGGATCATCGCGGGACCGCCGATGTCGATGTTCTCGATGCAGTCGGCATAGGACGCGCCGCGCGCGACGGTCGCCTCGAACGGATAGAGGTTGACGATCAGCAGGTCGATCGGGTCGATCCCGTGCGCCACCATCGCCACCAGATGTTCGTCATCGTCGCGCAGCGCCAGAAGGCCGCCGTGGACGTTGGGGTGCAGCGTCTTGACGCGGCCATCCATCATTTCCGGGAACCCCGTCACGTCCGCCACATCGCGCACCGGCAGGGCGGCCATGCGCAGCGCCTGCGCCGTGCCGCCGGTCGAGATCAGTTCCACCCCCCACGCCAGCAGCGCACGGGCAAGGTCGATCAGCCCGGTCTTGTCAGACACCGAGATCAGGGCGCGACCGATGGGCACAAGGTGGGGCATGCGCGGAACCTTTGACACTGCATCGCGGGGGTCAGGCCGGGGCGGTGGTGTCGCCACGGTCAAGGTCGCGAATTGCCAGCGGAGTATCCTGCGCTTTCGCCAAGGTCCAGCCGATGCGCGCCTCTTGGCCGATGAGGGTGCCCGATACCACGATCTGCTGGGCGGATCGCGGCTTGAGCCGCCCCTTTTCCAGGTAAACCGATGCCTCGATGCCCAATTCCGACGCATCTGCCAGACGGAACACCCAGACCTCGCCCGACCGCAGCACCAGCGACACCGCCGTGCCGCCCAGATCAAGTGCCGCCTCGACATCGGGGTGGAGGTGAAAGCGCAGGTGAAACGGCAGCGCCTCGCCCCGCCTGCGGGCGATGACGCGGGCCAGCATCTCGGCGGCCTGCGGCGTGTCGGCGGTCAGGCTGTCTTCGCCCATCAGACGCCGGCCGTCGGGTGACAGGGTCAGCGCGCGGGTCTGGGTCAGGCCGTGGGTGCGCAGCCAGCCGTCATGCGCCAGCACATAGCCGCCGTCACCATCGGGGCGCGCCATCACCACATGGGCGCGTTCCACCAGTGCATCGGCCTGACTGCGCCCCAGCCGCGATGACGAATACCCCTCCAGCGCCAGCACCGAATGCGACACCGTGGCGCGCCCCGCCCGCGCCCAGACCTGACCAAAGGGCACGCCCGAGCCACAACTGACGATCAGCGGCCGGCGCCCCGAGGTGAGTTCAAACCCAAGGGTCGAAGCATGGGCCGACGCGCCCGCCGCCCCGCCGGGCGGGTCGGCGGCATCGACGATGACGGTGGTGCGCCCGGCCGCCAGCCGCAGATAGCCCATCGCGGGGCCCGCTCCCGGTGCCGCCTTGACCCCCGATGCGGCAAGGGCAAGGTCAAGCCGCCCCTCCATCCCGCGCCCGCCGCCGTGGAACCGCGCAAGGCCGCCATCCGCATGACGCAGGCTGCGCAGGCAGGGCGCGATGCGTGCAATGGCGGCGGCATGGGGGGCGGGCAGGGCGCGCCCGGCCTCGGTCAGGGCCTGTGCGGCCCAGGTCAGGAGGGTGAGGACTTCCAGCAATTCCTCGGGGTTGCGGGTGCGGATGCCGCCCTGGGGGTCGATCTCGGTCGTGCAGTCGGCGGCAAGGGCGGTGATCGCGGCCCCGGCGTGGTGGTTCAGGCCCTTGAGTGCGAGGCCCGCATAGATAAGTCCCGTCAGCGCCTCGAACCTTGGCAGGCCGGGGCGGGCGGCGGGCCAGCGGCGGGCAGCGAATTCGACCTGCACCGACAGGGCGGCAAAGAACGCCTGCGATTGCTGGGATGTGCGGCCGTTCAGCAGGAATATCGCGTGGTTGATCCAGCGGATCAGGCGGCGTCCCGTTACATCCGGCGTCCACCCCGGCCCGCGACCATGGCCGTAGCGCGCGATCCAGTCCCAGGTCCAGTCCTGCGCCCGCGCCCGCGCCGCGCCGTCGCCGACGGCGGCCAGATCGTCAAGCCAGCCAAAGCCGTGCGCCTCGGACGCAAAGGCCGGATCCCCCGGGGCAAGGGTCCAGAGCGTGGTGCCCGGTGCCTCGATCAGCCGCCCGGCCATCAGGAAATGCCCCGACATCAGTTGCCGACCGCGCGCGAACATGCCGATGGTGCGGGGTTCGGGTTGCTGGACAAACCCCTTGGCAGGCGCCGCCCGCGCCGCCCGGCGCACGGCCAGACGGTTCATCGCCTGCGCCACACGCGCCGACAAACCCTGCCCGAAGGAAGCCTGTGCCATGCCTGTACCGCCGATGAATGCTCTGCCGCCGGTTGCGTCCGGCTGTTAGGTGTGAAGCATACCCTGCACGAGGGGGGCTGTCATGGGGAAAGGGGGGGCCAAGGCAATCGGCACGATCGGGCGGCAGGTCGCAATCCCGGCGTTATTCCTCTGACCCTTCCCTTAGTATTCGGATCAGGGGCTCAAAACCATAGATTGCGGGACGCCGTCCAGAGCCTGCAACGATCTGGGACAAGATCCCGATCTCGCGCAGCTTGCGCGTCATCGTTGCGGCGACGTGCGAGGGTATCCGGTCGTGGTTGGTAAACCGGCTGTTCTTGAAGCTCGGGTTGGCGAACATGAAGTCTAGTGCCTCGACGGACCATTCACTTTTCAACTCTTCGCGAAAGCGCAGCTTGAGATCGTCGTACAAATGAAAAATCCGGGTTGCTACGGCAATGTTGCGCTCGGCCTGATCGCGCAGTCCCTCAAGGAAAAAAATGCACCACTCTGTCCATTCGTCGTGCGACGAAACCCGCCGCATCAT
Source organism: Rhodobacterales bacterium (assembly GCA_038209775.1). Classification (GTDB taxonomy): domain Bacteria; phylum Pseudomonadota; class Alphaproteobacteria; order Rhodobacterales; family Rhodobacteraceae; genus JBBQXK01. Next base: position 41,486 of record JBBQXK010000027.1, on the reverse strand, counting down.
GTCGATGTAGTCGTCTCGATGCCGTTCAAAGTACGAACTGACGTAAAAATGCGGTTGGCGGATCAGTCCTGATGTCCACAGCATCAGCGTAATCAACATGCGGCCTATGCGCCCATTGCCATCCTTGAACGGGTGCAAGGCTTCAAACTCCACATGCGCAATGGCGGTTTTCAGAAGTCGGTTCAGTTGTCCGTCGCGAATGAAAACGATGAGGGCCTGCATGCCACCCGGCAGTGCCTCTGGGCTGATTGGTACAAACGCGAATGGCCGTTTCCGACCTTCGCCGATGTAGTTCTGCTCGGTCTTGTAGGCGCCCGGCGATTTTGCGGCACCTCGGCCAAATGACAGCAGGATTTGATGTGCTGCCCGAATTGCGTACTCAGAAAGCGGGCTTCCCGCTTCGATCTCCCGCTGGATGCGCTGCAGGGCGCGCGTGTAGAGGAATGTCTCAACGGCTTCGCTGCGTGCCTGACGGAACGCATCATCGGCCCCCCCCTCTTCCTCTTCGGCCTCGATGCGCAGCACCTCATCCAGCGTCGAGATCGTCCCTTCCATGCGCGACGAAATGACGGCCTCTTGGCTCCGTAGTGGCGCCAGCAGGATTTCGTTGTTGTGCATGGCCGCCAGCATCTGGTCGTATCGCGCGATGGCCGAGGCGCAGTCGCTTACCGGGTCGAGCAGGTCTTCGTACCGCAGGTTTGTCGGAGGAAATTTTCCGTAGTGGTAGATGACGGCATCTTTGAGACGATCTTGCATCGTTTGATGTTCTCCATCCCTGCTTGCAGGTGCGACAAGCCTGCTTGTAGGCATTTGACGCGCCTCAAGCAAGTTTGTTGTAGTCCTGCAGATCAATCGCGCACGACAAAGACGCTAGTCGTATTCCTGACTGCATCTCGATGTCTTGGTGAAGCCAGAACATCAGTTCGTGCATGACAAAGGCCCCGGCGTTCCCGCCGGGGCCTTCGCTGCAATGCTTGGTGAATCGCGGCCTTTACGACTCGGCGTCGGCCTTTTCGGCGATCTCGAGACCTGTTTCCTGATCGACCATCTTCATGCCCAGCCGCACCTTGCCACGCTCGTCAAAGCCCAGGAGTTTGACCTTCACTTCCTGCCCTTCCTTCAGCGCCTCGTTCGGGTGCTGCAGGCGTTTGCTGGCGATCTGGCTGACATGCACCAGACCGTCGCGCTTGCCGAAGAAGTTCACGAAGGCGCCGAAGTCGACCAGTTTCACCACGCGGCCAGTGTAGATCAGCCCGATTTCTGGTTCGGCCACGATGGACCAGATCATGTCATAGGCCTTCTTGATCGCCTTCTGGTCGTTCGAGGCGATCTTGATGACACCGTCGTCGTTGATGTCGACCTTGGCACCCGACACTTCCACGATCTCGCGGATGACCTTGCCGCCCGACCCGATCACTTCGCGGATTTTGTCGGTGGGGATGGTCAGCGTCTCGATCTTGGGGGCGTACTGGCTGAAGGCGTTGGCCGAGGTCAGCGCCTTCGACATCTCGGTCAGGATGTGCAGGCGGCCGTCGCGGGCCTGTGCCAGCGCCTGTTCCATGATTTCGGGCGTGATGCCCGCAATCTTGATGTCCATCTGCAGGCTGGTGATGCCCTTTTCGGTGCCCGCCACCTTGAAGTCCATGTCGCCGAGGTGATCCTCGTCGCCAAGGATGTCGGTCAGGATGGCGAAACGGCCGTCATCCTCAAGGATCAGACCCATCGCCACGCCGGCCACGGGGGCCTTCAAGGGCACGCCCGCATCCATCATCGACAGCGAACCGCCGCAAACCGAGGCCATCGAGGAGGAACCGTTGCTTTCGGTGATCTCGCTGACGACGCGGATGGTATAGGGGAAGTCGGTCGCAGCAGGTAGCACCGCCTGCAACGCCCGCCATGCCAGCTTGCCATGGCCGATCTCGCGACGGCCCGGCCCCGAGACGCGACCCACTTCGCCGACCGAATAGGGCGGGAAGTTGTAGTGCAGCAGGAAGTTCGAGCGTGAGTTGCCGTGCAGGGCGTCGATGATCTGTTCATCCTCGCCCGTGCCAAGGGTGGTTACGACCAGCGCCTGCGTCTCGCCCCGGGTGAACAGAGCCGAGCCGTGGGTGCGGGGGAGAACGGAGGTTTCCGAGATGATCGGACGCACCGTCTTGGTGTCGCGCCCGTCGATGCGGGCACCGCCGTTGATGATGTCGCCGCGCAGGATCGAGGATTCCAGCGATTTCATCGCGGGCCAGAAGTTGGCATCGGCCTGTTCTTCGGCGGTCAGCAGGGCCTTCGTCGCCTTGATCGCGTCGTCGATGGCAGTGGTGCCGGCCTGCTTGTCACGGATCGCGAAGGCAGCGCGCATCGGGGTTTCGCCCAGGGTCTTGATCCGGGCGGCCAGTGCGGAATAGTCGGGGGGCGTGAAATCGAAGGGCTCTTTCGCGCAATCCTCGGCGAAGTCCATGATGAGGTCGATCACCGGCTGCATCGCCGCATGGCCGAACTTGACCGCACCCAGCATTTCCGCCTCGGTCAGCTCATAGGCTTCGGATTCCACCATCATCACGGCGTCCTTGGTGCCGGCAATGACCAGATCCAGACGCTGTTCGGGGTTGTTCTTCAACACCTGCATGTCGTCAACCGGGGGGTTCAGCACATAGTTGCCGTTCGAGAAGCCAACACGTGCCGCGCCGATCGGCCCCATGAACGGCACACCCGAAATGGTCAGTGCGGCAGAGGCGGCGACCATCGCCAGAATGTCGGGCTCGTTGTGCAGGTCGTGCGACAGCACGGTGCACATCACCAGAACCTCGTTGCGGAACCCGTCCACGAACAACGGGCGGATCGGCCGGTCGATCAGGCGCGAGGTCAGCGTTTCCTTTTCGGAAGGCCGCGCCTCACGCTTGAAAAAGCCGCCGGGCACCTTGCCTGCGGCATAGTATTTTTCCTGATAGTGCACGGTCAGGGGGAAAAAGTCCTGCCCCGGCTTTGCGTTACGGGCAAAGGTCACGTTGGCCATGACGCTGGTATCGCCCAGCGTTGCAATGACCGAACCGTCGGCCTGACGGGCAATGCGGCCCGATTCCAGTGTCAGCGTCTCATCGCCCCACTGGATGGATTTCTTCGTCACGTTGAACATATGGTTCCCTCTGGGACTGGCCCCCTGGCCTTGCGTCCCGAAAATCTGGCGGCCCCATTGCCGCCGCCCCCAATCCTTTGCATGTGCCCGGGGGTATGGGCCGCACGTCGCAGATAGGGGGCGCGATACAGGAAAGTTGTGCAAAGGGGAAGGGCTGACATAGCACCTCTTTGCCGTAACAAACGCTGCCAGCCTATCGGACCGCCGCGAAAACTGCGGTTATCTGTGCCAGCGTCGGCATCCTCCCCTGTCCGGTCACATGCATCAGCGTGATGCCGTCGATCAAGCCCGCACAGGTTTCTATCGGGACGTCCGGCCGCCCCCCCGAGATCAGCGTCAGGAAGAATTCGATCGGTCGTCGTGCCGCAAGGGTCAGCCGCGCGCCTACGCCGGAGAGGTCCGGGTCGCGGGATGACGCCATCGTCAGTTCGATCCGGGCAAGGAACAGGTGACGGGCGACATCGGCATATTTCACCAACTCGCTGCCGACATAGCCGATGGCCTCTTCGATTCCGTCGCGGGCCGCTCGTTGGGCAAAGCCCATCTGCACCTCGTCGCAGTCCTTGCCCAAAAGGTTCGCAAGATGGTCCGACGCCGCGATCAGGAGCGCTGTTTTCTTTGAAAAATAGTAGGAGGTTGAGCCTGGTGGCAGCCGTGCCACCTCGTCAACGGCGCGGTGCGTGACGCCCTGAATTCCGCGCGACGCAAGAAGGTCAATCACGCAGTCGAGGATGACATCCCTGCGGGTTGATCGGGCCATTGACCGGCATCCTCTACACCTGTAGTGGAAAGTTCTACTGACGGATAAGCCGGTCAGCAACCAGCAGGTCAATCATGTCACACGCCATTCGCAGAATGAACCCTCCAACAATGCCGGATGCAGCCGCTTTGGGCTATTCACAGATATCCATCGTCGAACCGGGGCGCATGGCCTATGTTTCGGGGCAGGTTGCATGGCGCCCGGACGGGGGCCCGATACCCGACGATGTCGCGGGGCAGACAACGCTTGCCGCATCGAACGCGAAGGCAGCACTGGATGCGCTTGGCGCGACCACGAATGATATCGTGATGCTGCGTTGCTTCATGACCGGGCTTGACCCGCAGTCGCTGGAACAGGCGTTCCCGCCCATTCTGGAGATGCTGGGGGGTGCCATGCCCTGCATCACCGGTGTCGGCGTTGCGGCACTGGCCGCGCCCAACCTCAGGGTCGAACTGGAACTGACGGTCAGATTGCCGGACTGACGAAAGGCGCCCGTGCCATCCGGCACGGGCGCTTGATCGTCGATGCTGTCAGCGGCGCAGGCCCAGACGCCCGATCAGCGTGGTATAGCGCGCCTCGTCCTTGCCCTTGAGGTAGTCCAACAGCTTGCGGCGCAAGGCCACCATCATCAGCAACCCGCGACGCGAATGGTTGTCTTTCTTGTGGCCCTTGAAATGCTCGGTCAGGGTGGCGATGCGCGAGGACAGGATGGCCACCTGCACCTCGGGCGAACCGGTGTCGCCCTCTTTGGTCGCATAGTCCTTGATGAGCGCGGCCTTCACTTCGACAGTGATCGACATCGGGATTCTCCTTGGTCAGGTGTGACGGCGCAAGCCGGGATGTCGTCCAGCAAGGCCCTTGCGTACCAACCCCGTCAGAGGGTGGATGGAGGCCGGTAGGGGATACGGCGGGAAAACGCAAGGGACAAAGGAAAGCAAGGGCATGGGTGGCCTTTGAATCGAAGGCTGCGGATTCGCCGGGGCGTGGCGACAGAGGACTGGCGCCACCGCCATTTTTGTGCCACACTGCGACACGAAAAGATCAGCCGTGTCAAAGTGTTAACGGACATAATGGTTAACGGGGCGGGCCGGGCGCGATGTGTCTTTTCTTGGGGTGGGTGTGATGCTGGCTTTGCTTGGATTTCTGGGTGCGATGGTCGCGGGGCTTGGCGCAGAGGCCGTGATGGGTCGTATGGCTGCCGGAAAAGAGGATGACACGGCGGCTGAAGACAAAGGGTCTGATGCCGGTGGCGATGACGCGGCAGAAGACGGCGGCGACATCCTTGATTTTGACGAACCGCAAGACGCACCCGATCCTGCCGATGAGCCGGTATCGACCGACACGCCACCACCCCCGCCGCAGGATCTGCTGCTGACCGGCGATGCCGGGTCGGACGGCCTTTACGGCGAAGAGGGGAATGACACGGTTGCAGGCCAGGCCGGGGATGATTTCCTGATGGGCCGTGGCGGGTCTGATCTTCTGGAGGGGGGGGACGGCAATGATTACGCCTGGGGCGGGGTTGGCGACGACACGATCATGGGCGGCGACGGCGGCGACGTGATCCAGGGCGAGGATGGGGCTGACAGCATCGATGGCGGCGCGGGTGACGATGTGCTGTCCGGCCACGAGGGTGCCGATCTGTTGGCCGGGGGGGACGGGCAGGATACGCTGTCAGGCGGGGCCGATGACGATGGCCTGGACGGTGGCGCGGGGGATGACTGGCTGACGGGCGGCTATGGTGACGACAGTCTGGTGGGCGGTGCCGGGGCGGACACGCTGGACGGCAACGACGGTGATGACTGGATCTGGGGCGACGACGATGATGCGGTCGATTTCCTTAATGGTGGCGTTGGTGACGACCATCTGCAGGTCGGCAGCGGCGACATGGCGCATGGCGGCGAGGGGGCCGACAGCTTTGCCCTGACCGATTGGATGGATGGTGGCGACGTGGCGCAGATCGCGGACTATGCGCCCGATCAGGATGAGATCGTGGTGATCTATGACCCGGCAACGCATCCCGCCCCGGAGTTGAGCATCACCAGCGTCCCGGGTTCGGCGGATGCGACGGTGATGCTGGACGGGTTGCCGATAGCACAGGTTGCGGGCGGGGCAGGGATGGATGTAGGCGCGCTGCGGCTTGTGTCGGTGGATCAGCTTGCCGCCGCGTAACTGCATCGGTGTTTGGGGTGGAGCGCTGCAGGCGTGCGCCACCGGGATTCATGCCGGATTGACCGGGTAGCCAACGCGGCAAGGCAGTGGTGCCGACCTTGCAAGGTGACAGGTACTGTATGACTGCTTCTGGGTTCGCCCTTTCACCGGCATCCAATCCGAAGATCGGCCGGGAAAAGCCTGATATCGCGCTGTTGCCACAGCATGCATCGCCTTGCAGCGTCGCCGCAAATGACCCCGACGCCGCAGCGGAGTTTTCAAAAACTCCGGTCCGATTTCTTTGAAGAAATCGGCTTTTGGCACAAGGCAGATCGCGGTCCCCACTGTGGTTTGCACGGCGGGCTTGCGGCGCTAGTCCCCCAGCTTCAGCACCCCCCCAGCCAGCAGCGCCACCATGGATGTCTGGTCAAGATACCCCGTCTCGGCCAGCCCGCGTCCGGTCTGGAACCGGCGGATCGCGCGGCGGGTGCGGTCGTCAAAGATGCCGTCGGCCTCGCCGGGCCGCAGGTTCAGCGTGGCCAGCCGTTGCTCGATCAGGGTTCGTGCAAGGCCGTTCAGGTTCAGCGCGGCCTCTGCCGCCTCGGCGCGGGCGCGGTCTTCGGCACCAAGGGCGGCCTCGGTCAGGTTGTCGATGCGGGCCTGCGCCTCGGCGGCAAAGGCACCGTTGGGCCATGCGGCAAGATAGGCGCGGAACCCGTCGGCGCTGTCGGTGGCGCGGGCCCGGTCCCAGGCGGCGCGGTCCTGTGCCGCGGCCTCGGCACGCCGTGCGGCCTCGATCGCCGCCAGTCGTTCAGCCGCGAGTTCCGCGAACAGCCCGTCAGGATAGCGTTTCACATAGGCGCGCAGGCCTGCCTCGTCACCGGCGGCACCGGTCTGGTCCCAATAGATGCGGTCCTGCCGTTCCTGCTCGGCCCGGCGGGCGACGGCCTCGGCCTCAAGCTCGGCGGCGCGGCGGTCGGCCTGGGCGGTCAGGCGCAGGATCTGGTCGCGGGTGAAGAACCCTGTCACCCGCTCGGCATTGCGTTCCTGCCAGTTCTTGATCGCCGCCCGCGACCCCGGGCCGAACACGCCGTCGACCCCCTTGGGGTCAAGCCCCAGCAGTGACAACTGCCGCTGGATCGCGCGGCGCTGATCGCGGGTCAGGCCAAGCGTATCCTCGGCCAGCCGGGCCTGCACCAAGGGATCGGCGCGCAGGCGCGCAATTTCGGCGCGGGCTGCCGGGGCATGGCGACCGGCGGGGTAAGAGGCAAGATAGGCCTCATAGGCCGCGATGGTGCCCTGTCGCTTGGCCTCGGCATGGATGCGGTCCTCTTCGGCGCGCTCGGCGTCGGTCGGGGCGGGCTTTGGCGGAACGACCACGGGGAGGGTGGCACCCTGAGGCCGAAAGGGAGCAGTGGCAAGGAAGCCTTCGCCGACAAGGTCGGGGGCCTGATCCAGCATCGCGGGCAGGCTGATGCCCTTCAGAACAACCACTTGCGCCGCGAAATCGGCGATGTCGCCGGCATCGCCCCGCACCACCGTCACCCCCTGCGGTACCTCCAGCGGGCCGATGCCCTGTGTCAGACCCGGCCCCAGCGGCAGGCGCGTGGGCTCGGTTCCCAACAGAACAATCGCCCCGCCGGGCACCTGCGCCGCGATGGTAAGGATGGTTGCCAGCGACACACCCACGCCCCCCGCCTGTGCCAGATCGGGCAGGGTGGCGTCGGTGCCAAGGGCAAAGGTTTCGGTGCCGCCATGCGCGAAATGGCCCGCTATGGCGATCACCACACGGTCACCCGGGGCGAGTTGCAGCATCAGGTCCGACAGCCGCGCCCGCATCACTGCGGCAGAGGCATCACCGGCGGCGGTCACGCGGAACCCGTTCGCCGTCAGCACCCGGGCGGCGGCCAGCACGTCGGCGGCCCCGTCCACGTCTGCCGCATCGGCATAGTTCTCATTGGCCAGGATCAGCGCGCGATCCTCGGCCACAGCCGCCCCGGCCCAGACTGTCAGCGCCGCCATCATCCACCGCATCGTCATCCCCCTCAGGATTGCCCGATATGGAAACTACCATGACGCCGCCGCAGTTCCATCGCCGATCACGTTCCGGTCAGAGGATAAGCGCGGTCAGGATGTGCCCTTCGGCACGGGTCCACTGCCCGGACAGGCGGGTTCCCGCCGGAAAGCCGGGGGCGGGGTGCAGGAAGGTGGCGGTAAAGCGGTGCGGTTCGAGGGTGATCGCCACGGCGTCAAAGCTGAACAGGTGGCGCGATACGGGGTATTGCGCCTTGTAGACCGTCTCTTTGGCCGAAAAGATCAGCCGCGCGTCGGGGGCGTGGTTGCGTTCGCCGGGGGTCAGGATGGTGTCGATAAGGTCGGGTGGCAGGGGCATGTCGGGCTCAACGTCGATGCCCAGACCGCGCGGTCCGGCCATGGCAGCGGCAAGGCAGGCGCTGGCGCTGTGGGTGATTGACGCGGCCAGACCGGGTGGCAGGGCGGGGCTGCGATCGGGGTTCATCGGGACGGCTTGCCGGGGCAGGCCAAGGTCGGTCATCGCGGCACGCAAGGCGGCGCGGCCTGCTGCAAATTCGCGCATGCGGCGGGGGATGGCGGTGATGGCTTCGCCCGGGAACACCGGATGATCCAGCAGCGGGTCGGTTGCCGCAACGGCGGCGATGGCGGGCAAAAGACCGCGCAATGCCGCAGTCAGACGCGCAAGGTCAGGCATCCGTCCCGGTCCGCGCCCCCCGCATCGCACGGCGGCGGGCCATGGCATCGCTGCGGGCATCGGCGCGGTCGGTCAGGGCGACGGGCGTCGGCGTCGCCTGCACGAGGGCCGGTTTGGGGGTATCGTCCAGATGCGCCGCAAGTGCGCCCAATGTGGGAAAGCGGAAGATGTCGGTGATCGACAGGCGGGTTGCCCCGAGTGCCGCCCGGATTTCGCGATGCGCCTGCACGGCCAAAAGGGAATGACCGCCGAGGGCAAAGAAGTTGTCGCGTGCGCCCACTTTGGGCACGCCCAGAACACGCGCCCAGACAGCGGCCAGTTGCGCCTCGATCCCCAGTGCGGGGGCGATATGGGGTTGCGGTTCGGCTTGGATCGCGGCCCCGGGCGGCGGCAGGGCCTTGCGGTCAACCTTCTTGTTCGGGGTAAGCGGCATGGCGGTCAGGGTGACGATATGCTGCGGAACCATGTGTTCGGGAAGACGCCCCGCCAGTGCGGCGCGCAGGGCGGGTTCCTGTGCTGTGCCGGTCAGGTAGGCCACAAGGCGGGTATCGCCGGGCGTATCTTCGCGCACCACCACCACGGCCTGGGTGACGCCGGGCAGTGTCTCGAGCGCCGCCTCGATCTCGCCCGGCTCAATCCGGTAGCCGCGCAGTTTCACCTGCTGGTCGGCGCGGCCGAGGAAATCCACCCGCCCGTCACCGCGCCAGCGTACCAGATCGCCGGTGCGGTACATGCAACCGGTGGCAAAGGGGTTGGGGCGGAACCGTTCCGCCGTAAGGTCAGGGCGCTGCCAATAGCCGCGCGCCACACCTTCGCCACCGATCCACAACTCGCCCGCCGTGCCGGGGGGCACGGGACGGCAAGCGTCGTCAAGGACATAGACCTGGGTATTGGCAATGGGGGTGCCGATATTGATGGTCGCCTCACCCGCACTGGCGGTTTCGGTGGTGGACCAGATGGTGGTCTCAGTCGGGCCGTACATGTTCAGGATGCGCGCACCCGTCGTACGGCCAAGGTCGGCCACCAGCGCGCCCGGCAGCGCCTCGCCCCCCACCATCAGGGTTTTCACATGACCAAGTGCCGCGCGCGCGTCGTCGTTCATCGCGATCATCCGGGCCATCGACGGGGTGCATTGCAGGTGCGTCACCTTGTGGCGGACAATCTGCGCGGCGATGGAGAAGTCTTCCGCCGCAGGGCCGCCGCCAAGGTTCGACCGCCGCAAGACCTCGGCCAAGGGGCGCAACCCCTCCAGCACGGTGGCGGGGGCAATGCCATAGTCGATCAGGCAGGCGATTTCCGTGACGCCAATGCGCTTCAGCGCGTCAACCCGGGCGAGGGCGTCGTCGACGGTGCCGAACAGGCCGGAATCGTCAAAGTACCGCTGAAAGGCGAAATCAAGGATCGCCTCGGTTTCTTCCGCCGACAGGCTGGCAAGGTCGATGTCCATGGGATTTGCGGCGCCCGCTGGTTTCTTGAAGGCGGGGAAGGCCCAGGCGTATTGCTTGATAAGGGCGGCGGCGGACCGCAGGTAATCCTTCATCGGCCCGCGTGCGACCTCTCGTGCCGTGTCGCGGTCGGCAGCAAGATAGCTGTGCAGCATCAGGGTGACGGTGCGGGTCGCGGGGTCGTGGCCGGCCTTGCGCAAGGCGTCGTGGTAGAGGGCGATCTTGCCCTGAACCTCATCAATCGTCTGGCCCAGAAGGTGGGTCAGCACATTTGCCCCAAGCGCCCCCGCCTCGGCCCATGTCGCGGGGTTGCCTGCGGTGGTGACCCACAGCGACACCTCTTTCGACACCGGGCGGGGTTGGGTGATCACGGCGTGCGTTTTGCCGTCGGCGGTCGGAAACGCCACCGCCTCACCGCGCCACAGCCTGCGCAACTGGTCGATGGTGTCGAGCATGGCCTTGCGGTTGTTCGGCGGCGTATTCTCGGGGCGCAGCACGAAATCGTCAGGGTGCCAGCCGCTGGCGATGGCGAGGCCACTGCGCCCGTCGGTCAGGTTGTCGATGACTGCCCATTCCTCGGCGATCCGGGCCGGATGGTGCAGGGGGCCGACGCAGGAACCCGCCCGGACGGCAAGGTTTTTCGTCACCGCCGCCACGGCGGCACCCGTCACCGACGGGTTCGGGTACAGCCCGCCAAAGGCATGAAAATGCCGCTCGGGCGTCCAGACGGCGCAGAACCCGTTGGCATCGGCGTACTTTGCCCCCTCCAGCAGCAGTTCGTACTTCTTCGGCCCCGGGCCGTCGTCATTGCCCCAATAGTAAAGGCTGAACTCCATCCCCGGCCCCGACCCGATGGAACCGCCCGACACCAGCGTGCGGTTTTCGTCCGAGGTCAGCACCACCCTGAACCCGCGCGCCAGCGTCCAGAACAGTTCCAGCACCGAGATGTCGAAGGACAGCGAAGTGACGGCCAGCCACGTGCCGGGGTCGGTGCCGATCCGGTCATCCATCCCGGCGAAGAAATTGGTGACATTGCGATGTTCGATCATCACGCCCTTGGGCCGCCCGGTCGAGCCTGAGGTGTAGATCATATAGGCAAGGTCGTCGGGGGTGGCGTTCGGGGCGGGGTTGGTGGCGGGGGCGTCGGCCAGCCGGGGGTCGGCATCCATCACCAGATGCTGGACTGGGGGGAGCGTGGCGGTCAGGTGCGTTTGCGTCACGATCACCGGGCAGCCCGAATCCTCGGCATAAAGGGCGATGCGGTCCGCCGGATAGGCCGGATCCATCGGCACATAGGCGCCCCCGGCCTTGAGGATGCCCAAGGCCCCCGCGACCATGTCCGGGGACCGGCCGGCACAAAGGCCGACCAGTGTGCCCCGGGTGACGCCCATGCCGCGCAGCACATGCGCGATGCGGTTGGCGCGGGTGTTCAGGGCGGCGTAGGTCAGGCCGTCGCCATCGCAGATCAGCGCCACGGCATCGGGCGTCCGCGCCACCTGCGCCTCAAACGCCGCATGCATGGTCAGGGTGCGGTCATGGTCGCGGGCCGTCGCGTTCCAGCCGTGCAGTACTTGCGCCCGTTCGATGGGGGGCATCAGGGGCAGGTCTTGCACAGGCGTGTCGGGGTCGGCGGTGTAAAAGGCTGCCGCAAAGGTTTCCAGCCGCGTGGCAAGGGCCTGCGCATCGGGCAGGCGCGTGGTGTCGGCGTAAAGCGTGATGCCCGCGCCGGTCAGCGTGACGGTCAGCGCGGTGCCGGGCAGGGGCGTCGCCGCTTCGCTGATCGCGACCGGCGGGATGGCCAGCCCCGTCAGCCCCGGATCGCGCAACGCAAGGTCCAGCGCGAACCCGCCCGCGCGGCGGGAGCGGTCAAGTGCAGGGGCAAGGGCCGCCGCGGCCTCGGTCAGGGTGCCATGGGTGGTGACGCGCAGAGGGGTCCAGTCGGACAGATAGCCGGGGGCAGGCGTCGGGCCGGTTGACAGCGCGACATCGCCCGCCGCCTGCCCCGCCGCGCGGGCAAGGCCCAGCGACAGCGCCAGAATGGCCCGGTCGCGGGGCATGTCGGGCAGGCTAAGGGGGAGCGCCTGCCATTTGGCCGAAGGACCAGCGGGGGAACCCATGGGCAAGGGATCAAGCGACCGCAACGCGCGCCGCATCGCACCTTCGAGGGGGACAACCCGCGCCAGCATCGCCGTCAGGTGATCGGTCTCGGCGGTATCGGGTGAGGGCAGGTGTGCCAGCCCAAGGCTTGCCGCATTCACCGCGCCACTGACCGGATCGCGCAGCCCGGCCAGCCGTACCGCCCCCGTGCCGCAGGCCACCACAAGGCTGTCATCGGTCGCGTCCAGCACTGTGCCCGGCGCGCCCTGCCCATCGGCCAGCGTCACCGACGCCACCGACAGCACCCGGTCGCCCGCCACGATCTTGGGCGTGGTCAGGGGGTTGGCATAGGCACCGTGATCCAGCGCCCGGACCAGCGCCGCCACCCCGGGCGCGGCTTGGGCAAAGTCGATCCGCCCTGCCGCCGGTGGGCGGGCGTTCCGGCCATACTCGCTGCGCTGCGCGAAATCCTGCGCGCGACGGTCGGGTGCGCCGCCCTCCAGCATTGCCATCAGGCCGGGGAAACTGTCCACCGCCGCCGCGAAACAGCGGGTGTTGAGGGTCAGCGCGGTGTCACTGTCGTCGATGTCGAACATCACCTGCGACAGGATATCACCCCGGTCCACGCCGTCCGTCATCATGTGCCAGGTGATGCCGTGCCGCGTCTCGCCGTTCAGGATGGCCCAGACCGGCGCATTCAGGCCCGCATAACGGGGCAGGGGGCCATCGTGGAAATTCACGCCACCCTGCCGGGCAAGGGCCAGCACGGGGGCGGGCACCATCACCAGATTGGCCACCGACAGCACCCAGTCCACCGACAGCCCCACCAGCCGGTCGGCCAGCCCGGCGTCCTGCGCCGCAACCCGGATACCCTGTGCCAGACCCCAATCCCGCACCGCATCATCCTGCGTCACCAGCACTGCAATGCCGTGTCCGCGCGCCAGCCATTGTGACCCGCACTGGATGGTCAGGCTTTCGTTGCCGATCAGGATCGCGGTCAGGGTCATCTTGGCCTCATTCAGCCGGGCGTGTCCGGTGGTTTGCCTTGGCAGGGGTTTTCGGCGAAAGGATGGCATGCAGGTGATGGCGGGCAAGGTCGCGCAGGAAATGCGGCGGATCGCCCCGGTCGCGCCGCTGGACCAGCAGGCGCAACCGCCACAGCGCACCCCCGAACAGTGCGGCCAGTGTGGCGGCAATGGCGTAGGCCCGCCCGTGCACGGATGTGAAATAGTGCCAGCGGCTGTCGAACCAGTAGGCGGGCATCCGGCGCCATTCCTTCATGCCGGTCGAGACCGACCCGATATGCGCGACCCGGCTTTCCACCACGTAGTCGGTTGGCCAGCCTGCATTTGCCGCCCGATGGCAAAGCTCGGTTTCCTCGAAATAGAGAAAGAACGCCTCGTCAAACACACCGATCCGGTCCAGCACATCCATCCGCATCATCAGGGACGCCCCGGCCAGCCAGTCGACCCTTGTGGTGACAGTGGGAAGGGGCTGCGCCACGATGGACTTGCGCAACAGGCGGCTAACCGGGCCAAAGCGCACCTGCGCCTCGAACTCTCCCGCGACCGAGGGGAAACGGAACGCGGTGCGGTGCGGATCGCCGTCGGGGCCGTGGATATGGCTGCCCGCGAAGCCGGTCCGGGGGTGGGTTTCCAGATGGGTCAGAAGGGCGCGGATGGCGTCAGGCGCGGGGAAGGCATCGGAGTTGAGGATATAGACATAGTCGGGCCGCTGTCCGTCCGGCAGACCGGCCCGGATGCCAACGTTGTTGCCCGCACCAAAGCCGCCGTTGCGGCCCGACTGGATCACCCGCACGTCCGCCATGTCACGGGTGCCGTCGCGCAAGGCATCCTCGGACCCGTCGCCCGAGGCGTTGTCGACGATGGTGATCGCGCCGTCGATCCCCTGCATGGCGGCGCGCGCGGCCTTGACGGCCTGCAGCGTCATGTCGGGCGTGCGCCAGTTGAGGATGATGGTCAGGACGCGCGGCATCTTACTCGGCAGCCCGCAGCAGGGGTTCGGCAGGTATCGCCGCCTCGGCCTCGGCAATCACGGCGCGCATCCGGGCGGCAAGGGTGCGCACGTTCGGTTCCAGCACCATGCTGTCATGGTCACCCGGAACCTCGACCACCTGCAGCGCCGGGGCATGTCGGGTCAGGTCATTGTCGGGGAACACATATTCGCGGGCACGGCTGACCGATTTGCCGCCAGTGACCTGCCAGTGCCGGTCGAGGGGCGGGCGGAACAGGGCCGTCCGGCCCTGTCGCACGGCCATGTCCCAGCCCGGCAGGGCGGCGCGAAAGGCAGCCTCGATGGCGGTGTTGTGGAAGGCGCCCTCGGCCTGTGGCGTCAGACCGGCACGCTTGGCCCGTTCCCATTCGATCCGCGCACGCGCCCAGTCGACCAGATAGCGCGGCCCCTTTTGCCGCATCTCGGCCAGCTTGATCGCCACTTTGTCGGCCCGGGAAAGGGCGGGGCGCATCGGCAGCGGCGTGTCCAGAAGCGCCAAGAGCGCCACCTCTTCACCCGCCGCCTCAAGCTGACGCGCCATTTCCCAGGCGGTCAGCCCGCCGCCCGAAAAGCCGCCGATAAGGTAGGGACCATGCGGCTGTACCTGCCGCATTTCAAGGATGTAGTCCGCAGCCGCCTCGGGCAGGGTGGCGTGGGGGGCCTGATCGCCGTAAAGGCCGCGCGCCTGCAACCCCCAGAACGGCCGGTCGCCGCCCAGAAGCTGTGCCAGATGGCGCAGGTTCAGCACATTGCCGAACATGCCCGCGACCAGGAAGAACGGCGTCTTCGGCCCACCTTCGCGTTCGTGCATCGGCACCAGATGGGCAAAGCGGCGGATCGGGGTGACTTTGGGCGCGTCGCCAGTGACCGGACCGATGCGTTCCTCGATCAGGGCGGCGCAGGCGGCAATCGTCGGCGCTTCGAACAGGACCGAGATCGGGAAATCGGTGCGGTAGGTCTTTTTCACCATTGCGAACAGGCGCACGGCGATCAGGCTGTGGCCGCCAAGGGCAAAGAAATCGTCCATCACCCCCACATCCGCGACCCCCAGAAGGTCGGACCAGAACCCGGTCAGGGTGCGTTCGATGTCATTGCGGGGGGCGACATAGGCGCTGTCCAGATCGGGGCGGGCAAAGGCGGCCCCCTCGGGTCGGGCAGCCTCGGCCATTTGTGTCTGGCGGATGAGTGCGGGCAGGTCCAGCGACGACACCACCACCTGCGGCAAGCCGGTGGCCACGGCGCGGGCAAAGGCCGCAGCACCTTCGTCGGCGCGGATGCCCTGGGCCACGTTCTGCGCCAATCGTTCCTCGGCCGGCGACAGGGCGCGGGCGGGGGCGTCGTCGTATTCCAGTTCCGACGCAGGCGGGGCGGTCATGGCAAAGGCCCCGTCAAGGCGGCGGATGGTGAAGCCCTCGATCTCGACACAAACATGGCCCTGTGGATCGGCCAGCACGATATCGAACCGCGCCACCGGCCCTTCGGCATGGTTGGGGCCCGCGTTGCGCACCCATGACACGACATCGGCAGGCAGGGTCGCATGCATCCGCAGCCGGGCATAGGACACCGGCACCCACAGATGCGTGGGCTTGTAGCCCGCGATCAGGCCCATCGCCCAGCCGGTCGCAAGGTCCATCAAGGCAGGGTGCAGCGCCCACCTGTCCACCTCGCCCCGGAATGGCGCGGGCAGCGACAGCCGGGCAATCCCCTCACCCGACCCCAACGCGCGTGACCGGATCACGCGCCAGCGGGGGCCGAAGGACAGATGCTCTTCTTGCGGGGTGGGCAGGCCTTCCCCGGTTTCCGGCGCGGCACAGCGGGCTGTGATGGCGGGGATGTCAATCGTGGATGCCGCCGGGGCCATCGGGATCAGCCGCCCCTGCGCGTTCAGCACGAACCCGGTCCGCCCCCGTGTGGTGACGGCAGAGCGGACATCGAAGGCGTAGCCCTCGTCACTCGCGGTCAACCGCAGGCGGATGTCGCGCGGCGCATCCTCGGGCACGTCCAGCGCGCGGAAGAAGGTCAGGTCGCGGATTTCAAATCCGCTGATCCCCTCGGCGGCCATCGCCTCGGCGGCAAGTTCAAGATACCCCGTGCCGGGCAGGATTGCCTGGCCATCGCGCATCCGGTGCTGGTCCAAAAGCCAGTCCCCGGTGGAAAGCGTCGCCAGATACATCCGGTGGCCCGCATGGTCGAATGTGGCCTCGGACAGGACGGGCTGCGCCACTGGCAGGCGGGGTGCGGGGGTACGTTCGCCGGTGCGTTCGGCCAGCGCCTCGGCAGCCATGCCGACGCCCTGCCAGATGCCCCAGTTCAGCGCCACGACGCGGGTTTTGCCCCCGGCGCGCGACTGGGCATAGGCGTTGAGGTATTCGTTGGCTGCGACATAGTCGATCTGGCCCGCCGGGCCGGTCAGGGTGGAGGTAGACGCGAACAGCACCATCAGAGCGATGCTGCCATCGGGGAAGAGGGTATCCAGCACCTTCGTGCCATGCAGTTTCGGTGCCAGCACCTCTTCCACCGCCGCCGCCGATTTGGTCAGAAGCGGGCCGTCATCCACCACCCCCGCCGCATGGATGACCGCGCGCACCGGGCCAAGCGCCGCCTCACCCGCCGCCAACGCGACGCGCATGTCCTCAAGATTGCAGACGTCGGCCTGTGCCACATGCACCTGACCCCCCAGTGCCTCCAACCGCTGCAACGCCATGATGCGGCGCGAGATCGGGTCGGCAGGGCCATGCTTGGCCAGATGCGCGTCCCACATCGCAGGGGCCGGCAGCGCGCGGCGGGCGATCAACAGGATGCGGGCCTTGAAGCGGCGGATCAGATCCTCGGCCAGCGTCAGGCCGATGCCGCCGAAACCGCCGGTGACCAGAACGGTCGCCCCTTCGGGCAGGGTGAAATCCTGCGGTTCCGGCAATGTCTGCGGCTTTATGCCCAGTTCATAGCGGCGGGCCGCCCGCAGGGCGGCGATGGTGGCGGCGGGTGGGGCGATCAGATCCTCGATCACCTGTGCGACCAGCGTATCGGGGATGGTGGCGCGGCGGCCCTCGGGCAGGGTCAGGTCCAGAAGCGAACAGGTCACACCCGGCAATTCGCGCGGGATCACCCGGACGGGGCCGGTGATGGTGGCCTTTTCAGGATAACGCAGCACCTCGTCCCGCACCCGCGCGGCACCGCTGGTGATGGCAGTGATGTGGACCGGACCCGGCAGGTTTTCCCCCGCCATCGCCTGCGCCAGGAACAGCAGCGAATAGAACCCCTGCTCCACATTGCGGTGGAAAAAGCTGGACCCGGGGCGGAACCGTTCCTGCGCCGTCACCAGCCAGAAATGTGCGATCCGCGACGGGGTCAGGCCGCGCGCGACAAGGTCACGCAGCAGCGCATCATAGCCATCACGCCCACGCTCGGGCGACAGCACATACCCCTCGCCGTCGCGGGCAAAGGCGTCGCCTGCGCGCACCGTCACCACCCGCTGGCCTGCCGCGCGCAGGCGGGTGGCGGTCAGGGCCCCGAGGCCCGCATCGTCGGTGAAGATCAGCCAGGTCTCGGGCGGCATCGCGGCCAGATCATCGGCCTCGGCATCCGCACTTCGCGGGCGCCAGTGGGGGCGCCAGCCCCACTTCGAAGGGTCCTCGATGCGGGTGGGCAAGGGATCAGCCTCGGCCGCCGCGTGACCGGGTTCGATGAAATAGGTTTTGCGCTGAAAGGCATAGGTCGGCAGCGGCACGCGGTATCGCGGCGCATCGCCCCAGACCGGCGACCAGTCCACCGCCACGCCGCAGGCCCAGAGCCGCGCAATGGTGGCCACATGCCAGGCGTCATCGGCCATCGCTTGTTCCGGGTGGCGCAGGGCAGGCACCACCTGCCCCACGGACACACCATTCGCCTGTGCCAGCGACGTCATCGCGCGGCCCGGCCCCATCTCCATGTACACCCGCCCCGGCGTGGCGGTCAGCGTTGCCAAACAGGCGCGGAAATCGACGGTGTTGCGCAGGTGGGCCACCCAGTAGTCGGGGCTGGTCGCCTGTGCGTCCGTCAGGGGCTGGCCGGTGCGGTTCGAGATGACCGGCAGGTTGGGGGGATTGAGTTTGATCGACCGCAGGTAATCCCCGAACCGCGTCAGGATCGGTTCCAGCATCCGGCTGTGCGCCGCGATGTCGATGGCGATGCGGGTGGTATCGGTGCCCTCGGACGCCAGTGTTTCCGCGAGGGATTTCAGGGCTGCATCGGGGCCGCTGACCACACACAGGCCGGGGGCGTTGACCGAGGCCATGTCGCAATCGGCGGGCAGTCGTGCCGCCACCTCAGCCGCATCCAGCGGTACCGACAGCATCCCGCCGGGGGGGACGGTGTCGAAAAGGGTGCCGCGCAGGTGGACAAGGCCGATGCAGTCGTCAAACGACATGACACCGGCAAGGCAGGCGGCGGTATTTTCGCCCATCGAATGACCGACCAGGGCCGTGGGTGTGACGCCCCAGCTTTCATACAGCTTCGCCAGCGCATATTCGACAATCATGATCAGCGGCAGTTGCACCGAGGGCCGCTTGAGCGTGATGTTCGCCGCCGCCTCGGCCCCCGGTTCGGGCAGCCACAAAGCGCGGATGTCATAGTCGATCAGCGGCTCCAGCACCGCTAGCCCCCGGTCCATCCAGTCGCGGAACTCGGGCTCGGTATCATACAGATCGCGCGCCATGCCTGCGAACTGGGCACCACCGCCGGGGAACATGAACACGACCTCGGGGGTATCCAGATGGTCGTGCGTCCAGACGCGGCGGGGGTCTTTGCCGTCCAGAAGGTCGGCAGCCTCGGCATGGGTGGCGGCCACGATCACGCGCCGCTTGTCAAAGGCACGGCGGCCCTCTTTCAGGGTATAGGCCACATCGGCAAGGGGTTGTGCGGGGTATGCACGCAGATGCGTGGCAAGGCGGGCGCTTGCGGCGTCAAGTGCGGATTTGGTGCGGGCGGACAGGACCAGCGGCTGGAACGGCCAGTCACTTGCCCCGGACGTGGCACGCAAAGGGGCCTCTTGCAGCACGGCATGGGCGTTGGTGCCGCCGACGCCCAGCGAATTGACGCCTGCGCGGCGGGGGGTGGTGGTGCGCGGCCAGTCGGTCAGCCGGTCGTTCACGCGAAAGGGTGAGCCTTCGAAATCAATCGCAGGGTTCGGTTTGTCAAAGTTCAGGCTGGCGGGCATCTGGCCGTGGTGCAGGGCCAGCGTCGCCTTGATAAGGCTGGCCACCCCGGCGGCGGTATCCAGATGGCCGATGTTGGTTTTCACGCTGCCGATGCGGCAGAAATCGCTGTCGGCAGTGGTTTCGCGGAACGCCTGCGTCAGCGCCGCCACCTCGATCGGGTCGCCCAGATAGGTGCCGGTGCCGTGGCATTCGACATATCCCACGGTGTCGGCAGTGATCCCCGCCACCGCCTGCGCCTCGGCGATGCAGCGCGCCTGACCTTCGACCGAGGGGGCCAGATACCCCGCCTTGGCCGCCCCGTCGTTGTTGACGGCAGACCCTTTCAGGACCGCCCAGACATGATCGCCGTCGGCAATCGCGTCCTTTAGCCTGCGCAACACCACACAGCCGGCACCAGAGCCAAAGACCGTGCCCTCGGCCCGGTGGTCGAACGCGTGGCAATGGCCATCGGGCGACAGGATCTCGCCCTCGGTATAGATATAGCCCCGGCCTTGCGGCAGTTCGATGGTCACGCCGCCGGCCAGGGCCATGTCGCACTCGCCGTTCAACAGGGATTGCGCGGCCATGTGGATGGCGACAAGCGATGTCGAACAGGCGGTCTGCACGTTGATCGACGGACCTTTGAGGTCGAACACATGGCTGACGCGGGTGGCAAGGAAATCCTTGTCGTTGCCGGTGTGGCGCAACAGGAACATGCCCGTGCTGTCCACCAGATCGGGGTTCGAGCAGAGGTTGAAGTAAAAGTAACTGCCCATCCCGCAGCCCGCATAGACGCCGATGGCACCGGGGAACTGTTCCGGCGGGTGTGCGGCATCCTCCAGCGCCTCCCAGGCGACCTCAAGGAAATGGCGGTGCTGGGGGTCAAGGATCGCAGCCTCTTTGGGGGAAAAGCCGAAGAACTCGGGCTCGAAATCCGCGAAGTTGTCCAGCGGGGCTGCGGCGGGCACATAGCGGGGGTGGCGCATGCGGGCGGGGTTTTCGCCGGCGGCGGTCAGCTCGGCCTCGGTCAGCGGGCGGATCGATTCCACCCCGCCTACAAGGTTTGCCCAATACGCGGACACACTGGCCGCACCCGGCAGATGCGCGGCCATGCCGATGATCGCGATGTCGCTATCGCTGATCCCGCCTGCATGATCCATAGTGGCCCCGTTCCCCCGGACTGACGTGCGGCTTGCCTGACGCCGCACTGCAAAAATAGCGTAAACGGGGCTCGGGCGATACCCGCGAACGCCCCTTTGCCGGACCATGGCCTGAGCGGAGACAATGCCCCCGAATTGCCGCAATCCTGCCCCAAACCCCCGCCGATAAAGGCAGTTCTCCCCAAAGCCATCCCCGGCATTCGATGAAAATGCCGCGTATTTGGCGCGTGTGGGCAACAATGCAGCGTCCTCACAACACCGTGCGTCGCCCCTGCGGCAGGTCTGCCGCCCAGGCGGCGCGAGCCGCCGCGCGGCGTTCGGTGGCCAGGACTTCGGCCCAGCCCAGAAGCGCGCCGGCCATAAGCCAGGTAAACGGGATGAGCGTGTTGTTCGGCAGAAGATCGACAAGGTTCGCGGCATAGATCAGCGCAATCGCGGCCCCCCACGGCGAAAACGCCGCCGACCGCGACAGCAGCGCCTCGCGTCCCAACAGAATCAGCGGCAAAACCAGAAGTCCGTATTGCGCGACGTACCCGGCCCAGCCATAGGCCCCCAGAACGATGATCCAGCCGCCATCGGGGATCGTCAGGATGCGCCCGTCATAGGGGTCAAGGATCAGGTTACGCCCATAGCCGCCCCAGCCGAACCAGGGTTTCTCCAGCGCCCGGGCCAGAAGCGCCTCTTCGTTGTCGGTGCGGAACCGCAGCGAATCGGCACGCTCGGGGTTTATGCGTTCGGCGAAATCGACGATGTCGTAAATCGGCACCAGATGCGCGCCCCGCAGAAGGGGATAGGTGATGACCAGAACCGCCAGCACCGCCGCCACCAGCACCTGAACCCGCCGGGGTGCGATCAGGATCAGCGGCGTCAGCCCCAGCGCATAGACCATCGGCCCCGCACTGCGGCACAGCAACAGCACCGCCATGAGGTACAGCCAGATGAACACCTGCCAGTGCCGCCGGTCTGCTGTCGACTGGCGCAGCATCACAAGGGCCGACAGCGCAGCCATCAGCGCAAAGAATGCCACCCACAACCCGTGCGGCATGAACACCATCGGGCGGAACCCGCCGCCGCGCATCGACTGGCTGAAATCATGCTGGAAAAACCCGTAGACCCAGACGTTGATCTGCGGCGACAGGCGCGATTCCAACACCATCGGCAGCGAATAGATAAGACCAGCCACAACCAGCGCCCCGACCATGAGGCGCATCCCCTCGGCCGTGCCCAGGAACCGGCGCGCCAGCACGAAAGGGATCAGCGCGATCAGTTGTGTCGAGATGAACGCGACCGAGTCGTACATCCGCAAGGCAGGCACATCGCCCGATACGATCGGGATGGGGTCGGGGTTGGTCACCGACGTGGCAAAGGGTGTCAGCACGAACAACAGGATCAGCCCCCGGCCGATCCAGTTCCGCGGCAGAACCGGCACCTTTTCGCGCAACACAAAAAGGGTGAACACCAACGCGCAAAGGTTCGCGATGCTGAACTTGTCAAAGTCGGGGACGGCGGGCAGGTCGAACTTGGCAACCGGTGGCAACAGCATGTACGCGCCCAGGATCGCCCAGATCAGCGCGCGCGCCGGTGGCAGGCGCTGATACAGGGCCAGTGCGATGACCGGCCAGACCAGAAGCATGACATAGGCAAGCGCGTTCGGCATTCCCGGCCTGTCCTTTTGGGGCGGTCCGCATGGGGACGCATAGCATGATGGCGTAAATGCGGCCAAGGTGGACCTTCGCGGCGGCACGCGCGAAACATTGTGTTGCCGCGTGCCACCGGCCTGCGCCGTCGCGTCGAGCCGTGGGGTATGGTATTGCACGCGGACACGATGGAGGTGCTGTGCTGTTCGCCTTTGGTGAGACCCATATCCGGGTGAACCATCCCGACCGGGCATCGTTGCTGACGGCGGTGGCGGCGCGTTTTGCGGCGGGGCAGGGCTTTGCCCTGGCGACGATCAACCTCGACCATCTGGTCAAGCTGTCGCGCGATCCGTCGTTCCGCATGGTCTATGCGGCGCAGGATATGGTGGTGGCTGACGGAAATCCCATTGTGTGGCTGTCGCGGCTGGCGGGGCGTCCCGTGTCACTGGTGCCGGGGTCTGATCTGGTGCTGCCGCTGGTCGCGGCGGCGACGCGGGCGGGGCGGCCCGTGGCGATTGTGGGCACCACCGACGCGGCCCTTGCCGCCGCCCGCGCCCGCATTGCCGCCGAAGTGCCGGGCGTGACGTTCGGCCCCTGCATCGCGCCACCACAGGGGTTTGATCCCGAAGGGGCGACGGCAAGGGCGATGCTGTCCGATGTGGCGGCGATGGGGCCGGGCCTGTGCCTGATCGCCCTTGGCGCACCCAAGCAGGAAAGGCTGGCCGCGCTTGGCCGCACGCTGGCCCCGCATACCGGCTTTGCCTCGGTCGGTGCGGGCATCGACTTTCTGGCCGGGCATCAGACGCGCGCCCCGCAGTGGGTGCGGCGGCTGGCGCTGGAATGGTTGTGGCGCGCGCTGTCGCAACCCCGGCGCCTGATCCCGCGCTATGCCGCCTGTGCGGCCATTCTGCCGGGGCAGGTGGCGCAGGCCCTGCGGCTGCGACGGGCGTGATGGGCGCCAGGTTCGGCCGCCCAACCTAGGCGGGTGCCCGGACCGGAATGTTGCCAAACGCGGGCGCTGACGCCTTGGCCGCCCGGAGATGCACACGCATCGCCTCTGCCGCCATGTCGTGGCGGCCTGCGTCAAGCGCGTCGAGGATGGCCAGATGTTCGTGGCAGGAGATGTACAGACGGCCTGTATCAATCAGCGATTCGTATTCCAGCAAACGGCGCAGCCTGTTTTGCTGCGCCACCGCCTGCACCAGGAACGGGTTCCGGGCGCATTCCGCGATGAAAAGGTGGAACTCCTCGTCAAGACGGAACAGCGCCGACAGCTTGTGCGATGCCGCCTTCAGGATACGCTCATGCCGGCTGCGGATGGTGGCGGCGCCGGCGGCGTCGAACACGAAACCGGGCAGCAGGATGCCTGCGGGTTCGATCATCAGGCGGAAATCATAGCTGGCATCGTTGGCCGCCTGCGAATTCAGCGTCGGCTCGAACTGCCAGCCATAGCCGGGCATCCGCGCGATGATGCCTTCGTCGGCCAACAGCGACAGGACACGCGACAGCGTCATCTTGCCAAGATCATAACGGGTGCGCAGGTAACCTTCGGTGATCTCACGCGCAATCCGCCCGTCAAACCAGTCGCGGGCGATGCGTTCCTTGGCCTGCTCTTCGGCCTCAAGGGGGACCATGTCCAGAATCGCCTGTGCCAGGGCTGCATCGGCGGCCACATTCACCCCGCGCCCTGCCCCCCGCCGCGCAGCGCCCAGACCCGACAGTTGCACCAGTGCGGCGCGAACCGGGCTGCGCGAAACGCCGAACTGACGCGCAAGATCGGTTTCGCGCAGGTGATCGCCGGGCCGCAGCGAACCGCCGGCGATCAGGTCAAGAACCTGCCGGACAAGGCGAAGCTGAAGGTCGCTTTTGGAATCCAAGGGGTTGGCCCGGCCTTTCGTCCTGTGACCCACAGCGTTCAGTCGGTGGTACCCTGTGGCACCCGGAACGGTGCCGGGTTGTCAAAACGCCTCAGGACATTGGCGGTGATGGCCGCAATCTCGTTGTCATAACCGTTCCACGCCATTGCCCCCGCCCAGGCGATCGAGCCTGTGGAGAACACCGCACCACCGCCATGGGTTTCAAAGAATGTGAGGTCGGCCCGGATGATATCGGCCTGGGTGCCCGACCATTCCGGCGTGGGGTCCAGCAAATCCTCGGGCGTCATCAGATAGATGTCGGTGTGCCGCGTCGATGAGCCCAGGACCAGCGCATGCGCGGGCGTGCCTTGCGACGGGTCGGCGCGGTCAACCTCAAGGCCGGCAGCACCGCCACCTGAAAGACCGAAATCGCCGATCCTTGCACCCTGACCTACCCCTTCAAAGATGAACGACACCCGGGGATCGGCGGCGGCGGGCGACACCACATAGGGTTCCGAGATGTCAAAGCCCTGCGATGACATGCCGACGCCGCACAGATGGTTCGGCGGTCGCCCGTTGCGCCGCCAGAGCCCGCCATATTCGCCGGTGAAGGCATGGAAAAACTGGCCATGGCCCGGCTCCCACGGGCGGATGCCCGCCTCGGAACGGCGACACTCCATCAGGCCGGGCGTGTCGTCACTGAAACTGACAACCCAGTAAAAGCCGTTGCCACCCAGATACATCAGCCGCCCGCCCCGGTCGGTAAAGCCCTGCAGCGCCTCGATCATCGCGCGGGTGTGGTATTCGGGGTGGGTGCCGGTGATCACCACGTTGTAGCGCTGCAAAAGGCGCATCCCCTCGGCGTGCAGGTCTTCGTCGGTGATCACGTCACAGTCCTGACCGATGGCGTCCAGCCAGCCCAGGATGTGGGTGTCGGCATTGAACTGCCAGATGTTCGAGCCGTGGCCGCCAAGGAAGGATTTCACCTTTGGCTGCAGATCGACGATGGGCCGCAGGCGCGAGGTGTGAAAGACGCCGCTGCCGTCGTCATGCACCTCATACACCGAAAAGCCGATGCCCGGATTGGCCTGAAGGAACATGTGGTGCCGGTCCAACTCGACCGCGCGGCCCATGCCGATCTCGGTTCCCGGCACATCCATGCCCAGCCGGTGATTGGCATAGGCAAGGTAGGAACAGGTGGGAAAAAGGAAGGCCACCGTATTGCCGGTGGTCCGCCCCCGGGGCGGGCGCAGGGCAAAGACACAGTAGTAGGCCGCCGTCTCATCCTCATCGGGCACAAGCCGCACCGCGTAGACGCCGCTTTTCAGATCATGGGGCAGGGTCAGGGTGAAATCCACCTCCCACCCGGCGTCATGCATGTCGGTCGCGTGGAAATGGATCGCCGAATACAGATCGGGCCGCTTTTTCCAGTCAAGCTCTTGCCCCTGCCACAGCCACCCCGTCATCGCCCGCGCGGGCGCGTTCCGGAGGTGCCCGTCCAGCCGCCAGGGCGAGATATCGCAGATCGCCTGCGTCGTCATCCGCAGCGAAAAGTCCCAGGCGGCGCGGAGGCCCGCGAACCGCGACAACCGGGTGAAATCGGCCAGCAGGCGGCGCAAGAGGTCATGCGGCACAACCGTTGCGAACAGCGCCGGACGGTCGATCTTGCCATCGAAAAATCCGGTCGGGCGGCCGTCATCGCCGCGCGTCGCGGCGATCAGGATTTCGCTGGCATGGCAGGGCAGGGGGGCCATATCCGCGCAGACAGTTTCGGGGTCAAGGTCCCGGCCACCCGCATCGGTCTCGACCGACACGGCAAGCGTCAGGTGCCCATCGGGCGAACAGGACAGCGACACCATCCGCCATGTGCCCACCGTCGCCGCGCCGTTTGTCGTCAGGCGTGTGCCACCTGTTTCGGCAAAGACACGGTCTGTGGCGTCGATACCGATGCGCGCAAATCCGGGCAGGGCGATCAGCGTGCGTTCGCGCCCGTCAAGAAGTGTCGGGCGCATGACAACCGCAAGCGTGAAGGCCCGCAGATCGGCCAGCATCCCCTGCCCGGGCACGATCACGCAGGAACCGGGGTGAAACCCCTTTGCCACCGCCGGCCGGGGTCCGCCCAGATCAAGCGGGATCAGGTGGTCCTTGTAGCCGGGGCCTTGCGGATTGGTGTCACCCTGGATGATCCGGCGCAGATCGGCCCGGTACTGGCGCGCGCCAAACGAACTGGCCATGACGGCCAGCGTCTCGCCGGGGGCGACGGTCAGCTTGTCGGTATAGGCCACGATGGGCAGCATGCGGTCGGGGTCCTTTCCTAGGCGGCGGGATCGGTGCCGGTCAGGTCTTTCCAGCGTCGCCGGAACAGATCGCGCTCGGCCTCGATCAGATCGGTATAGACGACATCCGCCACCAGTTCGACCGGCGCACCCCGCCGCAGCGGCAGCCGCCCCAGCCGCCAGCGGCTGTAGCGTTCTTCGATCACCAGCACATACTTGAACGGCTCTGCCGATCCGCCCGCTGACGGGGCCCCGCGCATCAGGTTCAGCACGCGCTGCAATCCGGGGCTGTGATAGCCGATGGGGCTTGCCAGAAACTCGCGGGCGAAGGGCAGGTCGGTCGTGTCAATGCGGTAGCGGCTCATCTCGGTCCTCGTTCCGGCGGGCGGAGCGCGCGAAGGATGCGGCCCCGCCATATGGGATTGCCAAGCGGGATCAGTTGGCCTTGATCCGGTCCCATGCCCGTGTGTACAGCCGCAGGTCCTTGCCCATATCCTCGAATATCTGCAGCTTGGCGCGCACTTCCGGGCTGGGGTTGATCGACGGATCGGTTTTCAGCGCTTCGGGCAGCAGTTCGATTGCGGCCATGTTCACGCTGCCGTTCGTCAACCGCTCGGCGTTTCGTGCGGCGTTCCCGGGGCGCATCATGAACTGCATGAACAGCTTGGCATTCCCGACGTTCGGCGCATCGGCCAGAAGGCAGATATCCTCCTGGTACATCGTGGCCCCCTCGCTTGGGATCACAAAGCCCAGCAGATCGGGGTTCTGCAGCACGTTCAGAACCGCACCGACATAGTAGTGCCCCGCCGCCACGTCGCCCGCCGTCACCAGCGGGATCACGTCATAGCGGAACGCCCCGATGTTCGGCTTCTGCGCCAACACAAAGGCCTCGGCCTTGGCAATCTCGTCGGCATCGCGCGAGTTGACGGATGCGCCGGTCATGATCAGGCCCACGCCAAGGGTTTCGCGCAGGTCGTCCAGCATGGTCACCTTGCCGGGGTTCGCGGCGGCATAGGCAAAGAACTGGTCCCACGAGGTCAGCTCGGGGATCAGGGTCTTGTTGTACAGGATCCCCACGGCGCCCCAGGCATAGGGCATGCAGAAATCACCGGTCGGGTCCTCTTTCGACCGCAACGCTGCAGGGTCGATGTTTTCCCAGCCGGGCATCTGGTTCGGGTTCGCCGGTTGCAGCATGCCAAGCTGCTGCATGATGTCGTGCATGTGGACCGAGGGCCATACCAGATCATAACCCGCAGCGCCGGCCTGGATGCGGGCCAGCATCTCTTCGTTGGTCGAATAGGTATCCAGCGTCACCTCGACGCCGTATTCCTTGCCAAAGGCGTCGATAAGCTCGGGGTTGATGTAGTCACCCCAGTTGTAAAGGTTCAGCTTTCCCTCGGCGGCGGCCATGTGGCCCGCCAGAACAAGCACGGAAACCGCGCCTGCAATCCTGAACAATCGTCCTGTCATGTCACTTACTCCGTTGCTGTGTTTGGGTCATGGTTTGCGGCTGCGCAGAAACAGGCCGATGCTGGCAACCGCGAACGAGAAAAGCAGGATCAGCACGGCCAGCGCCGTGATCTGTGGCCGCAACCCGCGCCGCATCATCGCCAGAACGAACAGCGGCAAGGTCTGGGATCCGACGCCTGCGATGAAATAGGTGATCACCACATCATCCAGCGAAATGATGAACGCCAGCAGGAACCCGCCCACGACGCCGGGCATGATCTGCGGCAGGGTGATCCGCCGGAAGGTGGTGATCGGCCCGGCCCCAAGATCGGCCGAGGCCTGTTCCAGCGTGGTATCCATGCCCGCAAGCCGCGCCGACACCACGACAAAGACATAGCTGGACAGAAAGGTGACATGACCGATGACGATGGTCAGCAGCCCAAGCTCGATCCCCGCCCCGACAAAGAAGATCAGCAGCGCAATCCCCAGCACGATGTCGGGCACCAGCATCGGCAGCAACAACAGCGCCTGATAGAACCGCCTTCCGACAAACCGGAACCGGGCAAGGGCAAGGGCGGTCGCTGTGCCGATCACCGTCGAAAGGCCGGCCGCAAGAAGCGCCACGGCAAAGCTGTTCCTGACCACCGCAAAAATCCGCTCGGGCGATTCCGTGAAGGCCGCGTCGAAATTGCCCTCGACACTGGCCCCGCGAAAGATCGTCGCGTACCAGTCCAGCGTGAAGCCGGTCCAGACCGCCATGTTGATCGGATTGGCGTTGAACGAATAGACCACGATCAACCCAAGCGGCAGATACAGGAACGCCAGGAACAACAGGCCATAGCCGTTGAACAGCGCTGACCAGACCCGTCTGAGGGGTGTGCGCCTGCCCCTCATGCCACCACCCTGTCGCGGCTGCGTCCGCTGCGGACCGCGTGGACCATCAGCACCAGCACCACCGACGCCATGACGAGAAGCGCCAGTGCTGCGCCAAACGGCCAGTCCCGCGATTGCAGGAAAGACCGCTCGATCACGTTGCCGGTCATCTGCACCTTCGATCCACCCAGAAACGAGGGCACGATGAAGTTGCCAAGGGCGGGGATGAACACGATGACCGACCCTGCGGCGATGCCGGGCGCGGTCAGGGGCAGGATCACCCGCAGGAATGTCTGCACCGGGTTGGCACCCAGATCCTGCGATGCGCGGATCAGTGAATGGTCCAGCTTTTCGACATTCGCGTAGATCGGCAGGAACATGAACGGCGTGAAGATATAGACCATCCCCAGCACCACGGCAAAGCCCGAGAACAGCATGTCCAGCGGTTCGGCGATCAGGCCAGCGGTCTGCAGCGTCGTGTTGATGAACCCGGTCGGGCGCAACAGCAAAAGCCAGGCATAGATGCGGATCAGAAAGCTGGTGAAGAACGGCAGTGTGATCAGGAACAGCACAAGGCCCTTGCGCCCCGCGCGCATCCGGCTGACCCAGAACGCGGCGGGATAGCAGATCAGCAGGGAAAACAGCACCGTCAGCAACGCGAATTTCAGCGAGTTGAGAAAGATCAGGAGATAGATCGGATCGAACTCTTCGTAGTCATTCAGCGGCCAACCCAGGATGCGCCCGTAGTTGAAGGGATACCACGTCCACTCAACCCCGCCATAAAGCCCCGGCTCGAGAAAGCTGTAGACCACCACGATCCCCAGCGGCACCATGAAGAAGGCGGCAAGGATCAGCGTGACCGGTGCCAGAAGCAGCAACAGCGTGTTGCGTTGGCGGGTTCTGACGGTATCACCCTTCATCCCGCGAGGCCCCCCTCGGCCGCGATCAGATGGGCCGAGGCCGGGGCATAGGCGATGCGCACGGCGGCACCGGGCGCGATGTCAAGCTGCGCATTCCTGCTGTCATGGGGATGCAGCAGCATGACACGACGGCCAAAGCCCACATCGGCATGCACCTGGATGACCGATCCCACGAACACGGCATCCGTCACGCGCCCGTCGATGATGCAACCCGGCTGGCCCTGATCCGGCGCGACGATCGCCAGATGCTCGGGGCGCAGCACCAGCCGCACCGCGTCGCCCATACTGAAGCCCGTACCCTGCGCCCGCAGCCTTCGGCCGTTCGCGGTTTCCACCGTCAGGTCCGGCCCGTCCTGCGCGATGACCCTGCCGGTGAACAGGTTCGAGGTGCCGACGAAGTTCGCGACAAATTCGTTCGCGGGGCGGTCATACACCTCGGTTGGGGTGCCGATCTGCTGCAACCTGCCTTGCGCCAGCACTGCGATCCTGTCCGACATCGCCAGCGCCTCGCCCTGATCGTGGGTGACGAAGACAAACGTGATGCCCACCGAATGCTGCAGCGTTTTCAGCTCGATCTGCATCGCTTCGCGCATCTTGCGGTCGAGTGCGGACAGGGGTTCGTCCAGCAAAAGCACCCGCGGCTTCAGCACCAGCGACCGGGCCAGCGCCACGCGCTGCTGCTGCCCGCCCGAAAGCTGCGACGGCCGCCGCCCGCCAAGGCCCGCAAGGCCGACCATCTCCAGCATCTCGGCCACCCGGCGGTCACGCTCGGCCCTCGCAACGCGCGCGACATCAAGCCCGTAGCCCACATTCTGGCTGACGTTCATGTGCGGAAAGAGGGCGTAGTTCTGGAACACAGTGTTGAACGGGCGGCGATGTGCGGGCACGGACCGAAGGCTCAGCCCGTCCAGCAGCAGATCGCCCCCGTCCAGATCCTCAAACCCCGCGATGCATTTCAGTAGCGTGGTCTTGCCGCAGCCCGACGGCCCAAGCAGCGTCAGGAACTCGTTGTTCCGCACATCAATGCTGACCCCGTTCAAAGCCTTTACAGGAGGGCCTTCAGGTGTCTGATATTCCTTGTAGGCTGTGGCGATCTGCAAGAAGCCCAACCGATGCACCCCCCGGCGCCGCATCCAGTGTTTTTTGCTGTTATGAAAATACAACATCCACCGGGTGGGGCAATCAGAATCACGGCCCCACAGGCCACATCAGGAAGGAACGCCGCCATGACAGGCAAACGTGCCCGCGATCTGGGCTGGAAAATGAAGGGTGACACCGGACCGCTGAATGCCATCACCGATGTGGGTGGGGTTCTGGTCGGCATGACCACGCTCGACGACCCCCATGGCGTGATCCGTACCGGTGTGACCGCGATCCTGCCCTATGGCCACGATCCCCGCCCCCGCATCGCCCATGCCGGCATGCACGTCCTGAACGGCAACGGCGAGATGACGGGGGCACACTGGATCCGGGATGCGGGCTATTTCCTGGGCCCGTTGTGCATCACCAACACGCATGCCGTGGGTGTGGCGCATCAGGCCGCAACCCGATGGATCGTGTCGCAATATGGCGCGGAGTTTGCCGCGCATCATCTGTGGGCGATGCCCGTCGTCGCCGAAACCTATGACGGTGTGCTGAACGATATCAACGGGTTTCACCTGACCGAGGCGCATGTGCTGCAGGCGCTTGGCGCAGCCCGTTCTGGCCCGGTACAAGAGGGCAATGCAGGCGGCGGCACCGGGATGATCTGCTATGAGTTCAAGGGTGGTACCGGAACCTCGTCGCGCGTGGTCAGCCTGGCCGGTATGCGCCATACCGTTGGCGTTCTGGTGCAGGCCAATCACGGCAGGCGGGACTGGCTGACCATCCTTGGCGAACCTGTGGGTTCGGTTCTGACCGACCCCCCGCTGTTCGGACAAGAGCGCGGGTCGATCATCGTCATCATCGCGACCGATGCGCCGCTGCGTCCCGACCAGCTTTCCCGTCTTGCCCGGCGCGCGGCCATCGGCATCAGCCGCTCTGGCACACCCGGCGGCAACAGTTCCGGTGACATCTTCCTGGCGTTCAGCACGGCGAACGCCCGGCCATTGCCGCAGCTTGATGAGGCCATCCAGTCGTTCCGGCACCTGAACGACGATTGTCTTGATGCAGCCTATGAGGCGGTCGTCGATGCGACGGATGAGGCTATCCTGAACGCGATGCTGGCCGCGCGCGACATGACCACGGTCAAGCCCGCAGGCAAGGTCTGTCGCGCACTGGATGCGGGCGCGGTGACCGACATTCTGCGGCGGGCCGGGAAAAGCGACTGAGCCGGTTGCCGAGCCACCCCGATGCCGCGACTTAAGACCCGTCTGCAGGCACACCGGCGGTGCGGTGTCTTGACTGGATCGGGGTGGTCGGCGTGACGCCTGCGCTTGCGATATTGCACAAGCTGTGCGGCCTCGGGGGCAATGGTGACGCGGGCGTGGCAGGCCGCGCCGCCTCAGCGATTGGGCCGCACCCGTGCGCCACTCTTGTCGGCAAAGGCCGCCAGCCGGGCGCGGGCATCGGGTTGGGTGTTCACCACGCCGGCCAACACCGCCTCGGCATAGGCCGCGTCCATCGCGGACATGTTCTGCATGTGACTGACGCCCGAGCAGATCGCGAAGTTCGACAAGGGCAGGTTCTGTGCGGCCTTGCGGGCCAGTTCCATCGCCCTGTCCAGACTTGACCCCTGAACGATGTACTGTGCCAGCCCCAGATCGACCGCCTCTTGCCCCTGATACACGCGGCCGGTCAGCATCATGTCGATCATCCGCGCCTTGCCGACCAGATCGGTCACCCGGATCGTCGCACCGCCGCCGGTGAACAGGCCCCTTTGCCCCTCGGGCAGGGCGAAATACGCGGTCTGGTCCATCACCCGCACATGTGCTGCACTGGCCAGTTCCAGCCCGCCACCGACCACCGCCCCGTGCAGCGCTGCAATGATCGGCACACCGCCATATTCCATCTTGTTGAACGCCTCGTGCCAGCGCAGGCACAGATGCATGAATTCCGCCGGGCTGCGGTCGGCCTGATGGTGTTCGACCAGATCAAGCCCCGCACAGAAATGATCGCCCGCACCGGCCAGAACAATCGCCCTGACACCCGCGCGCGGGGCGGTTGAAAAGAACGCGACCAATTCCTCAACCGTGTGCGAATCCAGTGCATTGCGCTTGACCGGGCGGTTCAGCGTGACGACCCAGACGCCATCATCCTGCGCCTCGATGGCAAGGTTCTTGTAGTCGGAGGGGTCGATCTGGAGGGCCATGGTGCAGTCCTGTTCAGGGATGGAAACGGCAGGGGGGGTCAGAGGGCGGCATCCAGAAGGCTGGCGGCACCGTCGATGACGCGGGTGCGGTGCAGGTCGGTCTCGATCAGGATGTGGTGGGCATAAAAGCGGGCCGTGGCGATCTTGGCCGTCATGAACGCAAGGTCCTCGCCCCGCGCCAGCGCCGCCTCGGCCACCAGTACCGACCGCGCCAGTTGCCAGCCCGCCACCAGCGTGCCCGCCAGCATCAGGTAGGGCACGGCACCTGCATAGGCCGCGTTCGCGTTGTGTGGGCTGACAGCGACCAGATGCGCCACAACCGCCTGAAATGCCTCACGGGATTGTGCCAGCCGTGCGGCGATCTCCAGCGCGACAGGCGACCCCTGCCGCAGGTCGCCCTCGGTCCGGGCGATCATCGCGGCGACCCGCATGGCGGTGGCGCCGCCGTCGCGCAGGGTTTTGCGGCCCACGAGGTCATTGGCCTGTATCGCCGTAGTGCCCTCATAGATCGGCAGGATGCGGGCGTCGCGGTAGTGTTGGGCGGCGCCGGTTTCTTCGACAAACCCCATGCCGCCGTGGATCTGGATGCCAGCCGAGGCGGTCTCGACCGCCATCTCGGTGCAGAACCCCTTGACCAGCGGCACCAGAAACTCGGCCACCGCCAGAGCATCGGCCTGCTGTTCGGGCGTGTCGGCGCCATGCGCAAGGTCCTGCCAGCCAGCGGCAAAGGCCGCCATCGCGCGTCCGCCCTCGGTCAGCGCGCGCATCCGGGCCAGGATTCGGCGCACGTCGGGGTGGTGGATGATGGCCACGGCGTCGTTGGAACTGCCGTCCACCGGGCGGCCCTGAAGGCGGCCCCGGGCATAGGGCAGGGCCAATTGGTACGCCCGCTCGGCAATCGCCACGCCCTGCACCCCCACAGCAAAACGGGCGGCGTTCATCATCTTGAACATGTATTCCAGCCCGGCGTTTTCGCGGCCGATCAGGATGCCGGTGGCCCCTTCGAACTGCAGAACCGCGGTGGGGCTGGCCCTGAAACCCAGCTTGTGCTCGATGCTCTGACAGCGGACGGCGTTGCGGGGACCGGGCTTTCCGGCCTTGTCCACAAGGAATTTCGGCACCAGAAACAAGCTGATACCCTTGACGCCCCTGGGTGCATCGGGGGTGCGGGCCAGCACCAGATGGATGATGTTCTTGGCCAGATCATGGTCACCGTAGGTGATGAAAATCTTGGTGCCGGTGATCCGCCAGGTGCCATCGTCATGCGGTGCCGCGCGGGTGCGCAGAAGGGCAAGGTCGCTGCCGGCCTGCGGTTCGGTCAGGTTCATCGTGCCGGTCCAGGTGCCCGAGACGAGGTTGCCAAGGTAGGTCTGCTGTACTTCGGGCGATCCGAAGGCCAAAAGCGCCTCGATGGCCCCGTCGGTCAAAAGCGGGCATACCGCAAAGCTCATGTTGGCGGCGTTGAGGATTTCGGTCGCGGCGGCCCCCACGGCGCGGGGCAGGCCCTGGCCGCCAAAGCGTTCGGGGTGCTGGAGGCCCTGCCAGCCCATGGCGACGTAGCGCGTGTAGGCCTCGCGAAAGCCGGGCGGGGTGGTCACCTGACCGTTGTCGCAGTGCGAACCGGCGCGGTCGCCGGGGGCGTCCAGGGGGGCGATTTCGTCGGCACAGAACCGTCCCAACTCCTCCAGCACCGCCGACGCAACCTCGATATCATCGGCGGCAGTGGTCCCTTCGGACCATGCCGCGATGTGTTCTATGTTGAACAACAGGTCCTTGACCGGAGCCGCAAATGCCAAGGCCGTATCCCCCACTTGTGCCGGAACGCCCGGCGTAAACCCCTGCCGCCGCTAGAGAAACGGCAACTCTACCAGCCTGGCCGAAACCGGGCCGTTGTCGCGCAGCACCTGCACCGTATCGCCCGCAGGTACCGCCGCGTCGATCAGCGCATATCCGATGTTGGCGCGCAACCGTGGTGACCAGACACAGTTGGTCATCATGCCGATATGTTTGCCATTCCGGCTGATCCCCTCACGGCGAAAGCCGAGGGGGGCGGGGTCGGTGCCGTCCAGCACCAGCCCCAGTTGATGCCGCGTGACACCCGCCGCCTTGATCCGGCGCAGGGCCTGGATGCCGACGACATCGTCGGGCACGTGAAGATCGACGTACTTGCCCAAGCGTACCTCGTAGGGGTTGGTGGCGTCGTCGGTATCGCCGCCGACCGACACAAGGCCGCTTTCGGTACGCTCGGCGGTGGCGGGGGAACCGGGGCCGATGCCCCAGGGTTGGCCGGCCTCGCGGAAGATGTTCCACAACTCGGTGCCCCGGGTGCCGTCGCGCAGATAAACCTCGAACCCGCCCTGTTTTGACCAGCCAGAGCGTTGAACGGCCACGGGAATTCCTGCAATCTCGGTTTCGCGGAACCAGAAGTATTTGAGGCCCCGCACCCAGTCGCCCACGACATGGGCGACCACATCCTCGGCCTTCGGCCCCTGCAGCGCCATCGGGGAGACGTCGGGTTCGCTGACCTCCACATCAAGGCCCCGCTCGGCGGCGATGGCGCTGGCCCAGAACCAGATGTCGCTGTCGGCGATTGACAGCCAGTAAAGATCATCGGCCAGTTTCAACAGGATGGGGTCGTTGATGATGGTGCCGCGGTGGTTGCAGAGGGGGACGTATTTGCCCTGACCGACCTTGCAGGTCGAGAGATCGCGGGGTGACAGGATCTGTGCGAGGCGGCCGGCATCGGGGCCTTTGAGCTGCACCTGCCGCTCAACCCCCACGTCCCATTGCGATACGCCGTTGATCAGGCGCCAGTATTCGGCCTGGGGATCGCCATAAGAAGTGGGCATTATCATGCGGTTATAGATGCTGGCCGCGGTCATCCCCTCGGCCACCGCCGAGGCATAGAATGGCGACGGGCGCAGGCGGGCGGTTGGGAAGACTGAGAACATGGTACCCCCTTGGTTGGCCGACAAAGGCCAGTCTGGCGGGGTTGCGTCAAACGATGTATTCGGGGGCGATGCCTGTACAAAAAGTTATGGCTTGGTTGTAGGATCGCCGTGAACCCCGACTTGCCTCCCCTTACCTGGCTGCGCGCGTTCGAGGCCTCGGCCCGCACGCTGAGTTTCACCCATGCGGGGGCGGAGTTGAACATCACTCAGGCGGCGGTGTCCAAGCATGTGAAATCGCTGGAGTTACACCTGCGCCAGCCGTTGTTTCTGCGTCGGCCGCGGGGGTTGGACCTTACGAAATCCGGGGCGGCCTATCTGCCGAAGGTGCAGGATGCGCTGGAACGGCTGGCCATCGGCACCCGCGAAGTGTTCGGCCAGCGGCGGACCAGTGCGCTGACGATCCGCTGTGCGGTGTCGTTTTCGGTGACGTGGCTGGCGCCGCGGTTGCCGGAATTTCTGGAGCGGTATCCGGGTATTCCGATCCGGCTGATGTCCAGTGTGTGGTCGGATGCCTTTGATAAACAAGCGTTTGATCTGGATATCCAGTATGGCACGGGGCATTGGCCGGGGTTCAACAGCCACCGTCTGACGTGGGAGACGATCACGCCGCTGTGCGCCCCCGGTCTGGCCCCGATGGGCGTGCCGGGTGATCTGAGCCACCACCGGTTGCTGCATGTGCTGGGGTATCACGAAGGCTGGGGCATATGGCTCAAGGCGGCGGGGGCTTCGGGGGTGGATGCGGGGACGGGGCTGCATCTGGACACCACACTGGCGGCGTTCGAGGTGGCGGCGCGGGGGGGTGGGGTGGCGCTGGGGCGGGCGTCGCTGGCGGGGCCTGCGCTGGCGTCGGGGCGGCTGTTGGCGCCGTTTGATCTGGCGGTGCCGATTGACGAGGCATTCCATCTGGTGCGGCCGGCGGGGGGTGACACGCACCCGGATGCGGGGGTTTTTGCGGCGTGGCTCATGTCGGTGGTGACACCCGATGCCCCGGGGGTTCGGGGCGTATTCGGGGCATAGCATCCCCGTATGTTTTGCGTATGCCATCTGTATGTACAGGCGCGCGCTGCGTTTTCGGCTTGTTCATCGCGCCGGGGCAGGGTGGTTTCCATGCCGCAAGGAGACCGCCGATGACCACCCGCACCGCCACCCAGACCCGCGCCCATTATCACCACATGGCCACCACCCTGCGCGATCTGGAGGCTGATCTGCGCTGGGGGATGGACGGGTCGGCCCGCATTCCGGCCGAGTGGCATGCGATTGCCCAAGGGGTGCCCGCGCCCCGCAAGGTGCCGGTGACGATGCGGATGGATGAGGACGTGGCGCGGTTCTTTCGCGCCATGGGGGCAGGGCATCTGCCACGGATGAACGCGGTCCTGCGCACGTTCATGCATGCGCGGCTGGCGGGGGTGGTGAAGGGGCCGGAGGATGTCGGCTATGCGCCATCGGACGACGAGGTGCGGCGCGCGGTGATGCG
The DNA here is from genome assembly GCA_038209775.1 of Rhodobacterales bacterium. Lineage (GTDB taxonomy): Bacteria > Pseudomonadota > Alphaproteobacteria > Rhodobacterales > Rhodobacteraceae > JBBQXK01. The sequence continues at coordinate 4,109 of JBBQXK010000027.1, read as the reverse complement.
GGCGCGGATGGATGAGGTGCGGGCGAAAGAGGATGCGAAAGAGGCGGGGATGACGCCGGTGCAGAAGCGGCGGGCGAAGGTTGAGGCGGCAAGAAGGGCGCGGTTGGGGGGGTGAGGGGGCAGGTGCCGAGGCGGATGTTGCAGCAAACGGGCGGAACGGCTATTTTGGCTGTAACGGCCATGACGGCTGTTGGCAGGAGGATGCTATGACGGCAATGACGGCACTGGATGCGAAGAATGCCTTTGGGCAATTCCTTGAGGCGGTTCAGCGCGGGCCGGTGACGGTGACGAAGAATGGCCGCGAGGTGGGGGCGATGTTTTCGCGGACGGATCTGGAGGCGATGGGACGGGCCTATCTGTGTGAGCCTTTGTCTGCAGCGGTGGCCGGTGGCATGCCGATCAGCGACGCCCTGTTGCGGCAGGCCGAGATGAACCGGCGGCTTGACCTTGCTGAGGAGGATGTGGCGGCCGGGCGGGTGCAGTTGATGGACGACACCTATTTTGACCGTCTGCGCGACCGTCTGCACGGGGCTGCGGCACAGCGATAGGGCTATGGTTGCCGTTCGCATATCCGAGCAGGCGGACAGGTCACTTTTCGATACCTTGCGTTACGTTTATCAGGACAACCCTGTGGCGGCGGTCGATCTGATCGTGGATTTGCAAGAGCGCATCGTTCAGACGCTGGGCACGTTTCCCGAAGCGGGAGCGAGGTGGCACGGTGAGCAGCGGTTTCTTGCAATCCGGCGATTTACGTTCATCTATCGGATTGATGCGCCCACTGGCGAGGTTGTCGTGCTGGACGTGTTCGGGCCGGGCATGGATTGGCGGTGAGGGGGGGTGTGGTGGGAGTTCCCAGTCTAGGATTGCAATCCTATATCTTCACCCAACTTCCCGCCCCATCCGCGGCCATCATTTCATTGAGTAGAGAAACGAAGCCAACATACAGGTCAAGCAGGTTGACGTTGCCCATTATGATCCGATCCGGTCCAAGTATCACCATGCTAACCTCGTCAACAGTTACGCCAATCTCTGGATGTTCGTGAGTTTTTAAGGCGTTCTGCTTTCCTTTCGGGTCTTGCCAGTGTTCGTTAACATTTCGGATGACAACGAAGGGCGAGATCACCTTAATAATTTCTTTCCTTTTTGAACGATCCAAATCAATTTTGTCGGGGGCCCCCTTAAGGAGGCGCGCGGCTCTGACACTATCAAACAGGACTGACTTTGCGAGTGACTGCAATATTGGGTTGATAAGGGAGAGCGTAACTCTCGTTTGCGTTCTGTCAAAAAGGCTCAGTTCGCCTGAAACCAGTAGCTGCAGTATTTCAAAGTTCCGGCAGATGCATACTGTCAGAGTCCGCAGATTTCGTGAGTGATCGGGTTGCACCATCGAAAAAAATTCCCGTAGACTTGTGATGCGGTATGGTGCGCATTCATTGCGCACCTATCCGTGGTTGCCGCGCATATGGCGGCGCGGTCACGCCCCTTGACAAAGGTGCGCAATGAATGCGCACCCTACGGTTTGGTGGTGTTGCGGTGGCGCCGGTCAGGCTGCGCAAACCCCGCAGGGGGTGGGCCTGTTCATTCGAACGCTGCCAGGGGTTCCAGTCGTTTCTGCATGCGTTCGGCCTGTTTGATGACCTCTTCGATACCCTTCTTTTCGTCTTTTTCGATGCCCTTTTCCTTGAGCCGGTCTTCGCATTTGCGGACGATGGCGCGGGTATCGTTCAAAAGGCGCGTCATTTCGCGGGCGATCTTGGTCAGTTTGCCATCGAAATTCTCGGCATCGCCGCCCCAGTCCTTGACGGACTTTTGCAGCGATTTGTCCTTGATCTGGCCGTAGAGGTTTGAATCGAGGGTGAATTCGGTCATTGGAAATGTCCCCGGCATCGTCCCGCCGACCCCCGGCGGGAACGGTGCGAGGTTTGCAAGAATGGGGGCTTCGGTCAACAGGGGCGTTGGGGGGTCACCGCTCCTCGACCAGTATCTCGCGCTTGCCCACATGGTTCGCCCGTGTGACGACGCCTTGTTCCTCCATCTGTTCCACCAGTTTCGCGGCCTTGTTGTAGCCGATGCCGAGTTTGCGCTGGATGTAGCTGGTGGAACACTTGCGGTCCTTGGCGACGACGGCCACGGCCTGATCGTAAAGGCTGTCGTCTGACGCGTCGCCGCCCAATCCCAGAACCGCGTCGATGTCGCTCTCGCGGTCCTCGTCCGGGCCTTCGACGACGCCGGACATGTAGGTGGGGGGGCCGTAGGATTTGAGGTGGTTGACGATTTCCTCGACCTCTTCGTCGCTGACGAACGGCCCGTGGATGCGGCTGATGCGGCCGCCGCCGGCCATGTAGAGCATGTCGCCCATGCCGAGAAGCTGTTCGGCGCCCTGTTCGCCGAGGATGGTGCGGCTGTCGATCTTGGAGGTGACCTGGAACGAGATGCGGGTGGGGAAGTTGGCCTTGATCGTGCCGGTGATGACGTCAACGCTGGGGCGCTGGGTGGCCATGATGAGGTGGATACCCGAGGCGCGGGCCATCTGGGCGAGGCGCTGGATGCAGGCCTCGATTTCCTTGCCCGCGACCATCATCAGGTCGGCCATCTCGTCCACCACCACCACGATGTAGGGGATGGTGACGGGGGTTTGCTCTTCGGTCTCGAACACCGGCTCGCCTGTGTCGTCGTCAAAGCCGGTCTGGATGGTGCGCTTGAATGTCTCGTTCTTGGCCAGCGCCTCACGCACGCGGCCGTTGTAGCCGTCGATGTTGCGGACGTTCAATCGCGACATGCGGCGATAGCGGTCCTCCATCTCGCCCACGACCCATTTCAGGGCAACGACGGCCTTTTTGGGGTCGGTGACGACGGGGGACAGAAGGTGCGGGATGCCGTCGTAGACGCTGAGTTCCAGCATCTTGGGGTCGATCATGATGAGGCGGCATTCCTCGGGGGTGAGTTTGTAGAGAAGCGACAGGATCATCGTGTTGATGGCGACGGATTTGCCGGACCCGGTGGTGCCTGCGATCAGGAGGTGGGGCATCTTGGCGAGGTTGGCGACGATGGGGTCGCCGCCGATGTCCTTGCCGAGGGCGAGGGGGAGGCGCAGGCCGCTGTCGCCGAAATCACGGGCGGCGATGATTTCGCGCAGGACGACCTTTTCGCGGATGGCGTTGGGGAGTTCGATGCCGATGACGCTGCGCCCCGGGACGGTGGAGACGCGGGCGCTGAGGGCGGACATCGAGCGGGCGATGTCGTCGGCAAGGCCGATGACGCGGGAGGCTTTGACGCCCGGGGCGGGTTCCAGTTCGTACATGGTGACGACGGGGCCGGGGCGGACTGAGACAATCTCGCCTTTGACGCCATAGTCGTCGAGGACCGATTCCAGCATCCGCGCGTTTTCTTCAAGCGCCTCTTCCGACAGGGCGTGACGCTGGACGGATGCGGGGTTGGACAGCAGGGACAGGGGCGGCAGTTCGTAGGCCTGCGTGCCGTCGTCAAAGCGCAGGCGGGGCTGAGCCTCGGATATCGCCTGACGCGACGGGGGGGCGGGTTTGCGGACGAGGGGCTGGACCAGCTTTTTCGCCTCGGGGAGGGGAGCTGTGGGGTGGCGGGTGAAGGCGGGGGTGTCATCGTCAAGGACGGCGTCGGGCCAGTCGAAATCGGTGCCGTCTTCGTCGGTCAGGGTTTGGGGCAGGGCTTGGGGCAGGGCTTGGGTCAGGGCCTGCGGCGGGGCGGGAAGGCGCTGTGTGGCGGTGACGGGGGGTTCGGCCCGCAAGGGCATCGGGCGGGGGGGGGCTGCGGGGCGGTGCAGGGCGGGTTCGCGGCGCGCGACGGCGGCGCTGACCGCCGAAGGGGCGATCACCGGTTGCGGGCGGCTGCGGGCGCGGATCGCGTCGGCGATGCGGGCGCGGACGCGGTCGTCATCCTCGGGCGGGGTGGTGTCGATCAGGGTGAGCGAGGGTTCCGATTGCGTGGTGCGGCGGATCAGGCCCAGAAGCGTGCTGCGCGGTGCCTCGGGCTGTGCCGGGGCGGCGGGGCGGGGGTCGGCGCGCAGGGTGTCGGCGCGGGGTGGCAAGGTGCGGTCAAGCCGGGCGGCGCCGGCGCGCAGGGGTGGCGGGGTG
>JBBQXK010000026.1:0-47648 GCA_038209775.1 Rhodobacterales bacterium | reverse complement strand
GCACCAAGGCTTGAACGCGGCTATTTCACCGCCGTCCGCAAGTGCTTTGCCACCCCGGACCCGGCGCTGTGGTAGCTCAGTGGTAGAGCACACCCTTGGTAAGGGTGAGGTCGAGAGTTCAATCCTCTCTCACAGCACCATAAATCCGCTTGTCAACAACCCCCTGTCGCAGCGCCAGCTACCGCCGGAGCGGGGCCACTATGTGGCCGCCTGCCGACTGCATGTCATCACCGCCAAAACTGAGTAGCCCCGGCTTTGACGATGACATCGTGGCGTTTCACTTCGGCGGGCCGCAGCCGCTGTGCCGAAGAATTGCTCATCCTGGCACCCTTCACGCGGGGTGGTTCGCCCGCTTCACGAACGACGCGCGGGATGGCAGGTCAGTTGCTGGCCACGCTGTCGACCTGTCTCGCCAGTCCGAACACCGAACCGATCAGCCCCGAAATGGTGTTGAACGCGGTCAGGGGGCTTTCCGACACATAGATCACATCATCGGGGTTGACGCGGAACCTCGCGGCGCTGAACAGGCCGTCGGCGGTGGTCATGTCGATGACGAAGATCGCCCGTTGCGCCTCGGGGCCACGGATGCCGTCGGATACGGCGCGGGCGGGGTATTCGCGCAGGATCAGGATGGCCTTGGGATCGCCCCGCGTATCGTTCACCCCGCCGATCGAGGCAATCGCCTCAAGTGCGGTCAGGCGGTCGGACGGGAACTTGACGATCTGCTCGCGCCCCGCCGCGCCAAGCGCCAGAAACTTGCGCGAATCCTCCAAGACGATCACCTGATCGCCCCCCTGCACCACGGTGTCCAGATCGGGGTCTTCGTACAGCCGTTCCAGCGAGGTGACATAGGTGCTGCTGCCCCGCGTCAGCCGCACCAGCGCATGCGACAAGGACGCCGACGCGCCGCCGCCAAGGGCGATCAGGCTCAGCACGCTCAGGGATCCGTCCGACAACGGATAGATGCCGGGTTTGCCGACGCCGCCCACCAGATCGACCGAATTGCTGCGCCCCGGCGACATCGACAGCTGCACCTGCGCCGAAGGGGCGATGGTGATCAGCCGTTCCTGAATCTCGGTCCGTGCCGCCTCGGCCGTCTTGCCTGCCACCTGCACGCGGTCGAGGTATGGCACGAAAATCTTGCCGTCCGACGCCACCGATATCTGCGTCAGCGGCACCTGCCGCGCGCCCGGTGCCGTCAGGAGCGAGGTTTCGGCATTGTCCCAAACCACAAGGTCCAGCTTGTCACCAGCCCGGATCGTTCCCGCCGACCGGCCACCGCCCCCCGAAACCCACGAACCCCGCGGGCCCGATCCGGTCATCGGCCAGTCGCTGACCCGGCTCATGAATTCGCGTGAAACGGCATAGACGGCATAGTCCGACGCCTCGTCCTTGGCGGCACTGGACAGGATCGCCTTGCCGTTCGCAGCGCCGCGCGGCAGGCTGCACCCCGACAGAAGCGCACCCGCGCCGATAGCCAGCAAGTGGCGACGACCGATACCCGGCATTCATGACCCCCAAACGTCGTCGCGTGACAGAACAGGCAGCACCATCCCCGCAACCGTCCTGCACTTTACCCACCCGACTGCCGGGGTCAACGGATTCCCCCCTCCCCCGGGTGCCACGCTGGCGCGAAATCGCGCATGCGCGCCCGGGCCGGTCAGTCGCCGTAACCGCCCGACACATGCCACCGCCAGGCATCGCCGATCATCTGCCGCATGGTGGAACGCACCGGCTGCCAGCCCAGTTCCGCCCGCGCCCGCGCCGACCCCGATACCAGCCGCGTCGCATCACCGGCCCGTCGCGGTCCCTCGACCAGCGGCACGGCGCGGTTGGTCACGACGCGCGCCTGATCGACCACCTCGCGCACCGAAAACCCGGTGCCGGTGCCCAGACAGAACACCCGGTTGCCACGCCCCGCCTCCAGCCAGCGCAGGCCGGCCACATGCGCATCGACCAGATCCATGACATGCACATAGTCGCGGATCGGTGTGCCGTCCGGCGTGGGGTAATCCGTGCCGTGCAGCACCAGCGCGGGCCGCTTGCCCTCGATCGCGTCCAGCATCACCGGGATCAGATGGGTCTCGGGGCGGTGGAACTCGCCCACCTCGCCATCGGGATCGGCGCCCGCCACGTTGAAATAGCGGAAGATAACCGACCGCAGCCCATGCGCCCGCCCGAAATCACGCAGCATCTCCTCGATGGCGCGTTTGGATGCGCCGTAAGGGTTGATCGGGGCCTGCGGCGTATCCTCGTCCAGCGTCACGCCGTCGGGTTCGCCGTAGGTGGCACAGGTTGAGGAAAATACGAAATCAAGGCACCCCGCCGCCACCGCCGCCTCGATCAGCGTCAGCGATGCACTGACATTGCCGCGCCAGTACTTGCCGGGTTCCGCCATCGCCTCACCGACCAGCGACAGGGCCGCAAAATGCATCACCGCCACGGGTTTCCAACGGGCAAAGACCGCGTCCAGCCGGTCGCGGTCCATCAGATCGCCCTGCTCGAACGGGCCGAACTTCACCGCCTGCCGCCAGCCGGTGACCAGACTGTCATAGGTCACGGGCACATAACCCGCCGCCGCCAGCACCTTGCACGCATGCGAGCCGATATAGCCCGCACCACCCGTCACCAGCACATGCCTGTCCATCGCAGATCCCTTTGTTCCGGTGGCACAATCGGCAGGGCCGGTCGCCGAAGTCAAGCAAGCGGCGGTGCCGGCACCGGGCAGACCGCGCAACTAGGCATTCAAAAGCTGCAGCGCGGCTGCGTGGATTTCCCTGTTGGCTGCGGCCAGAACGCGGCCCCCATCCGGACAGGGGTTTCCCTGCCAGTCCGTCATGACACCGCCAGCAGCCTCGATCACGGCAATCGGCGCCTGCACGTCATAGGGCTGCAACCCGGCCTCGATCACCAGATCAATCTGGCCCGCCGCAACCAGCGCATAGCCATAGCAATCACAGCCATAGCGCACCAGCCGCACCCGGTCGGCCACCCGGCGAAAGGCATGATGTTCCGCCGCAGTCCCCACTTCGGGAAAGGTCGACAGCATGATCGCCTGATCCAGCCCGCGCGGCGCACGGGTGCGCAGGGGATGGCAGCCCATCGGCCCGTTGACCTCGGCACGGCCAAAGCCGCCCTCGAAACGCTCACCGATAAAGGGTTGGTCGATCAGGCCATAGATCGGCCCCTGGGCGTCCGCGACCGAAATCAGCACCCCCCAGGTCGGCGTGCCCGCAAGATAGCCGCGCGTGCCGTCGATGGGGTCGATCACCCAGGTCAGGCCCGAAGTGCCGGGATGCGGGGCCTGTTCCTCGCCAAGGATGGCGTCGTGCGGTCGGCGTCGGGCCAGCACGGCGCGCATCGCCGCCTCGCTTTCGCGGTCGGCCACCGTCACCGGATCGAAACGGTCGGCTTCCTTGGTGTCCGCCGACAGCCCGGCAGAGCGGAAATGGCGCAACGTCGCCACCCGCGCCGCATCCGCCATCTCGGCCGCCGTGGCGACCAGTTCATCCTCGTCCTGCCGTCTGCGCATATCGTCGCCCCGCCCGCCTGCACCCTCGCGCTAGCAGGCAGGCCGGCCCGGGGTCAAGCGGTCAGGCCGCCTCGCTCAGCACGCGGGCCAGATCGAACAGGCGGCGGCGCTGCGCCTCGGGGATGGCATAATAGGACCGCACCAGATCCATCGCCTCTTTGTCGGCCAGAACGTCGCTGCCCGCGGCGGTCACAGTGCCGTCTTCGTTCAGGCCTTCGAAGAAGAAACTGACAGGAACGGTCAGCGCCTCGGCAATATCCCACAGGCGCGATGCGGACACGCGGTTCATGCCGGTTTCATACTTCTGTATCTGCTGGAACTTGATGCCAACCCGATCAGCCAGTTGTTGCTGAGTCATCCCAACCATCCAGCGGCGGTGACGGATGCGCTTGCCGACATGCGCGTCCACAGGGTGCTTCATTCTTGACTCCATACTGACTGACCATTGCTTACATCCAGATATAAGCAAATAGCGTGCCAATCTCGGCTCACAGCGAACTTTTCCACAGATTCCTGTCGCCCCCCCTCAAACCTGTCTTTTTGGATATGTCTAATTATACGAGTGAAGAAGTTTTCGCGCAGAAGGGGCATTGTCCAACTGCCACCTTTCGCAGCACATCCGTTTTCGCCTTTTGCGTGTATTGCATAATGGATTGCGTTTTGCAAAAAAAATCGCCGGTATCGTCGCAATGTGCAATGGTTGCGCGCCGCAACAAGGGATGCAAGGCTTGGTGTACGTTCCTCATCCGCAGGTTCCCCTCATGCGTGCATTCCAGCTATCGGCTTCCGGGACAAGTCCCGCCCTGACCGACCTGCCCCGACCCGACCCCGGTCCGGGGCAGGTGCGTATCGCTATCGGGGCTTGCGGGCTGAACTTTGCCGACCTTCTGATGATCGAGGGGCGCTATCAGGAACGCCCTGCCCTGCCGATGACCCTTGGAATGGAACTGGCGGGCACGGTCGATGCACTTGGGCCCGGCGTCACCGGGCCTCTGCCGGGCACGCGGGTGGCGGTCTTTGCGGGCCAGGGCGGGCTTGCCGACTATGCGGTTGTCCCCGCCGCGCGCTGCCTGCCGCTGCCCGACACGATGGACATTGCCACCGCCGCCGCCTTTCAGATCGCCTATGGCACCAGCCACCTTGCCCTGACCCGCCGCGCGCAACTGGCCCCGTGCGAGACGCTTCTGGTCCTTGGGGCGGCGGGGGGCGTGGGGCTGACGGCGGTCGAGATCGGCAAAAGGCTGGGCGCGCGGGTGATCGCATCGGCCCGGGGGGCCGACCGGCTGGCGGTCGCGGGGGCCGCCGGGGCCGATCACCTGATCGACAGCGATGCCCCCGACCTGCGCGGAACGCTCAAGGCGCTTGGCGGCGTGGATGTGGTCTTTGATGCCGTGGGCGGGCCGAATTTCATCGAAGCCCTGCGCGCGACAAAACCCGAAGGGCGGCTTCTGACCATCGGCTTTGCCGGGGGCGAGGTGCCGCAAATCCCTGCGAACCTCCTCCTCGTCAAGAACCTGACGGTGATCGGCCTTTACTGGGGCGGCTATCTGTCCTTCGCGCCGGATGCCCTGACGGGCAGTCTGGCCACGCTGCTGGACTGGCACGGCAAGGGCTGGCTGCATCCCCACATCAGTCACCGCCTGCCCCTGACCCGCGCCGCCGACGCGCTGGACCTGTTGCGCAGCCGCACCGCCACCGGCAAGGTCGTGGTGACGATGGACGGCTGATTACTCGGCCGCCACCAGCCGCACCCCGTCACCGCCATAGGCCCGCAGCAACTCGCTGCGCAGCATCTCGGCCGCCTCGCCCTTCAGCGTCGGTGCCACATACAGACAGATCGCCACGTGGCCCAGATCGGGCAGCGCCCCCCGGTGCGGGATCAGCGCCATGCCCGCCGGCAGATCGCCCGACAGCCGCGCGGTGATCGCAAGATCGGCCGCCACCGTCGCCTCGATCACCTGCTCGCTCTCCCCCTCATAGGCCATCTCCCAGGGGATGCCTGCCGCATCCAGCCGCGCCAGCGCCATCGCGCGGAAAATGCAGGTCTCCTTGAACCCCAGCCGCAACGGCAGCCGCTGCCAGGTGCTGCTGTTCTCGGCCCCCGTCCACGCCAGATCGCGCGTTGACAACTGCACCCCCTCGGCGCCGGGCCGGTCTTCGGTGGTCAGCATCACATCCAGCGTCCCGCGCGCAAACTGCTCTTTCAGCAGCAGCGTGAACGACGACACCAGATTGACCCGCACCCGCGGGAAACACGCGGCCAGCCGCTTGAGGATGCCGGGGATCGCCGGATAGACGATGTCATGCGGCACCCCCACCCTGATCTCGCCTTCATGCGCGGTTGACGTCAGGCGCGCCAGAACCTCGTCGTTCAGCGCCATCATCTTGCGACCGTAAGCCAGCAACTGATCCCCCTCGGGCGTCAGCGCCAGGCGGCGCGCCTGCCGGGCGAACAACTGCAACCCCAGACTGTCCTCCAGCCGCTTGATCTGCATCGACACCGCCGATTGCGTCAGGTTCAGGAACCCCGCCGCCCGCGTAACCCCCCCCGCCTCGGCCACCGCGACAAAGCTGCGCAGGGCCGTCAGATCCAACGTTCGCGCCATATCATCCCCCCGCATCACCTAACGTGATGGATCACCGCACAATCATTCGTTTCCATGATGAACGATTCTGCGACATATATCAAGCATCGTGATGCAACCGCTTGAAACCATCACCGATGATGACCCCGAACACAGGTGCCAAAATGACCTCGATCCTGCGCTTTGCCTTTCTCCGTCGCCCCGCGTCGATCCGGGGCCTGCTGGCCATGCTGGCCGTCCGCCGTTCGCGTCAGACGCTGGCCGTGCTGGACGACCACATGCTGCGCGACATCGGCCTGACCCGCGAACAGGCCCAGGCCGAGGCCGACCGCGCGGCATGGGATGTGGCCCCCGGATGGCGTCGCTGACAATTCATGCGTCTTTCAGTCGCCTTTCCGGCGCTGACCGCTTGAATTGTGTGGGAAGGCTGCCAATATCTGCACCCAAGTGCGGGTTGCGATTGCGGCCCAGCGCCTGACGGAGACCCGTCTGTTTGCACAACCGGAGGCTAAACATGGCTGAATATCAAACCATCGGCTCGGTCGGCGCAGGCTCTCGCGCCGCCGACATCGACGTGGGGCTTCGCGCCCACATGAACAAGGTCTACGGGCTGATGTCCGTGGGCATGGTGCTGACCGGCGGTGTCGCCTGGGCTGTCGGCACGAACGAGACGATGCTGAACGCGATCTTCGGCACGCCGCTCAAGTGGCTGGTGATGTTCGCGCCGCTGATCATGGTCTTCGCGTTCAGCGCGATGATCAACCGCATGTCGGTGGCTGCGGCGCAACTGTTCTTCTACGCCTTCGCCGCCGCGATGGGCCTGTCGATCAGCTACATCTTCGCCGTCTACACCGGCATCTCGATTGCGCAGACGTTCTTTGCCACCGCGATCGCCTTCGCCAGCCTGTCGCTGTACGGCTACACCACGAAGAAAGACCTGTCCGGCATGGGCACGTTCCTTCTGATGGGTCTGGTCGGTCTGATCGTCGCGTCGGTCATCAACATCTTCCTCGCCTCTTCGGCGATGGCGTTCGCGATCTCGGCAATCGGCCTGCTGATCTTTGCCGGTCTGACGGCCTACGACACGCAGTCGATCAAGAACGAGTATATCGCCCACGCCCAGCAAGCCGATCAGGACTGGCTTGGCAAGTCGGCGATCATGGGCGCGCTGCGCCTGTACCTCGACTTCATCAACATGTTCATGTTCCTCTTGCAGTTCATGGGCAACCGCGAATAACCGGCTGACCAACGTCAGACGGGCGGCAAGGGCCGGGGGAAACCCCGGCCCTTCTGCTATGCCTCGCGCCGCATGCGTACCGCCGGAAACTCGATGCCCGGGGCAAGGGGCACGATGGCGGCCCCCAGCGTGCGAAACCCCAGCGCCGCATAGAACGGCACCGCCGTGCGCGTCGACAGACAGTCGAACACCGTCACCCCCTCGGCCCCCGCCGCCGTCAGCACACAGATCATCACCGCCCGCCCGATGCCCGCACGGGTCATGTCGGGGTCGGTCACGACATGCCGGATATGGCCGATCTGCTGTTCGCGCGGGCCCAGCGGTGCGCCGCGCGGCGCGGGCGCCGCAAGGCTGTACCCCCCCGCCCCCAGCAATCGCCCGCTCACCACGTCCACCGCCACAAAGTACCGCCCGGATGCCAGCAACTCCGGCCGCGCCCGCACGATGATCGGCAATGCGGTCACCAGAACCGACGGCGGATAGTCCGCCTTCAACAACCGCGGATAGCTGCGCTGCAACAGCACATCCAGCGCCGACAGATCATCGGGGGTCGCGCGCCGAAGGCTGAAGGGCTGCACCATTGCCCAAATGTGACAAAAGCCCGCACAAAAGAAAAGGCCGCACCCAAAGGCGCGGCCCATGTTCCCTTTTCAGGGGATGGGAAAGGCCTAGATCACTTGATCTTGCCTTCCTTGTATTCCACATGCTCGCGCTTGACGGGGTCATACTTCTTGACAACCATCTTTTCGGTCATCGTGCGCGCATTCTTTTCGGTCACATAAAAGTGCCCGGTGCCTGCCGTCGAGTTCAGGCGGATCTTGATCGTCGCCGGTTTGGCCATCGTCGTATCTCCCATCCCCGGCAACGCCACAGGCGGCGGGGTGCAATCCTTGAAGCCCGCCTTGTAGCGGGGGTACCGCCGGTGTCAACCGCGAAAGCACGGCCGCAAGGGTCAGGAAGATTGCGCGGATGGCCTGTAAGCCGGATTCTGTCCAAGGGGTTTCCCCCTCTGGATGACCATTCCTCTGCCGACCGTGTCACCACGGCGGTCAAGCTGCCAACCCGGGCCTCTCGGGCGATGGCGTCCCTGCGGCGATATCCCTTTCGGGATCAGCCCGCGCGAGGCCCCTATTTGGCATTGCTCCGGGTGGGGCTTGCCTTGCCGTCCCGGTTGCCCGGTCCGCGGTGGGCTCTTACCCCACCGTTTCACCTTTACCCCTGCGAACAGGGGCAGTCTCTTCTCTGTGGCGCTTTCCCTGGGGTTACCCCCGCCGGGCGTTACCCGGCACCCTTGCCTTCTGGAGTCCGGACTTTCCTCGAAACCTTGCGGCCCCGCGGTCATCCAGCCATCCGCGCGAGGGCGGGGTTAGGGGCAGATCGGGTGCGGGTCAATGGGGAACATTGCGCTGCCGCCGGTGCCGGTTCAAACTCTGCCAAAATCACCCGAAAGGTTCCCCCCACATGGAATTTCTGCTGCGCAGCCTGATGATCGGAACCGGGGCCACGGTTGTGTTCGATCTCTGGGGCCGGGCCTTGCATGCGGGCCTTGGGACGGCACTGCCCGACTGGGGGCTGGTGGGACGCTGGTTCGCCCATTGCGCAAGGGGCCGGTTCGCCCATGACGACATCGCAGCGGCGGCCCCTGTGCCGGGTGAGGTCGCCATCGGCTGGACCATGCACTATGCCATCGGCATCCTTTATGGCGCGGCTGTGCTGGCGATCTGGGGCCTTGGCTGGGGCCGAGCGCCAACCATCGGGCCCGCGCTGATCGTCGGAGTGGTCACGGTGGGGGCCGGGTGGTTCATCCTCAGCCCCGGCATGGGCGGCGGCATCGCCTCGTCCCGCGCCACCGATCCCTGGGCGGCGCGCGCACGGCAACTGGCGGCGCATGTGGTGTTCGGGCTGGGGCTGTACCTGTCGGCGCTCCTTGGCACGGCAACCCTTGGCACAGCACCTCTCTAGGCCATGCCCTGCGCCGGATACCGTCGCGCCAGATCAACCGCCATCCCCGCATCCACGCTGTCCAAAGGCCCCTGCGCCCAGGGGCGGAACCGCAGCCGGAACGCCGCCAGCATCACCTCGGGTGCGGCGTCGGGATAGCCGAACTGCCGCGCCGCGCCGGCAAAGCCCGCCGGATCAGCCTTCCCCTCCTCCGGCCACACCGCCAACCCCGCCCGCGCCAGCCCCTGCCAGTCGAACCGCGCGCCCGGATCGCGCTTGCGCAACGGCGCCATGTCGCTGTGGCCGATCACCCGGTGCGCCGGAATGGCCCACCGGCCCGTGATGCCGCGCAACAGCCCCTCCAGCGCCACCATCTGCGCCATCGGAAACGGCGCTTTCCCCGGATTGGCCAACTCGATCCCGATGGACCGGGAATTGACATCCGTGACCCCCGCCCATTCCCCGGCCCCTGCGTGCCAGGCGCGCATTGCCTCGGGCACCAGCGTCTCGGCGGTCCCGTCAATATCCACCAGCCAGTGCGCCGACACCTCGGCCAAGGGGTCGCACAGCCGTGCACGCGCCTCGGCGCAACTGGCCATGGCGGTGTAGTGGATGACGATGATGTCGGGCAGCGAGCCACCCCGCCGCTCGCCGAAATTCGGCGAGGGGGGGGTCACTGCTTGGCGGCGCGGAACGCGCGGGGATCCCAGCCGCAGGCAAAGCCGTCGCCGTCGGGGTCAAGCCCCTTGCGGTCACGCTCGGGGCCGCCTTCGGACAGGAACGCCTCTTGCGCCAGATCGCTGGACCCATAGCGCGAACAGGCCGATCCGTTGCCGCCAAAGCCCGACCTCCGATAGACCGGCGTGCCCGGCGCATGCGTGGTCGACAGCGCGAAGGCCACGATGTTCGGCCCGCTGTCGCCCTTGCGCTGCGGCAGGGCGGTCGGCTGATCCACCGCGTATTGCGCGCGGTTGCGGGCGATGCGCTGCGCGTCGCTTTCGATGGTTTCGCGCGCCGATACGGCACCGAAATCGTTCTCGTCCGATATGGTGCCGCTGTTGCCGCCCTGCACTTCGCCGCTTTCCACCTGGATACCGGCCGGCGCATTGCCCCGCGGACGGTTTGCGTCGGTGGCGTCAAGCGGGGCCTGGGGCAACGGGCCCGACCCGATCAGCGCACCCGTGGGGCGCCCTTCGGCGGCGTCGATGGCGGCACTTGCGCGGTCCGTCGAAAACCCGCCCGTGGGCGATGGCGCCACCTGCGGGGCCACCACGGGTGCCGCCGCGCCCTGCGCCAGCGCACGTTCCCGGTCGCGCAGGTATTGCGAATAATCGCCGAACCCCACGCCGCTTTCCGGCACCACAGGGGCACAGGCAGCCATCGCCACCACCAGCATCAGAACAGGAAACGCTCGCATCCGCCTACTCCGGGCCACGCATGTCACATCGGGCCGTTTGGCCATCGGAACTACCACCATTTCGCCGGTTTGGCCACAAACCCCGCCGCAGTTTCCAGCACGTAGGCGTGATTCAGCAACGCCCCCTCCTCCCACGGCCGCCCGATCAGTTGCAGCCCCAGCGGCAGCCCCTGCCGGTCCAGCCCCATCGGCACCGCAATCCCCGGAAGGCCCGCAAGGTTCACCGTCACGGTGAACACGTCGTTCAGATACATCTCGACCGGCGACGCATCGACCATCTCGCCCAGACCGAACGCCGCACTCGGCGTGGCGGGCGTCAGGATCGCATCGACGCCTTCGGCAAACACCACCTCGAAATCGCGCTTGATAAGGGCGCGCACCTTGCGGGCGCGGTTGTAGTAGGCATCATAAAACCCTGCCGACAGCACATAGGTGCCCACCATCACCCGCCGCTGCACCTCGGGGCCGAACCCCTCGGCACGGGTTTTCTCGTACATCTCGGTGATGCCGTCTCCCGCCGCCAGCTTGGCCCGGTGCCCATAGCGCACCCCGTCATAGCGCGCGAGGTTGCTGGACGCCTCGGCCGGCGCAATCACATAATACGCGGGCAGCGCATAACTCGTATGCGGCAGACTGATGTCGCGGATCACAGCACCTGCATCCTTCATCATCGCAATGCCGTCCGACCACAGCCGGTCAATCTCGGCAGGCATCCCGTCCATCCGGTACTCACGCGGAATCCCGATAACGCGGCCCCGGATATCCCCGGTCAGCGCCGCCTCGAAATCCGGCACCGCCAGATCGGCACTGGTCGAATCCTTCGCATCATGCCCCGCCATCGCCCCCAGCATGATCGCCGCATCGCGCACCGACTTGGTCATCGGCCCCGCCTGATCCAACGATGACGCGAACGCCACAATCCCCCAACGCGACACCCGCCCATAGGTCGGCTTGATCCCCACAATCCCGGTAAACGCCGCAGGCTGGCGGATCGACCCGCCCGTATCGGTGCCCGTCGCCGCCAGACACAGATCCGCCGCCACCGCCGCCGCCGACCCGCCCGAAGACCCGCCCGGCGTCAGCGCCGTATCATCATTCCCCCGCCGCCAGGGGTTCACCGCATTGCCGTAGCATGAGGTTTCATTCGACGACCCCATGGCAAACTCGTCCATGTTCAGCTTGCCCAGCATCACCGCCCCGGCACCGAACAAACGCTCGGTCACGGTCGATTCGTACTCGGGCCGGAACCCGCGCAGGATGTTCGACCCGGCCTGCGACGGAACCCCCTTGGTGCAGAACAAGTCCTTGATCCCCAGCGGAATCCCACACATCGAAGGTGCTTCACCCCCCGCCAGCTGCACATCCGCCGCCCGCGCCTGCGACAGCGCGATATCGGCGGTCTTGTGGACAAACGCATTCAGCCCGTCCCCCGCATCCATCGCGGTCAGGCACGCCATCGTCAGGTCCACCGCACTCAGGTCACGCTTGCGCAGACGGTCGCGGGCGTCGACGATAGTCAGTTCATTGGCACTCATTCCACCACCTTCGGCACCGCAAAGAACCCCTCGCGCGCATCCGGCGCATTGGCCAGAACCTGCCGCGCGATCCCCCCCGCCGTGACCACATCTGCCCGCCGCACCAGCCGCATCGGCGTCACCGACACCATCGGCTCAACCCCCGTCACATCGACCTCGTTCAGCTGCTCCATGAACCCCAGGATCCCCGACAACTGCGCGGCCAGCGCCGGCAGGCGGTCCTCCTCAACCCGGATCCGGGCCAGTTTTGCCACCTTGCGGGCGGTGTCGATGTCGATGGCCATGGGCGCTCTCCTAGGGCAGGTGCCGCGCGTGGGAATAGCGGGCGCGCGGGCGGCGCGCAAGGTCAGCGCAAGACCACATGCCGCCGCCACACCTCGATCATCCAGCCCAGCATCACCGCGTTCAAGAGATGCCACATGAAATGCGTGCCGACCGGAAACGCCGCACAAGCCGCCTGATCCAGCGACCGGAACACCAGCGAAAAAACCAGTATCCCCGCCCCCAGGGCCAGCCCCCGCGACGTGGCAGGGGCGCGGCGCACCAGCAGCCCCGCAAAGACCAGGATCAGCAAAGGCACCGGCCAGTAGAAGGCCGAGATGCCAAAGAACGGCAGCGCTGCAAACACCGGCGTCAGCACCACCGCCCAGGGCACGAACCCAGCCGCCACCAACCCCGCCAACAGGGGCCGCAGCCCCAGAAAATCCCGTGCTGCGGCAAACACATACAACAGGATGAACACCGCAATCGGGGCCACGTCCATGACCCCCGTCAGCCGGTTCGCATGGGTGTGAAACAGCCACGACCCCACCCCGATCACCGCCAGCACCGCGCACATCGCACGGCCCAACGGCAGGCCCCGCACCCGCGGCCACATCACTGCCGCGGCCAACACAAACGCCAGATTTGTCAGCGCATTCAGCGGCTCGGCCCAGTACCCCGGCCCCACCCGCTCACAATACCCATCCACCGCCGCCAGCCATTCCATGCTTGCCACCCCTTCCCCACCCGCTACAACCTAGGCGTCAACAGGGGGATGCAACATGAAAATCATCTGGCTTGGACATTCCGGCTTTCGGATCGAGATCGGCACGGCGGTCCTCTTGGTCGACCCCTGGCTGACCGGCAACCCGATGTTCCCGCCCGACCGGATGGCCGAGGCGACCGATGGCGCCACCCACATCCTCCTGACCCACGGCCATGGTGACCACTCCTCGGGCGCGGTCGAGATTGCCAAGGCTGGTGGCATCCCCATCGTCTGCATTCACGAGCTGTCGGAATGGCTGAACGCCACGGCCAAGGTCGACACCATCGGCTTTGGCAAAGGCGGCACGGTCATGTTGGGCGACGCGGCGGTGACTATGGTCAATGCCTCGCACTCCTCCAGTGTCGATTTCGGCGGTGCCATTCTGCCCGCAGGGTCCGAGGCAGGCTTCATGATCGCGGGCGAGGGCGAGGTGATCTATGTCTCGGGCGATACCGACCTCATGGCCGACATGGACTGGATGGCGGATTACCACAAGCCAACCATCGGCATCCTGTCGGCGGGCGGCCACTACACCATGGACATGGCCCGCGCCGCCTATGCCTGCCGCCGCTGGTTCGACTTTCGCATCGTGATCCCCTGCCACTACCGCACGTTCGGCCTGTTGGCGCAGAACGCTGACGCACTGATCGCAGGCGTGCCGCCCGGCACAAGGGTGATCGAGCCGCAGGTGCTGCAGCCGATCACCCCCTGATACGCGCCTTACACCGGCTTGCGCAGGTGGTCCGAATGGCCCGGCGGCCCCGCGCCCATCGGCGGCAGGCCGATGTCGCGGCGCATGTGGTCGGACAGGTGCGCCGGGGCCGTGCCGTTGTTGTCGACACGCCGGCGCAGGGCCTGCGCCAGCAGCGCCCGCGCCACGGGCCAGAACCCGTGCCATGCCACCAGCGCCTCGACGGCCCGGGCGGGGCGTGTGGTATCGCGCAAAATGATCGCGTTCATGATGGTAACTCCGGTTCCGCCAGGCACAGGGGCGCTGACGGTATGATGACGGTGGGGAAAAGGAACGCCCGGCAATCGGAACCGGCCAAAAGGCTCGGCTCAGATGTCGGCAGGTTCAGCGGTCTGGGCTTGGCCGGAGGATCGGTCCGGCGGGGGCTTGGCTCAGGTCCGGCGGGTGCCGGTCATCCCTTGGCCAAGGCATCGCGATCCACACGCGAGGGCGTCATAAATTCGAATCATGGCTCGCCCTCCTCGTTCATGTCTGCGCCGCCGTGACATAGCCGCAAACACCCGCCCCGCCAAGCCCGCAGACAGCGGCTTGCCGCAGTCACCGCCCCGCCTGTGTCCGCCCGATCACACCGCGTCTGATGGTGCCGGGGGCCCTCTGCCGCCGTTTTGTATGTACGGATGTAATACGGATGCTGTACAGATGACATACGCGGAAAATACACCCGAAACCGAACGATTTCCGCAGGTTGCCCGGAAACACCTGTCACAGGACAAGGCCATCCGGCACGCACGGGTTACCCCTTGTTAACCGACCCCCGACAGCGGCGCGACCCCGCTACCGCCGCCCGGCAAAGAACGCCCGCAGCAGACCGCCGGCCTCGTCCCCGCCGATCCCATCATAGACTTCGGGCACATGATGGCACTGCGCATGGCTGAACACCCGCGCCCCCGCCGCCACGCCGCCACTGCGGGGGTCCGCAGCCCCATAGTACAACCGCCCGATGCGCGCCGCCGAGATGGCCCCCGCACACATCGCACAAGGCTCCAGCGTCACATAAAGGTCGTGGCCCCCCAGCCGCTCTGACCCCAATGCCGCGCAAGCCGTTCGGATCACAAGCATTTCCGCATGCGCCGTGGGGTCCGACAGTTCCCGCGTCCGGTTCCCGGCCCGCGCCACGACCGCACCCGCCGGCGACACGACGACCGCGCCCACCGGCACCTCGCCCCGCGCCCCCGCCGCCCGCGCCTCGTCCAGCGCCATCGCCATAAAGGATGTGAACCCGCTCATCCCCGCCCCTATGCTCCCTTCTGCCTCCGTCATCGCAACCTTCCTTGCCCCTTCACCTTTGCACAAGTACTCTCGGGGGTCCGGGGGCAGACAGCCCCCGGCGTCGGTCCCCCGCGCGGCGGCCCCCAAAGGATGCACCGTCTTGCCCGGAAAACCCCCCGCCCCCAAACCCGGTGACCGCATTGCCAAGGTCCTGTCCCGCGCCGGCATCGCCTCGCGCCGCGAAGCCGAACGGATGATCGAACGCGGCGAGGTGGCGGTCAACGGCACCGTCATCACCAGCCCCGCACTGGATGTGCTTCCGACCGATCGCATCACTATCAATGGTGCCCCCGTCGCCGCCCCCGAGGCGCCGCGCCTGTGGCTGTACTACAAGCCCGAGGGTCTGGTGACCACCAACGCCGACGAAAAAGGCCGCACCACGGTGTTCGACCGCCTCCCCGCCGACATGCCGCGCGTGATGGCCGTGGGCCGGCTTGACCTCAATTCCGAGGGGTTGCTCCTGCTGACCAACGATGGTGAACTGAAACGCCGCCTTGAACTCCCCTCCACCGGCTGGCTGCGCAAATACCGCGTCCGCATCAAGGGCAACCCGACCGACGCCGATCTGGAACCCCTGCGTCAGGGCATCACCGTCGAAGGGGACCGCTTCCTGCCAATGACAGTCACGCTTGACCGGGTACAGGGCGCCAACGCCTGGCTGACCGTAGGCCTGCGCGAAGGCAAGAACCGCGAGATCAGGCGCGCAATGACGCATCTGGGCCTGACCGTGAACCGCCTGATCCGCGTCAGCTACGGCCCCTTCCGCCTGAACGAGATGGAACCGGGCGCGGTCGAGGAAATCAAGGCCAAGGTATTGCGCGAACAACTGGGGCTGGACGAAGGGGCCGAACCCACGACCGGCCTTGCCAAGGCGAAACCCCGCCGGGTCCTGGCCCCCCGAACCGCCACTTCTGGGGCCAAGCCCGCCACCACCCCGCGCAAGCCCGCGGCAAAGCGCAGCGCGCCTGCACCCCGCACGGCCGGCCCCGCGACCGGCCCGAAACCACCCCGCAACCGCTGAACCGCACACGCCACGCGGCCCCATTGGCATGACCCGGAACGTTCACTATCTTTCCACCCTGTGCGCCCCTCGCGAAAGGTCCAACGCCGATGTCCTCGTCCGGCCTGCAATCCACGGCCTTCCTCCTCTTGGTGGCACTGGTCCTTTACGTCGCCTTTCTGGGAACCGCGTGATGGCACAAAGATTTGGCGGCAAGTACAGCCCCGACGGCACCCCGCCCAAGCCCCTTGCGCATGGTGACCGGCCACCGGCGCCGATGCCCAATCCCTTTGACGGCAAGTCCCCCGGCAAGGTCGGCTTTCGTGCCAACCTGTTGTTCGCGCTGCCGTTCCTGTTTGCGTGGCGCGCGTTCCTTGGCACCCCCGCCGACCTGATTGCGGGGCTTGGCACCTTTGCCCTGCTGATGCTGGCCGCCTGGCTGACCCGCGACGGGATCGTCGCACAAGAGGCCTACGATGCCCGCAAGGTCGCCCGCCGCCCGGCGATCCCACGCAAGATCTTCGGCTCGGTGCTGACCGGGGCGGGCCTTGCATTGGCCACGTTCTATTCAGGCCAGGGCATCGTCATCGCCGTTGTTCTGGGGGCCATCGGGGCCGCGCTGCACCTGGCGGCCTTTGGCCCCGACCCCCTGGCCGACAAGGGGGCCGAGGGCATCGACGCCTTCCAGTCCGACCGCGTGGCGGGGGCCGTGGACGAGGCTGAACGTCATCTGGCCGCAATGAAGGACGCCATCCTGCGCGCCGGCAACCGCCGGATCGAGGGCCGCGTTGACCGCTTCGTCGCCACCGCCCGCGCCATGTTCCGCACCGTCGAGGCTGATCCGCGCGATCTGACAGCGGCGCGCAAGTATCTGGGCATCTACCTGATGGGCGCGCGCGATGCCTCGGTCAAGTTCGCCGACCACTACGCCCGGACGCAGGACGCGCAGGCCCTGACCGACTACGAGGCATTGCTTGACGATCTGGAACGCAACTTTTCCGACCGCACGCAAAAACTGCTGGCCGACGGCAAGACCGACCTCAATGTCGAGATCGAGGTTCTGCGAGAACGGCTTGCGCGCGAAAGCTGAGGTTACACGGGGCCGCTGGTCCAGAGCAATTCCCCGCTGCAGCCGCAAAACCGTGCTGGCATTTTCGCCCATCCTGACGCAGTCTGCCGCAGAACGCGGCGGGGTCCTTTCAGGCCCGGCACCCATGTACTGGAGAGCAACGATCATGACCAACTCGATCCGCACCGAGGCCGAAGCGGCCCTCGCCGAAGTGGAAAAGGTGTCCGCCGTCGTCCTGCCCGAACCGGGCCGCGAGATCGTGGCACTGGCGGCCGCCCCGGCCCCGGTGGCCGAGGACATCCGCAAGCGGATGGCGGAACTGGACATGACCAACACCCAGTCGATCATTTCGTTCGGGTCCGCCGCGCAGGCCGAATTGCAGGTCATCAGCCAGGAAATGCTTGCCGATGTGAAGAACAAGGATGTGGGCCCGGCGGGCGACTCGCTCCGCAACATCGTCACCACGATCCGGGGCTTTTCGGTGTCGGAACTGGACGTGCGGCGGCAGCGCAGCTGGTGGGAACGCCTGATCGGTCGCGCCGCCCCCTTTGCCGGATTTCTGGCCAAGTTTGAAACGGTGCAGGGGCAGATCGACAAGATCACCGAAGACCTCTTGCGCCACGAGCACACGCTTCTGAAAGATATCAAGTCGCTGGATATCCTCTATGAAAAGACGCTGAATTTCTATGACGAGCTGGCGCTGTACATCTCGGCGGGCGAGGCGAAACTGAAAGACATCGACGCCAACGATATCCCCGCCAAAGAAGCGGCAGTGGCGGCGGCCCCCGAGGCGGATCAGGTCAAGGTGGCACAGGAATTGCGTGATCTGCGTTCGGCCCGCGACGACCTTGAACGCCGCGTGCATGACCTGAAACTGACGCGGCAGGTGACGATGCAGTCGCTGCCCTCAATCCGGCTGGTGCAGGAAAACGACAAGTCGCTGGTCACCAAGATCAACTCGACCCTCGTCAACACGGTGCCCCTGTGGGAAACACAGCTTGCGCAGGCCGTCACGATCCAGCGTTCGCGTGAGGCCGCCGAAGCGATCCGGGGCGCGAACGATCTGACCAACGAGCTGTTGACCGCCAACGCCGAGAACCTGCAGCAGGCCAACCGCATCGTCCGCACCGAAATGGAACGTGGCGTGTTCGATATCGAAGCGGTCAAGAAGGCGAACGCGACGCTGGTCGCCACCATCAACGAAAGCCTGTCCATTGCGGATGAGGGCAAGGCCCGCCGTGCCGCCGCCGAGATTGAACTGAAAAAGATGGAGGGTGAGTTGCGCGATACCCTGGCCTCGGCCAAGGCCCGCAACACCGGCCTTGGCGGGCAGGTCGGCGGGGCTGCCGGCTGAGGCGCGGGCGGGGCATGACCTCCGTGCGCGCCCTCCTCTGGCGGCTAACCGCTCTGATCTTTTTGGGGGGCGTGGCGCTTACGGCCTGCGCGCCTGTTCCGGTTGCGCTGCCCCCGCCCGCGCCACCCGTCGCGGCAGCGCCGGCCGAGACGCCACAATCGGCGGCGGTACGGGTGTATCTGTCCCAGGTACAGTCCACCCTGTTGTCGCGCGGCCTTCTGCGCACCGACACCGGTGCGGCCGACGCCCCGTTCAGCGACTATGTCCTGACCCAGGCGTTCCTGCGCGTGGCGCTTTATGATGAGTTCCGACAGACCGCCAACGGCTATGTGGCGCAGGAAACCGAAAGCATCCTGCGCCGTTGGCAGGGCCCGGTCCGCGTATCGCTGCGCTTTGGTGCCTCGGTCCCCGAGACGCGGCGCGCCACTGAACGGGCGCGCGTGGCGTCGTATCTGGCGCGGCTCTCGGGCATCGCGGGCCACCCGATCCGCCTGTCAGACAGCGCCCCCAACTTCTTTGTCTATATCGTGTCCGAGGATGAGCGTCAGGCACTTGGCCCCGAGATTGTCGCCGTCATGCCCGGGTTCCAGACCAACGAAATTCGCGCCTTTACCGCGATGCCACCCACGACCTATTGCCAGGTCAGCGTCCTGTCCGAGGCTCGTTCGGGCGTCTACATGCGCGCCATAGCCGTGATCCGGTCGGAACACACTGACCTGATGGGCCTTGCCTGTCTGCACGAGGAAATCGCGCAAGGGTTGGGCCTGCCCAACGACAGCCCGCGCGCCCGGCCGTCCATCTTCAACGACGATCAGGAGTTTGCGCTTCTGACGCCGATGGACGAGGCGATGCTGCGCATTCTCTACAACCCCGCCCTGCGCCCCGGCATGTCGCTGCAAGAGGCCCGCCCGATTGTCGAGGCCCTTGCCAGAACGCTGGTCGGCGGGGCAACGTGATCTCAACACCGCCACGGACAAAGGATTGATCCCATGGTCTTCGATTTCCTCAAAGGCGAATTTGTCGATGTCATTGCCTGGCTCGACGACACCCGCGACACGATGGTCTGGCGTTTTGAGCGCCGGGGCCAGGCGATCAAGATGGGGGCCAAGCTGACCGTCCGCGAAGGGCAGGCAGCGGTGTTCGTCCATGAAGGACAGATGGCCGATGTGTTCGGGCCGGGGCTTTATCAGCTTGAAACCAACAACATGCCGATCATGACCACCTTGCAGCACTGGGATCACGGGTTTCAGTCGCCATTCAAGTCCGAGATCTATTTCGTCAGTACGGTGCGCTTCAACGATCAGAAATGGGGCACCAAGAACCCGATCATGTGCCGCGACCCCGAATTTGGCGCGGTGCGCCTGCGCGCATTCGGCACCTATTCGATGCGCGTGGCCGATCCCGCCATGTTCATGAAGGAAATTGTCGGCACCGATGGTGAGTTCACCGCTGATGAGGTGTCGAACCAGATCCGCAACGTGATCCTGCAACAGGTGTCACAGGTGCTGGCGGGGTCGGGCATCCCGGTCCTCGACATGGCTGCGAACACCTCCGATCTGGGCGGCATCGTGACCAAAGCGATTGGCCCCAAGATCGCCGAATACGGCCTGTCGCTGCCGGAATTCTATATCGAAAACATCAGCCTGCCCGAAGAGGTGGAAAAGGCGATGGACAAGCGCACCTCGATGGGCGTGGTGGGCGATCTGGGCAAGTACATGCAGTTCAACGCCGCCGAAGCCATGGCCAATCCGGCCAGCGGCATGGGTGGTGCGATGACGGCGGGCATGGGGGCTGCCATGGGGATGGGGATGGCCAACCAGATGGCCCAGCCCGGCCCCTGGGGCGCGCCAGCCGCCCATGCAGCACCTCCGCCACCGCCGCCGCCTGCCGCCCCAGCCTGGCACGTCGCGGCAAACGGCGCGACGCAGGGGCCATATGACGAGGCGCAACTGCGCCAGATGGCGGCGCAAGGCAGCCTGACCCGCGCCAGCATGGTCTGGACCGCCGGGCAGGACGCCTGGAAACCTGCCGCTGATACGTCCTTGGCGCAAATGTTCGCCCTGATGCCGCCGCCGCCGCCCGGAGTGTAACCCCGTGCTCGACACCGACGAACACCGCTGGCCCTGCGAAAGCTGCGGTGCCGACTTGCGCTTTGCGCCCGGTGCGACCGAGTTGAAATGCGGCCACTGCGGCCATGTGCAGGCGATCCCCGACGCCCCCGAGGCCACCCGCACCCGGGCATTGGGCGAGTTGGACCTGAACAGCGCGCTGAGGGACGACCTGCCCTCGGGCCATATCGAGGAACCCCGCGCCACGCGTTGCCCGTCCTGCGGCGCGGTGGTCGAGTTTTCCGGGGCCACCCATGCGGCCGAATGCCCCTTCTGCGCCACCCCCGTCGTGATCGGCACCGGCACCCACCGCCAGATCAAGCCGCAGGCGCTGATCCCGTTCCAACTGACCGGGGATGCGGCGCGCGATGCGATGGTGAAATGGCTGGGCAGCCTGTGGTTCGCGCCGGGCGGGCTGGTCGAGTACACCCGCAAGGGCCGCGCGCTGAGCGGCATCTACACCCCCTACTGGACCTTCGACGCAGCCACCCGCAGCCGCTATGTGGGGCAACGCGGCACCTATTACTATGAAACCCGCACCGTGACCGTGCAGGTCAACGGCAAGTCCGAACGGCGTCAGGAAAAGGTGCGCCACACCCGTTGGGCACGCGCCACAGGCTGGGTCAGCCGCGCCTTTGACGATGTGCTGGTGCTGGCCTCGACCAGTCTGCCCAAAGGCTATACCGAGGCGCTGGAACCATGGGATCTGTCGGCGCTGAAGCCCTATACCCCCGATTTCCTTGCGGGCTTTACCGCCGAGGGCTACACCGTCGCCCTGCCCGACGGCCACGTCGCCGCGCGCGAAATCATGGCGGCCCATATTCGCAGTGACGTGCTGCGCGACATCGGCGGCGACGAACAGCGCATCGACCAGATCAACACCGCCCATTCGGCCGAGACGTTCAAGCACATCCTCTTGCCGGTCTGGATGGCTGCCTACAAATACAATGGGCGCACGTTCCGGTTTGTCGTCAACGGCCAGACCGGCAAGGTGCGGGGCGAACGGCCCTACAGCAAGTGGAAGATTGCGTTTGCGGTCATCGTTATTGCAGCGCTGATTGCGGGCGGGGTGTATCTGGCGCAGATGCAGTAAGGGTGCGTGCAGGGGATTATGCCCACTGAGGTTACGGTGGTTGGCAGGGCGGGTCGTCCTGTTCAGCCCGCGCTCATGATCCTGCTCAAGGCGTGCCCGGCTCACACAACTGCGGCAGCGTCACATCCGAAACACCCGATGCGACAAGTGACGCGGGCCTAACCGCACCGGACAATCCGGACCAGCCTTCCGTTCCCGCCAAGAGCGAAGATCAGTAATTCTTGATAAGTTTCTTAACCTTGCTCTCGAGTTGCTGCACTTCGACCAGCAGCTTCTGGGCCTCTTTCTCCATCTCTTTGTTTGGGGCCTGCGCAACAACCTCAAACATTTCCTTGCGGGCTTTCTCTATCGTTTTCAGCAGGTCACTGACCGCTTTTTGTGATTCACTTCCCACCCGCAAAATCCTTTCAAATCATTGCCTCTTTGCAATAAGCACAGAAAGACCAGAAGCAAAGGCGTGCTGTCAACCTGCAATTCATGCTGCCAGAATACGAACCGTGCACCTTGGCCCCGATCCTTGACATCTGGCAACGACCGACCCAGAACGCCCCATTGTCGGCCCGGAGGCCCCCTTGATCGACCTGTCCCGCACCCTGCCCCATGCCCGCATCCCCGAACTGCCGGGCGCCTATTTCGGCAAGGTTCGCGACTGCTATGACCTGCCCGCCAGCGGCGCGCACCCCGCCCGCCGCATCCTGATCGCCTCTGACCGCATCTCGGCCTTCGACCGCATCCTTGCGGTAATCCCGCACAAGGGTCAGGTCCTGACCGAAACCGCGCGGTTCTGGTTCGACCATACCGCCGATATCTGCCCCAACCATGTGCTTGCCTATCCCGATCCGAATGTGGTGATCGGGCGCAAACTGACGATCCTGCCGGTCGAGATCGTTGTGCGGGGATATCTGGCGGGCACCACCGGCACGTCGGTTTTGACCATGTACAAGGCCGGTCATCGCCGCATGTACGGCATCACCCTGCCCGACGGTTTGCGCGACAACGCCCCCCTGCCTGCGCCAATCCTGACCCCCACGACCAAGGCCTTTGACGGCGGCCATGACGAACCCCTGACGCCTGCGCGCATCGTGGGTGACGGCCTTTTGCCCGCCGATCTGTGGGACAGGGTTTCGGCCACCGCCCTTGCCCTTTTCGCCCGGGGGCAGGCGATGGCGGCAGAGCGCGGGCTGATTCTGGTGGATACCAAGTACGAATTCGGGCTGGACGACAACGGCACCCTCATGCTGGCCGACGAGATCCACACCCCCGACAGCAGCCGCTACTGGCTGGCCGACGGCTATGACGCGGCCTTTGCAGCGGGCACCCGGCCGCCGTCCTTCGACAAGGACGTGATCCGTGCCTGGGTCGCCGCGCGCTGCGATCCCTATGCCGACCCGATCCCCGACATTCCGCCCGAGATGATTGCCCTGACGGCCGAGACCTACATGGCGGCCCATCAGGCCATCACCGGCCAGACCTTTGCGCCCGACCGGACCGGGCCATCGGTGCTGGACCGTATCCGCGCCAATCTGGCCCCATTCTTTGGCGCGTGACAGCATCGCCCCTGCCCCCCTATTCCTGAACACCTGCGCAAGGAGACGCCCGCGATGATTCTGTGTGCCGGAGAAGCCCTGATCGACATGCTGCCCCGCACCTCGACCGCAGGTGAGCGTTGCTTTGCGCCCTACGCCGGGGGGGCGGTGTTCAACACCGCCATCGCCCTCGGGCGGCTTGGTGTGCCCGTCGGGTTCTTCTCGGGCCTGTCCACAGACATGCTGGGCGAGGTTCTGACCGAAACGCTGGCCGCGTCGCAGGTGGACACGTCGCTGGCGGCAAGGTCGGGGCGGCCAACCACGGTGGCCTTTGTCAAGCTGGTGGACGGGCAGGCGACCTATGCCTTTTATGACGAGAATACCGCCGGGCGGATGCTGTCCGAGGCCGATCTGCCCGCCCTGCCCGACACGGTACCCTGCGTGTTCGTCGGCGGCATCAGCCTGATCCACGACCCCGCCGCCAGTACTTATGCGATGCTGCAGTCGCGCGCCTCAGGTCTGGGCCGGGTGACGATGATCGACCCGAACATCCGCCCCGGCTCGATTCCCGACCGCGCCAGCTATACCGCCCGCATCGCCTCGATGATGGCAGTGGCCGACATCGTGAAACTGTCGGACGAGGACCTGCACTGGCTGGAGGGCGCGGGCGACCTGACCACGCTGGCGCGCGGGCTGATCGCCCGGGGGGCAAAGCTGGTGCTGATCACTGAAGGCGCGCGCGGTGCCCGTGCGGTGACCGCCACGCAGGACCGCTTTGTCGCAGCGACGCCGGTGAACGTGGCCGATACCGTAGGTGCGGGCGATACGTTCAACGCAGGTGCCCTGGCCGCGCTGCACGCTGCCGGTGCGCTGACGAAATCCGCCCTCGCCAACCTGCCCGATGCCACGCTTGACGCCGCGCTGTCGCTTGGCACCCGCGCCGCCGCCGTCACCGTCAGCCGCCCTGGCGCAAACCCGCCCTGGGCGCACGAACTGGCCTGACATCCTGCGACACGCATGGCGTTGCCCTGCGGTCCCTGCTTTCGCCTTTGCACAAATATCCCAAGGGGGGTGCGGGGGGTGTGAAACCCCCCGCTCCTGCCCTCTCCACCCTGCGCGCCGGGTTCAGCTCCAGTCCCAGGGCCGGTCGAACTGGCCCAGCACTTCGGTCACCTTGGCATCCTCGACCGCGCCCGTTTTGGTCAGCTTCGCCACCAACCCGCGCTTCTTGTCCTCGGCTACCGACGCGACCTTTGCCGGAATGCCCGCCTTCAACAGCGCGGCATCATAGACACGGGTGATCGCAAGACGGCGCAGGTCGGGCTTGAACACCTTGCCAACGGCGGTCTTGGGCAGTTCCGCCAGCACCTCGATATGCTTGGGCATCGCCGCGCGTTCATGAATATGCTCGCCCGCAAAGGCCGCAAGCTCGCCCTCGGCCAACGTGGCCCCCTTGACCAGTTCCACATAGGCGCAAGGCAACTCGCCCGCATGGGCGTCGGGCTGGCCGATGGCACCCACAAAGGCCACCGCCGGATGGCCCATCAGCGCCTCTTCGATCAGCGCGGGGTCGATGTTGTGGCCGCCCCGGATGATCAGGTCCTTGGCGCGGCCTGTAATGTAAAGATACCCCTCGCCGTCCAGCCGCCCCAGATCGCCGGTGCGCAGATAGCGGCCCTCGGCAAAAAGGCCCCGGTTCTTGTCCACTTCGGTATAGGTCGAGCCTTCGAACACGCCCGGATTGGCCACGCAGATCTCGCCCACCTCATCCGGCCCGCATTCGCGCTGCACCGAGCCGTCGGCGTTCGCATGCAGGATGCGCACATGGGTATAGGGCAAGGGGATGCCGACCGAGCCGATCTTCTTGTTCCCCTCGGGCGGGTTGCACGACACAAGGCAGGTGCATTCGGTCAGCCCGTAGCCTTCGATGATCTGCACGCCCGTCGCTTCCTGAAACCGGCGGTACAACTCCAGCGGCAGCGGGGCCGACCCCGAAAACGCCCCGCGCAGCGTCGACACGTTGGCGTTGACGGGGCGCTGCATCAGTGCCGACAGGGCGGTCGGCACGGTGATCATGTAGGTGATCTTCCAGCGCTCGATCAGTTTCCAGAAATTGTCGAACACCCCCTCGCCGCGGTATCCCTGCGGTGTCGGGAACACCACATGCGCTCCGCTCGCGATCATCGACATCAGGATCGGATAGGCCGCAAAGACGTGGAACAGCGGCAACGGGCAGAACACCACGTCAGTGGCCTTGAACATCAGCGTCGCCCCAAGCCAGCCCTGATAGACCATCCCGCTGGCCTTGTGCTGTGCCACCTTGGGCATGCCGGTGGTGCCGCCCGTGTGGAAATAGGCCGCAACCCGGTCGGCAGGATCGTCGGCAAAGGTCAGGCGGTCGGCGGGCTGGCGCGCGCATTCGTCGTTGAAGCCCTTGACCACCGCGCGATGCGCCACCGGGTTCTTCGGGCGGAGCAACGGTACGATCCACGATTTGGGCGGTGACAGATAGCGGTTTAGGTCAACCTCAAGCACCGTCGTCACCCCCGGGACAGTTTCCAGCGCGCGGGCCACCTTCTGCGGCAGGTCGGTCTTGGGAAATGCCTTGAGCGTCACCACCACCTTGGCCTTGGTCTCGCGCAGGATGGCGGCGATCTGGTCGGGCTCCAAGAGGGGGTTGACCGGGTTCACGATGCCCGCCACCGCACCCCCCATCAGCGCCACCGCCGTCTCGATGCTGTTCGGCAGCACATAGGCCACCACATCGCCCGGCCCCACGCCCAGACTGCGGAACAGGTTCGCGGCCTGCGTCACCCGGGCATGGTACTGGGCCCAGGTCAGCGTTTCCGACTTTGTCGCGGGACCGGACAGAAGCTGAAACGTGATGGCGGGTTTTGCCCCGTGTGCGGCCTTGGCCCCGCTCAGGAATTCGTACATCGTTCGCGCAAGTTTCCGGTCGGCCCATGGGCCCTGGGCCTCGATGGCGTCGCGGTCGGCTATGGATGCAAAAGCGGCGGCACTGGTTGCCATGGCGGTTCTCCTCCCCTGAAGTGCGCCCCCACTTGGCCGGGGGGTCGTCACGTGTCGCGCCAAACATGCGGGGTTTTGGATTTTCCCGCAAGCGTGACAGGCAGGTGTCTACGCAGCGTCAGGCGGCCAGACCATCGGTGAACTGCAGCCGCGCAAGCCGCGCATAAAGCCCGCCCTCGGCCACCAGTGCATCATGCGTACCCTGCGCCACGATCCGGCCCGCCTCGAACACCACGATCCGGTCGGCGCGTTTGACCGTGGCCAGCCGGTGCGCCACCACCAGCGTCGTGCGCCCCTGCGCCAGCCGCTCGACCGCCTGCTGGACCGCGCGTTCGGATTCCGCATCCAGCGCACTGGTCGCCTCATCCAGCAGCAGGATCGGTGCATCACGCAGGATCGCCCGGGCAATCGCAATGCGCTGCTTTTGCCCGCCCGACAGCATCACGCCACGCTCGCCCACCCAGGTGTCATAACCCTGCGGCAAGGCCGTCAGGAAATCATGCGCTGCCGCCGCCTGTGCCGCCACCTCGATCTCGGCATCGGTGGCTTGGGGTCGGCCAAAGCGGATGTTCTCGCGGGCGCTTGTCGCAAAGATCACCGGGTCTTGCGGCACCAGCGATATCGCCTGCCGGAAATCGCTGCGCGCAAGGTCGGTCAGCGCCACGCCGTCGATGGTGATGACGCCGTCGTTCGGATCATAGAACCGCTGGATCAGTTGCAGGATCGTGGTCTTGCCCGCCCCCGAAGGCCCGACCAGTGCCACCGTCTCACCCGGACGGACGTGCAGGTCGATCCCGTCCAGCGCCGACACTTCGGGCCGCGAGGGATATCGGAACCGCACCCCCCGGAACGCTATCTCGCCCCGTACCGGGCGCGGCAGGGGCATCGGCCTGGCCGGGTCCAGCACGGTATCGGTCATCGTCAACAGTTCCACCAGCCGCTCGGTCGCGCCCGCCGCACGCTGCAACTCGCCCCAGATTTCCGACAGGGCCCCGACCGCGCCCGCCACCATCACCGCATAGATCAGGAACTGGATCAGCTCGCCCGGGCTGAGCGTGCCCGCCCGCACATCCCGCGCGCCGATCCACAACACGCCGACGATGCCGCAGAACACAAGGAAGATCACGATCACCGTCATTAGCGCCCGCGTCCCGATCCGCTTGGCCGCGCTGTCAAAGCTCTTTTCGGTGACGCCACCGAATTCGGCCCTGCTGGCATCCTCATGCGTGAACGCCTGCACCGTCTGCACCGACAGCAGCGCCTCGGACGCCTGCCCCGACGATTGCGCGATCCAGTCCTGGTTCTCGCGGCTCAGGCCCCGCAGCCGCCGCCCCAGAACCACGATCGGCACGATCACCGCCGGCACGATCAACAGCACCAGCCCGGTCAGCTTGGCCGAGGTCAGCATCAGTGCCACCATTCCCCCGACCAGCATCAGCGCATTGCGTGCGGCAACCGACACCGACGATCCGATCACCGACAGGATCAGCGTGGTGTCCGTGGTCAGGCGGCTGAGCACCTCACCCGTCATCACGCGCTCATAGAAGGCCGGGCTCATCCCCAGCACGCGGTCAAACAGGGCACGACGGATGTCGGCCACGACCCGCTCACCCAGCCGCGAGACAAGGTAGTACCGAAGGCCGGTGCCGAGTGCGAGAATGGCCGCAATGACAAGCGCCGCCGCAAAGTACCGATCCAGCAGGCTGACATCGGCCGCGCCGAACCCGTCGATCACCCGCCGCACGGCCAAGGGCAGGATCAGCGACACCGCCGCCGTCAGCACCAGTGCGGCAAAGGCCAGGGCAATGCCGCGCCGGTAGGGCCGCAGGAACGGCAACAGCCCCTGTAACGCACCCACCTTGCGCGAAGCTGGCCGCTCTTCGCTCCGCTCGCCGTTGCCTGCCATCCATACGCCCCCTGACCCCGCGCGGGTTTAAGACACCCCTTCGTCCCCGGCAAGCGCCGCGATTGCCGCGCCCCCTTGGCTGTGCCACCTTCCCGTCGCAGGAGGACGCCCGATGATCCGCGCGGTCGTGTTTGACGCCTATGGCACCTTGTTCGATGTGGCCGGTGCCGCCCGCGCCGCCGCCGCCCGCCCGGATGGCGCGACGCTGGCCGGCATCTGGCCAAGGCTGGCCGAGGATTGGCGGCGCAAGCAACTGGAATACTCCTGGCTGCGCGCCATCGGCAATGCGCATGCCGGGTTTGACACGGTCACTGCCGATGCGCTTGACTGGGCGATGGAGTTTCATAGGGTAAGCGACGCCGCCCTGCGCGCGCTGCTGCTGTCGCTTTATGAAACGCTGCCCGCCTACCCCGAGGTGCCCGCCATCCTGACCGCTCTTCGCGCGCAGGGATTGCTGACCGCAATCCTGTCGAACGGCACCCCAGCGATGCTGGCAGCTGCCACCGCATCGACGGGGATTTCCAGGCTTTTCAACGCGGTGATCTCGGTCGAGGAGGCGGGTGTGTTCAAGCCTCATGCTTCGGTCTATGCGCTGACCGCACGGCATCTTGGCACATCCCCCGCCGAGGTGATGTTCGTGTCGTCCAATGGCTGGGACGTGGCGGGTGCGGCGGCGTACGGCTTTGTCACCGTCTGGGCCAACCGGGCGGGCCTGCCGGTGGACCGCCTGCCCGGGCGACCTGCCCATGTCGTGCCCGACCTTTCCCCCCTGCCCGATCTTGTGAGGACGCTGTGAACACCTTTGCCACCCCCGACGGCACCATCATCGCCTATGACGACCGGGGCGAAGGTCTGCCGGTGCTGTGTCTGCCCGGCTTGACCCGGACCATGGGCGATTTCGCATATGTGATGCCGCACCTGCCGCCCTGCCGCCTGATCCGCATGGACTACCGGGGCCGTGGCGGCAGCGGGTGGAGCGGCGCCGCCACCTATACCGTCCCGCAAGAGGCCAGGGATGCAGTGGCGCTTCTGGACCATCTGGGGGTGGCGCAGGCCGCCGTCATCGGCACCTCGCGCGGCGGGCTGATCGGGATGCTTTTGGCGGTCATGGCAAGGGACCGCCTGCTGGGCCTGTGTCTGAACGATATCGGTCCGGTGGTCGACCGGGCAGGGCTGGAGCGGATCAAGGATTATGTGGGTCGCAACCCCGCATCCCGTACCCACGCGGCCCTTGCCGCCGCCATGCCCCGCAACATGCCCGGATTTGCCAACGTGCCCGACAGCCGCTGGCTGCAAGAGGCGCTGCTGCATTACCACGCGGGGCCGGAGGGGTTGACGGTCACCTACGACCCGGCCCTGCGCGAGGCGTTCCTTGCGGCCTTCGACGGCCCGCCTGCCGACCTTTGGCCGTTGTTCGACGCCTGTGCTGGGATGCCACTGGCGCTGATCCGGGGGGCAAACTCTGATCTTCTGTCGCCCGGAACCGCCGCCGAAATGCGCCGCCGCCGCCCTGACATGCACTTTGCCGATGTGCCCGACCGCGCCCATATCCCGTTTCTGGACGAACCCGAGGCCTTAGATTGCCTGCAAGCCTGGCTGGCGCAGGTCAGAAGCTGAGCCAGACCCCCGACGTGGGCTGCGGCGCAGGGTCGACGATGGGCAGAACGACATCGGGTGTCACAGCGTCCCCCGATGACTGGGCCGGCCCGACCGGCATCGCGTCAACCCCAACCACCGGCCAAAGACCCGCCACCCCCGCAAGCGGCAGCAACACGGCAATGAGCAAGGGCAGCGATTCCCGGACCATGGCGAAGTCTTGCGCATCGCGGTAAAGGCGCGGTTAATGATGGCCACCGCCGGACGAAAGGGCAACCGCCATGACCAGTATCGCGATGATCGAGGCCGCTGCCATCCGGTTGCGCGGCCATGTGTGGCAGACGCCGCTGCTGTCGTCGCCCGCACTGGACGGAATTGCCGGGCGCAGGGTCTGGGTCAAGGCGGAATGTCTGCAACTGACCGGGTCGTTCAAGGCACGCGGGGCCTGGGCCGCGGTATCGGCCCTGCCACCCGCCATCCGTGCCAAAGGGGTGATTGCGTTTTCATCTGGGAACCACGCCCAAGGTGTCGCCATGGCGGCCGCCGCACATGGCACGGTTTCCGTCATCATCATGCCGGCCGACGCGCCAAGGTCCAAGATCGACGGCACCCGGGCATTGGGTGGTGAGGTGGTGCTGTACGACCGCGCGGGGGGCGAGGACCGTGACGAGATCGGCGCGCGGCTGTCGGCGGCGCGGGGGTTGACGTTGATCCGGCCCTACGACGACGCCGAGGTGATCGCGGGGCAAGGCACCACGGGGCTGGAAATCGCGCAGCAGGCGGCGACGGCAGGGATTAGTCTTGCCGATGTGCTGGTGTGCTGCGGTGGCGGCGGCCTGTCATCGGGCATCGCCCTGGCGCTGGAGGCGCGGGCACCCGGCTTGCGGGTGCGCACAGCCGAGCCTGCGGGGTTCGACGACATGGCACGCAGTCTGGCGACCGGGGTCCGCGCGCGCAACGCCCACCCGTCGGGATCGGTCTGCGATGCCATCGTGACACCCACACCGGGCGACCTGACCCTGCCGGTGCTGGCACGGCTGGCCGGGCCCGGGCTGGTGGTCACCGATGACGAGGCGATGCAGGCGGTGGCCATGGCCTTTGCGCATCTGAAGATCGTGGTTGAACCGGGCGGGGCGGTGGGACTTGCCGCAGCGCTGTTCCGGGGGGGCGAGATCAGTGGCGATGACGTGATCGCCGTGGCCACCGGCGGCAACGTCGACGCGCCGGTGTTCGCGCGCGCCCTGGCCCTTGGTGCGGCGTGAGGGGTGATTGTGCGGTCAGCGGCGGAGGTGCTGGTGCCGGTACAAAGCGAATATCAATGCTTTTCCAGCATCCTCAGACTTTCGGTGAAGTAGTTGTCCTAATGATACGCCTTGGCGTCGATATCATTGGGCGCAGTGCGGCTGACACCCGCAGCGTTATCGCCGACACCCTACCAACATCGAACATAACTTCCCTTCCGAAGCCACCGTCCCCGAAATGACCCCTACCCCACGCCTTGCCCTGACCTTCGTCTTTCTGACCGTGGCGCTTGATGCCATCGGCATCGGGCTGATCTTTCCCGTCATGCCCGACCTCATCCGTGAGGTGACCGGCGGCACCCTTTCAGATGCGGCGTTGTGGGGCGGGCTTTTGTCCACCTCGTTCGCGGTGATGCAGTTCCTGTTCGGCCCGATCATCGGCAGCCTCAGCGACCGTTTCGGACGCAGGCCGGTGCTGATCCTGTCGCTGGCGGTGATGTCGGTCGATTATCTGGTGCTGGCGGTTGCCCCCACGATCTGGCTGTTGCTGGCCGCGCGGGTGGTCAGCGGCATCACCGCCGCCACCTATTCCACCGCCACCGCCGTCATCGCCGATCTGACCCCGCCCGACGAACGGGGCCGCCGGTTCGGCCTGATCGGGGCGGGGTTCGGGGTGGGGTTCGTGCTGGGGCCGCTGATCGGGGGGCTTCTGGCGGGCATCGACACCCGCGCGCCGTTCTGGGCGGCGGCGGGGCTGGCGGCGGGGAACATGGTGTTCGGCCTGCTGACCTTCCGCGAGTCGCTGGCGCGCGAAAACCGGCGCCCCTTCCGGCTTTGGTCATCCAACCCGCTTGGCGCACTGATCGCGGCCCTGCGGCAGCCGGCATTGCGGCCCGCCCTGTTGACCTTTCTGATCCTCGGCATCGCGATGAACGTCTATCCGGTGATCTGGCCCTATTTCGGCCCGGCCCGGTTCGGCTGGTCGGCGCAGATGGTGGGGCTGTCGCTGGCGCTCTATGGCTTGTGCTTTGCCGCCGGTCAGATGCTGCTGGTGGGGCCGATGCTGCGCCGGCTGGGCGAGAGCCGGGCGGTGCTGTTCGGGCTGGCCGTCAACTTTGTGACTCTGGCGGCGATGGCGCTTGTCACCTCGGGCAGTCTGGCCCTGATCCTGATCCCGCTAACCGCCCTGTCGGGCGTCACCTCACCCGCGCTGCAATCCATCCTCAGCCGCCAGACACCCGCCGATGCCCAGGGTGCGCTGCAGGGCCTGATGTCATCGCTGACCGCCATCGCGATGATCGTGGCACCGCCCCTGATCACCGGCACCTTCGCCACCTTTACGGCCCCGGGTGCCCCCCTGCATGCGCCGGGTGCGCCGTTCCTCTTGGCAGCGGCGCTGATGGTCGCGGCGATCCTTTTGCATGTCGCAGGCACGCGCGCCACTGCTGCGCCGCCGCCGTAACCTGCCCCCGACCCCAGACGAAAGGCCCCACCCCATGCGCCTCCAATCTCTTGAAATCTTCGTCGTGGCCCCGCCTGCCCCGGGCTGGGGTGGCCGCTACTGGATCTTTCCGAAACTGACGACCGCCTGCGGCATCATCGGCTATGGCGAATGCTATGCCTCGACCGTCGGCCCCGAGGTGATGCGTGCCGTCATCGAAGACGTCTTTGCCCGCCATATGGAGGGGGAAAACCCCGAGAACATCGAACTGATGTTCCGCCGCGCCTATTCGTCGGGCTTCACCCAACGGCCCGACCCCACGGTGATGGGGGCCTTTTCGGGGCTGGAGATTGCATGCTGGGACATTCTCGGCAAGGCGCGGAACCGTCCGGTCTGGGCACTTCTGGGCGGCAGGATCAACGACCGCATCCGCAGCTACACGTACCTGTATCCGGAACCGGGCAAGGAAAGCGCCGACTTCTGGATTGACCCCGACGCCGCCGCCGCTGCCGCCGAACGCTTTGTTGGCATGGGTTTCACGGCGGTCAAGTTCGACCCCGCCGGCCCCTACACCATCCGCGGCGGCCACCACCCTGCGATGAGCGACATTTCCCGCTCGGTCGCTTTCTGCAAGGCCATCCGTGCGGCGGTCGGCGACCGCGCCGATCTGTTGTTCGGCACCCACGGCCAGTTCACCACACCGGGGGCCATCCGCCTGGGGCAGGCGATCGAGCCCTATCTGCCCCTTTGGTACGAGGAACCGATCCCGCCAGACAACCTGGCCGAGTTTGCCGAGGTGGCGCGTCATGTGCGCATCCCCCTCGCCACCGGCGAGCGCCTGACCACCAAGGCCGAGTTCGGCGCGCTGTTGCGCCATGGCGGGGTGAAGATCCTGCAACCCGCACTTGGCCGGGTGGGCGGCATCTGGGAGGCCAAGAAGATTGCCGCGATGGCCGAGGTCTATAACGCCGAGATGGCCCCGCATCTCTATGCGGGTCCGGTGGAGTGGGCTGCGAACGTGCACCTCGCAGCCTCTATCCCCAACCTGCTGATCGCTGAAACCATTGAAACCGGCGGGGCTTTTCACCTTGCCCTGATCCGCAACACGATCCGTTGGGAAGACGGCTATATCCTGCCGCCAGACGCCCCCGGCCTTGGCATCGACTTTGACGAAGACCTCGCGCGCGCCCATCCCTACACCGGCAACCGCCTGCATCTGGAGATGCAGGAGGCCCCCTGCGACCACCGGCACGGCAATCGTTTCGAAGGCGGTGCACCGGCGACGATGGACCCGCGATAGGGTCAGCCCCTTGCCAACAGGCCCCGCCTGCCGCAGAAGGCTGGACAGTGGTCCCGTAGCTCAACTGGATAGAGCACCTGACTTCTAATCAGGATGTTGGGCGTTCGAGTCGTCCCGGGATCGCCAGAATTGCCCGTCGGACAGCAAAAAGGGCCGCGTCGGCGGCCCGAGGTGTCATCACTAGGGGTGGGTGGTGGAGCAGAGGGGGATCGAACCCCTGGCCTTATCATTGCGAACGATACGCTCTCCCAACTGAGCTACTGCCCCGTTCCACGGGCGGTGATGTGGCGGATGGCAGGCGGGTTGTCAAGATGAGTGGTTCGATGGGGCCTGCGCCGGACCGGGCTGGACATGTGCGCGCACAAGAGGGTCAGGGACTGATTACAGCTCAAGCATCAGCGGGCAATGGTCCGACACCTCGGGCATTGTGACCACGTTGAACTGCAGAACCGCCTGTGGACGGTCGATGAACATGTAGTCGGCAAAACGGCCCGGTTTGGTGTAGTGACTGGTGCGGGTGCCGTGATGCCTCCGGCCGGTCACCAGTTCCGCAAACCCGGCAGCCTGCAGCAACTGCTGCGTTTCGCTGCCGGGTAGCGTGTTGAAATCGCCGCAGATGATGCGGATGTCGGTGGGTTGTGAAAGCGTATCCGCGAGTGTCATGAGCCGCTGCGCCTGTCGCAGGCGGTCGGGGGTGTTGCCTTTGCCATTCAGGTCGCGCAGGCCGTGCATCTGGGTGATGCTGACCGTCCGGCGACGTGCGGCATCGTACAGACGCACGCCATGGGCCACCCGCGCGCGGGGATGGTCGCCGTAGCCTTCAGGCGAAAAGTCCTTGTGAACAAAGCCATGGACCTGCCCGATCACCGGCAGGGAACGGCGCACAAAGGTCGCAAGCCCCCATTGCGAAGGTACAGACTGGTCGCCATCCCACAAGACACCCTCAGCCGCCGGGCAGAAAGTGCCCGCATGGTCGGGCAGCACCCGCGCCACATCTGCATAGAGATTGGCCCGTTGCGCCAGCACATGGTCGCCGTCGCGGTAGGTCAGCCAGTCATTGCTGGTGGCGGGGCTGTGGACCACCTCCTGCAGGCAGATCACATCCGCCCCACAACCCGCCAGCCACGGCAACAGCGCCCCGGCCAGCGTACCACCCCAGGCGTTCAGGCACAGAACGCGCAACCCCTATTCCGCCGCCTCGGCATAGCTTTCGACCGGCGGGCAGGTGCAGATCAGGTTGCGGTCGCCATAGACGTTGTCCACCCGGCCAATGGGGGGCCAGTATTTGTCCACACGAAAGGCTCCGGGCGGGAAACATCCCTGTTCGCGGGTGTACTTGCGGTCCCAGTCGGCCACCAGATCGTTCACGGTGTGCGGGGCGTGGCGCAAGGGGCTGTCTTCGCTGGAAATATCGCCCGCCTCGACCGCCGCGATCTCGGCGCGGATGGCCAGAAGGGCGGTGATGAAGCGGTCGATCTCGGCCTTGGTCTCGGACTCGGTCGGCTCGACCATCAGGGTGCCTGCGACCGGCCAGCTCATCGTCGGCGCGTGAAAGCCGTTGTCGATCAGGCGCTTGGCGATGTCGTCCACGGTTACACCCACCTCGGCGAAGGGCCGTGTGTCAAGGATGCACTCATGCGCCACGCGGCCCTTGTTGCCCATGAACAGGATCGGATAGGCACCGGCAAGCCGGGCCGCGATGTAGTTGGCGTTCAGGATCGCCACCTTGGTCGCCTGCGTCAGGCCCGGGCCGCCCATCATCAGGCAATAGGCCCATGAAATCAACAGGATCGACGCTGATCCATAGGGCGCCGCCGACACCGGCCCCTCGGCCCCGCCGGTCTGCGGATGGCCCGGCAGATAGGGCGCCAGGTGCGCCTTGACGCCGATCGGGCCCATGCCCGGGCCACCGCCGCCGTGCGGGATGGCAAAGGTCTTGTGCAGGTTCAGGTGGCTGACGTCCGACCCGATCTCGCCCGGTTTCACCAGCCCGACAAGGGCGTTCATATTGGCCCCGTCAAGGTAGACCTGCCCGCCATGGTCGTGCGTGATCCGGCAGATGTCGCGGACCGTTTCCTCGAACACACCATGGGTTGACGGATAGGTGATCATGCATGCGGCAAGGTTGCCACCCGCCGCCGCCGCCTTGGCTGCGAAATCCTCGACATCCACGTCGCCGTTGGGGGCGGTTTTCACCACCACCACCTTCATCCCCGCCATCTGCGCCGATGCGGGGTTGGTGCCATGCGCCGACATCGGGATCAGGCAGACGTCGCGGTGCGCATCCCCCCTTGCGCGGTGATAGGCCTGGATCGTCAGAAGCCCCGCATATTCGCCCTGTGCGCCCGAATTGGGTTGCATCGACATGGCATCGTAACCCGTTATTTCACATAACTTTTCCGACAGATCAGTGATCGCCTCGGCATAGCCTGCGGCCTGATCGGCGGGCACGAACGGGTGGATCGTCCCGAACTCGGGCCAGGTGATCGGCATCATCTCGGCCGCCGCGTTCAGCTTCATCGTGCAGGACCCCAGCGGGATCATCGCCCGGTCCAGCGCCAGATCGCGGTCGGACAATCGCCGCATGTAGCGCATCATCTCGGATTCCGCGCGGTTCATGTGGAATACGGGGTGGCTCAGATAGTCTGTCGTGCGCAGCATCGTCTCGGGAAAGCCCAGCGTGGCGCGGTGGGGCGGCACGCCCTCGATGCCAAAGGCGCGCAGGACGCGGATCAGGACGCGTTCATCCGTGGTCTCGTCCAGCGTGATGCCCACGCGGTCATGGCCGATCTTGCGGAAGTTCAGCCCTTCGTGCCGGGCGGCGGCCAGGATGCCCGCCTGCCCCACGCCAACCTCTACTGTGATCGTGTCGAAGAACGCCTTGGGACTGACTATGGCCCCCGCCGCCTTGAGCGCGCGGGCAAGGCGGTTGGTCAGGAAATGAACCCGCTCGGCAATCGCGCGCAGGCCCTTGGGGCCGTGGAAAACTGCATAGAATGAGGCCATTACGGCCAACAGCGCCTGTGCGGTACAGACGTTGGATGTGGCCTTTTCGCGTCGGATATGCTGCTCGCGGGTTTGCAGCGACAGGCGGTAGGCCTTGTTCCCCCGCGCGTCGATGCTGACCCCGACGATCCGCCCCGGCATCGCGCGTTTCAGGTCATCGCGGCAGGCCATGAATGCGGCGTGCGGGCCGCCGTACCCCAACGGCACGCCGAAACGCTGGCTGGAGCCGATGGCGATATCGGCCCCCATCGCGCCTGGTTCCTTCAAGAGGCACAGTGCCAGAAGGTCGGTCGCGACGATGGCGATACCCTTGGACGCATGCACCTTGGCGATTAGCGCGGTAAAGTCGGTCACATGGCCATAGCTGCCCGGATACTGGAAGATCGCCCCGAAAACCTTTGATGGATCAAGGTTTCCGACCATGTCCTCGATGATCTCGATGCCCAGTGGTTGCGCCCGGGTGCGGATCACGGCGATGGTCTGGGGGTGGCAGAAGCGGTCGACGAAAAACGCCCGCGCTTTCGATTTCGACGACCGTTCGGCCATCGTCATCGCTTCGGCGGCCGCCGTCGCCTCGTCCAACAGCGACGCATTGGCCACATCAAGGCCGGTCAGGTCGCAGACCATGGTCTGATAGTTCAGCAGCGCCTCAAGCCGCCCTTGGGCAATCTCGGGCTGATAGGGGGTATAGGCTGTGTACCACGCTGGATTCTCAAGGATATTCCGCTGGATCGCGGGGGGCGTCACGGTGCCGTAATAGCCCTGCCCGATCAGGCTGGTCATCACCCGGTTCTTCTTGGCGACCGTCTCCATCCGGGCCAAAAGTTCGTGCTCAGCGAGCGGGGCCCAGGTCAGCGCAGTCGTCTGGCGGATCGAGGCGGGCACGGTTTCGTCAATCAGCGCATCCAGCGTAGGCACCCCCACCACAGCCAGCATCGCATCCATCTCGGCGGGAGAGGGGCCGATATGGCGACGGTTGGCAAAGTCGTAGGGGTTGTAGTCGGTGGGGGTGAAGGTCATCGCCGGGGTCCGCTCCTTTGCCAAATTCCTGCAGGGAATTCGCAATTTTCTTGCCAGAAAATTCATCGGAAACCGTAAGGTTTCCGCGCCCTTAGCCGATCAGCTCGAGGTATTCATCCTCGTCCATGAACGCATCCAGCACGGACGGATCATCGACCCTGATCTTGAAGAACCACGCAGCGCCCGCCGCATCGGCGTTGACCAGACCGGGGCTGTCAGCAAGGGCCTCGTTCACCGCGACAATCTCGCCGTCGAGGGGGGCGAGGATGTCGGACGCGGCCTTGACGCTTTCGATCACGCAAACCTCGTCGCCTTCGGCGACCATCGTCTCGATCTCGGGCAGTTCCACGAACACCACGTCGCCCAGTTGGGTGGCCGCATGTTCGGTGATGCCGACGACGACGATATCGTCGCCCTCAAGCCGTAACCATTCGTGATCCTTGGTATATTTCATGTTTTGGGCCTCAACGCTTGTAGGTGGACGGACGGAATGGCAGGGGCACCACGGTGGCGGGCAGGCGTTTGCCGCGCACCTCGCCCTCGATCATGGTGCCGGGGGTGGCGTGGGCGGATGCGACGTAGCCCATGGCGATGGGGGCGTCGAGCGAGGGGGCAAAGCCGCCCGAGGTGACGCGGCCGATGGGGGTGCCGTCGGGGGCGAAAAGGTCGGTGCCTTCGCGCATGGGGGCGCGTCCTTCGGGCCGGATGCCGACGCGCAGGCGGTCGGGGCCGTCGGCAAGCTCCTGCATGATGCGTCCTTCACCGGGGAAGCCACCAGCCCTTGTGCCGCCCGTCCGGCGGGACTTCTGGATGGCCCAGGTCAGACCCGCCTCAACCGGGCTGGTCGTGGTGTCGATGTCGTGGCCATAGAGACACAGGCCCGCTTCCAGCCGCAGCGAATCGCGGGCACCCAGGCCGATGAGGGCGACGGCGGGGTCGGCAAGCAGCGCCTCGGCGAAGGCCATGACCCGGGCATCGGGCACCGAGATTTCATAGCCATCCTCGCCGGTATAGCCCGAGCGGGAAACCCAGAGGTCGCCGAACACGCCCACATCCATGAACCGCATCGCCGCGGTGCCGGGCACAAAGCGGTCCAGCACGGCCTCAGCCAGCGGCCCCTGCAGCGCCAGAAGGCCGCGGTCGGTGACGGGGATCACGCGGGCCACCTCGGCAAGGTGGGTCTGCATATGGGCGATATCCTGCGCCTTGCAGGCGGCGTTGACCACGACGAACAGGTGATCGCCCCGGTTGGCGAACATCAGGTCGTCGAGTATCCCCCCGGTTTCATTGGTGAAAAGGCCGTAGCGCTGTCGCCCCTCGGCCAGCCCCGCCACATCGACGGGCATCATCGCCTCGAACGCGGCCACCAGATCGGCCATGGTGCCGAGGGGCTGCAACAGCACCTGCCCCATGTGGCCCACATCGAACAGGCCCGCCTGCGCGCGGGTGTGGAGGTGTTCGCGCAAGACGCCCATCGGGTACTGGACCGGCATCGCGTAGCCCGCGAACGGCACCATCCGCGCGCCCTTTGCGACGTGGAGATCATGGAGGCCGGTGCGGTGCAGGTCGTCGTCGGGCATCATTCCTCCGGCCGGAAGGCCCGGCGCGTCGCTGGCGGGATCATCCTGCCATGGGGTGCCAGTGGCAAGCGTGAAACGGTGTTGGCGGGCATGAGGGGAGCAGGTTTCTTGCGGCGGGTAGGGTTACGGGGTTCAGGGCGGGAGAGGTTAAGGGAGTGTTGACGGAACCGTTGTCCGATGGGGCGGAAAGACGGGGCAAGCGGCGGAAAAGGCTGTGTTTTGTCCGTATTCATTCTGTATTCGATGCGTACAGCATCTGTATGTCATCCGTACATACACTTTGCTTCGACCACGGCTTCAGCGGCCCGTCCGCGCCGCGGCTGCGGCAATCGCGCGGCGGGCCTGCCAGACGGCGATTGCGGCAAAGACGATGCCCCCCGCCGCCTGCCCCAGAAGCACGCCCGAAGCCCCCATCCACATCGCCCCGGCCATCACCAGCGGCACGGTGCCGATGGTGTGGCGGCCCCAGTTGACCAGCGTGGCCTGAAACGGCTGGCCAAGGTTGTTGCAGGCGGCGTTGGCGACAAAGATCGCGCCGTTGAAGAAGAACAACAGGCTAAGGGGGCCGCAGAAGAGATAGACGATGTCGCGGGTCACGCCCTGCGCGCCGAAGAGGTCGGCCAGCGGTGCCCGCAGCACGAACAGCACGACCGACACCGCGACCGATACCAGTGCGGTGAACAACAGCCCCTCGCGCAGGGTTTGCGCCACGCGGTCCCACTGCCGCGCGCCGGCGTTCTGGCCGATGATCGGGCCGATGGACCCCGACAGCGCGAAGACCACGCCGAACACCAGCGGCGTCAGGCGTCCGGTGATGGCCATGCC
Organism: Rhodobacterales bacterium; assembly: GCA_038209775.1. Taxonomy (GTDB): domain Bacteria; phylum Pseudomonadota; class Alphaproteobacteria; order Rhodobacterales; family Rhodobacteraceae; genus JBBQXK01. The sequence goes on along the minus strand of JBBQXK010000026.1, from coordinate 7,259 downwards.
GGCCACCGCAGCCTCGCCGAACGCCGCCATGGCGCGGGTGACATAGGCCTGCCCTGCGGGGGTGGCGATCTGGGTCAGGACGGCGGGAAAGGCGATGACGGTGACGGGGGGCAGGTCGGCCATGAGGCCCGCCAGCGTTGGACGCTCAAACCCGCCATGGTGGCGCAGGATCGGCAACAGGGCGGTGGCGGCGATCATCACCCGCGCCAGCACTGTGACGACGGCGGCACCGGTCAGTTCCCACCCCAGATACAGGATGAACACGGGGTCCAGCACCAGCGCCACGCCCGCCCCGTAAAGCGTACACATCATGGCACGGCGGGCGTCGCCGTGGGCGCGCAGGATAGCACCGCCGATCATGCCCACCATCAGCAGGGGCAATGACGGGGTGACGATCTGGAGGTATCCGATGGCCAGACGCTCAGTTTCGCCCGACGCCCCGATGGCGCGCACGAGGGGGCCGAGGAAGGCCCAGACGATGGCAGCAAAGACCGCCCCCATCCAGACGCCGTGGATCAGCGCATGGCCGGCCCGCCTGCGCGCAAGGGCACGGTCGCCCTGCCCCAGGGCGCGGGCGACAAGGGCTGCGGCGGCGATGCTCATCCCGATGCCGAAGCTGATCGTGAAGAACAGGATGGCCCCGGCATAGCCGATGGCGGCGGCCAGTTCGGCGTGACCCAGCCACGAGATGAACACCATGTTCAGCACATCGACGGCAAAGATCGACATGATCCCAAGCGATGAGGTCAGCGACATCACCGCGACATGGCGAAAGAGGTTGCCGGTCAGGAACACCGCGACCGGGGCCGTGGTCACAACGGGTGCGGGTGCGCCGGCACCGGTGGCGACTGCTGCCGCCGCATCGTCATTGTCGGGGTCGATGGCCGTCATGGGGTTCCCCGGGGGTGCTGGACAGGTCAGCCTGCGGCGTGGATACGCTCGATATAGGTGCGCATCTCTTCGCCTTCGTGGCGGGCGGCGCGCAGGCCCTCCATCGCGGCGCGAAGCTCGGCCTCGGTCTGGCTTAGCTGGTTGACCAGTTCGGCCTCACGGGTTTCCATGTAGATCATAGCCTGATCGCGCAGTTCTTCGGCGTCGTGCAGGGATTGGGCAAGCCGGTCAATCTCGCCCATGTCGCCGCCCGCGACGCGGGTGAAGCGGTGCAACAGCCAGTGCGTGAACCATCCCAGCATATAGGCGCCGAACAGGATGATGGTGGCCGCGATGATGAATTCGGTGCGATTCATAGCCTTGGTTCTGTGCGGCAGGACGGTGCCATTTGCAAGGCCCCCGGACCAATCGCCGACCAGAGACCGCCCGCCGGATGGCACAAGGGCCCGCATCGATGCGGGCCCTTGTCATTCGTGGTGGTGGGGATCAGCCGGCGTAGGCCGGCATCGCCTCAAGCTGTTCCTTGGTGGTGCTGAGGTAGACGCGCACGTCATCGCCCGCCTCGTTGCGCAGGATGTCGATGTCGGCAAGGTTCATCGCCACCGGCTTTTCGCCCATGCCAAGGAAGCCGCCCACGTCGATGATGGCCTGCGTCACCTGGCCGTCGCCGGTCAGGACCAGCGTGCCGACTTCGCCCACGACTTTGTCGTTCATGTCATAGACCGTGGCACCCTGCAGTTTGTCCGAGGTCAGATAGTCGCCCTCGGCCACCATGAACCCCTCGCGCATGACGGGTTCGCGCATCGTGCCGGTCGCGTCGGCCATCGGTGCGGCGGTCATGTAGTCGGGTGCGGCCTCAAGGTCGGCGCGGGCGGCGGTCATCACCAGAAAGAAGTCATCGGGCGCGTCGGCGGTCGCGCTGTCGCTGACAAACCGGATCGCCTCCATCCCAACGGCGACCTGACGTTCGCCGATGCCGAGGAAGCCGCCGATATCGACCAGCACCGAATCGACCTTACCATCGCGCGAAAGGATCACGTCGTTGACTTCGCCGATGTCGGCCCAGTCCTGTTGGACACCGTTGTATTCGGTGGCATCGGTCGCCGTCTCGGCGGCATAGATGCGCATGCCGATGAAGTCCGAAGCGCGGACCTGCATCGCATCCGGGGTCGCCCGGAACATGCCGGGGGTGGTGGCGTCCTGCGCATGGGCAATGCCGCCGAGGCCGGCCAGAATGGCCGTCGTCAACAGAAATTTCCGCATGATTATCTCCTGTTACCTGATTTAGAGCGCGTCTTGTGCGCCTGTCAGAGCAACGGGTAACGGCGCATCGGGTTCCCGGAAAATGCGGCGAAATCTCGGGCGGGCGGCGCATGCCTTGATCCGCGCACATGATGCGTGCCGACTTTTGCAGCGAACGGGAGGGGGCAGGCGTCAGGGGTCGGCGCGGCGTCTGGGGCGCGGCGAAGTCTCGTCCGTCGGCTGGAACGGCGACAGGGTCAGCCTGACCGACCGGGTGACCGGCAGACCGGCATCGCCGCCGTCCGCGTCGGCGTCAGCCACATTCACGGGCGGGGTTCCGGCGGTTGACAGGGTGGTTTTCGAGGGCACAGCATCATCCTTGGCTGTGGCCGTGCTGTCGTCCCTGTCGGTTGCTTCGGCCTTGGAATCTGCGTCAACCGGCGCGGCTGGTTTGGGTTCCGGCCCACCGATCAGGGTGAACTCGATCCGGCGGTTCGCCTCGCGGCCCGCTTCGGTGGTATTGTCAGCGACCGGGCTGGTCTCGCCGTACCCCTTGGCCAGGAACCCCTCGACCGGCAAACGCCGTCCCTGAAGGGCAATCAGCACCGCCTCGGCCCGGGCCTGGCTGAGCGCCTGGTTGCCGCCTTCGGAGCCCTGTGCGTCGGTATGGCCTGCCACCTCGACCGCAAGACCGGGGCAGTCCTTGAGAAGGGTCGCCAGCGCCTCAAGCGTGCCGCGCGCGGTGCCGTCGATTTCGGCAGAGCCGGGGGTGAAGGTGATCTTGCGCGCGCTGACGATGCCGTTCAGGCCTGCCACGCATTGTTCCGCCGTTGGCAGGGCGGCAAGGGGATCAAGCGCCTCGTCATAGCGGACGTCGACCTTGAAGGTCTGGCCCGGACCAAGCTGGCCCGACAGGACCTGGCTGATCCGTTCGCGCGCTTCCTGGCTGCCGGTGACGCCTGCGACCTCGACCAGATCGGCACGCACCAGCAACCGCCCTTCGGTCAGCGACGACAGCGCGTCGATCCCGGCCAGCACGCGCACCGGCCAGCCATCGGGCAGGTCGGGGTCCATACGGGCGGCGGTATAGACGCGGTCGGCCCCGAAATGGGCGCGGGCAAAGCTGTCGACGGCGGCGCGCAGCACCTCATCCGTCAGGCGACCGCGCAACTCGACCCGGCCCTCGGCGGACAGGACGGCCGTAAACTCGGCAGGGCCCTGGGCGGCAACGGCCTTCGTCGCCGGCGGCGGCAGGGTGGAGGTCAGCGAGAACACCGGCGGCAATGCGGCCTGCAATTCGCCAACCACCCGGTCATACAGTGCCTGATCGGCCCCGGCGGCGGCGGTCAGCGTCACGTCGGCATCCGAAAAGGTGATCGTGCCCGCGCCAAGCGCCGCAATGGCCGCGATGCCCGCCTGCGCGGCGTCGGCCCAGCGGGGGGTGGGCACGCCAAGGCCGATGGTGCAGGTGGCCCGGACGGTGACGCCTGCCGCCGTCGCGGCGCGCAGGATGGTATCGCGTGCGGCCTCGCTGTCGGCGGCGCAGGCGTCGAACCTGGTGCCTGCCGCATCCTTGACCAGCCGCAGGGTGAAGGGGGTCAGCACCGGGCGCGGGGCAGAGATATCGAGGACCAGCGTCAGGCCTTTGGGGGCCATGCGCGCAAGTTCCGTCTCAAGCCGACGCTTTTCGGCGGCACTGTCCGAGATGGCGGTGATCGCCACCCGGTCGGCGGCAACCGATATCTTGGAGCGTGGCAGCAGGCGAAGCGCCTCGACGCCAAAGGCAAGGGCGGCATCCCAGCCTTCGGGGGCGGGGTATTCGGCACTTTCCAGCATGTCGGCCACGGGCAGGCCCGCGGCCACCTGCGACACCTCGTCGACCAGTTTCGCCTCGGCCATCTCATCCTCGGCTCCGGCGGCGGGGACGAGGCCGATCAGAGATATCTCGTCGGTGTTGCGCAGAACCTCGACCGAAAAGCGGGGCGGCTGGATGGCGCCGACGGCGGTCACCTCGAACCCGTCGCGGATGCGGCCGGCATCGACGAGGCCACCTGCGATATTGACGGCGCGGAACCGGGCAGCCTCATTCGGGGCGGTGCCGGACATGTTGACGCGCAAGCCGTCGGTGGTGACGCTGGCCCAGGTGATGCCCTCGGCCAGAAGGCGCGACGTGATCGCGCGGGCGGTGCGCCCCTCGATCGCATGGGCGGCCCAGGTTGCGGCCAGTACCATCACCATCGCGGCACAGGCCGCCGCAGCACCGCCGATGATGGCAGGGCGCAGACGGTCGGGCATTCGTGGAACGTTCAGGCGTAATCCCATGGCCCCGGTCTTAGGGCGCTTCGCCTGCAGGATCAATTGCGGGCGGGGTCAGACCAGCGCCGCACCGGCAAGAAACAGCGCAAGGATCAGCCCGGCATCACGATTGGACAGGAACAGGCGGCGGCAGGCGTCGGGGTCGGTGGTGTCAAGGTGGCGCAACTGCCAGGCCATGTGCATACCGAACCCCCAGACCCCCGCCAGCGCCAGCATCAGCGCCATTGGCGACACCCCGGGTGCCGTCAGCGCCATGACCACGGCCACCATCATCAGGACCACCGTGGCCACCAGAAAGCGCAGCATCCAGCGGGCGGTGCCTGCATCGCCGAACAGGCGGGCGGTGGATTTCACACCGATCAGGGCGTCATCATCCTTGTCCTGATGGGCATAGATGGTGTCGTAGAACAGCGTCCAGCCGATCCCCCCCAGCCACAGCGCCACCGCCGCCGCGCCAAGCGTTCCGCCATGCGCCGCCCAGGCCACCAGCACGCCCCAGTTGAACGCCAGCCCCAGAAACACCTGCGGCCACCAGGTGAACCGTTTGGCAAAGGGATAGACCGCGACCAGCGCCAGCGAGGCCACGCCAAGCGCTATGGCGGTGGTGTTGAAGGTGAACAGGATGGCGGCGGCCATCAGCGCCTGTGCCACCATCCAGACCAGCGCCTGCCGGGGGGTGACCTGCCCCGATGGCAGGGGTCGGCTGCGGGTGCGCGCGACCTCGGCGTCGATGTGGCGGTCGGTGAGGTCGTTCCAGGTACAGCCAGCCCCGCGCATCAGGAACGCGCCAAGGCCGCAGCCGACCGCGATCCACAGATCGGCGGCCCGGGGGGCGTCTGCCGCGATGGCGAGCGCCAGCCCCCAAAGGCACGGCAGGTACAAAAGCCACGTCCCGATGGGCCGGTCGGCGCGCGACAGGCGCAGGTAGGGGCGGGTTACGGGGGGGGCAAAACGGTCCACCCAATTGCCACGGGGGGCGTCGGCGACGGTGCCCTGTTCGGCCTCTGGCAATCCGGGGGGCGGGGTCATATGTCTGGGATCCATGGGGTTCGCGAAGGTCCGCCTTTATGTAGATCAGCCGCTCGGCCCGGGGCAACCCGTGGCGGTGACCGAGGGGCAGGCGCATTACCTGTTGTCGGTGATGCGGCTGGCGGCGGGGGCGCAGGTGCTGCTGTTCAACGGGCGTGACGGTGAGTGGCGGGCGCGGCTGGAGACGGCAGGGCGCAGGGTTGTCACGCTGGTGGCCGAGGAACAGACCGCCCCCCTGCGGATGCCGCCCGACCTGTGGCTGGTGTTCGCGCCTCTGAAAAAGGCGCGCACCGATTTCATCGTGGAGAAGGCCACCGAGATGGGGGCCGCGCGCATCCTGCCGGTGCAGACCCGGTTCACCAACGCCGACCGGATAAGGCAGGACCGCCTGCAGGCGCATGCGGTGGAGGCCGCCGAGCAGTGCGGGGGGACGTTCGTGCCGGTGGTGGATGAGTTGCAAACGCTGGACCGGCTGCTGGACGGATGGCCAGCGGGGCGGCGGGTGATGTGGTGCGACGAGCATCTGGCGGGGCAGGCGGTGGTGCTGCCGACTGACCGGACGCCTGCCCCATGGGCCATCCTGATCGGCCCCGAGGGCGGGTTTGCCGAAGCCGAGCAGGCGCGCATCCGGGGGATGGCGGGGGTGCATCCGGTATCGCTGGGTCCGCGCATCCTGCGCGCGGACACGGCGGCGGTGGCGGCGCTGACGCTGTGGCAGGCGGTGTTGGGGGATTGGGGATGACACTTCGTGCGGCCACGCCCGATGACCTGCCCGCGGTGGCGGCCTTTTTGGGGGCAAGGCTTGGCGGGTCGATGTTCCTGATGGCCAATCTTCATGCAGGGCGGGTTGTCTGGCAGGACGGCACGGGCAGTGGTGACATTCTGGACCTGCGATTGTGGGTGCAGGAGCAGCGCGGTGCGATATCGGGCGTGCTCGGCCTTACCCGTTCGTCGACCCTGCTGGTGCAGATGCCCGAAGGTGTTGGCGCCGAGGCGCGCGCGTGGCTGCGGGGTATGTCCATCGCAACGGTGATCGGACCGGACGGGCAGGTTCCGCTGATTATCGAAGCACTTGGCCTGACCGACCGACAGGTGCGCCATCACGACGAGGAACCGGGCTATTCGATGGCCCTCGCTGATCTCGTGATGCCCGAGGTGGCGGGCACCGTGGCGCGTCCGCTTGAGGACGGTGACGCGGCGCTGTTGACCGGTTGGCGGGCGGAATACCTGACGGAGGTGTTCAGCGTGCCGCCCGACGCCGCCCGCCCGCTGGCGGAAACCGAAATCCTGCGCTGGACGCGGCAAGGCAGCCATCGGGTGCTGATCCGTGACGGTATCCCTGTGGCACTGTCGGGGTTCAACGCGAGCCTGCCCGATGCCGTGCAGGTGGGTGCTGTCTATACCCCCCCCGCGCTGCGCCGTCAGGGCCTTGCGCGGCGGCTTGTCGCACTGCATCTGGCCGAGGCGCGGGCGTCCGGCGTGATCCAAGCGCACCTTTTTGCCGCAAGCGAGGCGGCGGCGCGGGCCTATGTCGCCATCGGATTTCGCCGTGCGGGAACCATGGGCATCGCACATTTCCACCAGCCGGAACAGGTTTTCGCATGAACCCCGTGCGCCCCGAGGTGATGCTGCTGCTGACCCGCTGGCGCGAGGTGATCGCGGCGGGGGGGCTGGCGGTTGTGGGGCTGTGGATCGGGTGGCTGGGGGGGTATCTTCTGGTGCCGGTGGGGGCGGTGGTGGTGGCGTTTGCGGTGGCCTGGGGGTTTCTGGGCATTCGCCGG
>JBBQXK010000025.1:0-50501 GCA_038209775.1 Rhodobacterales bacterium | reverse complement strand
CCCGCAGCAGGCCGCCCCTGTGCCGGCCCCGGAGCCACGGGTTCAATCAAATGGTACTGATATCGCTGTGACCACCGAACGCCCGGCCCCCCCCGGCCCCGAGGCAAAGGCTCCGGCGATCCGCACCCCGCTGCAGCCCGCCCCTGCTACGGCCCCGGAACCATGGGTTCAATCATCTGGTACTGATACTGCCGTGACCGCCGAACGTTCGGCAACGGGCGACAAGGCTTCTGCAGACCGACCCTTTACCCCGGCAAAGGCAATGTCAGGGCTAGCCGACCTGCCGCCGGTCGCCGGTGAACTCCGCGCCCAACCTGCCACAATCGGTCCCGATGTGGCCGCTTCCCCGCCAGTCGCCGCAGCACTGCCCCAGCCAGCACTCACCCAGCCCGATATCGCCCGTGATGCGCCCGCCACCCTGCCCGCGGCACCGATGGCGGCAAACCGGGTCCCTGCGACGCCAGACAAGCCCGAACCGCCACAATCCGGGCCGCAACGACTGACGGCCTCTCCGCCGCCGTCCGGCCACCTCCTTGCAACCCCCGCCGTCACGGCTGTCGCCCTGCCCGGCAGGCCCGTCGCGCCAGAGCGGGGCGGCGGCGCAAGCAATGCCCCGCTGACACCCCCGGCAACAGCACCAGCCGCACAGGTGCCGCCGCCCCTCGCGGACGCAAACGCATGGCAGCACAACGCCCCCCCGTCCGTGCCAACGCAACCTGTCACCAATAATGCCCCCGTCGCCGAACCGGCCACCGTCGCCGCGCTGCCAACCTTGCCCGCCAGACCGGATGCCATACCGGATGCCGCTCCTGTCCTGCGGACAGTTGTCGACACATCCCCGCAGCGCGATGGCGGGATTGCCACCCGCAACCCTGTCCAACCCGCCGCGTCCCCCGCCGAAACCGCCGTGACGGCAAACACCGTGGCGCTCATGCCCCCCGCGTCTGTCGCCGTACCTGACGCCGCATCCGCTTTGCTGCCCGGTGGCCCGAAAACCGGGCCGGGCCCGCTGCCGCCCGCCAGCGGGGCGGGGGTGCCTGTTCCTGAAACCGATGTTCCGGTCGATCCCGTACCCCGGAACGCGGGTTCCATGCTGGCTCTGGCCCCGCCGGGCGACAATGACCTGACCCGACTGGCAAAGGTTGCCTACGGGGTGCTTGTTCCTGCACGCGAAGCGGATGGGCAGGGCAGAACCGAGGTGGCCCGCCCGCCCTCGCGGATTGCCGAACCGGGCCCGGTTGCCCCGCCTGATGTTCGGTCGCCCGGCGCGGCCCTGCCTGAAGATCTTGCCCGGGAACCTGCCGACCCGATTGCGACCCCGACCATCGGGGTGGGCGCACCGGCACCGCCGCACCCGTCCAGCGGCCCCGAACCTGCGGTTCTGCCGCCACAGACCGCCGTCCTTGCGGCGGCTGGCCCATCCGCTCCGCCCGCAACCGTCACGCCCATGTCCCCGCCCGCATCCGTAACCCCGGCGGCCCCGAACGGGGCTTTGCCCCCCCCGGGCCCGGCGGTGAGTGTCCGAACCGGCCCCCTCCCAAGCCCGCCCGCCGTTGCGCGGCAAACCACCGAACCCACGGCCGTCCCGCCCGTTGACGCGGCACCGAACCACCGCCGGGCCGCGCCCACCCCGACCCGGCCCGCCGCATGGGCCGGAATTCCCGCCGCATCGGCCACACTGCCGGCAGGCGCAACCCCGACAGACCCCGCACACATACCTGCCCCGTTACCCTCAGACCCGGTTACGCGGGCCCTGTCGCAGTCACCCGCGCCCCCGGCGGTAGACCTGCACCGGCCGGCATCGCCGTCACCGCCGGAATTCCGCCCGCTCTGGGCCCTTGACCCTGCCTTGGCGATGCCTGCACCCACCGACAGCCTGGCGTCACCGGCCATTGCGGCTTCTGGCACCATGCCGGGCCAGATCACCCAGCCCACCGCGATGGTGACTGCGGTCCCGGTGGCACAGCTTGCCCCCCTTGCCGTCACCATCGCCACCGATCCGGGCAACGGTGCGCTGGACGTGGCCCTTGCCCCGGATGAGCTTGGCCGCCTGCACATGCATGTCACGACCGAAGGCGACACCCTGCGCATCGCGATGATGGTCGAACGCCCCGAAACGCTGGACCTGTTGCGCCGCCACGCCGATCAGCTTCTGGCCGACCTGCGGCAGGCGGGGTTCGGCAGCGCCACGCTCAGCTTCGGTCAGGGCAGTGCCAACGATGCCCGCAACGGCAACCCCACCCCGGTTGCGGCGCAAGGCCCGGCTGCGGCACCCGACCTCCCGCCCGAAACCAAGACCCAACCCGCGCACCTGAATGGTCAGGGCGCGGGCAATGCCCCGCTTGACCTGCGCCTCTGACCCCATCGCCACAAGGAGCAACCCCATGGAAACCCAGGCCCTGACCGCTGTCCGCAGCACCACGCCCACCACCGGCAACACCCGGAATGACGTCAACTCGGACTACGATACGTTCCTGCGGATGCTGACGACGCAGATGCAGAATCAGGACCCCCTGAACCCCATCGAATCGGCCGATTACGCCGTTCAACTCGCCACCTTCTCCAGTGTCGAGCAGCAGACCCTGACCAACCAGCTGATGAAAGAGCTGATCGGTTCCCTCGGCTCGACCGGCCTTTCCGAATATGCGGGCTGGGTCGGCCAGGAGGTCCGCTCGACCGCGCCGGTGATCCATGACGGCACGCCCGTCACGCTCACCGTGACACCCGACGCGACGGCAGACCGTGCGGTCCTTGCCGTGCGCAATGCCCAGGGCACGGTCGTGGCGCGTGAAGACATGACGGCGGGCGCCACCACGCACCTGTGGAACGGCACCAGCATGACCGGCACCGCGCTGCCACCCGGGCGCTACAGCTTTCAGGTCGAAAGCTATGCAGGCGACACGCTGGTGTCCGAACGCGCCGCCGAAACCTATGCCCGCGTCACCGAGGTGCGGGCAGCAGTCGGGGGCACACGCATCGTGCTGGCCGGCGGGATCGAGATTGCGGCGGATCAGGCAACGGCCCTGCGCGGCGGCACCTGACCGGGCTCAGAACGCCAGCCCCAGCGCCGCCCCCGCCAGCGCCACCGCGGCCCCGGCCAGAAACCACACCACCGGATGCCCCTGTGCCCGACGTGCGGGCGCCGTCTGTGCCTCGGCCCGGAACAGCCGGTCCTCGACCAGCCGCGGCAGCTTTGGCCCGAACCGCGCCAGCACCAGCGCGGTCCGCCCCAGATCGCGCAACAGGGCGCGGGGGCCGACATTTTCCTTGATGTAGCCTTCGACGATGGGCCGGGCGACCTGCCAGATGTTCACCTGCGGGTCCAGCGACCGCGCCACCCCTTCAACCACCACCATCGTGCGTTGCAACAGGATCAGCTCGGTCCGCGTCGCCATCCCGAACCGTTCCGTCACCTCGAACAGATACGCCAAAAGCCGCGCCATCGAGATGCGGTTGGCGTCCATGCCGAATATCGGCTCGCCCACCACCCGCAGCGCGCGGGCAAATTCGTCGATATCGCGGTCGGGCGGCACATAGCCCGCCTCGAAATGCACCTCTGCCACCCGGCGATAATCGCGGCGGATGAACCCGAACAGGATCTCGGCATAAACGCGCCGGGTATATTCATCCAGCCGCCCCATGATCCCGAAATCATAGGCGATGATGTCGCCGTTCGCCGCCACCTTGAGGTTGCCCTGATGCATGTCGGCATGGAAATACCCGTCGCGCAACGCATGGCTCAGGAACAGTTGCAGCACACGGCTGGCCAGTGCCGTCCGGTCATGCCCCGCCGCATCCAGCCCCGCGTTGTCGGCCATCGACAGCCCCTCGGCCCAGCCGATGGTCATCACATGGCGCGCCGACAGGTCCCACACGGGCTTGGGCACCCGAAACCCGGCATCACCGGCGGTGTTCGCGGCAAACTCGCCCGCCGCCGCCGATTCCAGCCGCAGGTCCAATTCGCCCGTCACAACGCCCTCGAAATGCGCGATCACCTCCAGCGGGCGCAGGCGGCGCGCACCCGGCGCCAGCCGGTCAATCACCCAGGCCGCCAGATAGAAGGCGTCGATGTCCTTGGCAAAGGCCCGCTCGATCCCCGGACGCAGCACCTTGACCGCCACCTCCTGCCCGGTATGGCGCAGCGTCGCCTTGTGAACCTGTGCGATGGACGCCGCCGCGACGGGTTCGGAAAAGCTGGCGAACAACTGATCCACCGGCTGTTGCAACTCGTCCTCGATCATCCCTTTGGCGATGGCCGTGGGGAAGGGGGGCAGCTTGTCCTGCAGGTACTGCATCTGCAACGCCAGCTCGTCACCCACGATGTCGGGCCGGGTTGACAGGATCTGGCCAAACTTGATGTACGCAGGCCCCAGCGCCGTCAGCGCCCTTGTGGCGGGCGGCAACGCGGGGTCACCGCGCAGCCCCAGCCACTTGAACGGCCACCCCAGCACCCGCGCCACAAACCGCAGGCGCGGCGGCGCATCAAACGCCTCAAGGACCACGCCGATGGCCCCGGTCCGCTCCATCGTGGCCAGTGTGCGCACCAGCCGGATGATGTTGTGCGGTCCGCGCACGCTACAGCTTCCAGCCTGAATGCAGGCAGGCCACACCCATCGTCAGGTTGCGGTACTTCACCTGCCCGAACCCCGCCGCCCGGATCATGCCCGCGAACGCCTCTTGCCCGGGAAACTTGCGGATCGATTCCACAAGGTACTGATAACTTTCGCGGTCCCCGGCGATGATCTGCCCCATCACCGGAATGACGTTGAACGAATAACGGTCGTAAGCCCATTGCAGCGCCGGGTTCGGCACCTGCGAAAACTCCAGCACCATCAGCCGCCCGCCGGGTTTCAGCACGCGGTATGCCTCGGCCAGCGCATCGGCGATCCGGGTCACGTTCCGGATGCCAAAGGAAATGGTATAAACGTCGAACGACCGGTCCGCGAACGGCAGCGCCATCGCGTCACCCACCACCCATGTCAGCCGGTCGGCCATCTGTTCGGCCTCGGCCCGCGTGCGCCCCTCAACCAGCATCGGCTCGGTCAGATCACAGACGGTGGCCACCGCCCCCGGTGCCCGGCGCAGGAACCGGAACGCCACATCCCCGGTCCCCCCCGCCACATCCAACAGGCTTTGGCCCGGCCGGGGGGCCAGCCAGTCCATCATCGCGTCTTTCCACAGCCGGTGAACACCGCCCGACATCACATCATTCATGATGTCATACTTCGACGCCACGCGGGAAAACACGCCGTGCACCATCCCGGCCTTGTCGGCCTCTGGCACCGTGCGAAACCCGAAATGCGTGCTGCCGTCCTTGTCGTCCATCACCGTTCCGCCCGAATGCCGCCGTGCCAAACGGGGGTATACCCGAAACCGCACACGGAAAACCACATAGTGCCAATCCCGCCGCGACAAAGCAGCCGCCACCGAAACACCTTGTGACCCCGCCGCGATCCCCTACCTTGGACGCAACCCCACCACAGGCCCCCCCAAAATGCCCGAACTGCCCGAGGTTGAAACCGTCCGACGCGGCCTGTCCCCCGTGATGCAGGGCCAGCGCATCGCGCAGGCAGAGGTCAACCGCCCCAACCTGCGCTGGCCTTTTCCCCCCGGCATGGCCGACCGGCTGACCGGGGCCACCGTGCTGGCCCTGCGCCGCCGGTCAAAGTATATCCTTGCCGATCTGGATACGGGTGAGACGCTGTTGATCCACCTCGGCATGTCGGGCCGGATGCTGGTGTCGGGGGCCATGCTGGGCGTGTTCCACCACGATCACCCCGCGCCGCAAAAACACGACCACGTCATTCTTCACATGCAGGGCGGCGCGCGCATCACCTTCAACGACGCCCGCCGCTTTGGCGCGATGGACCTGATGCCCTCCGATACCGCCGACGCACACCCCCTGCTGGCCGGTCTCGGCCCCGAACCCCTCGGCAACGGCTTCTCCGACACCTACCTCGCCCAACGCCTCCACGGCAAACTCACCCCCATAAAAACTGCCCTCCTCGATCAGCGAATCGTGGCAGGGCTGGGCAACATCTATGTGGCCGAGGCGCTGTACCGCGCTGGCATCTCGCCCCGCCGTCTGGCGGGCAACCTCGGCCCCGCCCGCATCGCCCGGCTTGTCCCCGTCATCCGCGATGTCCTGTCGCAGGCCATCGAGGCGGGCGGATCATCCCTGCGCGACTACCGTCAGGCTGACGGCGAACTTGGCTATTTCCAGCACACCTTCCGCGTCTATGACCGCGAGGGTCAGCCCTGCACCAACCCCGGCTGCGCCACCCCCATCGTCCGCATCGTGCAGGCGGGCCGTTCGACCTGCTACTGCCCCCGCTGTCAGAGATGACTTGATCCTGCCCGCCCGGGTGCTAGGAGTCTTCGCCAGCACGGACAGACCGGGGAACGCGCCATGGCCTATGAGACGCTGATCGTCGAGATCGAGGATTACGTGGCCCTGATCCGGCTGAACCGCCCCGACGCGATGAATGCGCTGAACGCGAAACTGATGGCCGAACTCGCCGCCGCAATGACCGCCGCCGATGCCAACGACAAGGTGCGCTGCATCGTGCTGACGGGTTCGGACAAGGCCTTTGCCGCCGGAGCCGACATCAAGGAAATGGCCGAAAAGACGTTCGTCGACGTCTTCGCCGACGATCTTTTCGCCGCTGAAACCGATGCGATCCTGCACGTCCGCAAGCCGATCATCGCTGCCGTCGCGGGCTATGCGCTTGGCGGCGGCTGCGAACTGGCGATGATATGCGATTTCATCATCGCCGCCGACACCGCCAAATTCGGCCAGCCCGAGATCAACCTTGGCGTCATCGCGGGGATGGGCGGCACCCAGCGCCTGACCCGTTTCGTGGGCAAATCGAAATCGATGGACATGCACCTTACGGGGCGTTTCATGGATGCAGCCGAGGCCGAACGTTGCGGCCTTGTCAGCCGCGTGGTGCCCGCCAAATCGCTGATCGAAGAGGCCCGCAAGACCGCCATCAAGATCAGTGAAAAATCCGCGCTGACCGTGATGGCTGCCAAAGAGGCCGTGAACCGCGCCTACGAATCGACCCTGCGCGAAGGGCTGTTGTTCGAGCGCCGGATGTTCCACGCCCTGTTTTCGACCGAAGATCAGAAAGAGGGCATGGCCGCCTTCCTTGAAAAGCGTCAACCGCAGTTCCGCGACCGCTAGCCCCCGGGCGAATCTCCCTTCCCTTTCCCGATCACCTGCCCTATAGCCCCGCCTCACATGCGTGTGGGCCCGCTTTGGCGTGATCGTTCCGGCTGATATGGGCCGGGGCCGGGGTCTGTTTCGCAAGATGAACGCAACTGACCCGGAAGATTGAAAACCCATGGCCAATACCACCCAGTCCAAAAAGCGCGCCCGCCAGTCCGAAGATCGCTATGCGATCAACAAGGCCCGCCGCTCGCGGATCCGTACCTTCCTGCGCAAAGTCGAAGAGGCCATCGCCTCGGGCGATCCGGCTGCCGCGTCGCAGGCGCTTCTGGCCGTCCAGCCCGAACTGGCGCGCGGCGTGTCCAAGGGCGTGCTGCACAAGAACACCGTGGCGCGGAAAATGTCGCGCCTGTCGTCGCGGGTCAAGGGCGTCGGCACTGCCGCCACCGCCACCGCCTGATACCGGACACCACCCGTTTTCAGCAAGGACGTGCCCCGCCCGGGGCGCGTCCTTTCGCATTCCGGCACCGCCAAAGCCCCCCGACGTTGCGCGTTTGCACAGGCCTCGGGATTCGGCCCAACCAAAGTCCTGTCAACAGCGAAGTTCGGTTGCGAATTCCCGCGCGCCGTTGCTAGCGTCATCAGGCGATTCACTTCGTCTTGGGGGACATGACGCGATCGCACAATGAGATCCTGCTGCAACGTCCGACCGCTTGCCCGGACGTAGGATAACCGTGTGCGATCAGTCGTTTGTGGGTGTTGCCGGCAAAGTCCGGCATAACTTGATGCTGCGAATGTCCGGCCCGCGATGGCCAGGCAGGCGACAAAGCAGGCCAACCGGCAGCGCCAATGCGCTGCTGGCACCGGCCCTGTCTGTCGCGGCAGTCCCCGCCCAGGCGAAGGAACGCCGGAACGTCCCACAAAAGGGGCCGCGCCGTGTGATCCTTTGGTGTGATGTGGGACAGGGACGTAATGACAAACGACGCGTGGCTTGATCTTCGGGAAGACCTTCGCAATCGGATCGGCAAGGACAACTTCGCAACCTGGATCGAACCACTGCGGTTTGTCGTCCTCAAGGACGACGTGGCGCATTTCACCGTGCCGACCTCGTTCTTCGGCAACTGGGTCACGCGCAACTATGCCGACATGATCCTGCAGACGATGGTTGCCGCCGGTTTGCCCGTGGGCCGGCTGCAGTTCGCCCCCGATGTGGCGCTGCGCAAGACCGCCGCCCGGTCAGCGCCCGATAAAGCCGCCCCCGAAAAACCCGCCCGCACCACCCGCCCCTCCCGCGCGCGCAGCACGGCACCCGAGGATATGCCGGGTGCGCCCCTGGATGCCCGCTTTACCTTTGCCAGCTTCGTTGTCGGCAAACCGAACGAGCTTGCCCATGCCGCCGCCCGCCGCGTGGCCGAAGGCGGGCCGGTGACCTTCAACCCCCTGTTCCTTTATGGCGGTGTCGGCCTTGGCAAAACCCACCTGATGCACGCGATCGCGCACGAGCTGCGCGCCCGCCACCCCGACCGGGTGGTGCTGTACCTCTCGGCGGAACAGTTCATGTACCGCTTCGTGCAGGCCCTGCGCGAACAATCGATCATGAATTTCAAAGAGTTGTTCCGTTCGGTCGATGTCCTGATGGTCGATGACGTCCAGTTCATCGCGGGCAAGGATTCCACCCAGGAGGAGTTCTTTCACACCTTCAACGCACTGGTTGACCAGAACAAGCAGATCGTCATCTCGGCCGATTGCGCCCCCGGCGAAATCAAGGGGCTTGAGGACCGGATCAAAAGCCGCATGCAATGCGGCCTCGTGGTTGACCTGCACCCCACCGATTACGAGCTTCGCCTTGGCATCCTGCAACAGAAGACCGACCTGAACCGCGCCCAGCACCCCGGCGTCATCCTGGCCCCCGGCGTGGTGGAATTCCTCGCCCACCGCATCACCACCAACGTCCGCGTGCTGGAGGGTGCCTTGATGCGCCTTTTCGCCTATGCCTCGCTCGTCGGTCGCGAAATCACGCTGGACCTGACGCAGGACTGCCTTGCCGACATCCTGCGCGCCTCTGACCGCAAGGTCACCGTCGAGGAAATCCAGCGCAAGGTCGCCGACCATTACTCGGTCCGCCTGTCCGACCTCATCGGCCCCAAACGCCAGCGCACCATCGCCCGGCCCCGGCAGGTGGCGATGTACCTCGCGAAACAACTCACCCTGCGGTCGCTTCCTGATATCGGGCGGCGTTTCGGCGGGCGCGATCACACCACGATCATGCACGGCGTCAAAAAGATCGAGGAGTTGATGGCCACCGACAGCCAGTTGTCCGACGACCTGCAACTCTTGCGCCGTTTGCTGCAGGGCTGACGGCCCGGTCCCGCCCGATTCGCCCCGCATGGTTAACGCCGCTGGTCGCCATTTCGCATGCAGACACGTTGTGCATGCGCCGTGCATCACCTGTGCATCGCTGAATACGCCCTTCAAACCCCGATTAATCCAGCGCCCGCAACCACTTGCGCCCCAAAGGCCGCTCTGGGCGGCGGCCGCCATCCAAGCCCCTTGTGTAACCACCGGAATGGGCTAGTTTCGGCCTCCCCGGACGGGGCGGCAGGGGGATCGGACCATGAAGATCAGCATTGAGCGTGGCACGCTTCTCAAGGCGCTTGGGCAGGCCCAATCCGTCGTCGAACGGCGCAACACCATCCCCATCCTCGCCAACGTCCTGATCGAGGCCGAAGGGTCGCAGGTCAGCTTCCGTGCCACCGATCTGGATATCGAGGTGGTCGACCGCGCCCCAGCCATGGTGGAACGCGCCGGGGCGACCACTGTATCTGCGGTGATGCTGCACGAGATCATCCGCAAACTGCCCGACGGCGCATTGATATCCCTGACGGGTGAGGCATCGACGGGGCGGCTGACGGTGGCCGCCGGGCGGTCAACCTTCAGCCTCGCGACCCTCCCGCGTGAGGATTTCCCGGTGATGGCCTCGGCCGAATACAGTTGCAACTTTTCCGCCAGGGCCGCCGACCTTCGGCGTCTGTTCGACAAGGCGAAATTTGCAATTTCGACTGAGGAAACAAGGTATTACCTTAACGGCGTCTACATGCATACCGCCACCGGCGACGCCGGTCCGGTGCTGCGCTGTGTCGCCACCGACGGCCACCGCCTTGCCCGCATCGACACCCCCCTGCCGGACGGTGCCGCCTCGATGCCCGGCGTGATCGTGCCGCGCAAGACGGTGGGCGAATTGCGCAAGCTGTTGGACGACGACGATGCGCAAATTGCCGTGTCGGTGTCCGAGACCAAAGTGCGCTTCGCCACTCCCGCAATCACCCTCACATCCAAGGTCATCGACGGCACCTTCCCCGACTATACCCGTGTGATTCCAATGGGAAATTCGCGCAGGCTCGAGGTTGACGCGGCCGAGTTCGCCAAGGCCGTCGACCGCGTCGCCACCGTGTCATCCGAGCGTTCCCGCGCCGTGAAACTCAGCCTGGACGAGGACCGTCTGATCCTGTCGGTCAACGCCCCCGACAGCGGCGCGGCTGAGGAGGAGCTGGCAGTCGCCTATTCCGACGAAAAGCTGGAAATCGGCTTCAACGCCAAGTACTTGCTTGAAATCGCCAGCCAGGTTGACCGCGAGAATGCGGTGTTCCTGTTCAACTCGTCCGGCGATCCGACCCTGATGCGCGAAGGCAACGACACCAGCGCCATCTATGTCGTGATGCCGATGCGCGTCTGATCTGCAACGCTAGATCCTGAAGATAATACAAAGGCTTGGCGTGCAGGGCTTCGGGATTTCCACGCTTGTCCTGTCGCATTTCCGCAGCCACCATGGCGCACGGCTGATGCTGGACGGGCGGCCTGTGGCCATCTCGGGGCCAAACGGGGCGGGCAAGACGAACATCCTTGAAGCGGTGTCGCTGCTGTCGCCCGGGCAGGGGTTCCGGCGGGCGGGACCGGGTGAGATTGCACGGCGTCCCGAGGGTGTGGGCTGGAAGGTGATGGCGGCAGTTGCCGGTCCCGACGGCGCGCACGAGGTCGAAAGCTGGGCCGAGGCGGCCGAGGGGCGGCAGGTGCGGATCGACGGAAAAAGCGTTACACAGGCGGCACTTGGCCGGGTGGTGCGGGTCTTGTGGCTGGTGCCCGCGATGGACCGGCTGTGGTCCGACGGCGCCGAGGGACGCCGCCGGTGGCTGGACCGCGCCGCGATGAGTTTCGCCCCCGATCATGGCGAGGCGGTGATGGCCTACGACCGCGCGATGCGTGAGCGTAACCGCCTGCTGCGCGATCAGGTGCGCGACGCGCATTGGTATGCCGCGCTTGAGGCGCAGATGGTGGCGGCGGCGGCGGTGATCGGGTCGAACCGGGCCGTGGCGCTGGACCGGCTGGCAACGGCACAGGATGTGGGCGGAAGCGCTTTCCCCCGCGCCGACCTGGCACTGGTTTTCCCCGAGGGTGAGCCTGCCGGGGGTGACGCCCTGACGCTTGCCCTGTCGCATGGCCGACGGCGCGACATGGCGGCGGGCCGCACACTGGCCGGGCCGCACCGCGCCGATCTGGAGGCGACCTATGCCGCCAAAGGAATGGCCGCCGCGCAGTGTTCGACGGGTGAGCAAAAAGCCTTGCTGATCAGTCTTATACTGGCCAACGCCCGTGCCCTTGCCGCCGATTTGAGGGCCGCACCGATCCTGCTTCTGGACGAGGTGGCGGCGCATCTTGACCCCGACCGGCGCGCCGCACTTTATGACGAGATCGTGGAAATGGGGGCACAGGCGTTGATGACCGGCACGGAAACCGGCCTGTTCGACGCCTTGGGACCACGCGCGCAGGCCTTCCGTGTCGCCGATGACGCCGGTACAAGCCGCATCGTGGAAGCCGGAGGATAGCATGACGATCACGCTGGAGGCGCTGCTTTTGTACGCAGGCGGCATGGCGGCGTTGTGGGTGGTGCCGGGGCCGGTCTGGGTGGCGCTGATTGCGCGGTCACTTTCGGGGGGGATGGCCGGTGCATGGCCGCTGGCCGTGGGCGTGGCACTGGGCGATCTGGTGTGGCCGCTGACCGCGATCCTGGGCCTCTCATGGATCACCAGCGTCTATGGAGACATCCTGTCGGTGCTGCGCTGGGTCGCGGCGGCGGTGTTCATCGGCATGGGGATTTTGCTGATCCGCAAACAGGTGACTGACCTGTCCGCCGACAGTCGCATGACAAGGCCCGGCGTCTGGGCCGGGTTCACCGTGGGGGTGGCGGCGGTGATCGGGAACCCCAAGGCGATCCTGTTCTACATGGGCGCGCTGCCGGGGTTCTTCGATCTTGGCACCCTTACAACCCCCGACGTGGTGGCGATCATCGCGGTGTCGGCGGCGATCCCGATGGTCGGAAACCTCGGGCTTGCGTACTTCCTTGACCGGGCGCGGCGGCTTCTGGCGACGCCCGGTGCGGTGCGGCGGTTGAATGTGGGGTCGGGGGTGCTGCTGATTGCGGTGGGGCTGGTGATCCCCTTCGTCTGACCCCCAAATATTGTGTCCGGCCCGTGACATTCCCCGCCCCCGCCGCTATAAGTCGGGGGCACGAAAAGGGGTTCCCGACGCATGGCCGAAGCCGTCCGCAAGATCGAAGAATACGGCGCTGATTCGATCAAGGTTCTCAAGGGGTTGGATGCCGTCCGCAAGCGCCCCGGCATGTACATCGGTGACACCGACGATGGCTCGGGCCTGCACCACATGGTGTATGAGGTCGTGGACAATGGCATTGACGAGGCGCTGGCCGGCCATGCCACCGCCGTGACCGTCATCATCCACGCCGACGACAGCGTATCAGTGCGTGACAACGGGCGCGGGATTCCGGTGGGTATTCATGCCGAGGAAGGCGTGAGTGCGGCCGAGGTCATCATGACCCAGTTGCATGCGGGGGGGAAATTCAACAACACCGACGACAGCGGCAATGCCTACAAGGTATCGGGCGGGTTGCACGGGGTGGGCGTGTCGGTCGTCAATGCGCTGTCGGAATGGCTGGAACTGACCGTCTGGCGCGACGATACCGAATACCGCGCGCGGTTCGAGGATGGCGATTGCGTCGTGCATGTGCATCCCCATGGCCCCGCGCCGGGGATGCGCGGCACGCAGGTGCGATTCCTCGCCTCGGCCAAGTCGAACCGGCCGCAGGGCACGTTTTCCAACCTCGACTATGTGTTCAAGACGCTTGAGTCGCGTCTGCGGGAACTGGCGTTCCTCAATTCCGGCGTCCGCATCGTGCTGGAGGACGAACGCCACGCCGAGCCGCAACGGACCGAGTTGTTCTATGACGGCGGCGTGCGCGAGTTCGTCAAGTATCTGGACCGCTCCAAGATCGCGGTGATGCCCGAGCCGATCTATATCATCGGTGAGCGTGCCGGCATCGTTGTCGAGGTCGCGATGTGGTGGAACGACAGCTATCACGAGACGGTGCTGCCCTTTACCAACAACATCCCGCAGCGGGATGGCGGTACACATCTGGCGGGCTTTCGCGGGGCGCTGACGCGGACGGTGGGGGCCTATGCGCAATCATCGGGGATTGCCAAGAAGGAAAAGGTTGATTTCACCGGCGATGACGCGCGCGAGGGGCTGACCTGTGTCTTGTCCGTCAAGGTGCCTGATCCGAAATTTTCCAGCCAGACCAAGGACAAGCTGGTATCGTCCGAGGTGCGCCCGGCGGTCGAGGGGCTGGTGAACGAAAAGCTGGCGGAATGGTTCGAAGAAAACCCCGCGCAGGCCCGCAGCATCGTCGGCAAGATCATCGAGGCGGCTTTGGCGCGCGAGGCGGCGCGCAAGGCGCGGGATCTGACGCGGCGCAAGACGGCGCTGGATGTGGCGTCGCTGCCGGGGAAGCTGGCCGATTGTCAGGAACGCGATCCGGCGAAGTCCGAGATTTTTCTGGTCGAGGGAGACTCGGCCGGCGGGTCGGCGAAACAGGGGCGGTCACGGGCCAATCAGGCGGTGCTGCCGCTGCGGGGCAAGATCCTGAACGTGGAACGCGCGCGGTTTGACCGGATGCTGGGCAGTGCCGAGATCGGCACCCTTATCACCGCCCTTGGCACCGGGATCGGACGGGATGAGTTCGATATCAAGAAGTTGCGCTACCACAAGGTGGTCATCATGACCGACGCCGATGTGGACGGGGCGCACATCCGTACACTGCTGCTCACCTTTTTCTTCCGACAGATGCCCGCGCTCATCGACGGCGGATACCTCTATATCGCGCAGCCGCCCCTGTACAAAGTGGCGCGCGGCAAGTCCGAGGTTTACCTCAAGGATCAGGCGGCACTGGACGACTATCTGGTCGAGATGGGCACCGAAGGCGCGGTTCTGCGCCTGCCCTCGGGGGAAGAGATTGCCGGCGCCGACCTTGCCCGCGTGGTCGAGGGCGCGCGGGCGTTTCGCCGTGTGCTGGAGGCGTTCCCGACGCATTACCCCCGCGGTATCCTGGAACAGGCGGCGCTGTCGGGGGCCTTTGACGCAGGTCAGGCGGACGCCGATCTGCAGGCGGTGGCGGATACCGTCGCGCGACGGCTGAACCTGATCGCGGCGGAATATGAAAAGGGCTGGTCAGGGCGGATCACGCAGGACCATGGCATCAGGCTGAGCCGTATCCTGCGCGGGGTGGAAGAATTGCGCACCCTTGACGGTGCCGTTCTGCGGTCCGGCGAGGCCCGGCGACTGTCGCAGGTGTCGGCGCAGACGCGCGATGTGTACCGCGATCCGGCAAGGTTGATGCGCAAGGACCGCGAACAGATGGTGCATGGGCCGGTGGACCTGCTCAACGCCATTCTGGCCGAGGGCGAAAAGGGGCTGTCGCTGCAACGCTACAAGGGTCTGGGCGAGATGAACCCCGAGCAGTTGTGGGAAACCACGCTGGACCCCGAGGCGCGCACCCTGCTTCAGGTGAAGGTCGACGATCTGGCCGAGGCCGACGACATCTTTACCAAGCTGATGGGCGATGTGGTCGAACCCCGGCGGGCGTTCATCCAGGAAAACGCCCTGTCGGTCGCGCACCTCGACTTCTAAACCTGCGGCATCTTCTTTGCGGAAATACTCCGGGGTTCGACCATCGTGTCCGCCATCGGTTCAAGGACCGATGGTCGTGGGGGGCTTGCCCCCGCTACCTTCCGAACACGTCCCACCCCATCCGCCACCGCAGCACTGTCGTCAGCAGACAGGCCGCGGCATAGCCATAGGCCAGCCACCAGAACGCCTGCGGCCACAGGCACATGGCGACAAACACGGCAATCGTCTCGGCCCCCTCGGTCAGCCCGCCCAGATAGTAGATGCCCTTCCGGGGGTATTCCTCAGACGTCATCCCCCGGCGCGCCGCTATGCTGGCAAAGGCCAGAAACGACGATCCGGTGCCAATGAAGGCCGCGATCAGGGCGGCAGCAGGCAGCGCATTCATCGCGGGGTCGGCCAAGGCAAATCCAAGGGGCACGAGGGCATAGAACTGGAAATCAAGGGCTATGTCGAGGAACGCCCCCCGGTCGGTCGGCCCGTTCACGCGGGCGACGGCTCCGTCAAGGCCGTCGGTGATGCGGTTGGCAAGGATCAGGATGAGGGCTGTCAGATACCATCCCATCGCCAGCGCGGGCAGAGCCAAAGCACCGATGGCAAAGCCGCCCAGTGACAATGCATCTGCCGTTACCCCCCGCGCCGCCAATTTCCGCGCGGGCGGTGCATAGATGCGGTGCAAGAGGGGCAGGAGGCGGGCGTCGATCATGCCGTGCGGTCGTCCACAATCTCATCCTGATGCTGGCCAAGGCGGGGTGCGGGCCGATCCAGCGACAGGTCGGACCGCGAGAACACCATGGGCGAACGCACCCCCGGCACGCCATCCGGTGCAATCTGCATGGCGCGGGCGATGATCTGGGGGTCGGCAAACACCTCGGCCATGTCGTTGATCGGGCCTGCGGGCACGCCTTCAGCCTCGCACCCAGCAAGAAGGTCGGCCTTGGTCCATTGCCGCGTGGCGAGGGTCAGCGCGTCGGTCAGGGCGGCGCGGTTGGTGATGCGGTCGGCGTTGGTGGCAAATTCGGGCGCCGTGCCAAGCGCCGCCAGCCCCAGAAGGCCGCAAAGGCGGCGGTATTGCGCGTCGTTCCCGGTGGCAAGGATCAGCCAGCCGTCAGCACAGTCGAACACCGCATAGGGGGCAAGGTTCGGATGCGCATTGCCCAGCTTGACCGGGGCCACCCCGGTGGCCAGATAGTTCATCGCCTGATTGGCGGTGATCGCCGTCGCCACATCCATCAACGCCATGTCGATCTGCTGGCCCGCGCCATCGGCCCCCCGCTGGTGCAGGGCCGCAAGGATCGCCACCACCGCATAGACGCCGGTAAAGATGTCGGCCACCGCCACGCCCGCCTTTTGCGGTTGGCCGTCGATCGGGCCGGTGACACTCATCAAGCCGGCCATGCCCTGGATGATGAAGTCGTATCCCGCCCGGTGCGCATAGGGGCCGGTCTGGCCGAACCCGGTGATCGAGCAATAGATCATCCGGGGGTTCAACGCGTGCAAACTGGCATAGTCCAGCCCGTACTTGGCCAGCCCCCCCACCTTGAAATTCTCGATCACCACATCGGCATCGGCCACCAGACGGCGCACCAGAGCCTGCCCTTCGGCCGTGGTGAAATCCGCGATGACCGACCGTTTGCCCCGGTTCGTGGCATGGAAATAGGCCGCCGACCTCTCACCCCCGTGGTCGATGAACGGCGGGCCCCAGCGACGGGTGTCGTCGCCCTCGGGCGCTTCGACCTTGATAACATCCGCGCCAAGGTCTGACAGGGTCTGGCCAGCCCATGGGCCAGCCAGAATGCGCGCCAGTTCAACAACCTTGACCCCCGCAAGCGGGGTCATTTCGCCAGTTCGGCGTCGATCAGTGCCTTCAATTCATCATAAGTCATGTTGCTGTTCTTGACGCCGTTGATGATCAGCGTCGGCGTCCCCTCGACTGCGTCGGCCTTGGCGTTCGCCTCATAGGTGTTGAGCATCGCCTGTGCGGTGTTGCTGTCCTGCATGCAGGCGTCCAGCATGGCATCGTCCATCCCTGCCGTCTTGCCGATCCGGCGCAGGTTGCCAACCACCGTGGCCGGATCATCCGAGCCTGCCCATTCCTTTTGCCCCTCGAACAGAATGCCCGAGATGCCGAAGTACCGCGTCGCCCCGCCACAGCGTGCCATCATCGCGGCCCATAGGCCGTAGCGGTCGAAATATACCTCGCGAAAGATGAATTTGACCTTGCCGGTGTCGATGTAGTCGCGCTTGAGCGGCTTGAACACGGTCTCGTGGAAATGCGCGCAATGCGGACAGGTGTAGGACGCGTATTCGATGATCGTGACCTTTGCATCGGCCTGACCCAGCACCATGTCGGGTATGGCGGGCAGGTCTGCGGTCGTCGCCGGGGCCTCTTGCGCCTCGGCCGTAAGGCCGGGCAGCAGGGATTGCGCGGGGCCACTGGTGCCCTGCATCGCCCAAGCCCCAAGGGCGGCAATCGCCGCAATCGCAAGGGCCGGCAGGCCGAATTTGTTCATCATGTCATGCCTCATCTGTTCTTGGGCCGGGATAGGACGTTCCGGGCCAGGTGTTCAAGGGCCTGCCGCAGGCCATCATCGGTGACGCCTGCCGCCTGGTCCTGGGCGGCTATGGCGATTGCGGGGTCAAGGGGCCGCGCGGTCGCTTTCGCCGGGCCTGCGTCAAACGGCGTCTGACCTTCGGCAAAGCCTGCGGCGGCGGTCTGCACGATCATCACCCGCGACACGGCGTTGTAACCATAGCAGGCGTTGACCCTGGCGCGGATCATATCCTTCTGCATCTCGATCATCGGCGCCATCGGCCCGGATGTGAGCAGCGTCAGCGTGGCCCCCATGCCTTCGCGGCCATAACCCATCTTGACGGGCCGGGTGCAGGCGGCGGTGTCGGTGCCCACGATCTCGGCCCAGCGGGTCAACAGCCGGGTGACCGCAAAGCCGCGCGTTTCGCCCGCCTTGCGGATACGGTCCTGCAACAGCCCAGCGGCAGGTTCAAACCCGCGCATCCGGCGGGTGTTGGGCGGCTGGGGCGTGGGCGGGCGGGTCATCTGGTCAATTCCCGGGGATGCCCTATTCTAGGGGGTGGGGCTGGTTGCTGGCCAGTGGCAAAGCCTGTGCGGGGGCATAAAGATTGCGTGACGGGGTGGCGATGGGGGCCGATCTTCTGGCCTGGTACGATGCCCATGCGCGCGTCATGCCGTGGCGCGTCAGCCCTTCGGATCGCAGGGCGGGGGTGCGGCCCGACCCCTATCGCGTCTGGCTGTCCGAGGTGATGCTGCAACAGACCACCGTGGCCGCCGTCCGTGAGTACTTCCGTCGCTTTACCGACCGCTGGCCGACGGTGCGGGCTTTGGCCGGGGCCGAGGACGCGAAGGTGATGGCCGAATGGGCGGGGCTTGGATACTATGCCCGGGCACGGAACCTTCTGGCCTGTGCGCGGGCGGTGGTCGACCTGCACGGCGGTCAGTTTCCCCGGACCAGTGCCGCGCTGCGCTCCTTGCCCGGGATCGGCCCCTATACCGCCGCCGCCATTGCCGCCATCGCCTTTGACGAGCCCGCCACCGTGCTTGATGGCAATGTCGAGCGTGTGATGGCGCGGCTCCATGCCATCGAGGTGCCGCTGCCCGCCGCCAAGCCCGAACTCACCCGCCTTGCCGCCGCCCTGACACCCGCATTGCGCCCGGGTGACCACGCGCAGGCGGTAATGGACCTTGGGGCCACCATCTGCACCCCGCGCAAACCCGTCTGTGCGCTGTGCCCGTGGTCGGGTGATTGCATGGCCCGCGCGGCAGGCATTGCCGAGACCTTGCCGCGCAAGCTGGCCAAGGCCGCGAAACCTGTCCGTCACGGCCGCGTCTGGATCGCGCGGCGCGATGACGGGGCGTGGCTGTTGGAGCGACGGCCGGCCAAGGGGCTCTTGGGGGGGATGCTGGGCTGGCCCGGGACGAACTGGGATGTGCGGGGCGGAGACACCACCGCAGCCCCGCCCCTTGCTGCCGACTGGCAGCCTGCCGTGGGCACGGTTCGCCACACATTCACCCATTTCGACCTGTATCTGGAGGTCGAGATTGCCCATGCCGCGCCCTTGGACCACCCCCTTCGAGGCCAGTTTGTGGCACCGCAGGATTTCGGCCCAGGCGATCTTCCGACTGTCATGCGCAAGGCGTTCGATCTGGCGGTTACGGCGTTTTCGTCGCGTTGAAATAGCCCCGTTGCCCGCGCTATGCTGTCGTAACAAGGAGAGCCCGTTGACCAGCCTGCCCGCCCCCGACCTGCACCGCCTGCAAGACGCCTTGCCGTTCTGGCTGTCGCTGGTAATGATTCCGCTGGCGCTGACCGGGGCCACGGTGGGCGGTTGGACGGTGCTGTTGCTGCCGCTGTTCGGGTGGGGCCTCTTCTCGGTGCTGGATAAGCTTGCGGGCCTTGATCTTACCAACCACGACCCCGCGACGCCCGACGATGATTTGGTCTGGTACCAGCTTATCACCCTTGTCTGGTTCCCGATCCAGTTCGCGCTGCTGATGGCGATGATCTGGTATGTGCCGCAGGCGGCCCATCTGGGGCTGGCCGAAAAGATCGGGCTGTTCTTTGGCATGGGGGTGATCTCGGGCACCATAGGGATCAATTACAGCCATGAATTGATGCACCAGAAGAACCGGCTGGAACGCTGGCTGGGCGATCTGTTGCTGGCCTCGGTCCTGTACGGTCATTTCCGCAGCGAACACTTGCGGGTGCATCATCTGTATGTAGGGACCCCGCGCGATCCGGTGACGGCGCGGTACAACGAGGGGTTTCACCGCTTTTTCCCCCGCGTCCTGCGCCAGTCGCTCACCTCGTCGTGGAAAGCCGAAAAGGCGCTGCTGGCGCGTAAGGAGCGGGCCATCTGGCACAAGTCCAATCCGTTCTGGCGCTATGGCGCATTGCAGGCGGGGATGCTGGTTCTGGCGATGATGCTGGGCGGGGTTGAGGGGCTGGCGCTGTTCCTGTTGCAGGCGGGGGTGGCGGTCTGGCAGCTGGAGCTGGTGAATTACATCGAGCATTATGGCCTGACCCGCCGCCATCTGGGCGAGGGCAAGTATGAACACGTCCTGCCGCGCCATTCGTGGAACGCGGCGCACAAGGCGTCAAACTGGCTGCTGATCAACCTGCAGCGCCATTCCGACCACCACTACAAGCCCGACCGCCGCTTTCCCCTGTTGCAGACGCATGACGAAACCGTCGCCCCGCAATTGCCGCACGGCTATCCCTTGATGACCATGGCGGCACTGGTGCCGCCCCTGTGGCGGCGCATCATGAACCCGCGCGTGCGGGCGTGGCGGCGGCAGAATTATCCCGACATCACCGACTGGCAACCCTACAACAAGGCGACAAACCCGCCCCCGCGCTAGGTCAGTTCGCTGGTCAGACGGGCGCGAAAGATATCGGGCATCATCCAGTTCGGCTGTTGCCCCAAGAGCATCTGCAGGAACCCGGCCGAGAAACTGGCGTCCTGCCCCGCATTCGACCGGAACGACCACCATTGCCGCAGATCGTCGATGGCCGGGTCAATCTCTGTTGTGGCATCAAATTCCTGCGCCATGGCTGCCGCGTGGACCGAAAGGCAGAACATCGTGCACAGATAACCCTCGGGCCAGAATGCGGCGGCGGATGCCGCATTGGCGCGCGTGGGCGGGGATTTTGCCTTGACCGGCAGGTCAGCAGTCAGTTCCCGCAGCATGAGCGCCGAGGCAAACTCAAAGAACGCACGGCGTTGGGTTTTGTCGGACGGCTTTTGTGCCTCGATGGATTCCAGCCAGCGGACGAAGTTTGAGGCCAGTTTCGCCTCATCAATCTGGAATTCGCAGCCCAGATCGCGGCCATAAGCCTCGGCGTGGCGCTGAAAGGCCTGCTTGAACCATCGCAGCCGCCGCACCGCGATGCGCAGGGGTTCGTTGCTGGCCGGGATCGCCTCGGGGTGCAGCGTGTTGTCAGACATGGGCCGCATACTTGTCAAAAAGGGTGGTCAGGCGGCCAGCGTCACCCGTCGCACAGGCCTGCGCCACGTCGGGGGCGATGGCGATGGCAAGGTCGGTTGCTGCATCAAGGGCGGCCTCGTTCTCGGCTTCGGACCGGGCGGATTGCAGCCACAGAAGCACGGCAAAGATCGCCACGGGTTCCAGTTCTGAGGGGGGCACGCGCGCCGTGTCTTCTGCCGCGGCGTCGCGCAGGACGCGGGCCGCCAGCAGGTCAAGCGTCAGCACCGCCGCTGTCGTCGTCCCCGCCTGCGCATAAACCTTGCGCGCCGCAGCCTCGCTGACAAAGGCACCGGGTGCGCCCAGCCGTTTCAGGACCGACCGCAGCGCCACATAGACCGCCTCGGCAAACCGCGCATCGCCGTCGCGGGCGTGGCCAAGATCGGTCAGGTTTGCGACCCCCGGATCGTTGCCGCCCAGCATCGATTTGGCCAGACCCGACGCGACCCGGTCCACCTGATGCGCCAGACCACCGACTTCGCGCAGAACCGCGCCTGCGATGCCTGCGGCCGGGCCGGGCAGAGCATCGACGGTGATCGTCTGGGCCAGCGTCTCGCCGCCACGGCGCAGCACATGGCGCAGGCCGCGCAGGGCCTCGCGCAGCGGCATCGGGTCGGGGCGGATCGGGGACTGGCTGGACATGGGGTGCCTTTGCGCAATGGCAGAAGTCTACCTCAAGCCCCCGTGGATACCAAGCGCTGACCACTGCCGCGCAAGGGCGTGTTTCGCATGAAGGCAAGCGTGGTGTCATAGTCGGTCACCCCGGCCTGACTGCCCAGACCTGTGGCGTTCTGCGCCGATGACGCCTGCGCCATGCGGATCGCCTCTTGCGGGGTCAGGCCCTTGATGAGGCCCGTGGCAAAGCCGCCGTTGAAGCAGTCGCCGCAACCACAGGTGCATTTCACATCCACCTGAAAGGCCGGCGACAAGAACGTGGTCCCGTCGCGGTGGCAATAGTACGCCCCCTCCGCGCCAAGCGTCAGGATCACGCAAGCGGCCCCCCGGTCGATCAGGAACCGCGCCAGATCGGCGTTGTCGGTCAGGCCGGACAGGGCGCGGGCTTCTTCCTCGGACGGCAGGAAGTAGTCGGCATGCGGCAACAGGCGTGCCACCTTGGGCAGGTCATCGGCGGTCGAGGCAAAGACATCCAGCGTCACGATCACGCCGCGCCGTTTCGCCTCGGCCAGAATTTCCTCGGTGCGACCGGCGTCCATCCGGTTCATCAGGCCCACGCCCCCCACATGCAGGATACGGGTGTCAAGAAGGTCATCGATCTGCGCGTCGTCGATGTAGAACCCGTCCGTCGCTCCCCGCTTGTGCAGGGCAGGCCGCGCGCCGTCGGGGCGGGTGGTGACAAGCGATGACGACGTGGTGAACCCCGGACACCGCGCCATCATCGTGGTGTCGATGCCGTACCGGGCCAGCTTCATCAGCACCCAGTCGCCCATGTCGTCGTGGCCCACGCCCCCTACGGCGCGCGCGCGCAACCCATGCTTGGCCGCCACGATCACCGCTGACCCGGCAGCCCCCGATACCGCAAGCGTCAGTTCGTCGACAAAATAGGTGCCGCCGCCGGGGGGGATGTCCGTCACCGGACGGCACAGCGCGTCAAAGGTGATGAACCCCATCGAGGTATAATCGAACCGTGGCGTCATGCGTCCCCCCGGATGCGTTCACCCTGCGCGTCAAAGAAATACAGCCGCGCGGGGTCGAAGGCGATGGTGATGGCCACGTCGATATCCGACCGGAAATCGCGCGCGGCCTTGACCTCGATCTGCTTGCCGCCGGCCAAGACGGTCAGATAAGTGACGTCGCCCGTAGGTTCCACCCCATAGACCATGCCCTGCACGTGGTCGCCACCGACGCGGGCATCTTCGGGGCGGATGCCAAGGGTGACCTTGCCCTGCAATCCCGCCGGACAGGGCGCATCGACCCCAGGTGCCGTGAACCTGCCGCCTTGGGCATCGCCGTCGATCAGGTTCATCGGCGGGCTGCCGATGAAGCCCGCGACAAAGGTGTTGGCGGGGTCGGTATAGATCTGGTCCGGGGTGCCCACCTGCTGGATCGCCCCCTTGTTCATGATGACGATGCGGTCGGCCAGGGTCATCGCCTCGATCTGGTCATGGGTGACGTAGACGGTAGTGACGCGGAGTTGCCGCTGCAGGTGCTTGATCTGCACGCGCATCGACTGTCGCAGTTTCGCGTCGAGGTTGGACAAGGGTTCGTCCATCAGGAACACCTGCGGCTGGCGCACCACGGCGCGGGCAAGCGCCGCGCGCTGCCGCTGGCCACCCGACAGGGCACCCGGCTTGCGGTCAAGGAAGGCCCCAAGTTCCACCATGTCAGCCGCCTGACGGATCAGCCGGTCATGGTCCGCCGCCGGAACCCCCCGCATCCGCAGGGGAAAGCGGATATTCTCGTAGACCGACATATTGGGGTACAAGGCATAGCCTTGAAACACCATCGCCACATCCCGGTCACGTGCATCGACGTCATTCACCACCTCGTCACCGATGATGATGGTGCCCCCTGTCGGCACCTCCAGCCCCGCGATCATCCGCATGGTCGTGGTCTTGCCACAACCCGAGGGGCCGAGGAGCACAAGGAATTCCTCGTCATGGATATCAAGCGACATGCCCTGGACGCCGACAAAGCCGCCATAGCGTTTCTCGATGTTCTGCAGTTGGATCGAAGCCATGGTCAGCCTTTCACGGCGCCCATCGTCAGCCCACGCGACAGGTGCTTTTGAATCAGGATCACCAGGATCAGGATCGGCACAAAGGCGATGAACGACACAAGGGCGATTGCGTTATAGATGATGCCGTCCGATCCGCCGGTGAAATTCGCCAGCGCCACCGACATGGTATAGGCGCGCGAGGTGCTGGCGATCAGCAACGTGAACAGGAACTCGTTGATGGCAAAGATCGCCGCGATCACGGCGGCCGTGATGATGCCGGGCAGGCAGGCGGGGATGATGATTTCCCACAGGATGCGCAGATCGCCCGCACCATCCGTCCGTGCCGCATCCTCAAGCTCCTTGGGGATGTCCAGCATGTAGCTGCGGATGATCCAGGTGACGAGGCTGAGGTTGATCGCCGCATAGATCAGCATCAGCGCCCAGACCGAATCCAGCAGCCCCAGCGTCTTGAACAGGAAAAAGATCGGCACTGCGACGATGGCCGGGGCCATCATCCGGGTGGACAGGATGTAGAACCCGATATCCTCGCGCCCCTTGAAGTCATACCGCGACAGCGCATAGGCGGCGGGGATGGCAAGCACCAGGTCGATCACCACCGACCCCGCCACCGCGATGACCGAGTTGCGCAGGTACAGCGCAATCGGCCAGTCGCTCATCAACAAACGCCAGGCGTCCAGCGAGAATGTGGGCCAGTAGATCGGCTGCGGGGTGATGACTTCGGTACGGGGGCGGAACCCGATGGACAGGAACCACAGGATCGGCAGAAGGCAGACCAGCGCCCAGGTTCCTAGCACCAGATAGCGCAGGATCATGCTTTCGCCGCGACGCCTGATGGGTTTGGCCATCTTACGATTTCCCCGAATGGAAGGCGCGCTTGACCACCGTCTGCGCAATGACCACCGTCAGGATCAGCATCAGCACCGACGCCGCACTGGCATAGCCGAAGTTGAACATGCGGAACCCCTGCCGGTAGATGAAATAGCTCATCGTTTCGGTGGCACCGCCGGGGGTGCCTTGGGTCATCACATAGACGTTGGTGAACATCGTGGTGATGTCGATGCCACGCAGGGTGACGGCGACCACGATTATCGGCCGCATCATCGGCAGGGATATGTTCCAGAAAATCGCGGGCCAGCTTGCACCGTCCAGACGTGCGGCCTCTTCAATCTCCTGATCCTGGCTTTGCAGGCCGGCGACAAAGATGATGAACAGGAACGGCGTCCACTGCCAGACGTCGGCCACGATCAGCGTCATCCGTGCCAGCCAGATGTTGCCCAGCCAATCCACATTGCGCTCGACCACCCCCAGCGTCATCAGGATGTCGGAAATCACCCGGCCATCGTTGAACGCAAGTTTCCAGATGAACGCGACAGCCGAGGGCATGAACAGCATCGGCATCAGGTAGACAATCCGCCAGCCCCGGATGAACGGGTCACGATAGGCGAAATAGGCAATGGTCAGCGCGATGGCGGTCTGCAGGGACAGGCTGATGGCGCCGATGATCGCGGTATTGCCAAGGGCGGCCCAGAATTCGCGGTCTTGCAGGATGGCGGAATAGTTGCCGGTGCCAGTCCAGGTCCAACTCAGGAATTTCACGACGAACAGGCTTTGATAGATCGCGAACAGGCCCGGATAAAGCGTGATCGCCAAGAGGTACAGCATCGCAGGCGTCAGCAGCAGATAGGGAAAGGCCTTGCGAAGCCTGGGGCTGCGCCGACGAAGTTTGGGGGTGGCTTTCGCCACCCCCCCTGACCGACCGGGAGCAACCGTGGTCATGCGGTCAGAACGGCATCGGCTTGCCCGCGCCCACGTAAAGGCCAGGCGCCACATCGGCATAGTTGATCGGCCCCTTGCCACCCTTGAAGCCGTTCTTCTCCATGATCGACACCCAGGCGGCCTGGCCGTTGTCCAGCGCCTCTTTCGCGGTGATCTGCCCGGTGATTGCCCGGTTAATCTCGTTGCCAAGTGCCTGTTCCATCTCGAACATCCCCGGCAGACGGGGCGAGCACCAGGCATGGTCAAGGCTGTTGGCCCAAACCTCCATCGGCTGTGATACGGCACGCAGACGCTCGTTCGACAGGACCGATTTGTAGCCGGGGGCCACGCCGTTCGCGTTGGCCTCGTTCATCGCCATGATTGACGACGTGGTCAGGAAGGCCAGCATCAGGAAGGCGCCTTCCTTGTTCTGGCTGGTCGAGGTGACAACCGAGGTTGACCCCGCGATGTTCGGCGGTGCGAACACACCGCCCGCGATGCGGGGTTCATAGATGGTGACGAAATCGTCCACGATCTGGCTCTGGTCGGGCCGCATGGCTTGCGTACCGCTGTCCTGCCACGAAATGTTCGCCGCCACCTGACCGCCCAGCCAGGCCGCCCGGTTTTCGCCCCAGCCCGCACCCGAAACGCCTTCGATGGCGTTCTTGGACAGGGCCAGCACAGTATCCAGACCCTTCATGCCGGCGTCGGTGTTCAGGGTCGGGTTCCACTGGTCATCGAACAGCATCATCCCGGCCTGCGCCGCCACATGTTCCCAGGTATAGGTTGACCAGAACCCGCGCGCGCCCAGCATGCCCAGACCCGCCACGCCGCCGCCCAGCTTGTTCGCTTCGCCGGTGATGCGGATCAGTTCGTCATAGGTCGGAACCGAGGTTGCCCGGTCGATCGGGCCGCCAAGGATCTTTTCCATCACCGACTTGCGCAGGTGGACCATCTGGATGTCGCAGTCGAACGGAATGCCGACCAGTTGGCCATTCACATAGCCATAGTTCAGCCGGTAGGTGTCATAGAAGTCATCCAGCGGCAGCTTCCACTTGGTGGCGTATTCATCAAGGGGTGCCAGGAAACCCGGAGCCGCGAAATCGCCAAGCCAGGCCGAGAAGAACTGCAGCGCATCGAACGACGCGTTGCCGCTGATGAATTCCGCAATCGCCTTGTCATAGATGCTGTCATCAGGGATCGGCACGAGTTCCACCTTGATGCCCGACAGCGCCTCGAACGGCTTCAGCCCTTCGGCGGCGGATTCCTGATCGGCGGCACCGATGGCAAAGCGCACCGTAGTGCCGGCAAGTTGGCTGCGGACGGCCTCCCAATCCACCGTGCGGATCCAGTCGCGGGCCGGATCCCACAGGGGTTCGCCTGACATGTTGTAAAGCTTGCGGTAATCCTCGCGGACATATCCCCCCACGGAAATCCCGTCGAGCACCGTCTGGATGTCGCCAAGCCCTGACTGCGCCAGTGCCGGCATGCTAAGCCCGCCTGCACCTGTTGCGACACCAAAGGCCGCCCCCGTGCGCAGGAACGAGCGGCGGGACACGCCTCTCATACGAATGGTCATTCTGATCGTCCTCCCTTGGCGATACTTGATCGGTTATCCGCCTGCCCTGCAAGCCTTGCGCCAATGCGGTCTCCCCGTGCGCATTGAATGCGGGAACTGCGGTGCGTGAACTTTCGTCTCGCAGATGCATAATGTGTGCAGGTGGTATCGCCTGTCAATCACCGATTTCTTGCAGTCTCGCCGCAGTGCAGCATGAACTCTTGGTTGACACCAGTACAAATGTTCAAATACCATGCGCCAAACGATGTCCGGAGAATTGGCATGCCCACCAACGTCGCCCTGACCGGCCTGGCCCGGGATCTTGCAGCGCGCGCCGACACAGGCCGCCCGATCCGCATCGGGCTTGTCGGTGCGGGCGAGATGGGCACCGACATCGTGGCCCGCGTTGCCCATATGCAGGGAATCGCCATCGGTGCCATCAGCGAACTGAAACCGGGTGCCGCGCGCAGGTCGGTTGAGATCGCCTATGGCAACGATGTGAGCGTGTCAGAAGTGTCGACCGCCGATGCTGCGAATGCAGCGATGGAGGCGGGGCGAATCGCCCTGACCGACAACGTGTCGGCGCTGCTGGAGGCCGGGCTGATCGACGTGGTGGTCGACGCCACCGGCGTGCCCGCCGTCGGCGCCGAGATCGGCCTGCGCGCGATGGAGAACGGCAAGCATCTGGTCATGATGAACGTCGAGGCTGACGTGACCATCGGGGCCTACCTGCGGGCGCAGGCGGAACGGCTGGGCGTTGTCTACAGCCTTGGTGCGGGGGATGAGCCTTCGTCCTGCATGGAACTGGTCGAGTTTGTCAGCGCCATGGGCCACCGCATCATCAGCGCGGGCAAGGGCAAGAACAACCCCCTCAACATCGACGCGACCCCCGACGCCTATACGGACGAGGCTGTGCGCCGCCACATGAACCCCCGGATGTTGGTCGAATTCGTCGATGGGTCGAAGACCATGGTCGAAATGGCCGCCATCGCAAACGCCACGGGCCTGTTGCCCGACAAGCCCGGCATGCACGGCCCGGCCTGTTCGCGCGAAGACTTGAACAAGGTGCTGGTGCCTGCCAGTGCGGGGGGCCTTCTGTCGTCGAACGAGGGGCGGGTGGATTTCACCATCGGCAAGGGCGTGGCTCCGGGCGTATTCGTCGTGGCCGAGATGGACCACCCCCGCATCCGCGAGCGGATGGAAGACCTCAAGATGGGCAAAGGCCCCTACTTCACCTTCTTCCGCCCCTATCACCTGACCTCGCTTGAGGTGCCACTGACCTGCGCCCGCGCCGTCCTGTACGGCAAGGCCGACATGGTGCCGATGGCCCGCCCCGTGGCCGAGGTAGCGGCGGTGGCCAAGCGCGATCTGGCGGTGGGTGACACGCTGGACCAGATCGGCGAGTATTGCTATCGCGCATGGATCATGACGGTGGGTGACGCCCGCCACGCCGGGGCGATCCCGTGTGGGTTGCTACAGGGTGCCAAGGTCACCGCCCCGATTCCAAAGGGCGCGCTCATCACCCGCGCCAACACCGCCGTCCCCGCCGACAGCAAGATCGCCGTTCTGCGCGCACGTCAGGACGCGATGCTGGGTCTGGCGTGATGGACGACAACCGCCCCTTCGCCATCCGCACCTATGCACCCGACCGCCTGCGCGAGGCGCTGCGGCGGATGTACCTGATCCGCCGGTTCGAAGAGGGGGCCGAGGACAGCTACGCCCGGGGTCTGATCCACGGCACCATGCACCTGTCGATCGGGCAAGAGGCCAGTGCCATGGCCACCTGCATGGAACTGACCGACAACGACAAGATCACCTCAACGCATCGCGGCCACGGCCATTGCATCGCCAAGGGGGCCGACGTGGGCCGGATGTTCGCGGAATTCTTCGGCAAGGAAACCGGGTATTGCCACGGGCGCGGCGGGTCGATGCACATTGCGGACGTGAAAACCGGGAACCTCGGGGCCAACGGCATCGTGGGGGGCGGGTTGCCGATTGCCGTGGGTGCGGCGTTGTCGGCGAAACGACTGGGAAAGTCGGATGTGACGGTGTGCTTCTTTGGCGACGGCGCGAACAACGAGGGGGCGTTTCACGAGGCATTGAACATGGCCTCGGTCTGGAAGCTGCCAGTGATTTTCGTCTGTGAAAACAACGGCTATGGCATGTCCACCTCAACCGCCCGTTCAACGGCGGTCGCACAGATTTCCGACCGGGCGGCGGGTTATGCGATGCCGGGCATCACTGTCGACGGCAACGATTTCTCGGCCGTGGCCGAGGCGGTGCATGATGCCATCCTGCGCGCCCGTGCCGGTGACGGGCCTTCGTTGGTCGAGAACATGACCTACCGTTGGCGCGGCCATTCCAAATCCGACCGTAACCGCTATCGCACCAAGGACGAGATCGAAGCTTGGATGGCCCGCGACCCCATCGCCCGTTTCCGCACCGACCTGATCGCCCATGGCATCACCGATGAGGCAGGCGCCGATGCGATTGCCGCCGAGGCGGTGGCCGGGGTGGAGGCGGGCATCGCCTTTGCCAAGGCCAGCCCCGCGCCCGACATCAGTGAAGTCACCCGCTATGTCTACGCCGGGGCCTTCGGATGAACGCCGTCAGCCCCGATCAGACCACGCGCACCATGTCCTACGCCGAGGCGATCCGCGAGGCGATGGCGATGGCGATGGAGGCTGATCCGACGGTAATCCTGATGGGTGAGGATATCGGCGTTTATGGCGGTGCGTTTCAGGTGACGCTGGATCTGGTGGACCGTTTTGGCCCTGACCGGGTGATGGACACACCGATTTCCGAACTAGGCGGGGCGGGCGTGGCGGTGGGGGCGGCGTTGACCGGCCTTAAGCCGATCTTCGAATTCCAGTTCTCCGATTTCGCCATGCTCGCGATGGAACAGATCGTCAATCAGGCCGCGAAACTGCGCTACATGCTCGGGGGCGAGGCGTCGGTGCCGGTGGTTTTCCGCATGCCTTCGGGATCGGGCACGGGGGCTGCTGCCCAGCACAGCCAGAGCATCGAGGCGTGGTTCGGCCATGTGCCGGGGCTGAAGGTGCTGCAACCCAGCACCCCCGAAGATGCCAAGGGGATGCTGCTGGCCGCCCTCGCCGACCCCGACCCGGTGATGATCTTTGAGCACAAGCTGTTGTACAAGATGCGCGGTCATGTGCCCGCCGGGCACTACATGACCCCCATCGGCAAGGCTCTGGTGCGGCGCACGGGCTCTGATCTGACCATCGTTGCGGGGTCGATCATGCTGCATCGCGCGCTTGAGGCGGCCGAGGCTTTGACGGCAGAGGGCATCAGTGCTGAGGTGATCGACCTGCGCAGCATCCGCCCCATCGACCGCGACACGATCCTCGCTTCGGTGCGAAAGACCGGCCGGCTGATGGTGGTCTATGAAGGCGTCAAGGCGTTCGGGGTCGGGGCCGAGATAAGCGCCATGGTGGCCGAAAGCGACGCCTTCGATTTCCTCGACGCGCCGATCATCCGGCTGGGGGCCGCCGATGCGCCGGTGCCCTACAACCCAGATCTGGAACGCGCCTCGGTGCCGCAGGTGGATACGATTGCCCAAGCCGCCCGCCGTCTGGCCCGACGCGAGGTCTGACATGCCGGTCGAGGTGATCCTGCCTAAGGTCGACATGGACATGACACACGGCACGCTGGCCGTCTGGCATGTGGCCGAGGGGCAGGCCGTCACCAAAGGGGCAGCGCTGTTCGACATCGAGACCGACAAGGCCGCGATGGAGGTCGAGGCCCCGGCCTCGGGCACCCTGCACCACATCGCGGCGGCTTCCGGTGACAAGGTGGCGGTGGGCAGCATCGTGGCCTGGATCTATGCGCCCGGCGAAACGGTCGTTGCACGTCCGGCCAGCGGTGCCGCCGCCGCCACGCCGGTGATGACCGCCGTGTCTGCCCCGGTAGCCGCGCCGATGGCCGCCGAACCCGAGCCCGAAGCCGACGACGCGGCCATCAGGGCCACGCCTGCGGCGCGGGCGTTGGCGCAAAGCCGGGGGATCGCCCTGTCGGACGTGCAGGGGACCGGGCCGCTGGGCCGGGTGCAGCGGGATGATGTCGCGGGCGCTGGCCATGCCAGTACCTATGGCGACTGGTCGCCTCAATCCGGCCCACTCCATATCAGCCGCCGCAATGGCACCGGCACGCCCATCGTCCTTATCCACGGCCTTACAGCCGACAGCCAAAGCTGGGCACCTCTGGAAAAGGCCCTCGGCCCACAGCAAACGCTGATCCGCATCGACCTGCCCGGCCACGGCCGATCCCCCCGCCGCCAGTTGCGCAGCTTTGCCGATCTGGCGCGGATGATGGTCGAAGCCTTTGATGACGTAACCCGGGATGCGGGTCCGGTCCATCTTGTGGGCCATTCGCTGGGGGGCGCACTGGCGCTGGCCATCAGTGACATCCGCCCGCGCCGGGTGGCCAGCCTGACGCTGATTGCCCCGGCGGGGTTCGGCCCCGAGATTGACGGCGCCGCCCTGAACGGCATCACCCGCGCCAGCCGCGTCGAAAGCCTTGCCCCGTGGCTGCGGCGATTGACGGCCACGTCGGACGGCATCAGCGACGACTACGCGATGGCCGCGATGAAGCTGCGCACCGACCCCGCCCTGCGGGCGGTGCAGGCCGCGATGGCGGATGCGCTGTTTCCCGATGGCGTGCAGTCGTTTGACCTTAGCGCCGCACTTGGCCGCGTTGCCGCGCCGACTTGCGTGATCTGGGGGCGGCAGGATCATATCCTGCCGTTCCGGCAGGCGCTTGCCGTCACCGGCGATTTCGCTATTCATCTTCTGGCGGGTGCGGGACATGTTCCGCAGATCGAATGCCCCGACCGTGTCGCCCGCATCATGGCCCGGCACCTCGCGGCATCCGGAATGCCCGAGGGATGACAGCGCCAGCAGGGACCGCACATGCAGCCGGCACTTCAGGCCACAGGCCCCCAGAGTGAAACCGACCGCCTGCGCGCCCGTGCGGTCTGGCTGTATCATGTCGAAGGGCTGACCCAGAACGACATCGCCACGCAACTGGGCATCAACCGGGTAATGGTGGTGCGGCTTCTGGCCGACGCCAAGCGCCGCAACGAGGTGCGGGTGACGATTTCCGCCCCGCTGGCCGACCTTGTGGAAATGGAGCGGGCGGTTGAGACGCGCTTTGCGATTGCGCGCGTCATCATTGCGCCCTTTTCCGACGCCGACGGCGACCCCGTGAAGGTGATCGCGGCGGCGGCGGGAAACTTCATCTCGGGGCTGATGAAGTCGGGCATGACGGTGGGGGTGGGCTGGGGGCGCACGCTGTACAACACGCTGCCGTTCATCACCGGGGCCACGCTGGACGATTTCCGCGTGATCTCGCTGTTGGGCGGGATCGCTGCAGCACGCAGGTTCAATCCGGCCGAATTCGCCTGGCAGTTTGCCGAGTTGTATCAGGCCGAAGGCTTTCTCATCCCCGCGCCTGCCGTCGTGGACAGCCCCGAGACACGGCACGCCCTCTTGGAACGCTGTGGTCTGGCGGCGATTTTCGAGATGGCGGACAATCTGGATGTGGCGCTTTTGTCCGTGGGTGGCATTTCCAACATGACCACCAGCTACCGCACCGGGTACATCAGCGAAGCCGACCGCCGGTCGCTGATTGACGCGGGCGCGGTGGGGGATGTCTTGTACAACTTCATCGACGAGGCGGGCGATCTGGTGGCCCATGAGGTGAACAACCGCGTCATCTCGGCCAACCTGATGCGTCTGCGCCGGACGCCGGAACGGGTGCTGATTTCCGGCGGGCGGGACAAGCTGGTGGCGATACGCGCGTCATTGCGGACGCTGGCCCCGACGACCCTGATCACGGATGAACACACGGCGCAGGCCCTGCTGGCCTGAGCGGTGTCGCCTGCGTTCGCTGGTTGGTCAGGCAGGGCGCAGCAGTCAGCGCACGCATGGGCCTCGGGTGCGGGGTGGGGCTTTTTGGCGCCGGGATCAGCTCAACCCCATGCCGCGCCGGTCAATAGTGCTTTTCCCGCCGAAAAGATTTACCTGCGTAGCAACTGAATGCTGGTCAAGATCAAGACCGGCGAGGGTATCTGCTGCTGGGGCGAAAGCGGGCTTTCGGGGCGCGGTCGAGCATCGCCGCGAACGGCTGGTCTGGCACGATCTGATGTGGATCGGTGCCGTGTGGCAGGAAATGCGTTGCTGCCCATGCTTCGAGCGGGGCATTTTGGGCGACATAAGGCGCACCTCGTTTCAAGGGCCTTGGCGGGCCGGGGATGCTGATCGACGATTGCCTGCGGTTGGCCCGAGCCAGAGACGGCCGGAACTGGTCCTGTGGCTCCGCTGTCCGCCCGGATCAGGACCGATAATCGGCATTGATGTCGATGTAGCGGTGCGTGAGGTCGCAGGTCCAGACCGTGCGGGCGGCCTGTCCGAGGCCCAGATCCACGGCGATCACCAGTTCGGGCTGTTTCATGTAGGCCGCAGCTGTCGCCTCGTCATATCCGGCTGCCCGCGCGCCGTTTTCGGCCACAAGGATATCGCCGAAACGGATCAACAGGCGGTCGCGGTCGGCCTGCGCCCCGGATTTGCCCACCGCCATCACGATGCGGCCCCAGTTCGGGTCTTCTCCCGCCACGGCAGTCTTGACCAGGGGCGAGTTGGCGATGGCCATGGCCACCATATGGGCGTCAGGTGCCGAAGAGGCGCCCGTCACCCGCACCTCGATCAGCTTGGTCGCCCCTTCACCGTCGCGCGCCACCTGAATGGCAAGATCGCGCATGACCCCTTTCAAGGCGGCACCAAAGGTGGCAAGACCGCGCCCCCGCACCACCGGCCCCTGACCCGTGGCACAAAGCAAAAGTGCGTCCGAGGTTGAGGTGTCGCTGTCCACGGTGATGGCGTTGAACGTATCATCCACCTGCGCTGACAGCACCTTTTGCAGCGACGGCGCGGTGATCCGGGCGTCGGTGAAGATGTAGACCAGCATCGTCGCCATGTCGGGCGCGATCATGCCCGACCCTTTGGCGATACCTGCGATATGGACGGGGCCATTTGCCGTCTGCACCACGGCCGAGGCCCCTTTGGCGAAGGTGTCCGTGGTCATGATCGCCTCGGCCGCCATGCCAATGGCATCTTCGGTCAGGGCGGCGGTCAGGGCGGGCAGGGCGGTGATGATGCGGTCGTGGGGCAGGGGTTCGCCGATGACGCCGGTGGACGAGGTGAACACACGCGCGGCCGGCAGGTTCAGCGCCGTGGCGGTGGCGGCACAGATCTCGGCCACCGAACGATCCCCCGCCGCCCCGGTAAAGGCGTTCGAGTTGCCCGAGTTCACGACGATGGCCGCACCTGTCGTCTCGGTCCCCTTGAGCGCGAGCTTGGCCTGACAATCGCGCACGCACCCCGCCCGCGTCGATGACCGGGTAAAGACACCCGCCACCGTCGTGCCCGGCACCAGATGCACCAGCATCACGTCACGCCGGTTCTTGTAACGCACCCCGGCCTCG
Organism: Rhodobacterales bacterium; assembly: GCA_038209775.1. Lineage (GTDB taxonomy): Bacteria > Pseudomonadota > Alphaproteobacteria > Rhodobacterales > Rhodobacteraceae > JBBQXK01. Next base: position 15,765 of record JBBQXK010000025.1, on the reverse strand, counting down.
ACGGCGGCAAAGAACGCACCCGCGATGCGGGGCAGGGCGGGAAAACCCCCGGCGGGGGCAAGGGGCGACACGGGTTTTGCGGCCCTCGACACCATGGCAACCGGGGCCTGCGCCGCGCGCAGGACCTTGATGTCTTTCTTCAGCGCCTTGGCTTTGGCCTTCCAGTCGGTCTTGCCCATTCCCGCCCCCTGCTATTTGTCCAGCAGTGTTGCGTCGCGCAGGGTGGCCGGGTCAATCCCCTCGCCGGGGCGGGTGACGGTTGCCTTTGCCACCAGACCATCGACATGGGCCTGAACCGCCGTCTGTTCGATCTCGGTGGCAAGCTCTTCGCGCAGGTCGTCCAGCGACGGGGCCGATGCGACGCGGGTCTCATTCAGCTTGACCAGATGCCAGCCGAACTGCGTCTGGATCGGGCCCGCAACCTCGCCCACCTTCATCTTTACCACGGCATCTTCGAACGGCTTGACCATCATGCCCGCGCCAAACCAGCCCAGAGACCCGCCATTGGCCGCCGCCCCGTCGGACGAGTTTGCCTTGGCAAGCTCGGCGAAATCCGCGCCGCTGTCGATCTGGGTCTTGAGGTCTTTTGCAAGATCCTCGCTGTCCACCAGAATGTGGCTGGCGTTCCACTCGGTCAGGGGGGCTGCATCCTTGAACCGCGCGTCATAGGCCGCCTGCAGGGCCGCATCTGTCACCGCCGCCGCGATCACACCTTGAAGCGCCAGCCCAGACACCATGCCGCGCCGCTGGTTCTCGACGGCCAGCATGTCATGCTTGGTCAGCTTGCCCTCCATCGCCTGTTCCAGCGCCACCTGCTGCACCAGTTGGTCGAGAATGCCCTTGAACAGCACGTCATCGGGCAGCGACTGATACTGCGCAGGCAGCCCTTCGCGCAGCACGATCATGTGGCCCAGGGTGATCGCGGTGCCGTTCACCGTGGCCACCACCGTGTCCGCCGTCGCATCCTCGGCCAACGCCGCGACCGGCACCAGCATCAGGGCCGCAAGGGCCAAGCGTTTCATCATCTCTCTATCCTTTGATCGGGCCGTCGGTCGGGCCACGCCGCGTGCTACGTTGACTTACCCAAGTCCGCCCCTTACATCGCGCAAGTCGCGTGAAGCGGGGGCAGAGCCGTTGCCATTCCCGGACTTTCTTAGGGAAACCGGCCAAAGCGGGCAAGGCCATACCCTCACACGATCATGTCAGGTGTTCTGACGTGAACGGGATGCCCCGGGGAGAAAACATGCTGGGTCTGGGAACGCTTGCGAAAAAGGTGTTCGGCTCGCCGAACGACCGCAAGGTCAAATCGGTGCGCCCGCTGGTCGCCGCGATCAATGCGCTGGAGCCCGATTTTCAGGCGCTGAGCGATGACGACATAAAGGCCCGTACGCAGGCCCTGTCGATGCGGGCGCAAGGGGGCGAAAGTCTGGATTCGCTGTTGCCCGAAGCCTTTGCCAACTGCCGCGAGGCAGCGCGTCGTGCCCTGGGCCTGCGCGCGTTCGATGTGCAACTGAAGGGCGGCATCTTCCTGCATCAAGGCAATATCAGTGAGATGAAGACGGGTGAGGGCAAGACCCTGATGGCGACCTTGCCCGCCTATCTGAACGCGCTTGCGGGCAAGGGCGTGCATATCGTCACCGTCAACGACTACCTCGCCAAGCGCGATGCGGAATGGATGGGCAAGGTCTATGCGGCACTGGGGCTGACCACCGGCGTCGTCTATCCCTATCAGCCCGACACCGAGAAAAAGGCCGCGTACCGCGCCGACATTACCTATGCCACCAACAACGAGCTGGGCTTCGACTATCTGCGCGACAACATGAAGGGGTCCATCGAAGAGATGAACCAGCGCGGGCATTTCTTTGCCATTGTGGACGAGGTTGACAGCATCCTGATCGACGAGGCGCGCACGCCGCTGATCATTTCCGGCCCCAGCCAGGACCGCAGTGAGTTGTACGTCAAGGTCAACGCCATCATCCCGGAACTGACGCCCGAGCATTTCAAGCTGGACGAAAAGACCCGCAACGTCACCTACACCGAGGAGGGCAACGAGTTTATCGAGCGTCGGGTGGCGGAACTGGGTCTCTTGCCCGAGGGTCAGTCGCTGTATGACCCCGAAAGCACCACGCTGGTTCACCACATCACCCAAGGTCTGCGCGCGCACAAGCTGTTCAACAAGGACCAGCAATACATCGTGCGCGACGGCGAGGTGATGCTGATCGACGAATTCACCGGGCGCATGATGCGCGGGCGTCGCCTGTCGGACGGGTTGCATCAGGCCATCGAGGCGAAAGAGGGCGTGCAGATTCAGCCCGAAAACGTGACGCTGGCATCGGTGACGTTCCAGAACTACTTCCGCCTGTACCAGAAGCTGGCCGGCATGACCGGCACGGCGGCGACCGAGGCCGAAGAGTTTGCGGAAATCTACCGTCTGGGCGTGGTCGAGGTGCCGACGAACAAGCCTGTCATGCGCAAAGATGAACACGATCAGGTCTACCGCACGGGCCGCGAGAAATTCGAAGGCATCGTCAAGGCCATCCACGAGGCGCATGACAAGGGTCAGCCCTTGCTGGTGGGCACCACGTCCATCGAGAAATCGGAATTCCTGTCGGGCCTTCTCAAGGCGGCAGGCATCACGCACAACGTCCTGAACGCCCGCCAGCACGAACAAGAGGCACAGATCGTGGCCGATGCGGGCCGGTTCGGCTCGGTCACCATTGCCACGAACATGGCCGGTCGCGGCACCGACATCCAGTTGGGCGGCAACGTCGAGATGCTGGTGATGCAGGCAATCACCGCCGATCCGCACCTGCACCCCGACGAAGTGCGCGCCCGCATCGAGGCGGAACATGCCGAGGAAAAGGCCCGCGTGATTGCTGCCGGGGGTCTGTATGTGCTGGCCACCGAACGCCACGAATCACGCCGCATCGATAACCAGTTGCGCGGCCGTTCGGGCCGTCAGGGCGATCCGGGGCGGTCGTCGTTCTTTCTGAGCCTTGAAGATGACCTGATGCGCATCTTCGGGTCGGAACGGCTGGACCGGGTGCTGTCGTCGCTGGGGATGAAGGAAGGCGAGGCCATCGTTCACCCCTGGGTCAACAAATCGCTGGAAAAGGCCCAGGCCAAGGTCGAGGGGCGCAACTTCGACATCCGCAAACAGCTTCTGAAATTCGATGACGTGATGAACGACCAGCGCAAGGTCATCTTCGGCCAGCGTCGCGAGATCATGGAGACCGAAGACCTGTCCGAGATCACCGAGGACATGCGTCTGCAGGTGATCGACGATCTTGTCGATTTCCACATGCCGCCGAAATCCTATCCCGACCAGTGGGACATGCCCGGCCTGAAGGCCGCCCTGATCGACCGCGTGGGGATTGATCTGCCGGTGGCCGATTGGGCCGCCGAAGAGGGCGTTGACCAAGAGGCCCTGCGCACCCGTGTGGCCGAGGCAGCAAACGCCATGATGACCGAGAAGACCGCCGGTTTCGGGGCCGAGACGATGCGGTCCATCGAAAAGCAGGTGCTTTTGCAGACCATCGACACCAAATGGCGCGAGCATCTCTTGCGGCTGGAACATCTGCGCTCGGTCGTGGGGTTCCGGGGTTATGCGCAGCGCGATCCGTTGAACGAGTACAAGAACGAAAGCTTTGCCCTGTTCGAGACGATGCTGAACACGCTTCGCCAGGACGTGACGCAGCGCCTTGCCATGGTGCGGCCGCTGTCGGATGCCGAACAACAGTCGATGATGGCGCAGTTTGTGGCCCAGAACCGGCCTGAGGCGGCACCCGCCCCCGAACCCGTGCAGGTGGCCGCGCCGACGGCGGCCGGGCTTCGCTTGGCCGGGTTTGATGAGGCCGACCCTGCAACCTGGGGCAACCCCGGGCGGAACGACGACTGCCCCTGCGGATCGGGGCAGAAGTTCAAGCACTGCCATGGCAAACTGGCCTGATCCAATCATGGCAAAGCCGGGGCAGGATTGCCCCGGCTGCCGGAAACAATCCCCGCTTTTGCCACGCTGGAGCCCCCATTCCCCGCGATAAACCTGATGGGGTCATTGGCGGAGAGTTGGGTCATGGACAAGAAACGCAAGATCACGCTGGGGGTCGCCACACTGGCGGTCGCTCTGGGTGCGGGCCATCTGGTGCAATCTGGCAAATCCGGCAAGGCCGAAAGCCAGGTCGCCGAGGCGGCCGAGGCGCAGCCCACCGGGATCATCCCGCTCGCGGCCACGGCGCCACCGGACAGTACGCCGCCCGCCGCTGTGGCAAACGCAAGCGTGCTGCCGCTGCAATCGGCGGCCCTGACCGATCCGCAGACGGTGCCGCCAGTGGCAAAACCACCAGTCGCGCCTGCGTCCTTCACACCCGAAAAATCGCCGCCCGCTGCCGCGCCACCCGTCGCTGCGCCGCCCGCACCCGCCGAACAGGCCGATGCCTGCCGCGTTACGCTGGATGTGCTGGCGGGTGCCAATGGCATGCTCGATCTTACCCTGCTGTCACCTTGCGCGCCTTCAACCCGGGTCGTGCTGCGCCACGGCGGGCTGGCGGTGACGGGCCGCACCTCGACCGGCGGCGCGCTGTTCACGGCCCTGCCCGCGATGGACGCCAAAGGCGAGGTTTCGGCGATGTTCCCGGATGGCAAGATTGCCCTTGGTGCGTCGCCGGTCGATCTTTCGGGCGTGCAGCGGTTCGCGGTGCAGTGGATTGGCGATGACCGTTTCGGAGTGAACGCCTATCTGGACGGTGCTGCCTTTGGCACCCCGGGCCATGTGCATGCCGGCGCCAATGGTCAGGCAGATGCGCCAACTGGCTGGATGATACCGCTGGGTGATGCAACGGTCGATCTGCCAATGCTGGCCGAAGTCTATACCTGGCCTGCGAAAACTGCCGACATTGCAATCGACGTCGAGGCGCCGGTGACCGAGGCCACCTGCAACCGCGAGATTCTGGGCGAGACGCTGGAATCACGCGCAGGAGCGGTCGCGAGCGTCGACATCACGCTGGCGATGCCGGATTGCACAGCGGTCGGCGACTTTTTGGTGTTGAACAATCTACTCGCCGGGATGACAACTGCCGCCGCAGAGTAGGTTCGCGGCAGGGGGTCATGAAAGCGGTCTGGCGTGTCGCGGCAGTGCTGGCACTGGTCTGGGCGGGGGGTGCCCGGGCCCAGGATGCAACGTTGACCGCACTGGACGGCGGTCTGTCCCTGCAGGGCGATCTTCTTGGGTTTGACGGCGAATTCTACCGGCTGGACACGGTCTATGGCGTCCTGACCGTCGATGCCGCAGGCGTGCTGTGCGACGGCCCTGCCTGCCCGGTACTGAGCGCGCCCTTCGCGGCCATCCGCATCACCGGCGCCGCCGAACCCGCGCTTGCCCTGTTGCCCGGGCTTGTTGCGGCGTTTGCGGTCAGCCGGGGGCTGACCTATGCCGAGGATCGCACCGCCGGTTATACCGCGACAATTGCCGATCCGGTCACGTCGGAACCCCTTGGCACCTTCACCTTCACCCCCGCCAGCCCGGTTGAGGCCAGCCAGCGCGTGACCGAAGGGCGCGCCGACCTGATCGTCGCACCCCTGTCCAACGATGCGATGAGCGCTCGGGTGCTGGCGAACGAGGCGCTGGTCGCGCTGGTCGCCACCGACAATCCGGTGACACAGGTCCGCTCGACCGATCTTGCCCGCGCGTTGACCGGCGAGGTGACGAACTGGCGCGATCTGGGCGGCCCCGACATGCCCATCGTTTTGCACGCACTGTCAAAGGATGTGGCGCTGCAAGGTGCTGTCGAGGCGCGGCTGGGCGGCGACATGCCGGCCGAAATCCGGCACCCCGACGCTGTTACGCTGGCTGCCGCCGTCGCCCGCGACCCCTGGGCACTGGCGCTGTCGGGGCGTGCCGACATCGGTGCCGCGCGTGTGCTGCCCCTGACCGACAGTTGCGATTTCCCGCTGCCGGCCACGACACTGGCGGTCAAGGCCGGGGACTATCCCCTTGCGGTGCCGATCTATCTTCTGTCCCCGCGCCGCCGGATGCCGCTTATCACCCGTGAATTCCTGGAGTTTCTGGCGACCGATGCCGCCCAGACAACCATTGCCGCCGCAGGCTACATCGACCGCCGCCCGACCCGCGCGCCCCTGACCGGCGACGGGCAGCGCCTGTTGGGTGCAATCCGCAGCGCCGGGCCCGAGGTGTCGCTGGGCGACCTGCAACGCCTTGCAGCCGCGATGACGGGGGGCGAACGTCTGTCGCTGACCTTCCGGTTCGAGGATGGCTCAACCCGGCTGGACGCGGCATCGCAGGACAATCTGGCGCATCTGGCCCGCCTGATCGGCGCGCGGGCGTTTGACGGGTTTGCGCTGTCCTTTGCGGGCTTCTCGGACGGATCGGGGGCGGCCGATACCAACCTTGCCCTGTCGCAAAGCCGGGCCGAGGCGGTGCGCGCATCACTGGCCCAGATTGCCCCCGATCTGCACGACCGTGAACTTCCCACCGTCGATGCCTTTGGCGAGGCGCTGCCGATGGCCTGCGACACCACCGCCTCGGGCCGTCACATCAACCGGCGGGTGGAGTTGTGGTTGCACCCCGTACCGGATTGGAACGGCCCGCCGCCAACCCCATCGGCGCTTGAGGGTAAGGGCGCGGCCGCGGCGCCGGGCGACGCGCAGATACCATAGGGCGGCAGCCAGAATGCCCGAAGTGCATCTTGAACGAGCGCCAAAAGCGCCGCGTGCATTCCGGCAAACCGAAGCGCGCAGGACGACGGCACGACGTTCCCTTACCGAAGAACGCGCGCGCGCCGCAAACCTTGCCGATCAGCAGGGCAACACAGTCGACCGTCCGGCGTTCAGCCGCCGTGGCGGATCTGGGCGATCCTTCTGACCGGCGCAAAAGGTCGTCTTGCGACACACCTTTGACCCGAGGATGCGCCTGAAATGCAGACGGCCCACATCAAGGGCGGCATTGCTGCCGCTGCGGCGAAGCTTGTGGTTCAACACCAGCCGGGCACCAGCAATCGCGCTACTTAAGAAGAATGGTTACTTGTCCAGGTAGCGCGCCACGCCGAAATGGTTCTCGGAGTGGGCGACAGCGGTGAATACAACCCGGACAAAGTTTCCCAGCCCGAAATCGGTTTCGGCCTGTCTGGGGGCTGGGGCGGCAAGCGTCCACCACGCGGCCAACAGCAACGCCCGGGTCGCGGTTCACGACAAGGGGCTGTTGCTGGCGGCCCTTTGGTCTGGCAACGCCCGGTGGCCCTGTCTTAGCGCGGACGGGATTAGCCGACGCTGCCCCGGCTTCTGGCCTGGCGACCCGGGGCGTGTGATGCGCCAGACCTGCCTTACCGGGCCATGCCGTGATATTCGGGGTTGGGGACCATCTCGACCGCTGCGGCCAGCCGGTTCGACATGTTGTAGAATGACGCCACCGCAGCGATGTCCCAGATGTCGCGGTCGGAAAAGCCAGCATCGCGCAGCGCCGCGCGGTCGGCTTTACCGGTTTCGGCGGGCGCGTTGGTCAGCCGGACCGCAAAGGCCAGCATGGCACTTTGGCGCGGCGGCAGGTCGGCCACGCGCCAGTTCTGCGCGATGGTTTCCGACAGGCCCGGGTCGCCCGTCAGGTGCCGCAGCGCTGCCCCGTGGGCGGTGAGGCAATAGGCACATTCGTTCTGTGCCGAAACCGCCACCGCGATCATCTCGCGCTCCGTCTTGGTCAGGCCCGAAGGCGCCAGCATCAGGTCGTTGTACAGGCCCATGAAGGCGCGCAGCTTGTCCTGGTCAAAGGCATGGGCACGCAGGACATTGGGAATCAGGCCCAGCTTTTCGGTGCATTTCGCGAAATAGGCGGCAATGTCGGGGTCAAGGGGGTCGGCCTCGGGCAGGTTCAGGGCGGTGGTCGCGGGCATCGGCTGTGGTCCCCATGGTGCGGTATCGGGGCAAGAATGCACAGGTTTTCGTTCCCGTGCCAGAGGTTTGCGGCATTTACACGGGATGGGGCGCGTCCTAGCATCGGCTATGTCAATTCAAGGAGTGTCGCCGATGCCCCTGCCGCTTGCCCCTGTGGCCTTGTTTGCCCTTCGCGCGGGCCTTGTCACGGCTGCCGTCTGGGCGGTGCGCCGGACCGTTGCGCGCGTCACCGAGGTGGGCCGCACCGATCAGCGCGCCGAAGAGGCGCTGGACGGGATGGACGAGGGGCTGGCGACGCATGCCCCCGCTGACCGTACGGGGCAACGCAATGCGGGCCTGCGACTGCGCCGGGTGATCCGCTGGCAGGGTGGCGGAGTGGAGGTGGATCTGGCGGCAATCGGGCGCCTGCGTCTGCGCCGCCTGCCCCCGGGGCCTGCGGCAGAAGCCTCCGGCGGGGATATTTGAGGCAAAGATGAATGGGCGGAGTTGAGGCATGAAGCTGTATCATTCGGCAAACTCGCCCTATGTGCGCAAGGTGATGATCCTTTTGCTGGAGGCGGGGCGGGCGGGCGAGGTGACGCTGGTTGCGGCCACCGGCACGCCGCTTGATCCGGGGTCGCTGCCGGTGGCGCAGAACCCCCTTGGCAAGGTGCCGGCGCTGGAACGCGACGACGGGCCGGCGCTGTATGACAGCCGGGTAATCTGCCGCTATCTGGATGACCGGTTCCGCGCCGGTCTGTACCCGCCCGCCCCGCGCCTGTGGGACACGCTGGTTCTGGAGGCGACGGCGGACGGGATTCTGGATGCGGCGCTGCTGATGGTCTACGAGACGCGCGTGCGGCCCGAAGAGCGGCAGCATTCCCCCTGGGTCGAGGCGCAATGGGACAAGGTCGCCCGCGCCCTGGACGCGCTGGAGGAGCGCTGGCTTTCGCATCTGGCGGGCCCTTTGTGCATGGGGCAGATCGCGGTGGCGGCGGCCTTGGGTTATCTTGACCTGCGCCACGGGGCGCGGGGATGGCGCGAGGGGAGGGCTGGTCTTGCGGCGTTTGCCGCAGCGATGGCCGTCCGCGACAGCGTGAAGGCAACAGAGCCGCCGGGGTAGGCGGCAGTGTTGCCGCTGGCGGAGTTCCTTGGGGTCTGGGCGTTTCTGGGGGTGAACATCGCTTCACCCGGCCCGAACGTCATCAACACGATCACCACCGCGATGAACGGCGGCCGAAGCGCCGGGATGGCGTCGGCGGCGGGGGTGGGGATCGGCATCGGGCTGTGGTGCCTTGGGATGTCGTTCGGGATGTCGGCGTTGTTTGCGCTGTGGCCGCCTGCGCAGGTGGTTCTGACGCTGGTGGCGCTGGCACTGCTGTGCAGTTTCGCCTGGCGCTATCTGCGGGCGGCACTGGCCGGGTTCCGGGGACAGGGGCGCGCGCTGGCACAAGGTGGCCGGGCGGCGGGGATGCGCATGGCCTTCCTGCGGTCGCTCGCGGTGAATGTGATGAACCCCAAGGCGTTGACCAGTTGGCTGGCGGTGTTGTCGGTGTTTCCGGTGGCGCGGGCGGGGCTTTTGGACATCGGGGTGCTGTGTCTGGGGGCAATGGGGTTGTCGGCGACCATCCATGCCGTCTATGCCACGCTGTTTTCGACCGAGGCCGCGCTGCGGTTCTATCAGCGGCGGGGATGGATTCTGTCGGGTGTTGCAGGGGTGTTCTTTGTCACCGTGGCCGCCGGATTGGCGTGGCGGCTGGTGGCGTCTGCGTGACGTGTTTGGAGAGCCAAACCCTCACAGAACTGCGACATTTCGGCATGATGGCAGCACAGCCCGCGCGATTCCGCCTTCGGGGCGCGTGAATTGGCCAACTGCGCGGGTTTGTCCGCTGGACGCGCGCGGGGCATCGGGCTAGAACCCCGTCCTCAAAGGCAGGTGACTGCCATCTTTTTGATGTATCGGGTCGCCAGCCGCACGACGAAGCCAAGGAGATTGCCCCCGTGTCCAACGCAGAACATCCCGCAGGCAGCCGCCGCGATTTCCTGTACTATGCCACCGCCGGGGCCGGCGTTGTGACCGCAGGTGCGGCCGTCTGGCCCTTGGTAAACCAGATGAACCCGTCGGCGGATGTGCAGGCTTTGTCGTCGATCTTCGTTGATGTGTCGGCGGTTGAGGTTGGCACGCAACTGACGGTGAAATGGCTGGGCAAGCCCGTGTTCATCCGCCGACGGTCCGAGGAAGAGATCACGGCGGCACGCGATACCGCCCTTACCGACCTGCCCGACCCTCTGGCCGAGAACGCGAACAAGCCCGCAGCCGATGCCAGCGACGCCAACCGCACGCTGGATGAGGCGGGCGAATGGCTGGTGATGATGGGGGTGTGTACCCACCTTGGCTGTGTGCCCATCGGCGACGGTGCGGGGGATTTCGGCGGCTGGTTCTGTCCCTGCCACGGGTCGCACTACGACAGCTCGGGCCGCATCCGCAAAGGCCCGGCACCGCGCAACCTGCCGGTGCCCTTGGCGGCATTCACCGACGACGTCACCATCAAGCTCGGGTAAGGGAGACCAAAATGGCCGGAATTCCGCACGATCATTACGAGCCGAAAACGGGTGGCGAAAAGTGGCTTTACAGCCGCCTGCCGATCGTCGGCCTGCTGTATGACACGATCATGGTGCCGACGCCCAAGAACCTGAACTGGATGTGGATCTGGGGCATCGTTCTGACCTTCTGTCTGGCGATGCAGATCATCACGGGCATCGTTCTGGCCATGCACTACACGCCACACGTGGACATGGCCTTTGCAAGTGTCGAGCACATCATGCGCAACGTGAACGGCGGCTACATGATGCGCTATCTGCATGCGAACGGAGCGTCGCTGTTCTTTGTCGCGGTGTACCTGCACATTTTCCGGGGTCTTTACTACGGCTCGTACAAGGCCCCGCGCGAGGTGACGTGGATCATCGGCATGCTGATCTACCTGGCGATGATGGCGACGGCGTTCATGGGTTATGTGCTGCCGTGGGGGCAGATGTCATTCTGGGGGGCCACGGTGATCACCGGGCTGTTCGGGGCAATCCCCGGCGTCGGGCCGACCATTCAGGAATGGCTGTTGGGCGGGCCTGCGGTGGACAATGCCACGCTGAACCGGTTCTTCAGCCTGCATTACCTGTTGCCGTTCGTCATTGCGGCACTGGTTGCCGTCCATATCTGGGCGTTCCACACCACCGGCAACAACAACCCGACGGGCGTCGAGGTGCGGCGCACGTCCAAGGCTGATGCCGCGAAAGACACGCTGCCCTTCTGGCCCTATTTCGTGATGAAGGACCTGTTTGCGCTGGCGGTCATTCTGGCGGTGTTCTTTGCCATCGTGGGGTTCATGCCCAACTATCTGGGCCACCCCGACAACTATCTTGAGGCGAACCCGCTGAGCACACCCGCGCACATCGTGCCGGAATGGTATTTCCTGCCGTTCTACGCGATCTTGCGGGCGTTTACGGCGGATGTCTGGGTGGTGCAGATCACGCAGTTCCTGTCGTTCGGCATCGTCGACGCCAAGTTCTTTGGGGTCTTGGCGATGTTCGGGGCGATTGTGGTCATGGCGCTTGCACCGTGGCTCGACACGTCGTCGGTACGGTCAGGCAAGTACCGGCCGATGTTCAAGTGGTGGTTCGCGCTGTTGTGCGTCGATTTCGTGGTGCTCGCCTGGGTTGGCGCCATGCCCGCCGAGGAGCCTTATGCAACGATCTCGCTGATCGCGTCGGCCTACTGGTTTGCGTACTTCCTGGTCATCCTCCCGCTTCTGGGCGTGATCGAAAAGCCGCTGCCGCAGCCTGCGACAATCGAGGAAGACTTCAAGGCGCATTACGGCAGCAGCGCCCCAGCCATGGGCGGCAGCGCCCAGCCGGCCGAGTGAGAAAGGACCAGCAATGATGATCCGCAATATCGCGCTTGGCCTAGCCGTCAGTGTTGCCCTGTCGTCCGGGGCAGCCTTGGCTGCAGGCAAGGAAATCCACATTCCCGATGTGGCCTTCGCCCATGAAGGCCCGTTTGGCAAATTCGACCAGATGCAGTTGCAACGCGGGCTGCAGGTGTTCACCGAGGTATGCAGCGCCTGCCACGGGATGAAGTTCGTGCCGATCCGGTCCCTGTCAGACCAAGGCGGACCGGCGATGCCGGAAGACCAGATCCGCGCCTATGCCAAGCAGTTCACCATCACCGACAAGGATACCGGCGAAGACCGCGAAGGTCTGCCGACCGACCACTTTCCGCACTCCGGTCTTGCCAACGCCCCCGACCTCAGCCTGATGGCCAAGGCGCGGGCCGGGTTCAGCGGGCCTTACGGTCTGGGCATCAACCAGTTCTTCAAGGGTATCGGCGGGGCGGAATACATTCATGCCATCACCACCGGCTATGAGGACCCGCCCGAATGCGCGGCCGATTTCGAATCGGACGGATATTACAACAAGTACTTCGCCAAGGGCGCGGTGCCGGATACCTGCAAGGACGAGCATGGCCATTCCACCATCGAGGGCAGCTGGATCGCAATGCCGCCGCCCCTGTCGGATGATGTGGTGACCTATGCCGATGGTACGGTCGCAACGGTGGACCAGATGTCGACGGATGTGTCGGCGTTTCTGATGTGGGCGGCAGAGCCGAAGATGATGGCGCGCAAGCAGACCGGGTTTGTTGCGGTGCTGTTCCTGGGGCTGTTGTCGGTACTCTTGTACCTGACCAACAAGCGCATCTGGGCGAATGTGAAGGGCAAGAAGGCGTCAGCCTGACCTGCAACCTGACGGCACTACGTGCAAGGCCCCGCGCGATGCGGGGCCTTTTGCGTTAGGTGTCAGACCGACACAGTAGCGCGCAGGGCATCATGGCCCAGCTCGGCCTTGGTGCCCGACATCGCGACCTGCCCACGTTTCAGCACATAGAAGCGGTCGCCAAGGTCATAGGCAAAGTCGAAATACTGCTCGACCAGCACGATGGCCATGCCGCCGCGCCCCTTGAGGTATTCGATCACCCGGCCAATCTGCTGGATGATGTTGGGCTGAATGCCCTCGGTCGGCTCATCGAGCAACAACACCCGGGGTTTCATGATCATGGCGCGGGCGATGGACAACTGCTGTTGCTGGCCCCCTGAAAGATCGCCCCCCCGACGGTGAAGGAAGGATTTCAGGATCGGGAACAGGTCGTAAATCTCATCCGGGATGCGGTGTTCGGATTTGGGCAACAGGGCATAGGCGGTTTCCATGTTCTCGCGCACCGTAAGCAGCGGAAAGATCATCCGCCCCTGAGGCACCACCGCCAGCCCCTTGCGCGCCATGATCTGGGCTGGGACACGGCCCACCTCTTCGCCGCCCAGCACAACCCGGCCGGATGTGCGCAGATGCGTGCCCGCAAGCGCCTTGAGGAGGCTGGTCTTGCCCACGCCATTGGTGCCCATGATGCAGGTCACCTCGCCCGCGTTCGCCCTCATGGTGATGCCGTGCAGGATCTGTGCGCCGCCGTAGTGCAGGGTAAGGTCATGCGTTTCAATCATCGTCCGGCCCCTTGCCAAAGACGGGGGGCCAGCCCCCCGCACCCCCCGGAGTATTTGTGCAAAGAAGAAACGCAGGGGAATGGTCTAGCGACCCAGATAGACATCAATCACCTGCCGGTTTTGTGTGACGTGGTCGAGGGTGCCTTCGGCCAGAACCGAGCCTTCGTGCAGCACGGTGACCTTGCAATCAAGGCGGCGGACGAAATCCATGTCGTGTTCTACCACGACGACAGCCCGGGTTTTTGCCAGTTCCACAAGGAGCGCCGTTGTCGCCTCGCGTTCGGCCAGCGTCATGCCGGCTGCCGGTTCATCGACAAGGAGAAGGCGCGGCTCCTGTGCCAGGAGCATGCCGATTTCCAGCCATTGCTTTTGACCGTGAGACAACTCGCCCGACTTGCGCGGCAGGGCGTCGGCAAGGCCCACTTGCGCCGCAAGGTCCGCCACGCGGGCGTGGTGGCTGGGGGCGGCGCGCCAGCCGAGGACGGCAAAGGGCGACCGGGGGGCCCTCAGCGCAAGCATCAGGTTTTCGGCCACCGTCTGATCCTCGAATACCGTCGGGCGCTGGAACTTGCGGCCGATACCGGCGCGGGCGATCTGTGCCTCGGACAGTTTCAGAAGGTTGATGGCGCGTTCGCCCCAGATGACCGAGCCGCTGTCAGGCCGGGTCTTGCCGGTGACGATGTCCATGAAGGTGGTCTTGCCGGCACCGTTGGGGCCGATGATGGCGCGCAATTCGCCGTCGCCCACGGCGAACGACAGGTTGTTTATCGCGCGAAAGCCGTCAAAGGTGACAGAGATGGCCTTGACCTCGAGAAGGGCGGTCATTTCACGGCCTCGCGTTCCTGCAACGATCCCTTGTCAGGACCAAGGTCGGCGCCGTGGCGGTCAGGGGATTTCCTGCCGGCATAGAGGTCGAAAAGGCCGCCGATGCCCTTGGGGGCGAACAGGGTGACGGCAACGAAAGCAAGGCCCAAGGCGACCGACCACCAGTCAACCCAGTTGATCGTGTAAAAGCCAAGGTTGATCGACGGTGCGCGGCTGCCGGTGAACCAGGATGACAGAAGCGACACGAAGGCCGCCCCGATCACCGCCCCGTAAAGCCGCCCGCGACCGCCGATGGCGACCCAGACGGCGAGGTAGATACTTGCGATGGGGGCCAGTTCCGCCGGATTGATGATGCCCGCCTGAGGATAGTAAAGCGCCCCCGCGATGGCCGCGATGATGGCGGTGAGGGTGAAGAGGAAGAGCTTGTACCCCTCGACCGAGTACCCCAGAAACCGCACCCGCGCCTCGTCGTCGCGGATGGCGCGAATGACCGAGCCGAACTTGCCCGAAACGATGGTAGCAACGATGAGATAGCCGAGCCCAAGGGCAAAGGCCGAGGCCCAGAAGAACCAGAGCGACAGCGTCGATTGCGGCACGGCGTCAAGGCCCGGCAGGTTCTGCAGACCCGAGAGGCCGTTGTTGCCCCTGAGGCCAGAGTCGTTCTGGAAGAGGTAAAGGGCGAGGGCCAGCGTCATCGCCTGTGTCAGGATCGACAGGTACACGCCGGTCACGCGGGCGCGGAAGGCGAGCCAGCCGAAGATCGTGGCAAGAACGCCCGGGACGAGGATCACCAGCATCAATTGCGCGGTCAGGGAATGCGCGAACATCCAGACGGCGGGAATTTCAGACCCGCCGACGACGCCGAAGATCTGGGTGCCGATGCCGATGCTGATCTCCTCGGGCGTCACCGGCAAGGCCTGTCCAGCCAGCGAGGCGATCACAATCTCCTCGGTGCGGGCGTACATCAGCCACATGCCGACGAGGTAGCCGCCAAGCGCGAAGAACGCCATGTGGCCGAGCGACAGGACGCCCGCGTAGCCCCAGATCAGGTCCATCGCGATGGCGACGAGGCAGAGGCAGAGGGTCTTGCCCAGCACCTTGATGAAGGAGGTCGAGACGAGGCCGATGCCGAACCCTTCGGCAAGGACGGTCACGGTCACGGTGAAGAGTGCGAGGACCGCGAGGAAGATCAGGACTGACGGGTTGCGGGTGAGGAATGTGCGGGTCATGGGGTGGCCCTTTCGGCACAGCCGGGGGGCCGGCCCCCCGGACCCCCCTTCGCCGCGATCTGAGGGGTGTCTTGTTACATGCCAGAAGATTTGCCCGCGGCTGGCCACGGTGGAACGACTTGCGGCCGTCGCGGGCTGCGAAACCGCCATCGGGGCTTGAAGTTGCATCGCGCTTGCGGCACTGCGCTGGCCATGAGCGACACACCTTCTTCTGACTTCGATCCGAATCCGCCGCGCCGCAATTTCTATGGGCGCCGTCACGGCAAGACCCTGCGCCAGAGCCAGAAGGG